>LR134136.1:1301078-1951617 GCA_900635495.1 Atlantibacter hermannii | reverse complement strand
GAGGATCATCGGTAATCACCTTCTGGTCAGGGTCGGGAGTTTTAACCTCTTTGCGAGGTTCAAGCTCACCCACGGCGCGGATTTCATTTTCGTCTACCACAGGCGTACCGAATGCCTGCTGAGTGTCTTTAGCCACAGTCGCCATCGCCTGCATATTGGCAATCTTCTCTTTCTCGCTCGGTGCCAGCAAATCGGACCATGCCAGCGATACTTCGCCGGATGATGGCTGGTCGATAACGCCAAGCGTCCAGAAGCGCTCCAGGATGGTTTCGATTACCGAAGACATAAAGCCCCATCGGCGGCCATTGCAGCGTTTCGCCCAGTCCGTCTTATCCTCATCCGAAGCAAGGCGCCCGGTTTGCTGACCAAACAGAATGGTGAATGGGCATTGAATTGAAGCGGCGAACTCGTTGGCGGTGACTTCCCATGTCGGTTTTGGATCAGCGGCTGCAACAGAAAGAACCGATGGCGTACCGGCCTGCATGACAAGTGCCGCATCGGTACCGCGGTTCATCTTCGCGACTTTATCGTTTAATGCATCGCCCAAATCCTTGAAACCAGCGTCAGTGGCTGCACGCTTTAGTGCATCCATATTGGTTTCTTTATCGAAGGCAATACCAAGCTGGCGGCTGGCGTTCTTCAGGAAGCCCTCGGCGCTGCCGCCGGATACTTTCTCAAGGTCAAGAAGCTTGTTATAGCCAGCACGCAGAAAAGGCACGCCGGAAAGCATGTTTTCATCTTCTGCGCCTTCGCAAAGAATAATGATCCGATCGGGATGAACTGTAACGCCGCGTACTGGCCCATAAGTGCCATCATCGCCAACCGGCTGCTCGTTGAAATTGTAAGAAACTGGCTGCCCGTATGTTTCAGAAAGCGTGTCGGTGTCGAAATTACCCGGCTTGATTTGAGACTCCCACGCAGGGATAAGCTTCACGATAGACTTATCTTTCAGCCTAGCAACGACGTTCTTATCTACTGGCTGACTCCACTCCCTGCCGTCCCGGAACTGGATTAGCAGCGCAGAGTAACGGCCGACAAGATTTCGCCGATCGGCATCTTTAATCTTCGCCCAATGCTTCTTCAGCAGCTTCGTTACCGCCTTTTCCCATTCCGTAGTCTCCTCGGCTTCTTTCTCTTCCTCACCATCAATGATGGTCGGATTGTCCATCCAGCAGGATTCGAGAAGCTTATGCACGGCGGCATACGCCACAGCATTCCGTTCATAGGCTCGGTAGTAGCGGTCGAACTCAAGATTATTCGGATAGCCGAATTCATCCCACAGCTTCGTGCGTTTGGTATTCCCCGGCTGGCCTGCGTACAGCATTCGCTGCCGCCCTATCGCATCAGCAAGGGCGTTAACGAGGAATGAAACCTCGCCTTGTTGTTCACTCACTGATGAACTCCTTAGAAGAATACTGCGCCGACCTGCTTGCGGTTGTTCTTCGCTACAGCAAAGTAACGGAAGCCGTCAGCGCCGTGAGAGGTGAAATCGTGAAGAGGTTTATCTTTCCAGCAGCCGCGCTTGTCATCCCACTCCTTGCGATAACCTTCGAGGTGAGAGATGCCTTCGGCGCACTTCTCTTCATCGAACACGCATGAGGGTAGAATCTCACGCACCGACTCGATGCCGGTGTCGACGCCAGCCTTCGGCACAACATTGAAGGTCATGGAGTACATCTGGCCGTCAATCTCGTAACCCTCGCGGGCAAGCTCTCTACGGGATTTGGCATCAGCACCGAATTCACGGTTATCGATGTCGTGCGGACCCCAGTGTTCGCCGTACTCATAGCCTCGGTCTTTCAGCACCTTCATATAGTGCCGCAAGCCCTCACCTGAGTTTTCGTAGTAGTCGATAACGTGGAATTCAGTACCGACCTCACGAATGAACCAGATCGCCGTTGAGTCGCCCACGCCGATATCCCAGAACGTATGAACCGGGAGGTGTGAGTTATCCGGGATTTGGCCGATCCGCTTGTTGGTGTAGAGCCAGCGGAACTGCTTGGCGTAATACGCGCCCTCGACCGACTGCTGAAACGCCTCTGCAGGAATGGTTGGATACTCGCGCTTCATGTCATCGCCGAGGGTTTTCTCTTTGGCGTGATACCAGGCTTTCTGGCGCTCGTTCAGAACAACGCCGTGCTTCGCCTCCATCTCAGCGAAGTATTCAACCAGGCGCGTTGGTAGCGGCTCTACCGGATCTAATGCATATTGCGGGTTCTTCCACCAGGAGAAGAAGAAAAACTTCCAGTCCAGTGGTGAAAGCGGCTTGTCCTGTAACTGCGCTTTCTCTGCTGTCTGGCAATAATCGAAGAAGTAACCCGCCCGGCCCTCTGCTGTGCTCTCGATTGTGGCAAAGCAGCCTGTCGATACCGCCTCAAACGCACCAGTGACGATCTCACGGGCTTTGTGCGGAAACTTGGCACATATCTTTCCGAACTCTGAAACGTGCAGGTAGCGCAGCGTACCACCACGGAAAGAGGTGCTGACGTACAGTGATCCGCCCTTCTTGAATACGAGCTCCCCTGAAGAATCGTTGCTCGCCGGATTGGCTGCCTTAATCTCTGCTGGCAGCTTGTCGTATGCGTACTTAACCTTTTCGCGAAACAGGCGCTTGGCGTCGTTTAGCGTATGGGCTATCAGCGCACACTTTGCCGACTCAAATAACGCGGCGTCCAGCTGGATAATGCAGACTTCGGTAGTGAAACCGAGCTGGCGAGCCTTCAGGATGATGTTGCGGGTGTGGATACCTTCAAAGTACTCACGTTGCTCAGGCGTCATCCTGAAGCGTGTAGGCTTTCCCTCTTTGTCGGTGATCCAGTAAAGGTTATTGAGTCGCCAGTCCTTATCTCTCAGCAGCTTGAGGTGCTCAGGTTTCATTAAGCCCCCTGAGACAGTGAATCCATCAGGTTAGACAGGTCATCGACCGTCTTATTGGCTTCCTCAGAGTCGAGGTTATACGCCTTGCGCTCTGCGTTAATCACTTTGATTTGAGCATCGACACCGGCAGTGATTGAACGGGACATGGATGCGTGATTGTCTTCCGTTATTTCTGCATCTTCGAGGAAGTCGCGGAGCTTATTGGTGATGCCACGCCATGCCGCCAGACCCTCACGATGAGCCATAATTACTGCGGCGGCTTCATCGGATGCCTGGTCAATAATCTGCGCGTCAGTAACCACCGGTGACTGGTTACCGTCTTTGGTTACCGACTTGGTTACTTTGGCCTTGGTTGCTGTCCTGACCTTTTCAGTCAGGTCGCGCTGCCATCCTTCTTTGTTTGCTCTTTTCAGGATGGTGGCGTGGCTAACGCCATGCTTTTCACCGATGGCTCTAACTGATAACGAACCAGCCCGGTAAGCCGATTCGATAGCCTCCCAGTCCGGCTTATCCATAAAAAATCCTTTGAGTTTATTAGAGATTGATCAATAGTGAACTTAGAGCTTTTTGGAAGCTGCGAAGGTGACGTCATTCAGACTGTGAAAAATGTAATAACGATAGGGCTACTCTGGTTGCCTTTGATGCCAAAAACACTATCCATGATGAATGCAACAATCCGAGCAAGGAGTAACGCCATGAAGAAATCCATTCAGATGTGCCAAGCTGTGTACCGCAAGGTGTTCGACCAAACAAATGATGTGACCATGAATGACGTCTTACTTTTCACGCTTGGTTGTGGGGCTGCGTTCCCACTTCCAAAAAGCTCTTTTGCCTACCCATTGTGATGGCAATAAAAAAACCGCCCGGAGGCGGTTACAGTGTTTTGTATGGTTTCGGCTTGGGGTCGCCATGCTTGATGTGAGACTTAATTACATCGTCGCTTGGACTGCCCCCATTTACTCCAATCAGATAAATCTCGTCATCCATCTGGAACTCATAGACCTGATACTCCACATCAGGCATGACCGCCACACCACCGAGCATTTCTCGAGCCTTAAACTGGTAGTCAGGGACTTTTACCACTTTGCCAATTTCTTCGGTAGGCCAAATCAAGCCAGGCTTCCCATCGTCAAACAGAATTATTGTCAGCATATTAACCCCCTATCTGTGGAACGAGTTAATTATACCAACAACAAAATAACCATTGCAAAACAATGAATTATGTCAACCACAATATAAGTTTTAATTTTTTCCATTATCAAGCCCACCCGGGGATGAGCTTTGTAATGGTCACTTCAAGCATGGATCCAAATGAACTTAACAATCCCTACGATACTTGCGAGCACGCCAAAGCCTAAAATCAATTGCCCACACACCCCAACCACTCCAGATGTGATCGCACCAAAGTCTGTCTGTGCATTTTCATTTATGGCCGACCCTATTAGGTACATGGCCAAACCAACCACGAGGGAGGCAATAATCCAATGCTCAACAGCCAAGACTATAATAATACTCAGGATTTTATCAAAATCACCACTATGATGGTTCATAATTCATTCCATGAAGGCTACAATTTGCGCACGAGTATAGGTGATTTCTGGCTTTCTTTTTATTTAAAAATACTACTGCGAAACGCATCTATCTGTGGCAGTTAGCTTGCCAGGCCTTGTTGTGCGCCAGAATGTCTTTCTTCGTCTGCCTGTCCAGTACGTCAATATCATGGTCTGTCAGGTAGATGATCTGCACCCAGCTACAGGCGGTATCAATGACCTCAGGTTTTGCGGGTAAAGTTTTGGCGCAACTCGCGATCAACATCGTCATCAGGCATACGGTTAACACTCTGCTGAACATCTGCGGCTCCTTTCGATGCTTCAATGCGCTTTTCAGTGACTGCGGTGGTTGCCTGAATGTATTCGTCGATTCGCTTAGCTTCAGCCTTCTGTTCAGCGTCCCTTTTGCCTCCACTGCGACCGATACCGAAAGCGCCAAGCACAGCCAGGACGAACGCCAGCAGGCCAGAGAGGACCAACTCAATCGTTCCCATCTTTCTTCTCCGGTGGCTTTTGCAGTGTCATGCGAGACAGAACGCCGACGACCATCAGGATAATCGCGCCGACACGCATCCAGCTTGAGGGTATTTCCGCCTTCCATTCGGGAGGAAGCTCAAACCAGATAGTCGGCAGAGCACCTAAAGCGACAATCACTTTCGTGGAGTTCCATCGCCACCAGTGACGCCAGTCGTCTACGAGTCGGATTTTCATTTGAGCAATCCTTCGTAGGCTTTCATGTCACCGGTACGCATTACTTCTGCGTGACGCTTTGCGCGATTTGGCGTTTGTTTCGCCCATAAACTGGAGAGCATGCCGTTAGCTGCACCGGAGAAATTGCCGTCAGCAATCATCGCCAGCGTATTCTTAAATCCTGCCAGGCCAATTACGCCCATCTGATATGCCATGCTGATAAGGATGTCGCGGCGCGGGCCGTTACATGCTTTGAGTGCAGAGACAATCGCGGGGTTGAAATTCATCTTCAGAACCGTTGCGTTAACGAAGCTCTCTAACCAGACGTCGCCAACGTTGCGAGGCACGGTGAAGGTGTAGTTACTCAACTTTGCGCCTTTGGGGCCAATCTTTATACCGCAAGCTACTGTCGGATAACCCTCGGTATCGATGTAGGGCTTTTCGCTGTAGCCTTCTTCAAAGTTTAATAAGGGGATAACTTGGCTCATGCTCACCTCATAAGGCTATTGCCGGGTGGTATCGCCAGCTCCAGCCCTCTTTTCTGCAAAGCGTTTGATTAGCGCACCGATGGAGTCAGTGCCGATATAGCCGATAAACACACTCGCGATGTATGCAAGGTTGCTGCTCAGGCCAGCGAGATCGAGAAGGTCACGTACAAACCAGGCGATAATGGCGCACATCGTTGCGTCGATTACTGTCTTAGTAAACGCACCGCCATTATATCTTCCGCGAAGGTACGCCATTGCAAACGCAAGGATTGCCCCTATGCCTTGTTCTTTAGCCGCAACAAGTGCAGCAAGCAGGTCATGTTTTTCGGGCATTTTCATGTCTTATCCCCATGCAGGGGACTTGTTCAGATTAAGAATGTTGGAGATAGCCCACTGAACAAATCCGATATACGTTGAATGCGTAATTCATTGATTTGTTCGTGACCGGCATTTACGAGCATTTCAGGCGTGGATTGCGCTAACAATTCATGCCGCTCATTCACGAAGCCCAGCCATAGCGCTGGGTTTTCTTTTTTGTGCTTAGCGCTTATCCAGTTACCGCAGAGGTTCGATGAGGGTATTGAGTTGATGACCGGAGTTTAGATAAGCGCTAACAGAAAATGTCGTGATGAGCCGAATGCGGGAGTTATTCGGCTCATTTTTTGATGCGAATAAGGCAATAAAAAAGCCACCGTAGCAACTTAAGAGTCACTAACGGCAGCTTATGTATTTATCATTGCTCAATTGATCACAGATGTCAACACAATCTATGCGACATGTCTGATTTTCTCGACACGTTTGCGACTGTTAAATGCATTAACCATCGGCTGGTAAAGCATGAACAGTGACGCATTGAGAATTTCGTCCACCTCTCTGCGACATGTGACCAGTGAAGGTTTGCGCACCCTATCGCCTCCCCGTCCTGACATTTTGCGGGGACTTGCGGTCTTGTGGTAGTAGGATGATATGGCGTACTTGGATGAGCCGTGAGAGTAGTAACTAAGCAGAATACCGAAGGCCTTTGTGTCGATGCGCATAACGGAATCTACGACCTGAGAAATCAACATTCCGTCATCGTCATTGCACATTGGCCGCGTCATTACCCTGGACGGCTCAACTTTCTCCATGAACTGAGCTATAACGCTGCTCATGCGCTTTTCAAGTCTGCCTGAGTAAACCCATGCCCCCCATAATTCAAGCCAGCCGTTGAGCCAGTCATGCTGTTCTTTGTTTAGGTTTAGCTCTCTCGCCCTCACGCTGCATCCTCCGGGCCGTCCGGCTTGTTAATCCCCAATCGGTTGATCACCTCTCGGCGCATAGCTTCAAGGCGCTGACGAGTTTCCTCGTTAGTCTGTAATGCCTTGTCGATATTGGTGAGCATCTCCCGGTCTTTGTGGCGCTGCTGTGCTGAGTTGATGTCTGTTACGCTCATGCGGCCTCCCGGGTTAACTGGCAATCGTTCAGGTACAGGCCGCCGAAGCTGTAAACGATGCCCTCTCTCACATCCTCCAACTTGCAGAATGGGAAGTAATTCAGGAAGAACTCAGCAGCGCGGTCACATTCGTTAAGAAGCTCTGATGCGTGCTCAGGCCGGATAACAAAGAGCACATCCTGAAAGATTGCCGCTGTTTCGCACGGGTAATGGATTTTCTTGACGTATTCTCTGGTCATGCGGCCTCCCCTAAACGGATTGTTATTCCCTCCTGATACCAGTCGGGCAGTGTGAACTCGATGCGCCCCATAACACCCTGTCGCCTTAGCTCCTCAATGCGCTTCAGTTCACTTTTCATGTGCTGGTAAAGCTCATCCATCTGCCACGGCTTTAAACGCACAGGAACGCATGCCAGATGCGCTACGCGGTCTATTGTCATTTCGCCGTAGGTTAGCTGGGCGTGAGAAGTGAATTCGTAGGGGTCTTCTTCGAGCTTTCTGTGGCAACCGATGCAGTGAGCAAAGGCGTTATAGGGGTGGTATCGGGTTGCTTTGTGTCGTCGGGATTTGAAGTGGGAGCAGTGTAGTCGTTGTCGTTCTGATGGGTCTGTGGAATCGAATATTTTACCGCAATAGTCGCATTGCCATCCCGTTCGCTCTCTGACGAGCCGGGAGAATATGTCATCAAACTTGTCCCGTTTTAGTGCCATGACCCCTCCAGTACTTATTCATAATATGACTGGGTACTCGCAGACTGACGTGATTGCGTGAGCCCCAGTTGAAAATGTCTTTCTCTTTTCGCTTTATCTGGCGAGCAATAACCCAGGCTGGCGCTTTACCTGCCACACGCCGGATGTATGCAGTCTCTTTTTCAGTGAGAAAACGTCTGTATTTGCTAACCATCTTCCTCATCTCCTGCTAAATATCCGTTGGGGTCGCGATATACCACGCTCTCCAGAGCACAGGATTCGCAACAGTAGGTTTCGTCTTCAGCTAATGGGTTAGTGCAGCTACAGCAGTAACCAGCGCGGGTAATGGATTGCTGTTCGTAATTGTGGGAGGATTCAGGAGTTAGCATGGGTAGCGTCCTGCATCATGAGGTAGGCAATCATCGCTGCGCGGAGTGGGTTGTTATTGAAGTAATATGGCGAATTGTAATTGAAACCTTCCGCCCCCCATTTCCCGCGCTTGTCGCCGTCGAAAATCGCATAAACACTGATGTTGTTATCGACAATAATCGGCCATGCGTCCGCCGGGTTGTTGCAGAAGTCGGGGATGTCTATTTGATTCCATCCATCCCCTGTCGGGCCGCAATCGTAAAAGCATGAATTGTCTCCACTGAGGCTCATGTGTTTAATGTCTGGGTTGAATACCGCTAATACCTCGCAGTTAATTTCGAAATCACTTAGCTTGCTGTAGTCAGTCATGTCTTTTCCTCGCACGCATACGGTCCCATTTCACCTGGGTGAGATGAGCGGTATACGGGAATGATTTAATGTCGGATGGGTTTGGTTCTGGCTTTCGTTTAGTGCGGGTTGTGACGCGGTAGATGAGATTGTCTAAGGCTTTTTGCGTTGGACTTTGTCGTCGTGTCATGCTGCCGCCTTTGTTCTTCGCCGTCCGTATTCCATCAGCACATCACGCTCAACAGTTGAAAACTGGCAGTGCGTTCGCGGGTATGGATGCCAGATAACGAGTATTGACCCCTTGTTATTCCCGTTTACTGCTTTGCCTGTAGTCGCGTTCAGAAATGACAGCCGGCCGCCAGTGATAAACCGTACTTCATGGGCTGTGCTTATGGCTTCCCTGAACCATGCGACGGACGTATCTGCCGGAAGAAGCATCACGCATCCGGTGAAATTATCCGCGTTTTCCTGAGCAGCCTTTTTTACGAATGGCATAGGTTTGCTGTACGGCGGGTTAAGCCAGGCATATCCGGGGATATCCGGCATTACCGCGTTCCAGTCTGTTGCCAGCGTGTCCTGCATTTCCGTGATGTAACTTCTGCACAGCGCGTTTTCTTTTGACGCGGCGGCATCCAGCACAAAGCAGAACTCAGCGTTTAGTGCGTGAAATATTTCAGGTGGGGTGCGCCATCTGTCTTTGTCTTCTGGCGGGGTATTTGATTTGTCGGTCATCGTAACCTCAGAAAAAGTCGTATAGCTGATTCAGCACGTTCTGGTCGGTAGTGCGGCCGAAGACGTGTTTTATCGCTGCGTTAATCATGGCGTTGTAACATCGCTCGAATTCATCGGCTTCCATGCTGGCGTAAGACAGGCTCTTTGCTTCTGTCCTCACTTCACCGTTCAGCCTTACCGTCTGCTCGTAAAATCCCGCCAGTATCGTCAGGTCTTTGCGGAACCTGTCGAATTGCGTGGCTTCATCCATATGCTCTAACCCGGCACGATTAGCACACCAGTGCTGGAAGCAGAAGTTGAAGAAGGCGAACATCTTGCGGTGAAAAGCGGGCTGTCTGGTTAACTTGAATTCGGCTGTGTACATCTCGCCGTTTTTGAACTTGGTCAGGCGGGGTAAATCATGCTCAAACGCCGGGGCGAATACTCCCCCTGCCGTCTTTATCATCTCGATTTGCATTAATCACCTCTAACTCTCCTGCGTTTTGAGGACATAGCTTTGCGACGTTGCTTCCTGTTTAGTGCAGAAACGAAATAATCTGGAGTGGAGATTAATGCTGTTTCGCTTGTAGCAAATCGATATATTCCGTCACCTGAAAGAAGCATTATTTTTTCCTGAGTAGGCATATCACCTGTCCCCTTTTACTGTAAGACCAGCGGCGCGGATGGCGTCAGCGCTATCGTATACGCCAGAGTTGTATGCTGACTTTTCAGCCTGCGCTCTGGTTGTGTCCTGGTTTGTGTAGTCGTGGTATTTCGGTAACTCAATCTCGATAGCTGCGCGGCTAGCCTGCCAACCTTCCCATGCGTAGTTCATAAAATGATTCGAATAACTGTCACCATCGCGACAAATATTACCTTTCACCTGCGGCCACCATTCTGTAATCCACGCCTCAAACTGTTTCCTTGACTCTTCCATCACTTTTCTGCCTCCGTCAGTTGTTGTGATTTCACCACCCCATGACCCGGCGCAAAACAAACCGTGTTACGTTCTTTGAAGACCCAGCCGGCTTTTTTGGCCTGATTCAGGCAATCGCGAAAGTTTTCACCACTAAAGTCGGTAACAGGTGTATTACCGAATCCGCGCGGCTTTTGACACTCGCGACAGTCGCAATATAAATCCATCGAATAACCGCTAACTACTGGCATGATTGACCTCCATCAGCTCATCGGGAATGTCTACCTCATCGCCAAGCTTTGCAGCTACTACAGCGCGGCAGATGGCGATTTGTGGCGTTTCCGCATCATAAATAGCTCTGTCAAAATGTGGTTTGCAGCTTGCCGTAAACGCGCCTTCATCGTCAGATAACCACACCCCGAACTCTGCAATCATCGGTCCGCACTGACTCCAGTTGCTTGTTGGTGAAAAAACTACGCCCATCAATTCAACAAACGATCCTCCAGATGTGATGTGGAGAACCGGTTGCCCCCAATCAACTGACCACGCAACCGCATAATCAAGTTGCACACCGCTAAGCTCTGATGTTTTTACTTTCACGATTTATCCCCTTATAGACCGAAAACTGACATCCACCACTTCGATAAGGCGATAACCGGCGGCAGGAAAATCATCACAGCAAGGAAAAGAGCAAATCCCATAACTATTCCGCCTAAAGCTCCGCTTTCCGGACGCCAAAATTTTAATGTTTGCTTCATATCTCTATCCTCAAATAAAAAGGCCACTGTGTAAGTGGCCCTGTTATGGTTTAGTCCAGTTGTCTTCTATCGCGACACTAAGCCGCTGTAGCCAGTTAGCCAGCTTTAACGCCGCCTCACGCTCTGACAGGTTCGCCGGGAAATCATCAATCTCAACAAATGCTCTCGCGCCGTGTCGGTCTTTAAGAATGATAAGGTTTTGCTCAAGCTTCGTTCTGGATACCTGGCTGTAATGGGACAGGACGAAAACGCTTCTCTCCTCGCCGGTTTCCCTGTTGCGGCGATATTCGATTAAATCTGCTTTGCTGCTCACGCCAGTTCACCTCGCGATTGCCAGAAGAAAAAACAGCTATCCACAAACGGATCGTCATAACCCAGGTGGGTGCGGGATATTTTGAATTTGTTGCGGAAGATACTGCGGAAAAGTGACTCGAATCTGATGCGCTCGGATTCCATCAGGAGTTCCCCCCTCGCAATTTGAACCGCTGGCGAATCTCAGCAATTTTATCCAGGCCTTTTTCGTTACTGACCGGGATATGCAGTTTAGGTATCTGAACCACCGGAGCCGGAATGTTTTCTCCATCGGCAACGCGGCGGGCCATCTTCCGTAATTCTTCTGAACACCGCTTTCTCAACTCACTTTCGGTGAGATTGAATGATCGCATCTGGTCATAAAGCTTCGTGACCATCCAGTAACAGGCGTTACTTTTCCACGGATAGTGCTCCGGCGTGTCGTACTGGCATTTCTTCGCGCAATACTGCATCACCATGTCGTGAAGCTCACTAGCGTCAGGTAGGCCGTTGGCTTTGAAATCCGCATCCTTGCACCATCCGATAAACTGCCCCGGCGAAGGCCAGAAAGGGGAATCGCTTGCCCGCGCGTGGGCCATTCCTGCCCGGAGTTGCTCCTTTGTCCTGATGTCGTTTTCGGCAAAAGCGGCGATCCACTGGCGCTTGGCTGCCGCCTCATCTCGGGGGTCTTTCAGGGCGGTACTGACTGACGCCGGGAATAGCTGTTTCAGGTTGGTGAATAGAATGTCTACCAGTCGCTCAGCGTCATCATTGACGCCACGGTCTGGAAGGTGGTTTCCGTCGCCAGCCATCTTCGCCAGCGCATTACCGTCACGATTTTGAATTGCCTGAACAAGATTTCTCATAAGAATTCGTTCTCCCATGCTTCACGGTCATTCCAGTGCTGGCTGGTTGCCTGAAGTAGGTTTCGTTTAGGTGGGTACTTTGGTTTGAACAACCCCTGATAACCGTTGGCGATGCTCGTGTTGATTACGTCTGCCGGGTTATGCCCGATATCAAGACATTCCTTCAAGAGCCTGAAGGCTGCGTTTACTGCGAGTTCCGTCTTGATGGGTTTTTTCATGTCAGCCCGGTTTTTAACCCAGGAGTGCCATGCCGGTTTATCAAGCCATTCAGGAACAGGAATACTTAACGGATCGAATGACTTCGATTCCCCCCTGGGGGATTTAGGGGGTTTATTGTTTTTAGTCTTGTTAGGTAATGTCTTGTTCTGTTCATCGGGTGGTTCATCGGATGGTTCATCGGCTACCAGCCTCAAAGCCGCGCCACCACTGGCTTTGGCTTTATCGGATGGTCTATCGGATGGTTCATCGGGTAAAACTGACTGATAATCGGCATAATTTGTGATCGTTATCACAGTGCCAGACCGGTTCCCTTCAGTGGTTATCATCCCTTCCCTGATGAAGAAATTAAGCATCCTCGTCACTGCCTGAGGGCTTTTTTCTTTGTTATCCTGATCGCGTAATTTTCTCGCCAAAATCGCCGCAGTGGTAACCAGTTGACCGCTGGATAGTTCCCACTCCTTGCTGGCAAATTCGACTGTTCTTTCCCGGTAAGAAGCTTCTCCCAGAAGACGAACCCATAAGGCGAGTTTTGCCGTATCTTTGGCCCAGTCTGTTTGCAGAAGGCTTCTGAACAGAGAGAAGTGACCAAGTCTTTTGTTCTCCATTCTGTTGCTCCTGAAGGAACCAGGCTCGGGGCCTGGATACTTGATGATTTCAGCCGTACTCATGCGTCCTCCCATCCGGAATTTTTCAACCACTCGCGGTATTCAGTGAGAATTTTTGATGCGCCTTCTGGTAGCGGGAGCGCAATATCGAAATCAGCGATGATCTGGATAAACTCACGCGCTTTTGCGGCGTTAAACTGCGGTAGCGCCGCGCTACGGGTGAGTTTCTTCTTACCCGCTGCCTTTGCCTTGCTCATCTGCTCGACGGCTACAGAGGACGCCTGAGGGCCATGCTCGCGTGATAATGCGACAGCGGTAGTCGCTGCCACCTCACCGGAACGAACCATGTCGATCAGCTCATCACCACACGCCAGTAACTGGAGGTGGTGATCAACATCAGCCACTGACCGTTTAACCTTCTTCGCAATCTCTGCCGGCTCCCACCCCTGATTGATCAGGCGCTGGTATGCGGCAGCGCGTTCCAAGGGCGTCAGAGGTTTGCCCTGTGAACTGGTGACCATGAAAGCGATGCGATCGGCGTCGGTACCGATAAAATCCTTGCACTCAAGGCGGGGGATTTCGGTACCGGCTTGCTGAGCGGCCAGTGCACCGTAATAGCGGTGATGACCGTCGATAATCTTCACACCCTTCTCCGTGACCTGCACGGCCAGCGGAGGAACATACTCACCGGCGATAAACGCATCGCGGAACTCTTCAACGTGTTCCTGGTCGATTTCGCGAACGTTGAAACCGGGCTCGACGTAGATTTCTGCCAGCGGTACCAGGAACGTTTTCTTAACCGTTGTCTCGGTACCGTTTTTATCTTTGGACTTGTAAAGCTGGGATAGAGAACTCATAATTACTCCTGTAGAAATACACATATGTGTTGGCGTAACACAGTGTGATCAGGCCTCAATCGTTACCGCGATTGGGGCTTTTTCTTTGGTCAGGATTGATGCAACCTGACGGGCGAGATGTGCCATTTCGTCATCGACAACACCCCACTCCAGAACGGCGAGAAGCATCGAAAACTTGGGTATCCAGTCTCGTTTCCACCGGCTAATCTGCGCTTTATCCACACCTACAGCTGCGGCTGTTTTCTCAGTGCCGAGTAATGCGATTTTGTTGAGTAATGCGCTCTCAATGCGGAGCGCCTCGTTGCGTTTGTTTGCGTGATCCATCGTTGATACTTCCCTTTAGTGAATAGTTAATGAGCGCACACCCATAACGGGTGACGCATAGTTGTTTATTGATTTGGGATTCGCTTTGCAGCGACGTAGGACGTCATGTCCGTTGTGAAAAGAGCGGTGATGCTTAGGCGGCTTTGCTATCTGAAGGTGGGAACACTTCATCGAGGGTGCATTTGCAGCCAAGTTTCTTTAATGCTTCTACAATTTCGCGGCAATCGTTAAGGCCGGGCGTTCGAATGTTGAGTTCGTAATTGGCAATCCGGGACTGCCCCCAACCAATTGCCTCAGCCAGAACAGCTTGCGAAACTCCAATTTTCTTTCGCTGCTGTGCAATGTTGTTCATTGCAGTCTCCTTTTCGGTTGATACAAACTTATTATTCACAATATGTGATTAACTGTCAATCTCACCTTGTGTAAATACAGTAATCACATGCCGTGATAGATTATCGGTATGAAAACTATGCATGAGATTATCGGGGAAAGGATTAAGTCCCTCAGAGAAGCAAAGGGATTTAGCCAGGCACAGCTAGCCAAACTTTGTGGTTGGGCTGCTCCGTCGCGCCTTGGAAATTACGAGCTTGGTACGCGCAAGGTTAGTGCAGATGATGCGCTGGTATTGGCTTCCGTATTGGGTGTATCTCCATCGCTGATCCTTTTTGGCGACGAATCTGGTCCTGTTTATAAGCAGTACGAATACCCACTGTTCACTACGGTACAGGCCGGACAGTTTTCAGAAGTAGGCACATTCACTGAGGGTGATGCTCAAAAGTGGGTTTCTACAACTAAAAAGGCCAGCAAAGACGCGTTCTGGCTTGAGGTGAAGGGTCACTCTATGACCGCACCACAGGGAATGCGTCCCAGCTTCCCGGAAGGAATGCTTATCCTGGTGGATCCGGCTGAAGAGGTGGACGCAGGAGATTTCTGCGTAGCTGGCGTGTTTGGCGATTCCGAGGTCACATTCAAGAAATATACCTGGGATGACGGCAAGCACTGGCTGGAGCCGCTTAACCCTAGCCCGCGCTATGAGAGCATTCCGTGCAATGAGAATTGCCGCATCATCGGCAAAGTGGTTAAGGCGCAGTGGCCTGAGGATATCTTTGAGTAAATACATAATCATCGGCGTTGCGGTTGTAACAAAATTACGCTTAATTTGAATATTTAAAAATAAAATCTTAGTGTTGGAGTAAAGATGGAAAGAATAACTACTAGTACCACTCTGGCAGACTACAAAGAGTGGCTTTTAGAGTTAGGCTGTGAGTGCGAGGACAGGTCTGAAGGAAAAGCACTATATATTTTACGTGATGACTTAAGAATTTACATGACTACCACTAAGGGCGATAACGTCATGTTCATAATTAGTTTCCAACAGAAAGATGAATTGTCTGAGATAGATATATATAGAAAAATCAATGAGATAAACTTCGGCATAATATCTGGATGCTTGGCTTACTACAAAAATTCCATCCAGTTCACTTTCTCATTGATAAAACCATATGGAATGGGTCAAAAAGGGTTCTCAGTATTCCTCGACTATAATATTAAATTAATTAAATTCATTGTAGAGCATATGGGCCTGGCTGAGATAATTGATTAAATGAATGAAGATTTTTTTATCAAGGCACTTCAAAGCATTGATGAAATTTTATCGGATGATTTTGAAGCCAAGAAAAAGATAACCACCCGTAAAGTTTTAGATTCTAATAATCTCGCGGATTGGGATCGTGCAGAGGAATTTTATGATGAAATTCGCCAAGACTTAAGCGATATTCCTAAAATCGCTAACAATTTACAAAAATCAGAACGTATAGTTAATAGGGTCAAGGAGCACGTATTCATCCGCGATCATGAGATTGTAATAGATGATTTGGTAGAGATTAGGCGACTCGATGCAGACCCTGAAATTGTCAATGTTTGGTCTCGGCTTTGCGAAGGTGACCACGTTGAGTCTGATGTGAAACTCTTTGAACATGAACAATTAGAGTCTATAATTGAGATAAGACAGAAAGTTTCACAAACGGTGGCGCACCGGCAAACTGTTCTTCTGGGCTACAATTGGAATCCTGACGAGGCATATGATGGCGATTCTAGTACAAATCCGGATGATTGAAACTGTTGGCGACCTCGTAACCTATTCTTATTCCGATGGAAACGGCCGCGAGGGTCGATTCGACATCAATGCATCCACAGGTGAGTTAAACCTCAACCTTCCTATGCCTCACGATGGGCATAAAACATATTTTGCGCGTGCGGCGAGGAAAGTAATCACCGACTGGCGAAAAAATGGACACCTTCCTGTTAAAACAGCTTGGGCTTCCTGATTGACACTATCAATTTAAAATTAAAGTTACCTAATAAGACCCGGCCACCGCGCCGGGTTTTTTATTGCCCATTAGTCAATCGCAGCACTTCCCTTCCGCACTATCTCCGCTGCATCCTTGTTAACCCCTTCCCCAATCACGTTACCCGTCTCTTTTCGGTACTGCTCCAGCTTTTCAACGACCGCTTTCTGAGTTATCGGCTGATTGGCGAGCGATAGCTCCATAATCGCCCGCCCCATAGCTGCAACCATCATGTTCACACGATCCTCGTCCAGATTCATAGCCTATCCTCGCTCAGATATTGACCATCACAAGCTATCACAAGCGGAATAGTGAGCACACAAAAAATAAATTGTTAATCGAGTCATACACATAACGTGAGATTTAAAATAATACACATATTGTGATTGACGATAAAATCACATTACGTGTATATTTACCCCATCAGCAGGACGCTGGCGAAAACGAAAAGGATGACACGCTCTTTCTACAACGGTGATGGATTCACCTACGTGGCTGCAAAGCCAAATAAGTACCAAAGCGTGTGCTTTGGGATGCGACGAATTGCAGTCCATTGAGACAACCAGAAGATAAGCGCCTGGCATCGCATCACCAAAGTTCACTCAGGAGGTATCTATGTCACGCAGAACAGCATTTAACGGTTCGTCGGCAGCTCGTAGACGTGAGCGCCGCGCTCACCTTCAGAGTGAGGCCGCTATCAGTTCAGAAGTGATGCATCGCCCTACCCCGGCGCGTGTTGAGTTGCAGTGCAAACGCAAGCCAACAATGCGGGCTGAGGTGGTGACCATCACTACGCAGGTTCAGCGCTATGAAGGCTCATGCTGCCTGCCAGAAGTAGCGATATTCGCAGCAGGGCATCGTAAATCAAAAGACATCGTAACGGCGAGGTGAGATTATGAGCCTATGAAGGGGCAACTTGGGAAACGTCATGATTGTTAATTCTGGCAACATCGCAACATTTGATATCTCCAAACACCTACATTTTGTCATCAAAATAGTAGGCGAAAGCTACAGGCGCGGTTCTAATTCCGGGACTAATTGCTCTGGCTTCAACATCAATCGGGAATTAGTTGATGGCATGACTGTTGGCGAGTATCAAGAGATGATCAAAAGACGATTTGACAAGTCTGATCTTCAATTCTCCCTAACTAAGCACCTGAAGTACGATATTGCTAAAGGTTATTTAGAGTTGCATGGATAAGGCTTTTCCCGAAACAACAAAGGTCGCTTAGGCGGCCTTTTTTATTAGCAACGTTAACAGAGGTGAGGGATATGAATAATGAGCAACGCAAGCAATTCGAATTGGCTGTTGAAACGGTGATGAAATATCTTGCTGACAATCATAACCCGCATACAAAAGTCATTATTGACAGCGATAGTGCGGAACTGGTTGAAGGCTTGACTGTTTATCAGAATGGAAAGTACATCAAAGATTAAGCGCTGTGTATTCATTCTTCTGAGTGGATACACCGAGCAATATCGCTCGTAACCAAACAGGAGCGAAGACCTGTTCTGGTTAGATTGAGAAATCATCCCTTGATGTTTATTTTTCCCGCCAGCCTTGGTTTTTTACGGGTCTTTAATAACTTCATCAATTGCAGCTGATGCCTCCTGTATCGGGAGAATGATTTTATCCTGACTCTTCGGATTATAAAGAGTAACCATTTCCGATGAGTTATTGATTATCACAGAAAAAACAAACCACTCGTCAGGGAAATGCTTAACAGTAACCACGCTGCCTAAAGCTAATTTTTCATCGCTCATAAACTGGCCCATTTTTAATCAAAAAATAAAGAATAGGCATATCTACAGCGCTTCACAAGAGGCGCTTTTGCTATGCAATCACACAAAAAGGAACCTACCCCATGATGCACTTACAGCTCGCGGGTAGCGGCGTCATGTCCGCTTATTACCCGCCTGAATCTGAATTACACCGCAAAATTCGCCAACTTATCCGCGCCGCAATGCTGCGGCTGAAGGACACATTATATCAGCCCGGAGTGCCTGCCCATGACCATTTTACCCGTTAATGGAACCGTACTGGTTCAGCAAGGTAATCGTGACTTTAACAAGCTCTACGAAGCGTCATTTCCCGACACACAGGAAGGCCTGAAGTCTGCCTATTCGTGGGCATGGGAAATAGCGATGGGCTGGCACGATATTCAGAATGACGACTGGAATAAAACCCATGCTGCATGACTTTAACGATGAAGAATTTATTGCGCTTATTTCTCCCGAAATTGAGGAAGAAGTAGAGCAGCAAATCAATCTGGCAGCGGAACGAAATAACCCGCCGATCACATGGGCAGAATTCAGAGGAGACTTCACATGATTGTTTACAAGGCAATAAGCGCAGTAGCCAGGGATATGGCTGAGCAGGGAATTAGTAAGGACAGGGAAAACCGCCAGCAAGGATTTAACTTCCGTGGAATCGACCAGGTGTATAACGCACTGGCTCCAATGCTCGCTAAACACGGACTGGTTATTCTGCCACGAATTACAGAGCGCACGGTAACTGAGCGCACAACTCAAAAAGGCGGCGTGTTGTTTTACGTTGTCGTTAAAGCTGAGTTCGATTTTGTAGCCACCGAAGATGGAAGTAAGCACACCGTTATCACTTACGGCGAGGCCATGGATAGCGGCGATAAGGCCACAAATAAAGCGATGTCTATCGCCTACAAATACGCTGCATTTCAGGCATTCTGCATTCCGACAGAACAGACAGCAGTTGATCCCGATGCAGAAACACACGAAGTGGCTGCGCGTTCTCCTGACGACATCCTGGCCGACTTCTCCGCGCTGGCCGCAGACTGCGGAACGATTGAAGAACTGAAAGGCATTTACAAGCCGGCGTGGAATGCCCTGGCTAAGTTCCCCGACCATCAGCAGAAGTGCGTTGATGTATTCAAAACACGTGGCACAGAACTAAAACAGGCGGCATAAATGGCAATTAATACAATCACTGTATCCGGCAATGTTGGTAAAGACGCGGTGCTCCGCGTCACGCCAAATGGAAAGCATATTGCCTCTTTCTCCCTGCCAGCTAAGACCGGGTTTGGAGACAACGAAAAAACCTCCTGGCTGAACTGCAAAATGTTTGGCGCGATGGCCGAGAAGCTGTCCGCTGCAATTGTGAAAGGTGCGAAGGTTACTGTGTCAGGTGAGTTTCTCGTTGAGGAATGGACTCGTCAGGACGGTACACAGGCGCAGACGCCGACCATTCTGGTGCGGGATATCGATTTACCGCCGCGCGGCACTCCCGGCAATGATGCGCCTCGCCAGCAAACACGGCAACAACAGCGACCGGCTCAATCCAGCGAGCCGCCTATGGATTTCGATGATGACATCCCATTTGCACCTGTCGGACTCCCCTTCCCTCGCCACGCTATACACGCAGTCTAAATAAATAACCGGAGTCAAAAATGCTCACACCTCAGCAGGTATTAGCCTGCCTACGGCGGGATAGCCGCAACCATATTACAGAGTCATGGAGATGGATGGGTGACCTTACGGACGTGGCATCCGGCTCCGGTATTTACGAAATGTCTCTGAACGAAATAGACCCCTATTACGCAGGCTGGTCAACGCTAATGGAATACCAGTATCACATCATCCACCCGGTAACACTCAAGACCATCATGGACCAACTGGATAAGGAGCCATGGGGGAATAAGGCGCTTGGAGGCGTCGTTTACCGGCTTAAAGAAGGTTACTCATCATGATTGGTCAATCCTACAACCCTGATATATCCCCTAACGAATTAGTAGCCCGTCAAAGAGTCCGGCCTATGCCAGACCGCAATGAGTTACTCAAACGCCACAGTTTTCCCGGCCCGGATGATAACCGCTACATCAGTATGATGATTAAAGGAGCGCGGAAATGAAATTGCACGAAATGGATGGATTTCTGAAAGGCAAGTGTTTGCCTGGCGACATGCTGGTCAATGAAAACAATGCGGAATATCTGGTACGCAAATTCGCTGAACTCCAGTCGGCGCTGGACGTGCAGACGGCGCGCAGTGAGGCGCTGGCGGCGGAAAATGCGGCGCTCATTGAATCTCACAAATACGTGGGCCTCTCACCAAAATATAACGAACCTGCAATGATGGAGATGAAAAAACCGTTCATCGATGAGCTTATTCACAGATCGGAATACTACTCAGTTTGCGGTCACATTTCTGCTGCAACCAATCGCGCCATTAAGGCTGTTCACGGTGATTACTCATGGCTACCGGAAACCCCCGCAACGGACGCATGGGTGAACGAACAGCGGGCGGTGGGCGTTGAATTGTTCGCCGCTCATTTACGCACTAACGACAACGAACGGTCTCCAGCCAAATTGTTGGCATTGGGTGCCGAAGAGTTCGCAGCACAGCTTCGCGGCTCGGAAAGCGTTCCGGTTGAGCGCCTACTGTTAAACAAATTACAGGAGGGGCGATCATGACCATGACAGCAGAACAACTGGCGCAACTGCGCGAAGGTGGCGCAAAACGGTTTCTTTTCACTGCGACCGTGAAACATGTCGAAGGGTATCAGACGTTCTTTGTGGATGCGGAAACCCAGGAAGAAGCCGAGGCCGGAATCGAAAATGGCGAGGGACAGATTTACGAGCATGAGTTGGATGTTACCGACCTTGACGACTTCATACTTGACCGCGTGACCACCACTGATGATTTCGGCGACTACCCGCCAATATCTGAAGATGACCTGGTGCGTATGGAATATAACTCGGCACTTTGCGAGCTGTTACCTGGCATCCAGTACATGGACCCGCCAGACGGCGGGAGCGTTACGCCTCTGGAGCAAGTACGCCGGATGGTTGCTGACTACCGCCAGCGCATCGCTGAACTGGAGAAGAAAACGGCTTTTCTGAAAGAGAAATTAGCTCAACTGGCAAACTTCAATCCCGAATGGGACGTGCTGGAAGCTGCCACAGATAGTCTGCGTGAGCACATGTCCGAATTAACGGCAGCGAATAAGCGCATTGCCGAACTGGAAGCGCGGACGGTAACTGTGAAGTTGCCGGGTAGGTGCGAGTGCTGCTACTCGGAATCAGAGGCGGCGCTTTTTGACGGCGTACAGAGTGAATGTGTTGATGCGTTCAAATCTGCCTGTCACGTGGCTGGCATCAATTTAACGGTGGAGGGGTGAGGGATATGAAGATGGGCGACCATATGGAACCTGTTATCGAGCTGCTCGAAGAACTGAACGGCAACGACACGGATGCCAAGTTAAAACTCCTTTCGCTGGTTATAGCCGAGTACATGCTTAAGGGTGATGTAACCGGATTTGAAGTGACCGCTGGAAAAATGACAGTGTCTGTCGATATCAGTCTGGAGGACTAACCATGACAATCAACGAACGCGTATCACCGAAACGGCTCGCTGAAATCATCGCCCGCGCTGAGGTCTGCGACGATTCCGTGCTGACCGATTATCGCGATATAGAGTCAATAGCCCGCGAGCTACAGCAGTACCGCGCCGCCGCTGAGCCTGTTTGCCCGAAATGCGGCGGAACAGGCATGGCAGATAGCGGTGGCGTTCAACCGTGGGGAGAGCCAATTTTTATTGAATGCGACTGTCACGCAGCACCACAGTTACCGCTGCCAGCGGTGGTTCCTGATGCGATAGAAATTGATGATGACTTTGACAGCGCGTTTGAGCATGGAAAAGCAGTCGGCTGGAACGCCTACCGCGCCGCCATGCTTCAGGGTGCCGAACCTGTAAGCCAGTCTTACACGTTGCCGGAGCATTCTCCATGCGCTGATGCAGCAGACCATATCTGGTTACAAACCGCTGGCGAATGGCCCGCACCCGGCGAGTTCAGCGAATTAACATGGAGTTGTGATAATCAACACCCTGACGACACGCTGTATGTTCGGGCTGATTTGGTCGGCAACTCTCCGGCAATACCTGATGCCATCGACGCTAACCTGGTGGAGGCTTTCAGATTGGTTCAGTGCATGCTGGAAGACTACCGTGAGCGAAATTATGGTGATGCTGAACAGTGGATTCGCCACATTAACGATCTCATGAGTGACTACAGCGAAGCGCATGGTGATGACGCTTATTCGGTTTTACATGGCCTACTGCCAGCCGCACCGAAGCAGGAGGCTGAATGATGTCCAAATTAACAGAGCACGAGGTGATTTCAGTGTTGGAGGGGCATGGAAACTGTATGACCTACCAACTGGCAAATATCATTACAGCAAAGCGTGGGTACAAAGACCACGTAAAAACGCCTCAGGCGCTTCGCCTTCTCAAGAGAATGGAGGCAAAGGGAAAGGTTCGCCGCGTCAAAAGTGTCTATGCGGTTCAGATTTGCTGGGCGCTTGCCGAACAATCTGGCGGTGAGTGATGCCTGAATCAGCAACGAATACAGCCCGCGCAATGCGGGTTTCTTTTTGCCTGGAGGAAATGACGTGAAACTAATTGATATTCTGGTACAGGAATTACCGAAGCACGGTGGGTGGCCGGATGGTGCGGTTGAATGCTGCCGTTTCGTGGATGAAGCAAATATCGATTTTTATGATGAGTCAGGTAACTGGCCAATAGATTGCGGTGAGAAATATGGAGAAATTGCGTTGAAGGCAGTAAGAAAGCATACCATTCCCTTAGAATGTGAAAAGGTAACTTTAGAGCAATACGAATCCGCACTGGCCGCCAGTCAGCCTCAGTGGAATGGCGAGGGGCTGCCGCCGGTTGGGTGTGAGTGTGAAGCGTTATTCGACTCAGGAAGTAGTCAATGGTGTCGGGCTAAAATTATCGGGCATGATGATGGGCGTGTGGTTGGTAGGTGGATTGAGGGACCGAAGGCGTATGAAATTTTGGACTACTCATCACCGCATGGCGCTTTCCGCCCTATCCGCTCAGCATCTGAACAAAATCGTGAAGAAGCCATAACACGCCTTCAGGTTGAGTCGCAGAGCGAGCACTGGCAGGCACCGATTTCTGCATCGCAGGCCATAAACATTTACGACGCCATAGCAGCCGGGAAAATCCCACACATCCAACTCAAATAGCCGCAGACCAGCGGCTTTTTTATTGCCTGGAGATAACCAATGAGCGAAGTGATCCAGCTTGTGCCCAATAAGTGGGTATCTGAAGAAGTTCTGATGGCGATTACCGGTCTGACAAAGAACGCCATCAAATCAGCGCGGGAAAAATCATGGATGGAGGGGCGGGAGTACCGTCATTACTCCGGCGACTGCCAGCCAAAGGATAACTCCCCTATCCTCTACAACCGCCACGAAGTTGATAACTGGGTCGAGCGACAACGACCGGCGATCCCCCGCCAGAAATCTGCTTAAATACCCTTCCCCATTAACTGACGAGGAATCGTTATGAGCAAATACCCAACAGGGGTGGAGAACCACGGCGGAACACTCAGGCTGTGGTTCATCTATCAGGGTGTCAGGGTTAGGGAAAACCTTGGCGTCCCGGACACACCTAAAAACAGGAAAATTGCAGGCGAACTAAGGACATCAATTTGTTATGCCATTAAGACAGGAGCATTTGACTACCCCGCAAGATTTCCGCAGTCGCCTAACCTGAAGCGATTTGGATTTACCAGGCCGGGCGTGACTCTTGGCGAGTTGTCAAAGCGCTGGCTTGAGCTGAAGCGTATGGAGATTACTCAAAACGCGCATGGTCGCTACTCCTCCTGCATTAACATTTGCACCGAGATACTTGGGCCCGACAGAGCGGTTGGTAGTATCAGTCATGAAGACATCCTGACTATCAGGAAGGAACTTCTTACGGGGTATCAGATCTGCGGTAAACACCAGAAAAACCGGTCAGCAAAACAGGGGCGGACTGTGAGAACAGTAAACGTCTATCTTGGTTGCCTGCACGGCATGTTTAAGTTTGCGGCCATGAACGGGTATATCGATAAATCACCATTTGATGGGGTTGATCCGTTACGTAAAAGTCGATCTGAACCTGACCCGTTAAGCCGTGACGAATATTCTCGCCTGCTTGAGGGCTGTCCTTCTGAACAGATCCGGAATTTGTGGGTGCTGGCCGTCAATACAGGAATGCGGCATGGGGAGATTTGCGCTCTGGCTTGGGAGGATATCGACCTCAAAAACTGGACGATAACCGTCAGCAGAAACATTGCCATTAAAGGGCATTTCACACCGCCTAAAACTGAATGCGGCAACAGGACAATCAATCTGACCGCTGCCGCAATACAGGCGCTGAAAAGCCAGATGGCTTACACAAGGATGGGAAAGCAGCACGGTATCGATGTACACCTGCGCGAGTTTGGCAGAACCCGGACAGATTTATGTACATTCGTTTTTGTGCCGCGACTTACTGCGAGGAACGGAAGAGGTGGAGACTGGTATGCGCCAGGCTCATTTGGTGCGACATGGAACGACATTCTTAAACGGGCAGGAATTCGACATCGCCGCGCTTATGAATCGAGACACACTTACGCGTGTTGGGCACTGAGCGCCGGAGCTAACCCAAACTTCATTGCTTCACAAATGGGACATACATCTGCTCAGATGGTTTACAACGTCTATGGCAAATGGATGACCGACAACAACACTAACCAGATGGAGATTTTAAACGCTAATTTTGGTGAAGATGTCCCACCAATGCCCCAGGCATTAAATCAGTAACAAGAAAATCCTTTCATTTCAATGCGTCACTCCGCCCAGTCAGGCTTGTTTAAAATATGCTCCTGCCAGTCACGGACCGTCGATTCCTTCACCGCGATATGGCGCACGGAAATGCGTTCGGCATGCATCGCCGCTTTAGATCCGGCGCGTAAGGGATGCCACACCGGCAGGTCTTTCCCTTCGGCAAGCAGACGATAAGCGCAACTCGGCGGCAACCATTCAAAGGTCGGCAGGTTTTCGCGGGTCAACTTGATACAGTCGGGTTCATACTCAAAGCGCCGCTCATAATTGCGGCACTGACAGGTTTTAATATTGAGCTGCTTGCAGGCGACGTTGGTGAAATAGATTTCGTCGGTATCTTCATCCATTAACTTATGCAGGCAGCACTGGCCGCAGCCGTCGCACAGCGATTCCCACTCCGCATCGCTCATTTCATCGAGAGTTTTTTGTTGCCAGAAAGGTGTGTCGCTCATGCCAGGGTCCGCCGCTAAAAGTCAGCGCACCTTATAAACACTATCCGCCCTGGATGCAAGTGTTGCCGCCCCGGACGAGGCGGCCAGCCACTTACAGGACGCGCGTCGTCAGGGTGCGCTCATTGAATATAATTTCCAGCTCATCGCCGCTGACCAGCGGGCCGACGCCTTCCGGCGTGCCGGTGAGAATAATGTCCCCGGAACGCAGCGTAAACCAGCGACTCATATAGGCAATCAGCGGCACGATTTTATGCAGCATATCCTGGGTATTGCCATTCTGGCGCACCTCGCCGTTCACTTTCAGGCCGATGTTAACGTTTTGCGGATCGCAGCCAAATTCCCCAGCCGGGATAAACCCCGAAATCGGGCATGAATTATCAAAGCCTTTCGCTTTTTCCCAGGGTTGCCCGGCTTTTTTCATTTTCGACTGCACATCACGCAGCGTCAGATCCAGGGCGATGCCGTATCCGGCAATAGCCTGGCAGACATGTTCTTCCGTCGCCTGGCGCAGCGTCGAACCAATCAACACCGCCAGTTCCACCTCATGATGCACCGAGCCCAGACCCTGTGGCAGCACCAGCGGCTGGCGAATATCGCACAGCGCGGTTTCGGGTTTGATAAACAATACCGGCTCGTCGGGTGGTGTGCTGCCCATCTCCTGAATATGTTTCGCGTAGTTGCTGCCTACGCAAACCACTTTATTCACCGGGAAATCAATCAGCGCCCCTTGCCAGTTATGGTGTTGATACATGCTGTTCCTCTGCGTTATGCGTAAATGATCACTGTGGTGATGATGACTGTTGGGCCGGTGCGCGGCTGTCGTCACGCATAATCGCATCGGCCATCATTCCGATACTGATAGCAAAATAGTAAGAACGATTCCATGTCATCAGCGTACGAAAGTTTTGAAACACCATAAAGCCCCTGTTCTGCCCATCGTCCGGGATTACAATCCAGGCGGATAATTGCCGCGCGGGTTTGCGCACATTATCAGGCAGCGTGACGCCCAAATCCTGCCATTGCGCCACGGTTTTGCGCTGGTCACTTTTCGTCCCGGCGAGTTCGGCGTCGAAGTTTTCCGGTAAGGTAATTTCCAGCCCCCACTCCTCACCGCGCCGCCAGCCTTCGCTCGCCAGATAATTGGCACTGGAAGCGAACACATCATTAATATTGTTCCAGATATCCATTTTCCCGTCGCCGTCGCCATCCGCGCCATAACGCAGATAGGAACTGGGCATAAACTGATTTTGCCCCATCGCCCCGGCCCACGAGCCTTTCATCTCTCTGGCCGCAATGTGCCCCTGATCCACCATTTTCAGGGCCGCAATCAGCTCTTTGGTGAAGAATGCTTCGCGCCGCCCTTCAAACGCCAGGCTCGCCAGCGCCGAAAAGATGTCCTCATCACCCTGGACTTTACCGAAGCGGCTTTCCAGCGCCCACAGGGCAACCAAATACTGCGGCTGGACGCCGTAGCGCTGTTCGGTACGGTTGAGGATTTGCTGGTGATTGCGCATCTGAACGCGGGCTTCGGCTATTTTTTCAGGGGTGATGACCCGGTTAAGGTAATCGTCGAGCAAGACTTTTTGCTCGGGCTGGTTTTGATCGGATTTCACCACATGATCCACATAATGCATGGTCGCAAAAGCCTGATTAATCGTGGCGTCGCTGATGCCCTGCTCGCGGGCTTCACGCTTGAGTTTTTCGACAAACTCCGCGAAGCCTTCAGGCTGGGCGGGAACGGGCGCTTGCTGCGCCGCAGCGGCGGGCGATGATGTTGCCGGGGCAGGAGCCGGATCCGGGAGGGGTTGGGGTGCGGCATGAAGATAACCCGCGAGAAGACAACTGCATAAGGGTATGACGCTGGTGACAAATTTCATATGATTTCCCGACTCAATAACACAGGTTATCGTGATTAATGTAGCCAGGAAATCAGTCGGGCGCGTGCTGAAACTTATTTTTTGTTTTGCATTTCACGATGCTGTTTTAACAGATCTTCCGGCGGCGGCGGAATTTGCAAATAATAGCCCTGCTCGGTTAATGCCTTTTTGACCTTTTCCAGATCGGCAAAAGCTAATTTCTTTCTTCCGTCGAGGGGAAATAACATCGCCAGGATTGGCTGACCAAAACTTTGCATCAATTCCTGCGGGACGCGCGAGAAATCGTCCTTTTTTTCTACATAAAGATAAGTCTGATCGCGTCGGTTACTTCGATAGATTGCACAAAACATTTTTTTTACTCTGATTTCGCCGGATGGTTACTTGCCTGAATATAGCCGGGACTATAACATGCCTGAAGGATTTCGGAATATCGTCCCACACTGGTGGGGATTATAACTGAATTGAGTAAGGCCAGGATGTCAAACACGCCCATCGAGCTTAAAGGCAGTAGTTTCACGTTATCAGTGGTTCATTTGCATGATGCGCACCCTGAGGTGATTCGCAAAGCATTGGCAGAAAAAATTGCTCAGGCGCCGGCCTTTCTGAAAAACGCACCCGTGGTGGTGAATATTTCCGATGTGCATGGCCCGCTGAACTGGCAGGCATTGCATGATGTTGTGCTGGCAAGCGGCCTTCATTTGGTTGGCATCAGCGGCTGTAAAGACGACGTCCTCAGAGCAGAAATCAGCCAGGCTGGCATTGCGCTGCTGACGGAAGGCAAAGAAAAACCTGCGCGTCCTGCCCCTGTTCCTCCCGTCGCTCCCGAACCAATTGTTACCCCCGTCACAAAAACACGTTTAATCGATCTGCCGGTTCGTTCCGGTCAACGTGTTTATGCCCCAAACTGTGATTTGATCGTCACTAACCACGTTAGCGCTGGCGCGGAACTTATCGCGGATGGCAACATTCATGTTTACGGGATGATGCGGGGTCGCGCACTGGCCGGAGCCAGCGGCGATCGGGATGCGCAAATATTTTGTACTAACCTTGCGGCGGAGCTGGTCTCCATTGCGGGAGTTTACTGGCTGAGCGATCAAATCCCAGCCACTTTTTCTGGCAAGGCGGCTCGTCTGCAGTTAGCGGAAAGCGACTTGACCATTCAACCATTAAATTAAGCCCTTTTAACAAGGAATTCCTTTATGGCACGCATTATTGTTGTTACTTCAGGTAAAGGGGGCGTTGGGAAGACAACCTCCAGCGCGGCCATCGCTACGGGTTTGGCCCAGAAGGGAAAAAAAACCGTTGTTATCGATTTCGATATCGGCCTGCGTAACCTTGACCTGATCATGGGATGTGAACGTCGTGTCGTATACGATTTGTTAACGTCATCCAGGGCGATGCCACGCTGAATCAGGCGCTAATCAAAGATAAGCGCACCGAGAGTTTGTATATTCTACCGGCCTCGCAGACCCGTGATAAAGACGCGCTGACTCGCGAAGGTGTTGCCAAAGTCATCGATGAACTGAAAAGCATGGATTTTGAGTTTATCGTGTGCGACTCTCCGGCAGGTATCGAAAGCGGCGCGCTTATGGCGCTCTACTTCGCCGATGAAGCAGTGATCACCACTAACCCGGAAGTCTCCTCGGTTCGCGACTCAGACCGCATTCTGGGTATTCTGGCGTCTAAATCCCGCCGTGCTGAAAATGGCGAAGCGCCGATTAAAGAGCACCTGCTGCTCACCCGTTATAACCCAGGCCGCGTTAACCGTGGCGACATGCTGAGCATGGAAGATGTGCTGGAAATTCTGCGTATTCCGCTGGTCGGCGTGATCCCAGAGGATCAATCAGTACTGCGCGCCTCTAACCAGGGCGAGCCGGTGATCCTCGACCAGAACTCCGACGCCGGGAAAGCCTATGCCGATACCATTGAGCGCCTGCTTGGAGAAGAACGTCCTTTCCGCTTCATTGAAGAAGAGAAGAAAGGTTTCCTCAAACGCCTGTTCGGAGGATAAATCATGGCATTACTCGACTTCTTTCTTTCGCGCAAAAAAAATACTGCCAGTATCGCGAAAGAACGTTTGCAGATCATTGTTGCGGAACGCCGCCGTAGCGATTCCGAACCCCATTATTTACCGCAGCTTAAGCGCGATATTCTTGAGGTGATTTGCAAATATGTGCAGATCGATCCGGAAATGGTAACGGTTCAGTTAGATCAAAAAGGCGATGATATTTCCGTGCTGGAACTCAACGTCACATTACCGGAAGCGGAAGAATCAAAATAACGTTTAAGAGCGCTCTTATTCCGAATTGAATAAAGAAATGATCCGTCATTTCTTTATTTTCGCTTTTCCGATCTGGCATAAAAAAACCCTGTGAATATTCACAGGGTTTTTGTTAAATGCCGCTTAATAACGCTTTCAGCGGTTCGCCTAATAACTCACCACGCCAGCCGCTGATTAATTCCGGCTGCGTCGTGCGCGGTTTCAGATTCCAGTGCCAGTTTAATAACTGGTTAATTTGACGCCGTGAGGCAAGCAGTTCTGCACTCACCCCTTTCGCTTCGCTGGTTGCCTGAACAATCGCTTTAATATCTTTGAAAATTTTACGATAGCCCGGCATATCAACCAGATTGGCAATCGGCTCCGGAAGCGCCGATTCCGGTAACGCCTGCGTCTGGGCGACTAACGCCAGCAAGGTTTTGCCATGAAAACGGATCTCGCTGCCGGAAAGTCCCAGGCTGTCCAGTTCACCTAATGATGTGGGCATAAAGCGTGCGACCTGCCACAAATGTTCTTCGCGCACTACAAAGTTAAGCGCTAAATCGCGCTCACGCGCTTTTTTCAGACGCCACGCTGCCAGCAGTTTCAGGCAGGCTAACTGACGGGTACGCAGTTGCCAGGCATTACCAATATCACGCCAGACTTCCTCGGGATCGGCTTGCTCAGCGCGACGGGCCATCATCAACCGGCATTCATCCAGTGCCGCTTCCAGCCAGCCGGATTCACGCGTCTTGTCGACCAGTTGTTTAGCAATGGGCAGCAGATACCAGACATCCGCCGCGGCATAATCGCACTGCCGCTCCGTCAACGGGCGCGCCAGCCAGTCGGTGCGCGATTCGCTTTTATCCAGGGCAATACCGGTAAAGCTTTCCACCAGCGCAGCGAATCCGCAGGACAAGGCATGGCCGGAAAACGAGGCCAGGATCTGGGTATCAATAAACGGCTCCGGCATCATACCGAACGCGTTCTGAAAAACTTCCAGGTCTTCACTACCTGCATGGAGAAACTTGGTGACGTTAACATCCCGCAACAGGGCCCTGAACGGCGCCCACTCGGTGATGGTTAAGGGATCGATCAGCGACACCTGTTCGCCGTCATAAAGCTGAATAAGCCCCAGCTGCGGATAAAAAGTGCGGGTACGGACGAATTCGGTATCCAGCGCTAACGCCGGGTGAAGACGCGCGGCCTCGCAACAGGCGGCGAGCGCGTCATTGGTGGTGATCATCTGATAATTCAAATTACTTTCTCTTGGTTTGCGCCAAAAAAAACGCCGGCTTAACCGGCGTTGGGCGACTGTCTCGGAGCTCAGGCGTTATTGTTGCCTGGCTTGCGTGCTTCGTCACGCAGTTCTCGTCGTAAAATTTTACCCACGTTGGATTTTGGCAGCTCAGCGCGGAATTCCACCAGCTTCGGCACCTTATAACCGGTCAAATGGCGACGGCAAAAAGTGATCAGCGCCTCTTCTGACAGCGCCGGATCTTTCTTCACCACAAAGATCTTCACAGTTTCACCGCTGGCACCGGACGGCACGCCAACTGCCGCCACTTCAGTAACGCCGGTATGCTGCATCACGACGTCTTCGATTTCGTTAGGATAAACATTGAAACCGGAGACCAGGATCATATCTTTTTTGCGATCGACGATGCGTAAAAAACCTTCATCATCCATGACGGCAATATCGCCCGTGCACAACCAGCCATCTTTGATGATTTCGTCTGTGGCGTCCGGTCGCTGCCAGTAGCCTAGCATCACCTGAGGCCCGCGAATGCACAGCTCTCCCGGCTCGCCATGAGGAACTTCGTTGCCCTCATCGTCGATGAGCTTCGCTTCCGTCGACGGTACCGGCAGCCCAATGCTGCCGCTGTGGTAGTCAATATCATGCGGGTTAACGCTCACCAGCGGCGAGCATTCCGTTAATCCGTAGCCTTCCAGCAAAAATTGCCCGGTAAGTTTTTCCCAGCGCTCCGCAACAGCCTGTTGCACCGGCATACCGCCGCCGGCTGAGAGATGTAACGTTGAGAAATCAAGCTGATGAAAATCTTTGTTATTGAGCAGCGCGTTGAACAATGTGTTTACGCCGGTCATCGCGGTGAACGGGTATTTCGCCATCTCTTTCACCAGCCCCGGGATATCACGCGGGTTGGTGATCAGCAAATTTTGCCCGCCAAGCTCAATAAACAGCAGGCAGTTCATGGTCAGCGCGAAGATGTGATACAGCGGCAGCGGCGTAATGACAAACTCTTTGCCCTGGAACAGCAGCGGCCCGTAGGTGGCTTTAACCTGCTCAAGGTTGGCCAGCATGTTGCGATGCGTCAACATCGCCCCTTTCGCCACGCCCGTCGTCCCACCGGTGTATTGCAGGAAAGCCAGGTCGTTACCGACGACTTCCGGCTTAATGTACTGCATCCGGTAGCCGTTATGCAGGGCACTGCGGAACGAGATGGCATCCGGCAGATGGTATTTCGGTACCAGCCGTTTGATGTATTTGACCACAAAGTTGACCACGGTGCCTTTCGCCGTGGACAGCTGATCGCCCATGCGGGTCAGGATCACATGCTTCACCTGGGTACGTTCAACCACTTTTTCCAGGGTATGCGCGAAGTTTGACACGATAACAATGGCGGTGGCGCCGCTGTCGTTGAGCTGATGCTCCAGTTCACGCGGCGTATACAAGGGGTTCACGTTCACGACGATCATCCCGGCGCGCAGAATACCGAACAGCGCCACCGGATATTGCAGCAGGTTTGGCATCATCAACGCCACGCGATCGCCCTTTTGCAATCCCAGCCCTTCCTGTAAATATGCAGCGAAAGCGCGGCTACGCTCTTCGAGCTTCCGGAAAGTCATCACCTCGCCCATGTTAATAAACGCAGGCTGATCGGCAAAGCGGGTCACGGCATGTTCAAAAAGCTCTACCAGGGACTGATAACGATCGGGTTGATTTCAGCCGGAACATCGGCTGGATAACGGTTTAGCCAAACCTTCTTCAATGCATCACCTCTGAAAGTATTATTCGTCGTCATCGCAGCCCCATTAATGAAAACATGTCGTTAACATAATATTAACTCAGCGTACCAGTTTATTAATTCGGCAGCTTTAAGGTTGCGAAGCGCGTCACTATTTATTTTTCTCATGTCCTGAAAACGCACAGACAGCGGACAAGCCGCTGTCTGTTAGTGTCGTAAAACAAAGAGTTACTCGGTGACGATGGTCTGTACCTGAGCCGGGCCGGGATTATACCAGCCCCAACTGCCATAGCCATAGCGCCAGGGATTGGGACCGCCGAACCAGGGGTCGATTGGCTGCGGCGGCATCATCACCTGTTGCGTGAGATGCCAGCGTTTATAGCCTGTGACGTCCATCGTCATAAAGGTATAGGGCGTTTGTCCGACTTTTCCTTCAGCGGAGCCGGTAATCGGACCGATGACGGTCACCAGTTGCCGCGGAAGTCCACCGGATCAAGGAAACCATTCACATCGGCGTAGATCCGCCCGCGCGAAGGCTCGCCCAGCACGGGTCGCGCCCGCTGTCGAGGGAACGGTGGCGATTTCCAGCCGGGTTTTGCCCTGCTGATTGATCACATTGACCACTTTACCGCCGAAACGCGCTTCCTGGCCGATAAACAGGCGCGGCGCATCCATGACGGCCGCCAGGTCCTGCTGCGGCATCTCGCTGGAACCTTTAATGGCATCCGGGATGGTGACGCATCCGGAGAGCGCCAGCGCGCCCAGGGCAACAAGCCATACGCGAAACATCGATTTTTGCATCGCCATTTTTGACTCCTTAACCCGACGCGCCGCGTCAGGCAATTACGCTCTGCCTGGCAACTTTTTCCAGGCGACTTCATTGCGCAGATAAACGGGTTCGGCCTGTTCCACCGGCACCGTTTTCTTTTGCTCTATTAATTGCGCAGCAAGTGGAAGCATATCTTCGGCATGAGGCAGTAAGATGCCGCCGTCCAGAAGCGTCACGCTGCTGCCCTGGGCCATTTCCGGCCAGGCTTGCCAGCCGGTGCCAACCGTTGCCCATTCTCCGCTTAGCGTCATCAACCGGGCGTTAACCGCTTCGGGTTTTAACACCGCTTCGGTCTCTTCGCCCTGCCAGACGCCCTGCTCGTCACGCTGATACTCCGCCCAGTAGACTTCACCCATGCGCGCATCGATTGCCGCCAGAACGCGTGTCGCGCCCGTGGTGCGGAACGCGCCCTGCGCCATTGTCGCCAGGGTAGACACGCCAATCATCGGCAGATCCGCGCCCAGCGCCAGTCCTTGCGCGATGCCAATGCCGATACGCACGCCGGTAAAACTACCGGGGCCGCGGCCAAACGCCAGGGCATCAATCTCAGACAAGGAAACGGCACTCTGGTTCAGAAGCGACTGAACCAGCGGCAATATACGTTGCGTGTGCTCACGTTGGCACAGCTCAAAGTGAGCATGGAGGGTATCGTTATCCTGTAGCGCTACGGAACAGGCTTCGGTGGCGGTATCTATGGCCAGAATTCGCATATTTTTCGCACTCTCGCGAGGTGGGGTCGTTCAAAATGGCGCGCATCTTATCACAGTCTGGCACAAATTACTCCGTCGCGGGCGCGGCCAGGAAGGCGGCGGCCCGGGCAATATCACGGGTCCGTGGCGCAGGCGGCAGGCTTGCCAGAAACACGGCACCGTAAGGGCGCATGACCAGACGGTTATCGCAAATCACCAGCACGCCGCGATCGTCGACGTCGCGGATCAGGCGGCCCACGCCCTGTTTCAGCGTGATCACCGCGTCCGGTAGTTGCACTTCATCAAACGGATCGCCGCCGCGTAAACGGCAGTCTTCCATACGCGCTTTTAACAGCGGGTCGTCCGGCGAGGTGAACGGCAATTTATCAATAATGACCAGCGACAGCGTATCGCCGCGTACGTCCACGCCTTCCCAGAAACTACTGGTCGCCACCAGCAAGGCGTTACCCGCCTCGACAAACTGTTGCAGTAATTGCCCTTTGCTGGTTTCGCCCTGAAGCAGCACCGGTAGCGTCAGCATGGCGCGAAATTGCTCTGCCAGGTCGCGCATCATGGCGTGGGAAGTACATAGCATAAAACAACGCCCGTTATTGGCTTCGATCATCGGCTTGAGCATACGGGCCAGATGGCGTGCGGCTCCCGGTTGGTTCGCCATCGGTAAACCCCGCGGTACGCAAAGCAGCGCCTGCTTTGCATAATCAAACGGGCTTGGCAGCAGCAGCGTTTCCGCCTCACTGATCCCTAAGCGGTCAGTGAAATGATGTAAGTCATCGTTAACGGACAACGTGGCCGAGGTGAAGACCCAGGTGCCGGATTTTTGCGCCATCACGTCTTTAAACTTATCTGCGACGTTGAGCGGCGTCAGCGCCAGGGTGAAATGGCGTGAATTGCATTCATACCAGTAGCTAAAACCCGGCGTATTGATCTCTTTGAGTCGCTTGAGGCGGGCCCGGTACAAGGTGGCACGTTCAAACGCCGCGTCCAGTAACGCTGAGCGGCCGAGCGACAACTTCGCCACGTCGTAGCAGAGCTCCAGGGCATCATCGAGCAAAACCAGCGCGCGCTGAATATTGCTGTCGGCCAGTAATTCCCGCAGGTTGCCACGAAAACCCGGCTCGCCTAACTGCAACCGGAAATCCTGGGCACTCTGTGCCAGCCGATCGGCGCATTTTTGCAGTTGCTGGGTATCTTTCACTTCGGTGCGATAGGCAATGGTGATGTCTTTGGCTAAATCCTGAAGCTGCCGGCTGGACAATGACTGTCCAAAATACTGGCTGGCGATATCAGGGATCTGATGGGCTTCGTCGAAAATCGTCACATCAACTTCCGGGATCAACTCCGCAAAACCGCTCTCTTTCACCACCATATCCGCCATGAAAAGATGATGGTTAACGACCACCACATCCGCTTCCATGGCGTTTTTACGCGCCTTCACCACAAAGCACTCTTTATACAGCGGGCAGTCCGCACCGAGGCAGTTATCGTTGGTGCTGGTGACCAGCGGCCACACCGGCGCGTCTTCCGCCACGCTCGCGCAGGTACTGATATCGCCATCATGGGTTTGATTAGCCCAGCTGCGCAGCAGGATCACATCGCTTAAGGTCTGGACGGGAAGATCGCCACCCGCCAGCGCCTGCTGCTCCAGGCGTTCCAGGCACAGATAGTTGGAGCGTCCTTTCAGCAGTGCCAGTTTGCCTTTGTAATCCAGCGCGCGGGCGACGGTGGGCAAATCGCGGCTATAAAGCTGATCCTGAAGCGCTTTCGAACCGGTGGAAATGATGACTTTTTTTTCTGAACGTAAGGCTGGGGCAAGATAGGCGTAGGTTTTACCGGTACCGGTTCCCGCTTCTACCACCAGCGGCGTTTGCGCGTCGATCGCATGCGCAACGGCCTGCGCCATTTGACGCTGCGGTTCACGCGGTTTAAAACCGGCGATCGCTTTCGCCAGTTGCCCGTCTGTTGCAAAATCGTCCGTCACATTCTGGTCTGCCACGCTATCGTCCGTCACACTGCCCCCTGGTTAAATTGCCAGTGATTATGTCAGGGGTGGGAGGGTTACGCCAGCCAAAGAGATGACGCCGCGCTCGCAATATGGCAGGCTGACACCCTTTTAACGCGATAAGGAAATAACGATGACAATCTTACGAATCAACCCTGAAGCCCGCTGGTCCGACGCCGTTATTTATAATCAAACGCTGTATTACACTGGCGTACCGGAAAATACCGATGCGGATGCCCGCGCACAAACCGCCGACATTCTGGGACAGATTGACGAGATGCTTCAGGCGCAGGGCAGCGACAAAACGCGTATTCTTGACGCCACTATTTTTCTGGCCGATCGCGCGGACTTTGCATTAATGAATGAAGCCTGGGACGCCTGGGTCGCGGCAGGCCACGCGCCGGTGCGCTGCACCGTTGAGGCCAAACTGATGAAGCCACAATATAAAGTGGAAATTAAAATTATCGCGGCGGTGTAGGCGTCTTGATAGCGGGCAGTAACCCGTCCGCTATCATTTAGCCTGTCGTTACTTTTCCATATCAGCAATCGATATCGGGAGATAAACCCTACTCGTCCTCATCATCCTCAAAACGGCGACGATACGGTCGCCCTTATGGGTTGCGCGGATCTCTTCCGCCACCTGGGTGATGGCCTGACCGCTGCTTAACCCCTGGGCCATAAGTTCCTGAATACGCTCGACAGCCTGCTGCTGCTGTTCATGTGTCAGTGAAGGTAATCCTGCAAACATGGTTGACTCCTGTTACATTGCTGACGGTTATTATTTCACGTTGCCCTGAATGCGCCAACCGATGTGCGCCGGCAACCTGCGTTAATGAGTTGATCGATGCATACTACTCCCTCTTCCAGCCTGAACGTGATTACGCTCCCCTGGCAACCCGATGCACTAATGGCGCACTTTGCCACGTTGAACCACCAGCCGTGGGCGATGCTGTTACATTCCGGCTTCGCCGACCATGCCCATAACCGGTTTGATATTCTGGTGGCGGACCCCAAAATCACGCTGCAAACGCGCGGTGAGCTGACAGAAATTTGCGCGCCGGACGGAATACGCACGTCCGGGGAGTGCCCACTGGCGCTGGTAAAAGCCTGTCTGGCCTCTCTTGATATTTGTCCTGAAGCCGATCCGGTGTTGCCTTTCCAGGGCGGCGCGGTGGGTTTGTTCGGCTATGATTTGGGCCGACGTTTTGAAAAACTCCCCGTCATCGCTGACCGGGATATCACGACGCCGGATATGGCAATTGGTATTTATGACTGGGCGCTGATCGCCGATCACCATCGCCAGACGTTGTCACTCATCAGTTGGGATGACGTCGAAGCGCGCCTTCGCTGGCTGAAACAACAAACCGCGCCTGAGACGGTGCCTTTTGAACGCACCTCCAATTGGGTCGCCAATATGACACGCGAAGAGTATGGCGCAAAATTCCGCCAGATACAGGCGTGGTTGCAAAGCGGAGATTGTTATCAGGTCAATCTCGCCCAACGCTTTCATGCGACCTATCGCGGTGATGAATGGCAGGCGTTTACGCAGTTGAACGCCGCCAACCGCGCGCCGTTCAGCGCTTTTTTACGCTTGCCGGATCAGGCTATCCTCAGTTTGTCGCCGGAACGTTTTATTTTGCTGGAAGGGGATCAGATCCAGACCCGGCCTATCAAAGGCACACTGCCCCGTCTTGACGATCCGCTCGAAGACGCCATTCAGGCGCAGAAACTGGCCGCCTCACCAAAAGACCGCGCGGAAAATCTGATGATAGTCGATCTGCTGCGAAACGATATTGGCCGCGTGGCGGTACCCGGCAGCGTTAAGGTGCCGGAACTGTTTGTGGTCGAGCCGTTCCCGGCGGTGCATCATCTGGTAAGCACCATCACCGCCACGCTCCCCGCTAACCTGCACGCTACGGATTTACTGCGTGCCAGTTTTCCTGGCGGCTCGATTACCGGCGCGCCCAAAGTGCGCGCCATGGAAATTATTGAAACGCTGGAGCCTCAGCGGCGTAACGCCTGGTGCGGCAGTATTGGCTATATCAGCCTGTGCGGCAATATGGACACGAATATCACCATTCGCACAGTGACCGCGCAAAAGGGCGCGCTTTATTGCTCCGCTGGCGGCGGGATAGTGGCGGACAGCGACGAGGCGGCGGAATATCAGGAAACTTTTGATAAAGTTAATCGTATCCTAAATCACCTGTGAAGGAGCGTCATGAGTAATCCGCCAATAACGCTGGAGAATTTTTTAGCCCGTTTCCAGTTATTACGTCCCCAGATCAACCGCCATACGATCAACCAGCGCCAGGCCGCGGTGCTGGTGCCGATTGTTCGTCGTCCGGTACCGGGTTTGCTGCTAACCCAGCGTTCGACGCGAATGCGTAAGCATGCCGGTCAGGTGGCGTTTCCCGGCGGCGCTCGCGATCCGGAAGACAGCTCACTGATCGCCGCGGCGTTGCGCGAAGCGCAGGAAGAAGTCGCGATACCCCCTGAGACCGTCGAAGTCATTGGCGTACTGCCTACCGTGGACAGCGTGACCGGCTTTCAGGTTACGCCGGTAGTGGGCATTATTCCGCCGGACTTGCCCTATCATGCCAGCGAGGAGGAAGTCGCAGCGGTGTTTGAAATGCCGCTTGAAGAAGCGTTGCGTCTGGGGCGCTATCATCCGCTGGATATCCATCGGCGCGGCAATGACCACCGCGTCTGGCTTTCCTGGTATGAACACTACTTCGTCTGGGGCATGACAGCGGGCATTATTCGTGAGCTGGCTCTGCAAATCGGTATGAAGCCTTAACTATACTTACAGAAGAATCCCTGTTTTTTGTAGGGAATGACGACACTTTATTAGGGAATATTGTCTGAGGCATTAGTTTTATTCATGTGAATAATTAACTTTGCGGAACAATAAACTCTTAAAATAAATGTTGTTCTAACCTCGTCACTCAAAAGAGTGCCTCTGGCAGGAGTTTTTACTGTGATTAGTATATTCGACATGTTTAAGGTGGGCATTGGTCCCTCCTCTTCCCATACCGTTGGACCGATGAAGGCAGGGAAGCAATTCGTCGATGATCTGGTCGAAAAAGGATTACTGGACAGCGTAACCCGCGTAGCGGTGGACGTTTACGGTTCGCTTTCCCTGACCGGCAAAGGCCACCATACCGATATCGCTATCATTATGGGCCTTGCGGGTAATCTACCTGATACTGTTGATATTGATAGCATTCCGGCGTTCATCCGGGATGTTGAGACCCGCGAACGCCTGTTGCTGGCGCAGGGTCGCCACGAAGTGGATTTTCCTAAAGACAACGGCATGCGTTTCCAGAGCGACAACCTGCCGCTGCATGAAAACGCCATGCGCATTTACGCCTACAACGGCGATAAAGAGATTTACAGCAACACTTACTACTCAATCGGCGGAGGCTTTATCGTCGATGAAGCGCATTTCGGTAAAGACGCCAGCAGCGACGTAAGCGTCCCTTACCCCTTCAAATCCGCGCAGGAAATGCTGGATTACTGCAAAGAAACCGGTTTATCGCTTTCCGGCATGGTGATGAAGAACGAACTGGCGCTGCACAGTAAACAGGAAATCGAAGCCTATTTTGCCAATGTATGGCAGACCATGCAGGCCTGTATCGATCGCGGCATGAATACCGAAGGCGTGCTGCCTGGCCCATTGCGTGTACCGCGTCGCGCATCGGCGCTGCGCAGAATGTTGGTATCCAGCGATAAGAACAATAAAGATCCTATGACGGTTATCGACTGGGTCAATATGTTCGCACTGGCCGTGAACGAAGAAAACGCAGCCGGAGGCCGTGTGGTCACTGCGCCGACGAATGGCGCATGCGGTATCGTACCGGCAGTGTTGGCCTACTACGATCACTTTATCGAGCCGGTCACCCCGGATGTCTATATTCGATATTTCCTGGCCTCCGGCGCGATTGGCGCGTTGTACAAAATGAACGCCTCGATCTCAGGTGCGGAAGTGGGTTGCCAGGGCGAAGTTGGCGTCGCCTGTTCCATGGCAGCGGCGGGTCTGGCGGAAATCCTCGGTGCCAGCCCGGAGCAGGTATGCGTGGCGGCAGAAATCGGTATGGAACATAACCTCGGTCTGACCTGCGACCCGGTCGCCGGACAGGTACAGGTGCCCTGTATCGAACGTAACGCCATTGCTTCTGTAAAAGCGATTAACGCCTCACGTATGGCCATGCGCCGCACCAGCGCGCCTCGCGTCTCACTGGATAAAGTCATCGAAACCATGTATGAGACCGGTAAAGATATGAACGCCAAATACCGTGAAACGTCCCGCGGTGGTCTGGCGATAAAAGTGCAGTGTAATTAAGCCTAAGGCGCCGCAATCGCGGCGCTTTTTTTATCTGCGGCGGTTTCACGGTATGCTTTCCCCACTACACTTTCATTGTTCACTTTCCCAACATCAGGGAGAGCATTGAGAGGCTACGGAGATGCAAACAGCCCAGCGCATAATTTATTATTACCGGCGCAGACGTTTCATTCTTTGCATAATTCTTGCCGTGATCACCCTTCTTCTGACGCTGGGGTTGCGTTATTTAACCGAGCGTAATGATTACCGGCGGGAAATTGCTGGCTATCATCAACGCGCCATTGCCTCGCTGGAATCGGTGCTGGAACCCATCGATATTGCCCGTAAATCACTGGCAGCCTTACCGGGAATTAGCTGCGACATGGCGCAGTACCAGCTGCGTGAACAGGCAGCCCGTCTGCAAACCGTGCGCTCTATCGGGCTGGTAAAAGACGGCATCCTGTATTGCTCAAGCATTTTCGGCCAGCGCGATATCGCCATTAATAAACTCCAACCCAGCCTTCCCTCGGTTGCTCCGCTGATGCAGCTTTCCACTGCCAACTCATTACTGATTGGTTCGCCCATTTTATTGCTCTGGGAACCCTCCAGCGCCGACGGCCAGAGTGGCGTGGTGCAAATCATCAATATCGAACTGCTGACGGCATTAACGCTTCAGCCTGGGCCGCCGTTGATTCAGAAAGCCGTGCTCAATGTGGCGAACCACTATCTTGTCGATAAAAAGATTATCTGGAGCGCACTGCCCCATACCCCCGGTCAGGTGGAGCACCGCTTTCACTCGCAGCGTTATCCGCTGGCGATTGTCGTTTTAGGGCCCTCGCCCGAGTCGCTGGCGCTTCAGGGTCTTCCTGAACAGTTGCCGCTGGCCATCATGCTGAGCCTGCTGATCGGTTATATCACCTGGCTGGCCAGCGCTACGCGTATGAGTTTTTCCTGGGAAATTAACCTTGGCATCGCCGCCCATGAATTCGAAGTTTTTTGTCAGCCGCTGGTACGGGCGCGTGACAGGCGCTGTACCGGCGTGGAAATTCTGCTGCGCTGGAAGAATCCGCGCCAGGGATGGATTTCACCGGATGTGTTTATTCCTCTCGCCGAGCAACAGGATTTGATCGCCCCGCTGACCCGTTACGTACTGGCCGAAACCGTGCGCCATCTCCATCTGTTTCCTGCCTCCGAGCAGTTCCACATCAGTATTAACGTCGCGGCAAGCCATTTCCATCAGGGGGTGATCATCAAGGATCTGAAACGTATCTGGTTCCCTGAAAAACCCAAACAGCAGTTAATGCTGGAACTGACCGAACGCGATGCGTTGCCGGATATGGATTACCGGGTGGTTCGGGAATTGCATCAGATGGGGGTGCAACTGGCGATTGATGATTTTGGCACCGGGCAGAGTTCGTTGTCCTATCTGGAACGGCTGCACCCTAACGTGCTGAAAATTGATAAAACCTTCACCGCAGCGATTGGGACCGACGCGGTCAACTCGACGGTAACGGATATTATTATCGCGCTGGGCAAACGGTTGAAGATCGCGCTGGTGGCGGAAGGCGTGGAGACTGAACAGCAGGAAGGTTATTTACGTCGTCACGGCGTGGCGGTGCTGCAAGGCTATTTATATGCGAAACCGATGCCGATTGCCGATTTTCCGCGCTGGCTGGCAGGTGACTTACCGCCACCTGCCGCCAAAAAAGATCAACCTATGTCAGCATTGACCTTGCGGTGATTACTCTTCTTCGTCGTGCTCGGGTTCGTCTTTAACGATTCGTACCAGATCGACGCGATAGTCATTGGCTTCGACGATGGTGATGCGCAGCGGCGGGACATCAAGCACATCGCCTACGCGAGGGATTTGACCGTTAACCGCAATCACCAGGCCGGCTACGGTGGCGATATCATCTTCATCATTCACCAGCGTCGAGACATCCAGATGCTGTTGCAGTGCGTGAAGATCGGTCCCGCCTTTCACTAACCAGCCATCACCATCGGCGACGATTTCCGGCGTTTCGTCAGCGTCCGGAAACTCTCCGGCAATCGCTTCCAGAACATCCAGCGGCGTGACAAGACCCTGCACCACGCCAAATTCGTTATTGACGATAACAAAGCTGCCGCGTGCGCGACGCAGCACGCCTAACAGGTTGATCGGATCAAGTGTTTCCGGCACCACAATAGCGGGAGACGCCGCGGCGATTGCCGCCACATCAACACCTTCTTCCAGCGCCACCAGCAACTCTTTCGCCCGAACAATGCCGATCACTTCGTCCAGCTCGCCACGACATACCGGGAACAGGCTGTGGGGAGAAGACAGCAGCTGTTCACGGATTTCGTCAACGCTCAGTTCGGCGTCTACCCAACTGATCTCACCACGCGGCGTCATGATGCTGCGCAATGAACGTGACGCCAGAGTCAGCACGCCGTTAATCATGTAACGCTCTTCATGGGCGAACGATTCCATCGGAACCGGCACCATCGCCGTGCCTTCCGTTTCCGGCTGAACAGCGCCTCTTTTTCCGCCGCCCATCAGGCTCAGGATGGATTGCGCAGTGCGGGCGCGCAACGGCAGGCGCGACTGGTGCTTAACGAAGTTGCGACGGGCAATCTGATTAAACAGTTCGATCAGGATCGAGAAGCCAATAGCAGCGTACAGATAGCCTTTCGGGATATGGAAACCGAAACCTTCCGCGACCAGACTCAGACCGATCATCAACAGGAAGCTCAGACAGAGCACAACCACCGTCGGATGTTGGTTCACAAAGCGCGTCAGCGGTTTCGACGCCAACAGCATTACCGCCATCGCGATCACTACTGCTGCCATCATCACCGGCAGATGGTTCACCATGCCTACCGCTGTGATAACGGCATCCAGCGAGAAGACGGCATCAAGGATCACAATCTGCACCACCACAACCCAGAAACTGGCATACCCTTTACCGTGGGCGCTGTCGTGCTGTTTATTTTCCAGCCGCTCATGCAATTCCGTGGTGGCTTTAAACAACAGGAACAAGCCCCCGAGCAGCATGATCAAGTCGCGGCCTGAGAAGGTGAAATCCATCACGGTGAACAGCGGACGCGTCAACGTCACCATCCAGGAAATTAACGACAACAGCCCCAAACGCATAATCAACGCCAGGGACAGACCAATAAGACGCGCTTTATCACGCTGCTTAGGTGGCAGTTTATCCGCAAGGATGGCGATGAAAACCAGGTTATCAATACCGAGAACGATTTCCAGTACCACAAGCGTCAGCAAACCCACCCAAATCGAGGGGTCCATTAATAATTCCATAACAGGCTCCTGTCGCAGGAATGACTAAACGGCACCGCACAATTCGCGGGCGCAAAAACAGTGGCTAAGATTAGGTATGAGGCGTCGGGATGACGAGCGGCCTGTGAACAGGCGAAAGTGAAATGACGTCGGTGACGGTCCATAGGGTGGGCTACTGCCCGCTACTCCTGAAAATTAGTAAGAAGCATACATTAGCAAACGGAATCAGCCTTTTGCAAAGATTTACCTGAATTTGCAATTTTGCTGACACAGTCATCACCCATAATTTTTAGCACAAATTTTCACGCAGTCGCTAAAGCTAAATTACGGATCTTCATCACATAAATTATTTTTTCGGTATCTAAAATAAATCACGGATTAAGCTAAATCTCAGTCAACACCTTATCTGAATCGATTCGGTAAACCGCTAAAGATTCGCGATGCTCTCGTAATGAGGGTGTTAATTCAATGAAGGAGGTAACACGTGACTATTGCTATTGTCATAGGCACTCACGGTTGGGCCGCTGAGCAATTGCTCAAAACCGCTGAGATGCTGTTGGGCGAGCAAGAAAATGTGGGTTGGATTGATTTTGTTCCCGGCGAGAATGCGGAAACACTGATCGAGAAGTACAACGCACAGTTAGCAAAACTTGATACCCAGCAAGGTGTGTTGTTTCTCGTAGACACATGGGGCGGCAGCCCGTTTAACGCAGCCAGCCGCATTGTGGTGGATAAAGACCATTACGAAGTCATCGCTGGCGTTAATATTCCGATGCTGGTGGAAACTTTAATGGCCCGGGACGATAACCCGTCCTTCGACGAACTGGTCGCGCTGGCCGTTGAAACCGGCCGCGAAGGCGTAAAATCCCTGAAAGCCAAACAGCCTGAAAAAACCGCACCCGCTGCTGCCGCAGCGCCGAAAGCGGCGGCCCCCGCTAAGCCCATGGGCCCGAATGATTATATGGTCATCGGCCTCGCCCGTATTGACGACCGTTTGATTCACGGCCAGGTCGCCACCCGCTGGACGAAAGAAACCAATGTATCGCGCATTATCGTCGTGAGCGACGAAGTGGCTGCCGATACAGTCCGTAAAACATTATTAACCCAAGTGGCGCCACCCGGCGTAACCGCGCATGTGGTGGATGTCGCGAAAATGATCCGTGTTTATAACAACCCGAAATACGCAGGCGAACGCGTGATGCTGCTGTTCACCAATCCAACCGATGTCGAGCGCGTCGTGGAAGGCGGCGTGAAAATCTCGTCGGTGAATATTGGCGGGATGGCCTACCGGCAAGGGAAAACTCAGGTCAACAATGCGGTTTCCGTCGACAGCAAAGATATTGACGCGTTCAACAAGCTGAATGAACGGGGGATTGAGCTTGAAGTTCGCAAAGTCTCCAACGATCAAAAACTGAAAATGATGGATCTGATCCGCAAAGTCACACCTTAACACGTTCGCGAATTCACGTTTTTCAGCTCTCACACTTAAGTCTGTCAATGTTACAGGAGAAGTACAATGGAGATTACCACTCTTCAGATTGTGCTGGTGTTCATCGTCGCGTGTATCGCGGGTATGGAGTCGGTACTCGATGAATTTCAGTTCCACCGTCCGCTTGTCGCTTGTACCCTCATTGGGGCCGTGCTGGGCGATATGAAGACCGGCATCGTTATCGGCGGTACCCTGGAAATGATCGCGCTTGGCTGGATGAACATCGGTGCGGCGGTGGCCCCTGATGCGGCGCTGGCGTCAATCATTTCAACCGTTCTGGTTATTGCCGGGCACCAAAGCATCGGCGCCGGTATCGCGCTGGCGATCCCACTGGCTGCGGCGGGTCAGGTTCTGACCATTATCGTGCGTACTATTACCGTGGCTTTCCAGCACGCGGCAGATAGCGCGGCGGAAAAAGGCAATCTCACGGCCTTGTCCTGGATACACGTTTCTTCGCTGTTCCTGCAGGCAATGCGTATCGCCATCCCGGCGGTTATCGTTGCCGTTTCAGTGGGCACCAGCGAAGTTCAGGGCATGCTGAATGCCATCCCGGAAGTGGTAACCAGCGGTCTGAATATTGCCGGCGGCATGATTGTGGTGGTCGGTTACGCGATGGTTATCAATATGATGCGTGCGGGCTATCTGATGCCGTTCTTCTACCTTGGCTTCGTTACCGCGGCGTTTACTAATTTCAACCTGGTCGCCCTGGGTGTGATTGGCGCAGTGATGGCTGTCCTCTACATCCAACTGAGCCCGAAATACAACCGTTCCGCTGCGGCGCCTGTTCAGGCGGCTGGCGCTAACGACCTTGATAACGAACTGGACTAGCAGGTGAGCGACATGGTTGATATGACAAAAACCACTACTACCACTACCACGACTGAGAAGAAACTGACCCCGAGCGACATTCGCGGTGTGTTCATTCGCTCAAACCTGTTTCAGGGTTCGTGGAACTTTGAACGTATGCAGGCGCTGGGTTTTTGCTTCTCTATGATCCCGGCGATTAAACGTCTGTATCCGGAAAATAACGAGGCGCGCCGTCAGGCGATTAAACGTCACCTGGAGTTTTTCAATACCCACCCTTATGTTGCCGCGCCGGTTCTGGGCGTAACGCTTGCAATGGAAGAGAAGCGCGCAAACGGTGCTGAAATCGAGGATGGCGCCATCAACGGGATTAAAGTCGGCTTGATGGGCCCGCTGGCGGGCGTGGGCGATCCTATCTTCTGGGGTACCGTGCGCCCGGTTTTCGCTGCCCTGGGGGCGGGCATCGCCATGAGCGGCAGTTTGCTCGGTCCGTTGCTGTTTTTCATTCTGTTTAACGCGGTTCGCCTGGCGACACGCTATTACGGCGTGGCATACGGTTATCGCAAAGGGATCGATATCGTTAAAGATATGGGGGGTGGCTTCCTGCAAAAACTGACCGAGGGGGCATCAATTCTCGGTCTGTTTGTGATGGGGGCGCTGGTCAACAAATGGACGCACGTCAATATTCCACTGGTGGTCTCACGTATCACGGACCAGACCGGTGCCGAAAAAGTGACCACGGTGCAGACCATTCTCGATCAGTTGATGCCTGGTCTGGTGCCGCTACTGCTTACCTTCGCCTGTATGTGGCTGCTGCGTAAGAAAGTTAACCCACTGTGGATCATCGTTGGCTTCTTCGTCATTGGTATCGCAGGCTATGCGGTCGGCCTGTTAGGGCTGTAAGATACGGTTTTCCTGAGGTTTACAACCGGGGGCACGCTCCCGGTTTTTTATTGTGGAGCATACATGACGCTGACGGACTGGGTTCTCATCCTGCTTATCATCGTTCTGCTGGCATGGGCGATTTATGACGAGGTCATCATGCCCGCACGCAAAGGGAAAACTTTGCTGGCCCTGCCCTTGCTGCGACGCAGCCGCGTGGACGGTGCCATTTTTGTCGGCCTGGTGTGCATTTTGATTTACAACAATCTCGCCGCCCAGGGCGCTCTGTTAACGACCTGGCTGTTAGGCGCGCTGGCGCTATTGGCTATTTACCTTTTTTGGTTACGCCAGCCAAAGATCATTTTCAAAACCCATGGCTTTTTCTTCGCCAATGTCTGGATAGAATATAACCGCATTAAAGGCATGAATTTATCAGAAGACGGCGTACTGGTAATGCAATTAGAACAGCGGCGACTGCTTGTGCGAGTGAAGAAAATAGACGATCTGGAGAGAATTTATAAACTTCTTGTTATTACTCAATAAGTTGCATATTATCCATGGCTATGTTTTTGTATTTTAATTAAGCACAGATATAGCGCTGGCTATATTATTTTCTGAGCCAGCTTAAAACTATTTATTAACGTTTTTATTACCATTCCAGCTAAATGAAAACCGTTATCAACTGGATTGAAAAATAACAACTTTTGCGGGTTGTTTTATATTTCCTGAATATGGTAATGTTGCGCCCGTCGTTGGGGAGTAGCCGATTTCCGATATTCAGGAAATGTACGTGTCAACATACTCGTTGTAAAACGTGGCGCGTACGGACTGTGTTTCATGCAGTCAGGCGAGACCATAGGCACATTCACTGCTGATTACCGGGGCAGTGATTGTGTATATGGATATCCCGGTCAGGACGCATGAATGAATCTTTCCGCAACTCTTCTGCTCGCATTTGGCATGTCGATGGATGCTTTCGCAGCATCGATTGGCAAAGGTGCCACACTGCATAAGCCTAAGCTTTCTCACGCGATCCGCATCGGTCTGGTATTCGGCATTATCGAAACGCTGACACCGTTAATTGGCTGGGCGCTGGGTGTTTTCGCCACCCATTTCGTCCTCGAATGGAACCACTGGATCGCCTTTATTCTGCTAACCTTTCTTGGTATTCGAATGATGGTTGAAGGTTTACGTTCAACCTCCGATGAAGAAAAAGCAGAGCTCCGCCGCCACAGCTTCTGGTTACTGGTGACCACTGCGTTTGCGACCAGCATCGACGCCATGGCCGTGGGCGTAGGCCTGGCATTTCTCAAGGCTAATATCGTTTATACCGCCCTGGCGATTGGCTGCGCGACGTTTATTATGTCGACGCTGGGCATTATGCTGGGCCGGTTTATCGGCCCGCTGCTGGGTAAGCGCGCCGAAATCCTCGGCGGTCTGGTTTTAATCGGGATTGGCGCGCAGATCCTGTGGAGTCACTTCGCTTAAGCGTCACGAGTCCATACGCGAATACAAAAATCCGTTTCACACTCAAATGCCGTCACGCTTTTCATTGCTGTCCATACTTCCGGGCGTGCACGCCACGCAAAAGGCGTCATCTGTAATAACGCGGCGGTTTCACCGGCGTTTAACGTCATCATGTAGGCAAGTTGACTCTCTTCTGTCAGCGTAAAGCCCGCCAGGCTTTCTGTATCCGGCTGATGCAATACAATCTGATCATAAACCAGCCCTTTTAGCTGCATCAGATGGCGTGGACCTGGGGCGACGGTTAAAACCATTCCGCCAGGCTTCACGGTGCGGGCCAGCTCCTGCGCATTACAGGGTGCATAAATACGCACAATGGCATCCAGAGACGCGTCGTCGAAAGGCAAGCGATGGCTTGAGGCCACGCAAAAAATCACGTCACCATAGCGCTTTGCGCCGTAGCGCACGGCCACTTTAGACACGTCCAGCCCGAAAGTCTTCGCGCCGCACTGTTTAGCTACCCCGGCAAACGCCGCAGTGTAATACCCTTCGCCGCAGCCGATATCCAGGATGGCCTGCGATTGTGGCATCAATCGCTGTTCAAGCAATCCGGCGACCCGATCGCGCAGAGGCTGATAATGCCCGGCATCCAGGAATGCCCGGCGCGCCTGCATCATTTCGCTATTGTCACCCGGCTGCTTTGAATGCTTAAACTGCACCGGCAGCAAATTCACATACCCTTCTTTTGCTTTATCGAACTGATGCCCCTGCGGACATGCGTAGCTTTTACTGTTTTCGCTCAGCGGGGAATGACAAAGAGGACAAGTGAACATGGAAACTCCGAATAGCCTAAAGGGCGCAAGTGTAGCCTGATTCGGAGGCCCCGATAAGATTGCGGCAATAAAAAAGCCCCGCATTGCGGGGCTTTTTCACGAAAACGATGCCATAAGCACCGCCTCAGAAATTCGATCAGATAGCAGTTACGTTAACTGCTGCCGGGCCTTTCTGGCCGTCCTGAATTTCGAACTCTACGTTCTGGCCTTCGGCCAGAGTTTTGAAGCCGTTACCCTGGATTGCAGAGAAGTGTACGAATACATCTTTGCTGCCGTCTGCCGGAGTAATGAAACCAAAACCTTTAGACTCGTTGAACCACTTAACTTGACCTTTGATCTTTGCCATTTTGCAAATTCCTTAAATTGTATTCTTCGCCCGCAGGCTTCATTGAGTGAAAACTGAGACATTACTGCATGAGGCACTAATAAAAGGTTCGGCAGAGAAGCAGTATTCAACGACAACGTGTTTACTCAGGACTTCTTTACTGAAAATGCCACACATAAACAGAACTATACCTCGTTTGACCCAAAAAATGTTATCACATACAACGTATATAATGGCAAGCCATTTTTGAACGTGTATCGATCTGCCGCACAAATCAATAAGTGACTACGCCCTACCCCAGAGGCAACGCGTAACACGCTGATATGATAAGCCTTGAGCACTAAGGTCCTTCGGCAACCACGCAGCAATCTGACAACCTTTTCAACATAGCCTAAACCTGGAAAGTCGTCCACGTAACGCGCAAAAAAAAGCGCTCAAAAACGTCATATTGCGATGAAAAGCCAAATATTTTGCATATACAGCGCATCCTTACTTATTTTGCGGGAATCATCACAACATTACTGGTATTGACAATTCATTTAGTTTCCCTGAATAAGGTTAAATAATTGCACCAAAATAATGACAAGATAATGACAGAACAGGTGAACTCCTCTCCCTTTATTTCGGTGGTTTAAGAAAGATATATTTTCAGACAGGTAATAACATAATAATTAAAGCTTATATCACGCTTTGCTAAAGGATAAATATTGACCGATTTTGATGGGCTTAAATCGGGGTGTTAGTTCATGCGCACTCTCTAATGCCCTAAGTAACTCTTCTGGCGGTGCGTCCAGCGATTCATCCGCCAGTTCGAATACACCCCAGTGGATGGGAATGGCAAGGGGGCGATCGAGCGACTGCCATAACGTCACCGCATCTGACGGATCCATATGATTTGCTGCCATGAACCATCGCGGTGCGTAAGCGCCGATGGGTATAGCGGCGAAATCTATCGGCCCGAGCCGGTCTTTTACGTCGTGAAGAAAAGGATGGTAACCACTGTCGCCGCAAAACCATGCGCGAAAATGGGAAGATTCGATGGTCCAGCCGCACCACAGCGACCGGTTTCTATCCCACGGCGTTCTCATGCTCCAGTGCTGCGCCGGAACGGCCGTATACACCAGTCCGCCATGCGTCCAGGCTTGCCACCAGTCCAGTTCGACAATGCGCGTAATTCCCTGGCGACGTAACCACGCTTTCAGTCCCAGCGGCACAAAATAGGTGGCTTCAGGCGAATGTCGACGCAGGAACCGGATCGTGGCGCGATCCAGATGGTCATAATGGTTATGGGAAATCAGTACCGCATCCAGCTGCGGAAAATCAGAGGGCGCAAAGGGTAAGGGTGTTTTGCGTTGAGGGCCGTAAAAGGTTAAGGGTGACGCGCGTTGAGAAAATATCGGGTCGGTAAGAATAAACTGGCCCTGTAAAGCGAACAATAGCGAGGCATGGCCTAACCACCAGACGCCCTCGCCCGCCGCGTGAAAATCGGCGGGTTGCCACCATTGCTGAATAAACCCCGGATAGCCCTGTTTTGGCGCGTGGGGATAACCATTAGCTTTGCGCGCCTGCTGCCAGCGTTGATAATCTCCAGGGCCTGGCCCTGACGGGTACAGATTACGAAACCCGCCTTTGAGATGATGCGGTTTTGTAGGATCGTACCAGGGATTTGACCAGGCCACCTGAGGTGCCTCTCAGCCTTTGCGAAACCGTTTAACGTTCAGCAACCAGACGAATAAAACCATCGTCATCCTGCGTTTTTTCAACCGGTGCCTCAGCAGTCTCAGGTTCCGGCTCATTCGCTTCGCAAATTCTGCGCAACAATACCGTCTGGCGCTTTTGCTGATCGAGCAAGGCTTCAAGCAGGGCAATCTGCTCATTGGCTTTTACGCTTGCACGATTAACAAAAAACCAGGCGATCAGCCCCACCACCAGAATTACTAAAGAAACAGCCAAAGATGCGATATTCAATGCACCTGAATTAATCATGTCATTCATAAACCACCTCACTAAAGCGCAGTAGTGTAGCACCGGACGACATCAAGCACATCGACAAAGCAAAAATTCATTCACCAGGGAATGTATTTGTTGATGATGCAAATTCCGCTGAAAAACGGAACGTCCTGATCGCACATGGCGTTCAGCGTTTGCGCCCATAGCAGCAGACACAGCAGCAACGCAACGACCAGCAGCGCCCATTTCAATTTCTTCACTGATAGCTCCAGTATGACTCAACTTCCTGTCAGCCTAACACGAGGATCTTAAACCAATCATCACGCTACTAATAATCAGGCTAATTAAGAATTTTCAAAGGGCGATGCGTGGTAAAACGTCATAGTTCACACAGAAAGTTTACCCGGAGGAAATGAGAATGCGATGGATATTTCGTCTTATCGCGCTGGCCGCGCTGGTATGGCTGGCCCTGTTATTCAGCGGCTATGGGATTTTAACCGGCAGTCACACCAATGTGGCAGGTCTGGGGATCCAGTGCAGTTATCTGACGGCGCGCCAGATTGTCACCGTGCAATTTATTCATTCCGAGAGCGGCCTGATCGGTATCTCTCAATGCCCGGTATTACGTAAAAGCGAAACCGTCATAGATAACTAAAAAAAACCGCAGTCATGGCTGCGGTTTCTGCTTAAAACGGGTAGTCGTTATACCCTAACTGTTCGGAAATCTTCCGCGCCGCGCCGTGCAGCATCGCGACATACTCATGCAAACGCTCTTCAGAAAAACGCAGCGTCGGGAATGAAATACTCAGCCCGGCGATCACGAAGCCAAAACGGTCGAACACCGGCACCGCGATACAACGCAGCCCTTCTTCCTGCTCTTCGTTATCTTCGCCGAAGCCCTGTTCACGAACCTTATCCAGTACCGGCATCAGCGCATCCGTGCTGGTCACGGTACGCGGTGTGCTTTGCTTGTACTCCACTTCTGAAAGGATCTGGCGGACTTCATCACGGTCACGCCACGCCAGCAACACTTTGCCAATAGCTGTGCTATAGAGCGGATTACGACGGCCGACGCGCGAATACATACGCAGGTTATACATCGAATCAATCTTATGGATGTAAACAATGCTGTCTTCGTCCAGCGCGCCCAGGTGAATAGTCTCTTTTGTCAGATGGGACAGTTCGCGCATCTGAATATCCGCGCTGCGGATCAGATCGACGTTCTGTAAGGCTTTCGCACCTAACTCAAACAATTTCAGCGTGAGGGAATACTTTTCGGACTCCCCTTCCTGGGCGACATATCCTAACGATTTCATCGTCTGCAAAAAGCGGTACACCGTGCTTTTTGACATCATGACGCGCTGCGATAACTCGGTAATGCCAATTTCGCGTTCTTCGCCTAGCGCCTGCAAAATTCCGAAAACTTTCAACACAGAGGAAACAGAATCAGGCTGTTTATCCAAATCTGCGATTGCCATTCATCACCTCAAACGCATTTGTTTTATAAAAATTAGAACCGGTTTTTATTATAAGTACCTGGCCCTGCTGCCGCAATGCATCTATGACCTGATGTTATAAATCTGCGACGCAACACTTACATTAACCCGGAACGGCGGTTTCGGGCTAAAGTAGGTCCATCAATGTCTCTGGCATTTTTTGACGGTAAAAGAAATGGAAAAAACGGTCTCTGATGGTTTACCTGTTCCCCAGCGATACGGCGCAATCCTGACTATCGCCATCGGCATCATGATGGCGGTGCTCGACGGCACCATCGCTAACGTGGCGCTCCCTTCGATAGCACACGATCTGAATGCCACGCCAGCCAGCAGCATCTGGATCATCAACGCCTATCAAATCGCCATTGTCGCCACGCTACTGACGCTCTCCTTTCTCGGCGATATGTTTGGCTACCGCCGGGTCTATCAGTATGGTCTGGGCGTATTTGTCGTCGCCTCATTACTCTGCGCGTTTTCGCGTTCGCTTGAGATGTTAACCCTGCTTCGCATCCTTCAGGGACTGGGTGGCGCGGCATTGATGAGCGTCAACGTGGCGCTTATCCGTATGATTTACCCACAACGCTATCTGGGGCGCGGGATGGGTATCAACTCGTTAATTGTCGCGGCTTCTGCCGCTGCTGGCCCAACCATCGCTGCGGCAATCCTGTCGGTTGCCACATGGCACTGGTTATTTTTAATCAATGTTCCTCTCGGTTTGATCGCGCTGGTGCTGGCCATTCGTTTTTTGCCCCCCAATCAGCACAAATCGCAGCAGCGCTTCGATTTTCCCAGCGCCGTCATGAACGCCCTGACCTTTGGCCTGCTGATTACCGCCCTGGGGAACTACGCCGACGGGGGTTTCGACTGGATTTTGGCTCTCCAGCTCGTGGCGCTGGCGATAACAGGTACGATTTTTGTGCATCGCCAGTTGCGGTTGCCGGTTCCGTTACTGCCCGTTGATTTATTGAAGATACCGCTGTTTTCGCTGTCGATTGGCACCTCGGTGTGTTCTTTTACCGCCCAAATGCTGGCGCTGGTCTCACTTCCCTTTTTTATGCAAACCACGCTCGGCTTAAGTGAAGTGCAGACGGGGCTTTTATTAACGCCCTGGCCGCTGGCGACAATGGTTGTCGCGCCGTTATCAGGCTATCTGGTGGAGCGCATTCACGCAGGTTTGTTAGGGGGGTTGGGTCTGGCAGTTATGGCCTGCGGATTGTTTAGTCTCGCCTGGTTACCGACGGATCCGGGCAATGTGGATATTATCTGGCGCATGATACTGTGTGGCGCTGGATTCGGTTTATTCCAGTCACCCAATAACCACACTATTGTTTCCGCCGCTCCGCGGCATCGTAGCGGCGGTGCCAGCGGAATGTTAGGCACGGCTCGCCTGCTCGGGCAAGGCACGGGCGCCGCGCTGGTGGCATTGATGTTCACTCATTTCAGCAATGCCGGAGAACATGCTTCGCTCCTGTTAGCGGGTATTCTGGCGACGGTCGCCGCGCTGGTCAGCGTATTGCGCATCACGGCTAAAGCCGCAGCATAAAAAAAGCGTGCCGCTGGCACGCTTTTTACAATAACGCTTTCGCTTACTTCAGATACTGCCCGGTACGCAGGGCTTCGATACGTTTATCCAGCGGCGGGTGCGTCATAAACAGTTCGCTGAGCGATTTAGACTTACCATTGATACAGAACGCCATCATGCTGCTGGCTTCCTGCGGCTCGTAACTGGTTTTCAGGCGTTGCAGCGCAGCAATCATCTTCTCGCGGCCCACCAGTTTCGCTGAGCCTGCATCCGCATGGAACTCACGATAACGGGAGAACCACATGGTGATGATGCTTGCCAGAATACCAAATACCAGTTCCAGCGCCGTTGCGACCGCAAAATAGATCAGCGGATTACCATTGCTTTGCTCGCCGTCGTCACGGTTGCCGGACAAAAACCCGGAGGCGATCTGGGCAATAATGCGCGAAATGAAAATAACAAAGGTGTTCACTACGCCCTGAATCAGCGTCATGGTCACCATGTCGCCATTGGCGATATGGCTTATCTCATGGGCAATCACCGCTTCCGCTTCATCGCGGCTCATGTTTTGCAACAACCCGGTGCTGACGGCCACCAGCGACGCATCGCGGCGTGCGCCTGTGGCAAACGCGTTAATGTCCGGCGCGTGATATACCGCCACCTGCGGCATAGCGATACCCGCCTGGCGCGACTGCTGCGCGACGGTATCCATCAGCCAGCGTTCGGTGGCGTTACGCGGCTGCTCGATAACTTCCCCGCCCACAGCGCGTAAAGCCATCCACTTGGACATCAATAGCGACACAAACGAACCGCCAAAACCAAATAACAGCGCCATGATCATCAAGCCCTGAACACTGCTGGACTGGATCCCTGTCAGGCTGAGCACCAGGCCGAAGACCAACATCACCGCCAGGTTAGTTAACAGGAAAAGCGCGATACGCATCATAATTTTCTTTTAACCTCAATTTACCAGTACGCGTTATGCGATTACTCACATCGTATGGCTAAATGCTTTGTTTTCAAGTTCGGGCGTGCGGTAAGTGACTAGAAATACGAATCTTTACATTTTGTCACATTCGTCTTACGGGAAAAAGAGACAGGTAAAAAAACAGGCACAATGTCTTGTGCCTGTTGGAGGGGTTATTTACTGGCTGCGGGCTGTTCTGCGGTTTTCGCTTTATCCAGCTTCGCCAGGTCAAGCGCGATATGAACCGTTTCATCAAGATAAGGATCAGCTTCCTGATAATCCTTAGGTAAGTCGTCCAGTTTCTTGAGCGGCGGCTTGCCTTCGCGCTTATAACGATCGTTAATGCGCGCCAGACGCGTCGCGTCCTCTTCATCGTTCTCTTTTTCACGCTGTGCGAGGTTTAAAGAGACGAAGTTACGCTTATCCTTCATTGCGTTATAACGCGCAATGTCTTTGATGATGTACTGGAACTCCGGATCTTTCGCGATGCGTTCATCGTGGGCCTTAAGCAACTGCGGGCCAAACGGCGTCAGATCGCCGGCTTTCACGAAGGTGGCAGCATCCACGCTATCCCAGGGCAGCGCATTATCTTCAAACTTCTCGCCCGTTTCGGTTTCTTCATTGCCTGTCGGCATGATGATATCCGGCGTCACGCCTTTACGCTGGGTACTGCCGCCATTCACGCGATAGAACTTCTGAATGGTGTACTGCACAGAACCCAACGCCGGCCATTCGGGGCGCAGCATCTGATCGTAAATGCGGTTCAGCGAACGGAATTGCTGAACGGTGCCTTTACCAAACGTCGGCTCGCCGACAATCAGCGCGCGACCATAATCCTGCATTGCCGCAGCGAATATTTCCGACGCAGAAGCACTAAAGCGGTCGACCATGACCACCAGCGGGCCTTTGTAATAAACTACGCCGTCGGTGTCGCTGTCTTCACGCACCTTGCCGTTGTTATCACGTACCTGCACCACCGGGCCACTTGGAATAAACAGGCCGGAGAGCGATACCGCTTCAGTAAGCGCGCCGCCGCCGTTAGTACGCAGATCGATGATCACCGCGCTAACGTTCTGTTTCTCCAGCTTTTGCAACTGGACTTTAACATCGTCGGTTAACCCAACGTAGAAGCCAGGAATATCCAGCACGCCGACTTTCTGCTTGCCGACGGTCTTCACGGTCATTTTCACCGCGCGATCTTCCAGACGAATACGCTCGCGGGTCAGCGTCACGATACGGGTTTTGGTGCCCTTGCCCGCAGGTAAAATTTCCAGCCGGACTTTGCTGCCCTTCGGACCTTTAATCAACGCCACCACATCATCGAGACGCCAGCCGATGACATCCTGCATGGATTGCCCGGTCTGGCCTACGCCGACAATGCGATCGCCCACGGTAATGGCTTTACTTTTCGCTGCCGGACCACCCGCCACCATGGAGTTAATCACGGTGTAGTCGTCGTCCATCTGCAATACCGCGCGATACCTTCCAGAGACAGACTCATTTCGGTATTAAACTGCTCGGTATTCCGCGGCGAAAGGTAATTGGTATGCGGATCGATTTCGTGCGCGAAAGCGGTCATCGCCAGCGAGAACACATCTTCGCTGTTGGTCTGCGCGAGACGACGAATCGCGAATTTATAACGTTTAGTGAGGGTTTCCCGGATTTCTTTGTCCGTTTTACCGGTCAGTTTCAGGCTCAGCTCGTCATACTTAACTTTGCTGTCCCATAACTGGTTAAGTTCCGCTTCGGTTTTCGGCCACGGCGCTTTACTGCGATCAAGCTCGTAAGTGTCGTTGCCGGTAAAATCCATCGGGCGCTCAAGCACTTTCAGGGCGTACTGATAACGCTCAAAGCGGCGTTTTTGCGCCAGATTATATAAATCGTAAAAGACGGTCAGTTTGCCGGAGCGCAGTTCATCGCCCAGCTGATTTTTCTTTTTGGCGTACTCTTCAACATCACTGGCTAACAGCACGTTGTGGCTGTAATCCAGCAGGTTCAGATAACGATCAAAAATTTTGGCGGAAAACGCGCCATCCAGATCAAACTGGCGGTAATGAGAACGGGTAAAGCGCGAGGTAACGCGCTCGCTCACCGTCGCGTGCTGCGCTTCTTCCTTCAAAACAGGAATTTGCGACGCACTGGTGATGTCTTCAACAGCGACCGCCTGGCCTGCTAAAAATAGCAGGCCCACGGCGGTGAGCTTAAGAAATGTGTTCATGCCCGGGTTGACCTCCGTATCAGAACAATAAATGTTCTGCGCGTACAAGCATCGACATACCAGAAGTCAACTGTACACGGACGCCGTCTTTCGTGATCTCTTGTACAGTGGCATCCATCGCGTTATTACCCGCTTTGACTTTAATCGCCTGGCCAACATTCAGTGCAGAGATGTCAGAAACCGGGGTATGGCGCTCTTCACGTACCACCTGAGGCGCTTTCGCGGCAGGTTTAGCAGGACGCGGTTTGCGCTCGGCATTTTCGCTACGGCGCGGAGCCGGACGCGGTTTACGCTCGCGGCGCGGGGCGTCTGGCTGTTCGCCTGCGGCAATCGCGGCTTCGCGTTTTTTGGCCTGCTGTTCCGCCCGCTGGGCCTGAACCCGCGCTTTGGCTTCTTCAAGCTGTTTACGCGCATGTTCAACATGCTGCTCGTCGAGCTCGCCGCACGGGTTGCCATCCAAATCGACGCGGGTCGCGCCAAGTTTGATACCGTACAGATACCGCCAACTGGAGGTGTAGAGACGCAGAGCTGAACGCAGTTGGGTTTTGCTGAGATTCATCTCCCCTTCTACGCGCGCGACCAAATCCTGAAAAATGCCGATTTTCAGCGGACGCGCTTCACCTTCAGCGCTGAAGCACTGGGGAAAACGTTCGGCCAGAAAGGCAATAACTTCTTTACTGCTGTTCAACTTAGGTTGATTTTCCATGAAATTTCCTGATTACAACGGACGTTGCCAACGTGGCGCAGGCATGAACAGGCGACATTATAATGACGCCATCAGCAATTGCCACGTTATCCGTTGCTTATCATGCACGAGTCGCAAATAATTTTGAGTAATCTGTCCGGCAAGCACCTTCTCGAGGTGGCCTACCAGTTCCCGCAGGCCCTGTTCGTCTTCAGCCTCAAAGCGGCCAAATTCGGTGCTGTCGATATCCAGCACGCCAATGATTTGCCCATTAACGGTAATCGGCAATACGATTTCTGCATTACTGGCGGAATCACAGGCGATATGCCCGTCAAAAGCGTGAACATCGGCCACGCGCTGTACGGTGGCTGTCGCAACGGCGGTACCACAAACGCCCTTCCCGACCGGAATGCGGACGCAGGCAATTTTGCCCTGGAACGGGCCGAGAACCAGGGTATCGCCTTCCAGCAGATAAAACCCGGCCCAGTTAACCCCTTCTAATCGTTCAAATAACAGCGCGCTGGTATTGGCAAGCGTTGCCAGCACACTTGTCTCCCCTGTCATCAATGCCTGAAAATCACGGTTAAGGTCCGCGTAAAAGTTTACTTTGTTCATTAAATAACCACTTAGTTGTCTGATTCTGTATCCAGCTTGTTAAAATAAGCATTAAATGCGCTTATGCTCAAGATGAATCATTTCATGATTTAATATAAACATACCCAAATATTAATCTGACCATTAAATGGCACTTAAACCCAGAACGGTATTACCCGGCGAAAAGCTGACTTTTCATTCGATGGGAGAACCTTTGCCACAGGCACATTATCAGCGATGTCCGCAGTGCGACACGCTTTTTATGTTGCCGGTTGTGAAGAATTATCAAAGCGCTTATTGCCCGCGCTGCGACGCTAAACTCCGCGATGGACGCGACTGGTCATTAACCCGGCTCGCCGCGATGGCGATAACCATGATCGTCCTCATGCCCTTCGCCTATAGCGAACCGTTGCTGCGCATTATCCTGCTCGGCACCCGCATTGACGCGAGTCTGCTGCAGGGGATCTGGCAGATGGCCAACCAGGGGGACCCGGTCACGGCGGCGATGGTGTTTTTCTGCACCGTCGGCGCGCCGGGCACGCTGGTCGCCGCAATTGCCTATATGTGGTTCGGCAATAAACTCGGTATGAATTTGCGCCCGGTGCTGTTGATGCTGGAAAGGCTCAAAGAGTGGGTCATGCTGGATATCTATCTCGTCGGTATCGGCGTGGCGTCGATCAAAGTCAGCGATTACGCTTATATGCAGCCGGGGATTGGTCTGGTGGCGTATTGCCTGCTGATGCTACTGAGCGTGCTGACCATTATTCACCTTAACGTGGAACAACTGTGGGAGCGGTTTTACCCAACGCGCCCGGCCCGCACGCCGAAAGCGACATTACGCGTCTGTCTTGGCTGCCATTATACCGGCGAACCGGACGCCCGCGGCCGTTGCCAGCGTTGCCACATCCCGTTGCGCGAACGCCGTCGCCACAGTCTGCAAAAGACCTGGGCAGCGCTGATTGCGGCGCTGGTCTTTCTTCTTCCGGCGAACTTACTGCCGATATCGATCATTTATGTTAATGGCGGACGTCAGGAAGACACCATCCTCTCGGGGATCGTGTCGCTGGCAAACAGCAATATCGCCGTGGCGGCCGTGGTGTTTATTGCCAGTATTGTCGTGCCGTTCGTGAAAGTGCTGGTGCTACTGACGCTGCTGATAAGCATTCATTTCAAATGCGAGCAGGGATTGCGCACCCGCATTCTGCTGCTGCGTTTTGTCACCTGGATTGGCCGCTGGTCAATGCTGGACTTGTTTGTGATTGCGCTTACCATGTCGCTGGTCAATCGCGATCAGTTACTGGCTTTTACGATGGGACCTGCCGCGTTTTATTTCGGCGCCGCAGTAATATTGACTATTCTTGCTGTTGAATGGCTGGACAGCCGCTTACTTTGGGACGCACATGAGTCAGGAAACGCCCGCTTCGACGACTGAAGCGCGAATTAAAACGAAACGCCGCATTTCCCCATTCTGGTTATTGCCGGTCATTGCAATGTTGATTGCCGGATGGCTTATCTGGACCACTTACGAAGAGCGAGGCACAACCGTGACCATCGACTTCGTCTCCGCCGACGGCATCGTCGCCGGACGAACGCCCGTGCGTTATCAGGGCGTCGAAGTTGGTACGGTACAGGACATCCGCCTCGGCGAAAACCTGAATAAAATCGCCGTCACGGTAAGCATTAAAAGCGATCTGAAGGATGCATTGCGTACCGAAACCCAATTCTGGCTGGTCACACCCAAAGCGTCGCTGGCCGGGATTTCCGGGCTGGATGCGCTGGTGGGCGGTAACTATATCGGTATGATGCCCGGCAAAGGCGAACCGCAGGATCACTTTACGGCGCTGGATACCCAGCCCAAGTACCGTCTCGACAACGGCGACCTGATGATCCACCTCAAAGCGCCTGATCTTGGCTCGTTGAACAGCGGCTCGCTTGTCTATTTCCGTAAAATCCCGGTTGGCCGGGTCTACGATTACACCATCAATAAAAACGCCGAAGGCGTGACCATCGACGTGCTTATCGAGCGGCGCTTCACCCATCTGGTGAAAAAAGGCAGCCGCTTCTGGAACGTCTCCGGCGTAAAAGCCGATGTCAGCCTGAGCGGCGCGCAGGTGCAGCTTGAAAGCCTGGCGGCACTGGTCAATGGCGCCATCGCGTTCGATTCGCCGGAAGGCTCGGAACCTGCCGAGCAGGAGAACGAATACGGTTTGTATGAAGATCTGGCCCATAGTCAGCGTGGGGTGATCATCAAACTGGATCTACCAAGCGGCGAAGGGCTCAAGGCTGACTCAACGAAGCTGATGTATCAGGGGCTGGAAGTCGGTACGCTAACCAAACTCAATCTGAATCCCGGCGGCGCAGTGACCGGCGAAATGACCGTTGACCCCGGCGTGGTGAATCTGCTGCGCGACGGCACGCGTATTGAACTGCGCAGTCCAAAGCTCACGCTGAATAACCCCAATATCAGCAGCCTGTTGACCGGCAGCACCTTTGAACTGGTACCCGGTGAAGGCGAACCGCGCAACCATTTCGTAATCCTGCCTGGCGATAAAACACCGCTACAGCAACCCGGCGTTGTGACGCTGGCGCTGACCGCACCGGAAAGCTACGGCATTGATGCCGGTCAGCCTCTCATGTTGCACGGCATACAGATAGGCCAGGTGCTGGAGCGCACACTAAGCGCCAAAGGCATCCAGTTCGCCGTGGCAATCGATCCGCAATACCGCGAACTGGTCAAAGGCGACAGCAAATTCGTGGTCAACAGCCGAATTGATGTCAAAGCGGGCCTCGACGGCGTCGAGTTCCTGGGTGCCAGCGCCTCAGAGTGGCTGAGCGGCGGTATTCGCGTATTGCCCGGCAAGAAAGGCGAGCTTAAAGAGAGCTACCCGCTATTTGCCAATCTGGAAAAAGCGGTGGAGAACAGTCTTAGCGATCTTCCCACAACAACCATGACGCTCACTGCAGATAGCCTGCCCGATATCCAGGCCGGTTCGGTGGTGTTGTACCGCAAATTTGAAGTGGGTGAAGTGATCACGGTGCGTCCGCGCGCCAACGCCTTTGACATCGAAATTCATATCAAGCCGCAGTATCAAAATCTGCTCACCAAAAACAGTGTGTTCTGGGCCGAGGGTGGCGCCAAAGTGCAGCTGAACGGCAGCGGCCTGACGGTACAGGCATCGCCACTGTCGCGGGCGATCAAAGGCGCAATCAGTTTCGATAACCTGAGCGGCGCGTCCGCCACTATGCAGAAAGGCGACAAGCGCCTCCTGTTCCCGTCGGAAACCGCCGCCCGGGCGGTGGGCAGTCAGGTCACGCTGCATGCGTTCGATGCGGGCAAATTGTCAGCGGGCATGCCTATCCGTTATCTTGGGATTAATATCGGCCAGGTGGAATCACTGAAATTGATCACTGAACGCAATGAGGTTCAGGCTACGGCGGTGCTGTACCCGGAATACGTGAAGACTTTCGCACGCAACGGCACGCGTTTCTCGGTAATTACGCCGCAGATCTCCGCCGCCGGAGTGGAGCATCTCGACACCATTTTGCAGCCCTACATCAACGTTGAACCGGGCAAAGGCAATCCTCGTCGTGATTTTGAGTTGCAGGAAGCGACCATTACCGACTCCCGTTATCTGGACGGTCTGAGCATCGTGCTGGAAGTGCCGGATGCCGGGTCGCTGGCAATCGGTACGCCAGTGCTGTTCCGCGGAATGGAAGTCGGCACCGTGACCGGCATGATGCTGGGCAATCTCTCCGATCGCGTGATGGTGGGTCTGCGTATCAGCCAGCGCTATCAGCATCTGGTGCGCAACAATTCGGTATTCTGGCTGGCGTCCGGTTATAGCCTTGATTTCGGCCTGACCGGGGGTGTGGTGAAAACCGGGACCTTCAACCAGTTCATTCGCGGCGGTATTGCATTCGCGACGCCGCCGGATACGCCGTTATCGCCTAAAGCGCAGGCGGGTAAACATTTCCTGTTGCAGGAAAGCGAACCGAAAGAGTGGCGTAAGTGGGGCACGGCTCTGCCGCGTTAATCAAACCACTGCCCCGGTGCGATGCCGGGGCAGTTATGCTACACTGCGCACCCTTAATTTTACCCATGGGGCCAGGCTGTGGCGCAAATCCGTTCCGTATATCTTCCCGACGACTTCCTTACTGCAATGCGCGACGCCATGCCAGCTTCGCTCTCCATGGACAGCTTCATCGACGCCTGCCAGCGCCCGCTGCGCCGCAGTATCCGCGTCAATACGCTTAAAATCAGCGTCAGCGATTTCCTCGCCCTGGTAGAACCTTACGCATGGCAGCTTAGCCCCATCCCGTGGTGTGAAGAGGGATTCTGGATCGAACGCGACGATGAGGATTTCCCGCTGGGTAGCAGCGCGGAGCATCTCAGCGGTCTGTTTTATATTCAGGAAGCCAGTTCGATGCTGCCGGTGGCCGCCCTTTTTGCTGATAATCCGTCTTTTGCGCGGGTTATGGACGTTGCCGCCGCGCCAGGGTCAAAAACCACGCAAATCGCCGCGCGAATGAAAAATCAGGGCGCAATTCTGGCAAATGAGTATGCCGCCAGCCGGGTAAAAGTTCTGGCGGCGAACATCAGCCGCTGCGGCATCAGCAATGTGGCGCTGACACACTTCGATGGCCGGGTATTCGGCGCGGCGCTGCCGGAGGCGTTTGACGCCATCCTGCTTGACGCCCCCTGCTCCGGCGAAGGCGTCGTGCGAAAAGACCCGGATGCGCTGCGCAACTGGTCAATCGCCAGTAATGAGGCGATCGCGGCGACCCAACGCGAACTGATCGACAGCGCATTTCACGCCCTGCGCCCCGGCGGCACGCTGGTCTATTCCACCTGCACGCTCAACCGGGAAGAAAATGAACAGGTTTGCCAGTGGCTACTGGCCCGCTATCCCGATGCGGTTTGCGTCGAACCGTTAGGCGAGCTGTTTAGCGGCGCGCAGCAGGCATTAACCGATGACGGCTTTTTGCATGTCTTCCCACAGATTTTCGATTGCGAAGGATTCTTTGTGGCCCGGCTGCGTAAAACCGCCGCCGTTCCCCCACTCGATGCGCCGGGTTACAAAACCGGCAAATTCCCCTTCAGTCCACTCAAACCCAAAGAGGCGCAGGAGCTGGTACGCGCCGCCGCCAGTGTCGGACTGGTCTGGAATGATGATCTACACTTATGGCAACGCGATAAAGAGATTTGGTTATTCCCGGCAGAGATCGAACCGTTAATTGGACAGGTGCGGTTTTCGCGCATCGGGCTGAAGCTCGCGGAAACATTCAATAAAGGGTTCCGCTGGCAACACGAAGCGGTGATCGCGTTAGGTAATGTCGCCACTCACGGCTTTGCCCTGACGGCGCAGGAGGCGCAGGAGTGGTATCGTGGCCGCGATGTGTATCCGGAACACGCGCCGGGCGCCAGTGAAGTGATTGTCACCTATCAGAATCAGCCGCTGGGGCTGGCCAAAAAAGTCGGCTCACGGCTTAAAAACAGTTACCCTCGCGAGCTGGTTCGGGGATGGAAGGCTGTTTGCTGATAATCTTTAACGCGGCGAAAAAATAAACGCCAATAACTTGCGCTTTTACGATTCTTTGTCCAGGCTAAAAAATGGTGACCTTACTGGTCTTACCACCTGCGGCGTAATGATGATGGAGAGCGATATGACAAAGACCAGCGTTAAAATCGGCACGTTCGAGATCGATGATGCGGAACTGAGCGGCGAACAGCCAGGAGAACGAACGTTAACCATCCCGTGCAAATCCGACCCGGATCTGTGTATGCAGCTTGATGCATGGGATGCCGAAACCAGTATTCCTGCCGTGCTCAACGGCGAACATTCCGTTCTTTATCGTAAGCACTATGATGAAAAATCCGATGCCTGGGTGATGCGTTTCGCCTGATCCCGACATGAGCCCGTCGCCAAAGACGGGTTATTCTTCCCCGTTTGGTTTACCCTTTCCCACATGCCCCTACAATTATGTAAAACGTTCTGGCATTGGGGATGCGATGTTCGCACTGGTTTTGTTTGTTTGCTATCTGGACGGCGGGGTGTAACGACATCGTCGTGGATGTATTTAATACTGAACAACAAATGTGTGCGCGCGATGGACGAACAACGTCTGCGTCATGGCGGCTGTTATCCGGTAGAAGATTTCATCGACAGTTTCTGGAGCCCGGCACAGGAATACAGTGACTTCTAATTATTGCAGGCGCAACAGCGTCAGGCTGTTGCCGAATACTGCGCCGGTATCAATGTAGTGTAAATTTCCGCAGTCGAAACGGGCATTCAGCGGTGTATGTCCGAAATAAAAGGCATCCGCCCCGCTAATAGAGTGAACCTCCCCTTTCATACACTGGCTTAGCCGCTCGCGGTTCCATAGCACCGGCATGCGTTTAACGGGTTGCTGCCACGCGTAGTGGTCGGCGGGATAATCCGCATGGGCAATAATTATGCGCTGTTCCGCCAGCACCAGTTCGATGATTAACGGAAACGTCTTCAGCCGCATCAGTTGGTTTTCCGCGCGCTTGCGGGCAGCGCCTGCCAGCCGCGTGTACCAGCTTCCGCCATTGAGATACCACAAGGCGTAATCACCACCGTCCAGCGCATCCAGCGCCATCGCCTCATGGTTGCCCAGCACGCAGCGAAACCAGCGACATTCCGTTAACGCCAGACATCCGGCACTGTCTTCACCGCGATCGGATAACGTCGCCAACGCTTATCACTAAATCCTGCCAGGGGTCGAAACGTACGCCACGCAATGCCTGTGCGAACTCACGTAAACAGCCATGTAGATCGCCCACAATGTAGACTGCACGCCACTGACTGGCATCGATACGTTGATACATCGCTCCTCCTGTCAATCACCACAGTATAGTGCGCATGCAGGAGAGCGATGGCTGGCCGAAAGGCCACGAAACGGCAGATTTGATGATTTCTTGAATGAGACAGGCAGGTTACTGGAACTTTTTAGCAGATTAAGTGAGCTGTAAAAGCAAAAAAACCTGCTTCCTGCAGGCCTTCTTGTCTCCCTTCCGGCGCTTATCTCCGGCGCTCATGGTGTTGGCGTTAGCTCTGTAAGGGATGAAAGGCACAATAGCTCATAAGATTATTCTGTTCAAGATAGCGACAAATGCAAATTATTATTATTTGATCCAGATTCCAAATTATTCCTGGAGGGTGCGGCTAAGTCATTATTTTAGAACTTATTGGTTTCTTTTCACTGGCGGATTCTCAATCACGACAAAAAAAGCTCTGGACGCTGCCCAGGGCGTCTGTGATATGGTTGTTAACGTTCAGGCGTAGCGGTTTTCCCACGGAATGGTTAAGCAAAAATAATCTGCCTGAAAATCAAAAAGATAAAAAAAGACCGAATACGATTCCTGTATTCGGTCCAGGGAAATGGCTCTTGGGAGAGAGCCGTGCGCTAAAAGTTGGCATTAATGCAGGCTGAAATCGCCTTGCCCTTTAAGAATAGATTACGATGTCAGGTTTTCCAGTCCGCGACAAAAGTGGTTCAAAAAAACGCTTCTCATCCGTAATCACTTAATAAAAAACCGCAATCCGTGGCTCACGGTATTGCGGTTTTTTTATGGCCGTTACAGGCAGCGTGGGTTTAGCAAAGGGTTTGCGCTTTTTTGATAAATGGCGCCAGGCTTTTCTTCTCGCCTGGCTTCGCCGGATTGTCTACCAGCAACACATCAATCGACTGCCCCGTGGTTTTCCCGGCTCTCACTTGCGCCATGGCTTCATCGTTAATGGGATACTGCATCAGCGTCGCCGGGTTAATGACAAATAACGCATTGCCTGGCCGACACGTGAGCATCACCTCTTCACGGTTGAACGCCCAGTTGTCTTTACCCATCTCAAAGCGGCTTACCGTAATCACCTGTGGCGCAGCGGCTGCCGTTCCCGCACAGGCCAGTAATAGCAGTGAAAGTACTGTTTTTTTCATCATAGACTCGCAAACTTAATGAGGTTAAACCGGCTCCCAGGTCGCGAACAGGCTGACGCACGCCACCACCAGTAAGCTCAAAATCCATTCTACCTTAATCAGGGTAATGAACTGACGTTGCGCTGCGCCCTGCGACTGATTAAACCGCGGGACCAGCAAATAACGGTTGTACAGCGCAATGATAACCATGACCGCCACAAGGCACGCCTTTACCCACAGCATGGACAGATAACGCGAATGCACCGGCCAGGGGACGCCTGCAATTAGCAGCGTATTGATTCCTCCGGTCAGGATCACCAGCGCTACCGCAAGGTGGCCGTAACGGGAAAAGCGCATCATGGCGCGAATCGCGCCGTCCCGCCAGCGTGTTTTCCGGGCCAATTGCATGCAGGCCAACAGCGGAAGCAGTCCTCCCATCCACCAGGCGGCAGACAGAAGATGCAACGCATGATTAGCCCGTTGAAACGCGCCGCGCAGCCCTTCGGCCATGACAGCATGCCCTACGCCCGCCAGCAGCACGGTCTGGGCAATCAGCAGGATCATCAACAGCGCGCCAACGCGGTAAGGTCTCAGCAGGCACACCACCAGCGACACCGCGCTCAGGATGATTTGCCATAACCAAACGCCGCCGAACTGCGTGGTGAGCACCGCCTGCCAGACAGCGGGAGAAAACGCATCGGCCCAGCCGCTGCCCATCATCCCGCCCTGAATACCGAGCATGAAACCGGCGCTGAGCAGATTCGCGATCAGCGCCCACCGCCAGAACGGCCAGATGCGACGCGCCAGCACATGTTTCACCGTATCCGGTGCCAGCCAACTGGTGCTGATGGCACATCCCAGGGCCAGTATTAACGCGGCGAAGTGAACAAACCGCAGCGTAATCCAGGTGGCGTCCAGCATCTTATTTCACGCTAAAATGATAGCTACCTTTAGTTTTATGGCCATCGACGGAAACTACATGCCAGTCAACCTGATATTGCCCTGCCGGCAACGGCGCGCTGAGCGGCACAATTAACTGCTTGTTATCGTCAGGCGCCAGTTTAGCTTTGGCGGTTGTCTGCTTTTGCTCGCCCGGCCCGGTTAAGGTAATGCCGCTAAAGGCGGGTTCGATGCCTTCAGAGAAGTTCAGGGTCAGAGCCTGAGGCGCTGCATCCATTACCGCGTCGGCGGCAGGATATTGATGCTTAAGATGGGCATGGGCCCACACGGCCGGAGCGGCAACCAGCGAGGCGGTAACGGTCAGGGTGCAGAGAAGACGAGATGCGGTGAATGCCATATAAATCATTCCTTTTCGTTATATCTGTGGCGCAAAGGATAACCCTGACGCAGGCGCAAGTCGAGTCGGCGAGGCACGTCATGACACAGAAACGCTTGTCATCCCGGCGATGAGCAAGTACCTTCTCGCCTGTTACAACAGGAGTCGTCTATGAAGCACAACCTTGCGCAATTACCCCAGGAAGAAATGGATAAGGTGAATGTCGATCTCGCTGCCGCCGGGGTCGCGTTTAAAGAGCGATATAACATGCCTATCATCGCAGAAGCGGTGGAGCGCGAGCAGCCGGAAGCGTTACGGAGCTATTTCCGGGAGCGTCTGATTGCCCACCGCCTGGCGTCGGTCAATTTCTCCCGTTTGCCCTGGGAACCTAAAGCGAAATAAGCTTATCTTCTGTTACGCCCCTTTTTTTGACCAGGAGACACAGACATGCTGCGTGTGATCGATACCGAAACCTGCGGATTACAGGGTGGCGTGGTGGAAATCGCTTCGGTTGATATTCAGGACGGACAAATCGTCAATCCTCAAAGCCATCTGGTGCGCCCGGATCGGCCAATCAGCCATCAGGCAATGGCCATCCACCGGATCACCGAAGCCATGGTCGCCGATAAACCGGAACTGGAAGCGGTATTGCCCCACTATCTCGGCAGCGCATATTACGTCGCTCACAATGCCGATTTCGATAGCCGCGTGCTGCCCGATATGAAAGGCGAGTGGATATGCACTATGAAAATGGCGCGCCGTCTCTGGAACTGGCCGGGGATTAAATACAGCAATATGGGTTTGTACAAAGCGCGTAATTTGCAGATTGACACCCCAGCGGGTTTGCATCATCACCGCGCCCTGTTCGATTGCTATATTACCGCCGCGTTACTGCTGGATATTTTGCAGGAAACAGGCTGGACGCCGGAGGAGATGGTCACCATTACCGGTCGCCCGACGTTGATGACCACCTTTACTTTTGGCAAGTATCGCGGTGAGGAGATAAGCGAAATCGCCAGGCGCGACCCGGGCTATTTGCGCTGGATGAGAAACTCGTTTACCAACATGACTCCGCAGATGCGCCTGACTATTAACCACTATCTCGGGGAAGATTAATTCCCCTCCCGGCTGCCCAGGGTGCCCTGGGTCAGGCCGATGAGAAACGCGTACTCCATCGCCACGCCCTCATAGGATTTAAACCGTCCCGACTTCCCGCCATGGCCGGAATCCATATCCGTACACAGCAGCAACAGGCTGTCATCCGTTTTGTATTCCCTTAGTTTCGCCACCCATTTCGCAGGTTCCCAGTACTGAACCTGCGAGTCGTGCAACCCGGTGGTCACCAGCAGATGCGGATACTTCTGGCGGCTAACCTGATCGTAGGGGCTGTAGCTCTTCATATAGTGATAGTAGGTTTCATCCTGCGGATTCCCCCACTCTTCAAACTCGCCGGTGGTCAGCGGTATCGACTCATCAAGCATGGTTGTGACGACATCCACAAACGGCACCTGAGCAATCGCGCCGTGGAACAGATCGGGACGCATATTAATGGCTGCCCCAATCAGCATCCCGCCCGCGCTGCCGCCCATGCCATACAAATAACGCGGATCGCCGTATCCCTGAGCCAATAGCGCCTCGCAGACATCGATATAGTCATAGAAGGTGTTTTTCTTTTGCAGGAATTTACCGGACTCATACCAGTTTTGCCCCAACTCACCGCCACCGCGAATATGCGCGATGGCGTAGATAAACCCGCGATCGAGCAGGCTTAACCGACTAGAGCTAAAATCCGCGTCCATGCTGGTGCCATACGAGCCATAGCCGTAAACCAGCAACGGGTTTGCGCCGCGTCGGAAGTGTTTCTTGTGATACACCAGGGAAACCGGCACTTCCACGCCGTCACGGGCTGTGACCCACAGATGCTCGCTGCGGTAATTGGCGGAATCAAAACCTTCAATTTCCGTTTGCTTTAATACCCGACGTTCGCCGGTATCCATATCCAGTTCAAACAACGTGTCCGGTGTGGTCATGGAAGAGTAGCCGTAGCGCAGTTTGGCGGTTTCGGGTTCCGGATTGTAGGCAAGCCATGTCACATACGCCGGATCGTCAAAGGCGATGCCGGTCACTTCATGGGTTTTACGATTGATTTGTCGCAGACTGGTTAGCCCGCGCTGGCGCTCTTCCACCACCAGCCAGTCGGTAAACAGGGTAAAGCCTTCCAGCATGATGTGTTCGCGCGCAGGAATTAACGTTTCCCATTTTTGCTCATTGCGCACCGTGCTGCGATAGAGACCAAAGTTTTTACCGTCGCGGTTGGAACGCATATAAAAACGGTGCTGATAGTGATCGACCGAATATTCGTGATCTTTTCGCCGCTTCAGGAAGCAACTGGGTTCGGCGTCGGCAAGCTCGGCATCCAGTAGCCAGACTTCGCTGGTGGTGGCGCTGGACAGGAAAATATTGATGAAGTGCTGAGACGTGGTTTTGTACAAACTCACATAAAACGTTTCGTCATGTTCTTCATAAACCAGCTCATCTTCACAGGACGGAGTGCCGACGGTATGCCGCCATACCTGATAAGGCAGCAGCGTTTTCGCATGCTTTTTGACGTAATAAAGCGTGCGGGAATCGTTGGCCCAGGCAAGCTCCGGAGCCACATGTTCAATCAATTCAGGATACCAGTTACCGGTTTCCAGATTACGGAAGCGCAGCCCGTACTGGCGGCGGGAAAGGTAATCTTCCGCCAACACCATGGTGGTGTTATCGGGGGTGATAGCCAGCGCGCCCAGAGTATAAAACTCGCTGTGCGAGGCGCGCTGATTCGCATCCAACAGCACATCCCACGGGTCCCATTCCGAACTCAAAACCGACTGACGCTGATAGACCGGGTATTCGCACCCGGTTTCATACACCTGCCGGTAGCGATAACCGTTCTTCACATAGGGCGCAGAAGCGTCGCGCTGCGGCACGCGCCCAATCATCTCTTTGAGCAACTGATCCTGCAACGCCTGCTGACTGGCCATGACGCGTCGGCCGTAATCATTCTCCTGGTTAAGGTATTCCAGCACCTCAGGATCGGATCGCGTGTCATCGCGCAGCCAGAAATAGTTATCGGTGCGCGTGTCGCCATGCAGTGTCATGGTGTGGGGTATTGCTTTTGGTTTTGGTGGCATAACGCTCAACTGTTTGATTAACACCCTTATAAGGGTGGCAAAAACTCAGCGTGATGCAAGCGTAACGCCACCGCTACCTGGATTATTCCACGTTAGCGTCCCGTTTACTGGCCGCAATATCCCGCTCGACATCAGCACGCACGTCTTCGGGAATGCCCAGAGCATCGCCCAGCGCGTTGAGATAACTGCGTTCCATAAAATGGTCGACATTGATAGCCGCACAACTGAGGAAATAGATCTCAAGCGCCTCTTCTTCATTCCGGATGCCTTCAGCCAGACGGGCCGGGTCCAGCGGCTGGTCAAGCGCCTGCTCGATAAGCTGGCGTCCCTCCTGCCCGATACCCGCTTCGCGCAGATGCTGCTCTATCGCCTGCCGCTCGGTTTCGTCGATGTGACCATCGCTCTTCGCCGCAAAGACCAGGGCCAGAATGAGCCGTTCGGTCCGTTTATCAACAGGCGACGGTTGCGCGCCATAATCCGGTTCATCGCGGTGCGCGTCACGGATACGATCTTTGTATTTATTCCACAACACGCTGCCCGCGACCGCGCCGCTGCCCGCTAACAGTGCGCCGGCACCGTATTTGGTCAACAGCTTACGGGAAGATTTATTTGCCACCAGCAGTCCTGCGAGTCCGCCAAGCGCGCCCGGAGAAAGCAGTTTTGAAAGCCCCTGCCCCTGCGGCAGCGCTTTACCGTTTTGCCCGAGCAATGACTGAAGATGAGTGAGCCAGTTCGCCATAGTTTCCCCCAATGAAAGTTATCCTTCAAAGCGTAAGCAAGGGGATGTCAAGAAATGTGGGGAAGCACTAAGGAAAGGAAAAGAACCGGCAAGGGCATGGCCCTTGCACGTGGATTAGGGACGGTATTCCGCCGTCTGTTTTTTACAGTCGACCTGAACAGTGTAATGAATGTCGGCACGCATGCCGCGCACCGTCAGCGGCACGGTCCATTTATCATCACTGCCTTTCACCGCATCAGGATTCACCCAGGCGACAGGGTCCGCCTGCCCTAGTTTTTCCTGATCGTCCGCCCAACGCGCGATGCGGTTTTGAAGATAATCGCGTTTTACGCTGGCGGAAATGCCTTTGGCATCGAGGCCTTCACAACCGGTGAATTTTACACTGCGTGATTCCTGGGGTGCGGCATGCAGCCCCACGGAAAATAACGCCACAAGCGCCAGTAACCCTTTTTTCATTTGCTAATCTCCGTTGTTCATACCACAAAAAGCCTGGTACAAAACAACCGATGCGCAAGGGGTTATGGCGCTTTCAGAGATAAAATCCCTGTTGAATCGATGGCTTTACGCCGCTTTCGATTTTCGCCCGCTGGCAAGCGGTTCCACATTCGCCTCCGGCTGCGGTTTAGCGCCTTCCTGCGGCATCTGGCCGGTACGCAACACTTGCGCCAGCGTATCTTTATGTTCAGCCAGCCACAAAGACAACGGCTCAAGTTGGGTCTCTTCAAGCGTAACCGGTGCGGTTTGCAACCACGACTCGAGGGTTTGTGCTAAGTCGAGCATTTTGTCATAGGCATCGGCTTCTTTTTTATTGGCAAAAGACATTTTCTCTTTCCCTTCCCTGACCACAACGTAGTGAATTTCAACAGCCATGATGTTACCTCGCTAACTGGATATGCATACAGTATATCAGAGGAAAAAAGAGAAATCAAAATTCGCCCGGCTGTCTACGCAATCGTTTTCGTATATACTGACGCCCTCTTTTTTGAAGCAGGAAACCCGTTATGTTGACTTTAGGAACCGCGCTACGCCCCGCCGCGACCCGTGTAATGCTGTTAGGCTCAGGTGAGCTTGGTAAGGAAGTGGCGATTGAGTGCCAGAGGCTGGGCGTGGAAGTGATTGCCGTGGATCGTTACCCCGATGCACCGGCAATGCATGTTGCCCATCGCAGCTACACCATCAATATGCTGGACGGCGCAGCGTTGAAAGCGTTGGTCGATAAAGAAAAACCTGACTTCATCGTGCCGGAAATCGAAGCGATTGCCACTGATATGCTGATCGAACTTGAGCAGCAGGGCCAGAAGGTCGTGCCCTGCGCCCGGGCGGCAAAACTCACCATGAACCGCGAAGGCATTCGCCGTCTGGCTGCCGAAGAGCTGGGCTTGCCCACCTCGTCCTATCGCTTCGCCGGTAACGAAAGCGATTTTCTGGCGGCCGTGGACGCTATCGGCCTTCCGTGCATTGTGAAACCGGTGATGAGCTCTTCCGGTAAAGGCCAGAGCTTTATTCGCCGCCGCGAAGAGTTGGCTGATGCGTGGCAGTATGCGCAACAGGGCGGACGCGCCGGTGCCGGAAAAGTTATTATCGAAGGCGTAGTGGATTTTGATTTTGAGATCACCTTACTGACCGTCAGCGCCGTAGACGGCGTGCATTTTTGCGCCCCGGTGGGGCATCGTCAGGAAGATGGCGATTATCGTGAATCCTGGCAGCCGCAGCAGATGAGCGATCTTGCCCTGCAACGTGCGCAGGAGATCGCCAGTAAAGTGGTGCTGGCGCTGGGCGGCTATGGCCTGTTCGGCGTGGAACTGTTCGTTTGCGGCGACGAAGTGGTATTTAGCGAAGTGTCGCCTCGTCCGCATGATACCGGCATGGTGACCTTAATCAGCCAGGATTTATCAGAGTTTGCGCTGCATGTGCGGGCGTTCCTGGGATTGCCGGTGGGCGGTATCCGCCAGTACGGTCCCGCCGCATCGGCAGTGATTTTACCTCAGTTGACCAGCGATAACGTACGTTACGCCAATGTTGACGGCGCAGTGGGCGCAGGGTTGCAGGTCCGACTCTTCGGTAAACCCACTATCGACGGTTCGCGCCGAATGGGCGTGGCGCTGGCCTGCGCTGAGGATATTGATACGGCCGTTACGCGCGCCAAAGCAGCCGCTGCTGCGGTGCAGGTGGAAGGCTAAAATGAAAAAGGCAGGCTTGCGCCTGCCTTTATTGACACACTGTCAGTTACTGCTGCGCGCCTTCAACCGCTTCGCGTGCCAGTTTGGTGATGCGATCCCAGTCGCCCGCTTCCATCGCGTCGGCTGGCACCAGCCAGGAACCGCCGATGCACAGCACGCTTTTCAGCGCCAGGTAGTCACGGTAGTTCGCAGGCGTAATGCCGCCGGTTGGGCAGAAACGCACCTGGGAGAACGGGCCAGCAATAGCCTGAAGCGCTTTGGTGCCGCCGTTGGCTTCCGCCGGGAAGAATTTGAATTCTTTCAGGCCGTAATCCATACCCAGCATCAGTTCTGATACGGTGCTGATGCCCGGGATCAACGGGATAGAACCTTCTGTTGCCGCTTTCAGCAACGGTTCGGTCAGCCCAGGGCTGATAGCAAACTGCGCGCCTGCTTCCGTTACTTCTGCCAGTTGCGCGGCGTTAATCACCGTACCTGCGCCGATAATCGCATCCGGCACTTCTTTAGCGATAGCGCGAATGGCGTCCATCGCACACGGCGTGCGTAAAGTGACTTCCAGAACGCGAACCCCGCCCGCAATCAGCGCTTTCGCCAGGGGGACGGCATGTTCCAGTTTGTTGATCACAATTACCGGCACAACCGGACCGGATTTCAGGATCTGTTCAGCACTTGTTTTCCAGCTTTTCATCAGAAGATCTCTCTCGCCATAGTGAATTCAGTGAAGCGCGAAAGCGCGCTTTAAAAACGAATACAGGTTGCGCCCTGCTCCGCACCGGACAAATTCTCACGCAGCGCGCCAAACATCTCGCGGCCAGTACCCACGCGCTGCGGGCTAAGGTCGGGATGGTACGGTTCGCGTTGAGCCAGCTCTGCTTCATCTACCAGCAGCGTTAACTCGCCCGTTTGCCCGTTTACGCGGATCGGGTCGCCATTGCGTACTTTTGCCAGCAAGCCACCATCGTAGGCTTCTGGCGTGACATGGATGGCGGCAGGCACTTTGCCGGACGCGCCGGAGAGGCGGCCATCGGTCACTAACGCAATTTTGAAACGGCGGTCCAATAATACACCAAGCGGAGGCATAAGTTTATGTAATTCTGGCATCCCGTTCGCTTTTGGCCCCTGATGACGCACCACCACCACGCAATCCCGGTCAAGAAGTCCCGCTTCGAAGGCGGGGAGCACATCGTGCTGGCTTTCAAAAACCACCGCCGGCGCTTCGATAATTTGATACGCCTGCGGCACGGCGGAGGTTTTCATCACGGCGCGGCCCAGGTTGCCGCTCAGCACCTTCGTGCCGCCATGGGCAGAGAAGGGCTTGTCAATGCTGGCGATGATTTCGCTGTCCAGCGACGCAGCAGCACCTTCGCGCCACTCCAATTCGCCGTTGTTCAGCCAGGGTTCGAGAGTGTAACGATGCAGGCCACGGCCGACCACCGTCTCCACATCCTCATGCAGTAAGCCGCCTTTCAGCAACTCGCGCATCAGCACCGGCACACCGCCCGCCGCCTGGAAGTGGTTAATATCCGCCGGACCGTTGGGGTATAGACGCGCCAACAACGGCACTACAGCCGAGAGATCCGAGAAATCATCCCAGTTAATGATGATGCCCGCCGCCCGCGCCATCGCCACTAAATGCATGGTGTGGTTAGTGGAGCCGCCGGTTGCCAGCAGCGCAACAATGCCGTTGACCACCACTTTTTCATCGATCATTTTGCCCAGCGGCATCCAGGTATTGCCGTTGCCGGTCAAACGTGTGACCTGACGGGCAGCGGCGGCAGTAAGCGCCTCGCGCAGCGGCGCATCCGGCTGAACGAATGACGAGCCGGGCAGCTGCATGCCCATAAATTCCACCACCATCTGGTTGGTGTTCGCCGTCCCGTAAAAAGTGCAGGTACCCGGCGCATGATAGGACGCGGCTTCGGACTCCAGTAATGCCATACGATCCACTTTGCCTTCTGCATAAAGCTGGCGGATACGCACTTTCTCTTTATTCGGCAGGCCGCTGGCCATCGGGCCGGACGGGATGAATACGGAAGGGAGATGACCAAACGACAGCGCCGCCATCGCCAGTCCCGGGACGATTTTATCGCACACGCCAAGATACAGCGCCCCGTCGAACATATTATGCGACAGGCCTACCGCGGCAGACATCGCGATCACTTCACGGCTGAGCAGAGAAAGCTCCATGCCGTCCTGGCCCTGCGTCACGCCATCGCACATGGCCGGAACGCCGCCCGCCACCTGCCCAACCGCGTTCACGGAGTGCAGCGCTTTACGGATTTGCTCGGGATAATTTTCATAGGGCTGATGCGCGGAAAGCATATCGTTATAGGAGGTAATGATACCGATATTGTTACGCAGCATACTTTTCAGCGCGGCTTTATCTTCCGGCTGGCAGGCGGCGAAACCGTGGGCCAGGTTGCCGCAGGCCAGTTCAGCGCGATGCACGGTTTTGGCTTTCGCCTGTTCGATACGCGAGAGGTAGGCTTCGCGGGTCGCTTTTGAGCGCTCAACGATGCGATTTGTTACCCGTAACATTTCTGGATGCATAATAGTCCTCATAATTTATTTGCACAGGGGCCCTCTTTTTTTCACCTTTTCATTACGGCTGATTAACGGTGAGGAGGCCCGGCAAGGGCATAATCGTTTCATCCAGTGTAAATAAAAAAGCCCCGCGGGTGAATCCGCACGGGGCTTTAAAATGCAAAAAAGTATCAACCTGATGTTACAGATCATGTTACCGGTAAAATAACCCTTCCGGATAACCTGCGTCTGTTATTCGAACTCGTTCCAGGAGCGTCCGTCGCGGGTGATCATGGCTACTGAGGCCACAGGCCCCCAGGTGCCAGCCTGGTAAGGCTTCGGCGCATCGTTATCCGCCGCCCAGGCTTCGGTGATGGAGTCAACCCACTTCCATGCCGCTTCCACTTCATCACGACGCACGAACAGGGCCTGGATACCACGCATGGTTTCCAGCAGCAGGCGTTCATAGGCATCCGCCAGATGCGATTCGTTAAAGGTCTCGGAATAACTCAGGTCGAGCTTGGTGGTTTGCAGGTTGTGCTTATGATCCAGCCCCGGCACTTTATTGAGGATCTGGATATCCACGCCCTCGTCCGGCTGCAGACGGATGGTCAGTTTGTTCTGGGGCAGCTCCTGCCAGGAATCTTTGAACAGGTTGAGCGCCGGGTTTTTAAAATACACCACGACTTCAGAACATTTCGTCGGCAGACGCTTGCCGGTACGCAGATAGAACGGCACGCCAGCCCAGCGCCAGTTGTCGATATCCACGCGGATCGCCACAAACGTCTCGGTATTGCTGGACTTGTTAGCGCCCTCTTCTTCCAGATAACCCGGCACTTTTTGCCCCTGGGCAAAACCTGCGGTGTACTGGCCGCGCACGGTTTTCTCTCGCACATTACTGCGATCGATGCGGCGCAGCGATTGCAGCACTTTCACTTTCTCATCGCGAATATGGTCAGCCGTCAAATCGGACGGCGGGGACATGGCGATCATGCAAAGAATTTGCAGCAGGTGGTTCTGGATCATGTCGCGCATCTGGCCCGCCTGGTCAAAATAGCCCCAGCGACCTTCAATGCCGACCTCTTCCGCCACGGTGATTTCCACATGATCGATGGTGCGGTTATCCCAGTTATTGGCGAACAGTGAGTTGGCGAAACGCAGCGCCAGCAGGTTCAGCACCGTCTCTTTACCCAGGTAATGGTCGATACGGTATACCTGGCACTCTTCAAAGTATGTGCCAACCTGATCGTTGATTTCGCGCGAGGTTTCCAGAGAAGTCCCGAGCGGTTTTTCCATCACTACGCGTGCCGGTTTAGCGTTCAGCTTCGCTTCGCCCAGCCCTTTACAGATGGCGCCAAATGTACTTGGCGGCATCGCGAAGTAGTTAATGGTAACGCGATTTTTTTGGTCGAGCAGCTTGCCGAGGCGGTTAAACGCAGCGGTATCGTTGACATCCAGATTGCAGAAATCGAGGCGATTGCTCAGCTTATCCCACAACTCTTCGTTGATTTTCTCTTTCATGAAGGTTTCAAGCGCTTCACGAACGATACCGGTGTAAGTTTCTTTATCCCAGTCCGCACGGCCCACACCCAGAATGCGGGTATCCGGATGGATTTGGCCTGCTTTTTCCAGTTGGTACAGGGAAGGCAGCAGTTTTCGACGCGCCAGATCGCCTTTCGCGCCGAAAATGACCAGGTCACATGCCTGGGCTGTTTGCGTTACCGCCATGTCATTCTCCTCATTTGAATGATCCTGGTTCTAAGCCAGGTTATCTGTAATTTTCTTACACGCACTGTACTGCTTTTAGTGGGATTCTGAAACCTTTGCGACAGCCGCCCGATAAACGGTAAGTATACCGGGAAACCGCGCTGCCTTTTTTCCGCGCCGTGCCTGATTAACGCCGCTTTCTGTGCCAATGAAACCGTTTAACAAAATCAGACACAGATCATGTTATGAAAAAAAACAACAACATTTTTGGTCGTTTGTCTCTATCCCTGAGATGTCAGGAGTATATTCTTGCTAATTCACATTCCGGTTTCACCACTTTTAGAAATCGTTATACCCTTGCTTTCACGGGTATATTTCCATGAGTTAATGATAAACCATGAATATGCTGGAAAAAATTCAGTCGCAACTGGAACAATTAAGCAAATCCGAACGCAAAGTCGCTGAAGTGATCCTCGCCTCTCCCTCTCGCGCTATTCATTTAAGTATCGCCCGGCTGGCGAACACGGCTGGCGTGAGCGAACCCACAGTTAACCGGTTCTGCCGCAGCCTTGATACCAAAGGCTTTCCCGATTTTAAACTACATCTGGCGCAAAGTCTGGCGAATGGCACGCCCTATGTAAATCGCAATGTCGATGAAGACGACAGCGTCGAAGCCTATACCGGGAAAATATTTGAATCGGCTATGGCGAGCCTCGACCATGTCCGCCAGTCGCTGGATATGAGTGCCGTGAACCGTGCGGTGGATTTACTCACCCAGGCAAAGCGCATTGCCTTTTTCGGGCTTGGTTCGTCAGCGGCGGTCGCGCATGATGCGATGAATAAGTTTTTCCGCTTCAATGTGCCGGTTATCTATTCTGATGATGTGGTGGTGCAGCGCATGAGCTGCATGAACTGTAGCGCCGATGACGTGGTGGTGCTGATTTCTCACACCGGTCGCACGAAAAACCTGGTGGAACTGGCGCAGCTTGCCCGTGAAAACGATGCCATGGTGGTAGCGATTACCTCCGCCGGCACGCCTCTCGCCCGGGAGGCGACGCTTGCATTATTGCTTGATGTTCCTGAAGATACCGATATTTACATGCCGATGGTGTCTCGCCTGGCCCAGCTTACCGTCATTGACGTTCTTGCAACCGGTTTCACACTGCGTCGCGGGGCCAAATTCAGGGATAACTTGAAGCGAGTCAAGGAAGCATTGAAGGAATCGCGCTTTGATAAGGAGCTTTATGTTCCTGACAACAAATAGTGTTAAAGCGATAAGAAAGCTGTACTTATAAAACCATTCGGTTATGGTTTTGGCTGCGCCAACTGGCGTGCCCACCTGCCGAGTATATGTTCACGCAACACCAAAGTTGTATCAGTCAACGGAGTATTACATGTCCAGACGGCTTCGCAGAACCAAAATCGTTACCACGTTAGGCCCGGCAACAGACCGTGATAATAATCTGGAAAAGATTATTATCGCAGGTGCCAACGTCGTACGAATGAATTTCTCCCACGGCACTCCTGAAGACCACAAGTTACGTGCAGACAAAGTCCGCGAAATCGCGGCAAAACTGGGTCGCCATGTCGCTATTCTGGGTGACCTCCAGGGCCCAAAAATCCGCGTATCGACCTTCAAAGAAGGCAAAGTTTTCCTCAATATCGGTGACAAATTCCTGCTCGACGCCAACCTCGGTAAAGGCGAAGGCGACAAAGAAAAAGTCGGTATCGACTACAAAGGCCTGCCCGCTGACGTGGTGCCAGGCGACATCCTGCTGCTCGACGATGGCCGCGTACAGCTGAAAGTCCTCGAAGTCCAGGGCATGAAAGTGTTTACCGAAGTGACGGTAGGCGGCCCGCTCTCCAACAATAAAGGCATCAACAAACTTGGCGGCGGCCTGTCGGCTGAAGCGCTGACGGAAAAAGACAAAGCCGACATTATTACCGCGGCGCAAATCGGCGTGGATTATCTGGCAGTGTCGTTCCCGCGCTGCGGCGAAGATCTGAACTATGCACGTCGTTTAGCGCGCGATGCAGGCTGCAACGCCAAAATCGTCGCGAAAGTTGAACGTGCGGAAGCCGTCTGCGATGTAGAAGCGATGGACGACATTATCAAAGCGTCAGACGTGGTGATGGTTGCCCGTGGCGATCTGGGCGTAGAAATCGGCGACCCGGAACTGGTCGGCATTCAGAAGACCCTGATCCGCCGCGCCCGTAAACTGAACCGCGCTGTGATCACCGCCACCCAGATGATGGAATCGATGATCACCAACCCGATGCCGACCCGTGCGGAAGTGATGGACGTGGCAAACGCCGTGCTGGATGGCACCGATGCGGTCATGCTGTCTGCGGAAACCGCAGCGGGCCAGTACCCGGCGGAAACCGTGGCGGCCATGGCGCGTGTTTGCCTTGGCGCAGAGAAAATCCCGAGCATCAACGTTTCTAAACATCGTCTTGACGTCGAGTTCGATAATGTGGAAGAAGCGATCGCCATGTCCGCGATGTATGCGGCTAACCACCTCAAAGGCGTCACCGCAATTCTGACCATGACCGAATCTGGCCGTACCGCGTTGATGACCTCACGTATCAGCTCCGGCCTGCCGATTTTCGCCATGTCGCGTCATGAGCACACTTTAAACCTGACGGCGCTGTATCGCGGCGTTACGCCGGTATACTTCGACAGTGAAAGTGAAGGCGTGGCCGCAGCGCATGATGCGGTAACCCTGCTGCGCGACAAAGGCTATCTGGTCTCCGGCGATCTGGTTATCGTGACCCAGGGCGACGTGATGGGCACTATTGGCAGCACCAACACCACGCGTATCCTGACGGTTGAATAATCGTTACGCCAAATAAAAAAGGGGCTGCGGCCCCTTTATTTTTTCTTTTTCGGCCAGAGATCCTTACGCGCGTAAGGCTCCGTTTCACCCGCTTTACGCGTTTTCAGCAGTTTCAAAATCCAGGTGTACTGTTCGGGATGCGGACGCACAAAAATTTCCACTTCCTCATTCATGCGACGGGCAATGGTATGGTCATCCGCTTCCAGTAAATCGTCCATCGGCGGGCGCACGTAAACTTCCAGCCGGTGCGTTTTGGCGTTATACACCGGGAACAGCGGCACCACACGCGCACGACAAACCTTCATCAGCCGCCCTATCGCCGGAAGCGTGGCTTTATAGGTTCCAAAGAAGTCGACGAATTCACTGTGTTCCGGGCCATGATCCTGATCCGGTAAATAATACCCCCAGTATCCCTGACGCACGGAACTGATAAACGGCTTGATACCGTCATTACGCGCATGCATACGCCCGCCAAAGCGACGGCGTACTCTGTTCCACATATAGTCCACCAGCTGGTTGCCCTGGTTATGGAACATCGCCGCCATTTTCTGGCCGCGTGCCGCCATAAGCATGGCCGGAATATCTACCGCCCAACCATGTGGCACCAGAAATATGACCTTTTCGTTATTGCGATGCATTTCGTCGATCACCTCGACGCCGTGCCAGTCCACCCGCTTTTCCACCTGCTTCGGGCTGCGCATGGTCAATTCCGTCATCATCACCATCGCCTGCGGCGCGGTTTCGAACATGTGGTCGATGATGGCTTCGCGTTTTTCTTCCGAATACTCCGGGAAGCAGTACAGCAGGTTGATGCGCGCACGACGGCGGGCGCTGTTACCGAAGCGTCCGCCCAGACGGCCCAGTTTCGCCAGCAGGGGATCGCGGATCGCGGGCGGGATCATCGCCGCCGCAGCGATAGCGCCAATACCCAGCCAGGCGCTCCAGTAGCGCGGATGGAGAAATTCATTTTTAAACTCGGGAATAAATTCGATGTTGGATTTTTTTTCCATGCGCTTTTCCGTCCGGTGCCCATCACAACGGGCAAAATAATCCGTTATTTTAGCGTCTGATGCGGCGTGAGACAAAAGAAAAGCCGACACCCAGGGGATGTCGGCTTAATGTTAATCAGGCTGATTAATCAAAACGCAGTTGCGGCACCACTTCTTTCACCTGCGCCAGGTAATCTTTACGATCGCTACCGGTCAGGCCCTCAGAACGCGGCAGTTTCGCCGTCAGCGGGTTTACCGCCTGCTGGTTAATCCACATTTCGAAATGCAGGTGTGGGCCGGTAGAACGTCCGGTGTTACCCGACAGCGCGATACGATCGCCACGTTTCACTTTCTGGCCTGGCTTCACAAGGAGCTTTTTCAGGTGCATATAGCGCGTGGTATAGGTGCGGCCATGACGAACTGCCACGTAATATCCCGCCGCGCCACTGCGTTTCGCTACCACGACTTCGCCATCGCCCACCGCCAGTACCGGCGTACCCTGCGGCATCGCAAAGTCGACGCCTTTATGCGGCGCCACGCGGCCGGTAACCGGGTTCAAACGACGCGGGTTGAAATTCGACGAGACGCGGAACTGTTTGACCGTAGGGAAACGCATAAAGCCTTTCGCCAGCCCGGAACCGTTGCGGTCATAGAATTTGCCGTCTTCGGCGCGTACGGCATAGTAATCTTTACCGCTGGAACGCAGTCGTACGCCCAGCAGTTGGCTCTGCTCGCGCTTGCCGTCAAGCATCTCACGTGACATCAGCACGGAGAACTCATCGCCTTTTTTCAGTTTGCGGAAGTCCATCTGCCACTGCATGGCTTTAATCACCGCGCTAATTTCGCTGCTGGTGAGCCCGGCCTCTTTGGCGCTGGAAACGAAGCTGCCGCCCACCGTGCCTTTGATAACATTGTTGACCCAGTCGCCTTCGGCAATTTCACTGCTCATTTTGAACCCGCCGTCGACGCGGTCGTAAGTACGGGTTTCACGGCGCGACATTTCCCAGGTCAGGCGTTGCAGTTTCGCCTTCCGGTGTTAACGTCCAGGAAATTTGCTGACCGATTTTCAAATTACGCAGGTCTTTATCGACGTTCGCGAGGGTGCTGATATCCCCCATGTCGATGCCGTACTGGTTCAGTACGCTGCTTAGCGTATCGCCGGTAGAAACGACATATTCATGCACGCCGGTTTCACCCGCCGTTTTGTCATCCAGCTCATCCTGCGGAATGGCATCGTCTTCTTCTGGCGGAGCCTGATCGATAGGCTCACTGGCCTCAGGCAACAGAGAACGCACTTCGCTTTTCTCAAGCTCAATGGTTTTGACGATCGGCGTGGTTTCGGGGTGATAGATGTACGGTCGCCAGACGGCGACCGCAAGCGTTAGAAAAGTTAGCGACCCCAACATCACGCGATGGGGGCGCGGCAGGTTATTAAATGCCAGGGCGACAGAGCGGGCTATCTGTTGCACGTAATCACTTCCTCGTTAATCTCCTTTCAGGCAGCTCGCATACTGGTTTGCTAACCGGGTCAAGAATTCGCTGTAGCTATTTTTGCCCAATTTCACATCGGTTCCCAGCGGATCGAGTGTTCCCATACGAACAGACGTCCCCCTGGCAACGGCTTCGATTACCGCTGGCCTGAATTGTGGCTCAGCAAAAACGCAGGTCGCTTTTTGCTCAACCAACTGTGTTCTGATTTCATGTAAACGCTGCGCACCAGGCTGGATTTCAGGGTTAACGGTAAAGTGACCCAGGGGCGTAAGACCGTAGTGTTTTTCGTAATAGCCGTAGGCGTCATGAAAAACGAAATACCCCTTCCCTTTCAACGGTGCCAGCTCATCGCGAACCTGCTTATCGGTTTGGGCCAGATGGGCCTCAAAGTCCTTCAGATTTGCGTCTAGTTTGGCCTTACTTTGCGGCATAAGTTCCACTAATTTTCCATGGATTGCAACCGCTGAAGCCCGCGCAATTTCAGGGAAAGCCAAATATGCATGTTGTATTCACCATGATGGTGATCGTGGTCACCGTTTTCATGGTCATGATCGTGGCCGTGGTCATGGTCGTCGTCGTCATCTTCCCCTTTCATGAGTAACGGTTTCACGTCAGGCAACGCACTCAGCGCGACTTTTTTCTGTTCAGGAAATTCGCCGACCTGTTTTTGCATAAACGCTTCCATCTCAGGGCCGACCCAGACCACTAAGTCCGCGTTTTTCAAGCGTTTTACATCGGATGGCCGCAGCGCATAGTCATGTTCAGACGCGCCATCGGGGAGTAAAACTTCGGTATCTGTTACGCCATCGGCAATGGCTGATGCGATAAACCCGAGTGGTTTAAGCGAAGCGACCACCGCAGCCTGCGCATTCGCCATCATCCCACCCCAAACTGCTGCTGAAAGAGCAGCGCAAAGAAACGTCTTTTTATGTAACATTATTTAACTATCCATCGTTAATCATCACGAGAATGTGATATTATAACATTCGATAACTTCTGCAACGCTTAATTTCTCATGACGAATTTAGTAACACTGGAAAATGTATCGGTCTCGTTTGGGCAACGCCGCGTGCTGTCTGACATCTCGCTGGGCCTGAAACCAGGCCGCATCCTGACGCTGCTCGGCCCTAATGGCGCCGGAAAATCCACGCTGGTCCGCGTCGTGCTTGGGCTGGTAGCACCGGACCAGGGGATCATCAAGCGCGACCGCAATCTGCGCATCGGCTACGTTCCCCAAAAACTGCACCTTGATGCCACGCTACCGCTGACGGTGAGCCGCTTTATGCGCCTGCGCCCTGGCGCACGCAAAGAGGACATCTTGCCCGCGTTAAAACGCGTTCAGGCAGGGCATCTGATTGATGCGCCGATGCAGAAACTTTCGGGTGGCGAAAATCAGCGTGTTTTGCTGGCACGTGCGCTGCTCAATCAACCCCAGTTGCTGGTCCTTGACGAACCCACACAGGGCGTGGACGTTAACGGTCAGGTGGCGCTGTACGATTTAATCGACAAACTGCGCTGCGAACTGGATTGCGCGGTGCTGATGGTTTCTCATGATTTACATCTGGTCATGGCGAAAACCGACGACGTGCTGTGCCTGAATCACCACATATGCTGCTCCGGTACGCCGGAAGTGGTATCGACGCATCCTGAGTTTATTTCTATGTTCGGCCCGCGCGGCGCGGAACAACTCGGTATCTACCGCCATAACCATAATCATCGCCACGACCTTCAGGGTCGGATTGTCCTGCGTCGGGGAAATGGTCACTCATGATTGAATTATTACTGCCCGGCTGGTTTGCCGGGATTTTGCTCGCCTGTGCGGCGGGCCCGCTGGGCTCATTTGTTGTCTGGCGACGGATGTCTTATTTCGGTGACACCCTCGCCCATGCGTCGCTGCTTGGGGTCGCGTTCGGTCTGCTGTTGAATGTGAATCCGTTCTATGCGGTGATCGCCGTGACGCTGCTGCTGGCGCTCGGGCTGGTGGTACTGGAAAAACGCCCTCACCTGGCGATTGATACCCTGCTCGGAATTATGGCGCACAGCGCGTTGTCGCTGGGCCTGGTGGTAGTCAGCCTGATGTCGGGTATTCGCGTGGATTTGATGGCCTATCTGTTTGGCGATTTGCTGTCGGTAACGCCTGCGGACATTATCTCTATCGCCATCGGCGTAGCGGTCGTCCTCGCGGTACTGGCCTGGCAATGGCGCAGTCTGCTGGCAATGACTATCAGCCCTGACCTGGCGTTTGTGGACGGCGTCAGATTGCAGCGCGTAAAAATGCTGTTGATGCTGGTTACGGCGCTGACTATCGGCGTGGCGATGAAATTTGTCGGCGCGCTGATCATTACGTCGCTGTTGATTATTCCGGCAGCAACCGCCCGGCGCTTTGCCCGGACGCCTGAACAAATGGCCGGGATCGCGGTCATCATCGGCATCATTGCTGTCACGGGGGGGCTGACCTTTTCTGCGTTTTACGACACCCCTGCCGGGCCGTCGGTGGTGTTAGCGGCGGCGCTGATGTTCATTGTGACCATGATGAAGAAAAGCGCGGCGTAATAAAAAGGGCGGTTAATTCCGCCCTTTTTTATATCTGTTACGGCAACACCGGCGGCTTAATGCCGAAATGTTCCCAGGCGCGTACCGTCGCCATACGCCCACGCGGCGTGCGTTGCAAAAAGCCTTGCTGTATCAGGAAGGGCTCTAGTACATCTTCGATGGTTTCACGCTCTTCGCCAATCGCCGCGGCCAGGTTATCCAGCCCCACCGGCCCGCCAAAGAATTTATCAATGATCGCCAGCAGCAGTTTGCGGTCCATGTAGTCGAAGCCCTCGGCATCAACGTTAAGCATATCCAGCGCCTGGGCCGCGACGTCCTGAGAAATCACCCCATTGTGGCGGACTTCAGCAAAATCCCGCACCCGGCGCAGCAGACGGTTAGCGATACGCGGCGTACCACGGGCGCGTTTCGCCACTTCCAGCGCGCCTTCATGACTCATATCCAGCCCCATATGCTGGGCGCTGCGATTAACGATATGCTGCAAATCCGGCACCTGGTAGAACTCCAGCCGCTGAACAATACCGAAACGGTCACGCAGGGGCGAGGTCAGTGACCCGGCGCGAGTGGTTGCGCCAATTAAGGTAAAGGGCGGCAGATCGATTTTAATTGAGCGTGCGGCCGGTCCTTCGCCGATCATGATATCCAGCTGATAATCTTCCATCGCCGGATACAGCACCTCTTCCACCACCGGAGAAAAGACGGTGGATCTCATCAATAAACAGCACATCGTGAGGCTCAAGGTTGGTAAGCATAGCGGCAAGATCGCCAGCTTTTTCCAGAACCGGGCCGGAGGTGGTGCGCAGGTTTACGCCCAGCTCATTGGCGACAATGCCTGCCAGCGTGGTTTTGCCTAAGCCCGGCGGCCAAAAATCAACAGATGATCCAGCGCGTCGCCGCGCAACCGGGCCGCCTGAATAAAGATTTCCATTTGCGAGCGCACCTGCGGCTGGCCGATATACTCTTCCAGCAGCTTCGGACGAATCGCCCGGTCGATGATCTCTTCCTGGGTTATGCTCGCGGCGGAAACCAGGCGATCTGCTTCTATCATCCGTTACCTCACCAATGCCGCGCGTAATGCTTCGCGGATAAGGGTTTCGCTGTCCGCATCAGGACGCGCCAGTTTGCTCACCATACGGCTCGCTTCCTGCGGTTTATAGCCCAAAGCCACCAGCGCGGCAACGGCTTCCGCTTCGGCATCGTCCTGGGCCGGACCGGCGGGAGACGTCAGCACCAGATCGGCGGCAGGCGTGAACAGGTCGCCATGCAGGCCTTTAAAGCGATCTTTCATTTCCACAACCAGACGCTCGGCGGTTTTCTTGCCAATGCCCGGCAACTTCACCAGCGCGGCGGGTTCTTCGCGTTCTACCGCGTTGACGAACTGCTGCGCCGACATGCCGGAGAGAATAGCCAGCGCCAGCTTCGGGCCGACGCCGTTCACTTTAATTAATTCGCGGAACAGGGTGCGTTCCTGCTTATTGTTAAAGCCGAACAGCAGTTGCGCATCCTCACGCACCACAAAATGGGTGAATACTACGGCTTCCTTGCCCGTTTCCGGGAGCTCATAAAAGCAGGTCATCGGCATATGCACTTCATATCCGACACCGCCCGCCTCCAGTAAAACCAGCGGGGGTTGTTTTTCCAGGACGATGCCTCTGAGTCTGCCTATCACAATACGCTCCTGCGGTTAGCGGCTATCAAATAAGTGGAACTTCACGCGACGACGGCGTGAAAGAGAGTAAGGTTATCATATAAAAAAGGCTGGATAGATATCCAGCCTGATTTATCTTAACCGCCCTCTTGCCAGATTAAGACGCGACTCGCTCATTTGCGACGCATTCTGGCTGATATGGCAGTGGGTAATGGCGATAGCCAGCGCATCCGCCGCATCCGCCTGGGGATTGGCGGGAAGCTTAAGCAAGGTACGCACCATATGCTGAACCTGGCTTTTCTCGGCGCTGCCGATGCCGACCACCGTTTGCTTTACCTGACGGGCAGCGTATTCAAACACCGGCAAATCCTGATTCACCGCCGCGACAATCGCCACGCCGCGGGCCTGGCCGAGCTTGAGCGCAGAGTCGGCGTTCTTCGCCATAAAAACCTGCTCAATGGCGAAAAAGTCCGGCTGGAACTGGGTAATGATTTCGCTTACCCCCGCGTAAATCAGTTTCAACCGCGAGGGTAAATCGTCCACTTTGGTGCGGATACAACCGCTGCCCATATAGGTTAGCTGTCGACCGACCTGGCGGATCACACCATAGCCGGTAACGCGTGACCCCGGGTCAATGCCGAGAATAATCGCCATCACGCGCCTCCGGTTATCAGGGGGAGATACGCTCTCATCAGAGAGTCGCTGCAACCTCGTCGGAGATCTCGCCGTTATGGTAGACCTCCTGCACATCGTCGCAATCTTCCAGCATATCGATCAAACGCAGCAGTTTCGGCGCAGTTTCTGCATCCATATCCGCTTTGGTTGACGGGATCATCGAGACTTCGGCGTTGTCGGCTTTCAGGCCAGCGGCTTCCAGTGCGTCGCGCACGGCGCCCATTTCTTCCCAGGCGGTATACACGTCAATGGCGCCGTCGTCGAAGGTCACCACGTCTTCAGCGCCCGCTTCCAGCGCAGCTTCCATGATCGCGTCTTCGTCGCCCGCTTCGAAAGAGATCACCCCTTTCTTGCTGAACAGATAAGCCACGGAACCATCGGTTCCCAGGTTGCCGCCGCATTTGCTGAAGGCATGACGCACTTCCGCCACGGTACGGTTGCGGTTATCGGACAGGCATTCCACCATCACCGCCGTACCGCCAGGACCGTAACCTTCATAAATGATGGTTTCCATATTCGCATCATCATCACCGCCCACGCCGCGCGCAATAGCACGGTTCAGGGTGTCGCGGGTCATGTTGTTTGACAGCGCTTTGTCGATCGCCGCACGCAGACGCGGGTTAGAACCTGCGTCGCCGCCGCCTAACCGCGCTGCGGTAACCAGCTCGCGAATAATTTTGGTGAAAATCTTACCGCGCTTGGCATCCTGTGCCGCTTTGCGGTGTTTGGTGTTGGCCCATTTACTGTGACCTGCCATAACTATTTCCTCAAAAAGCGCGCCCTTTCAGGCTGCGTTAATTACAAATTCTTCAATCGCTTGCCGGTTGCTCCACGATTTGGTGAGCGCGGCGGCTTCCGCCGCGTTCATCCAGCGGTAGGTCAGATGTTCGGTAAACACGATCTCCCGCTCGTTTGGCAAGGCCAGGCAAAACCAGGTCTCGGTATTACGAACGATTCCCGGCGCATAGCGATGACGTAAATGACTAAAAATTTCGAACTCCACCGTGCGTTGACAGTCCATCAAGGTCAGTTGCTCAAGCGCAACGTCAATCGAGACCTCTTCCTTTACTTCACGCGCGGCGGCTTGCGGCGCTGTTTCCCCTTCTTCCACACTGCCGGTTACCGACTGCCAGAAGTCAGGATCGTCGCGCCGCTGCAACATCAGCACCCGCTTCGTATCTCTCGCGAAAATCACTACCAGAACAGAAACGGGACGCTTAAAGGCCATCTCAGTTTTTCTCTTCCTTCTTCACCACGGCAATGCCCAGCTCTTCCAGCGCCGCCTGGTTGGCGAAGCTCGGCGCTTCGGTCATCAGACACGCTGCAGCAGTGGTTTTCGGGAAGGCGATAACGTCGCGAATGTTGTCGGTGCCGGTCAGCAGCATGGTCAGGCGATCCAGACCAAACGCCAGGCCCGCATGCGGCGGCGTACCGAATTTCAGGGCGTCGAGCAGGAAGCCGAATTTCTCGCGTTGTTCCTGTTCATTGATGCCCAGAATGCCAAACACGGTTTGCTGCATTTCACCGCTATAAATACGCACGGAACCGCCACCCACTTCATAGCCGTTGATGACCATATCGTAGGCGTTAGCCACGGCATTTTCTGGCGCGGCTTTCAGCTCGGCGGCGCTCATGTCTTTTGGTGACGTGAACGGATGATGCATCGCGGTCAGGCCGCCTTCCCCATCTTCTTCAAACATCGGGAAGTCGATCACCCACAACGGCGCCCAGGCGCTTTCGTCGGTGATTTTCAGATCCTTGCCCAACTTGAGGCGCAGCGCGCCCAGTGCGTCGGCAACCACTTTTTTGTGGTCCGCGCCAAAGAAAATCATATCGCCGTCCTGTGCGCCGGTGCGCTCAAGGATAGCGTTGATGATATCGGCATTAAGGAATTTAGCGATCGGGCTGTTAATGCCTTCAATACCGGCACTGCGCTGGTTAACTTTGATGTATGCCAGGCCTTTCGCGCCATAAATCGTCACAAATTTGCCGTACTCGTCGATCTGCTTACGGGTCAGCTCTGCACCACCCGGTACGCGCAGGGCGGCGACGCGGCCTTTTGCGTCGTTAGCCGGGCCCGCGAAGACGCTGAATTCCACGTCTTTCACCAGGTCAGCAACATCAACCAGTTCCATCGGGTTACGCAGATCCGGCTTATCAGAGCCGTAACGGCGCTCGGCTTCGGCAAAGGTCATTACCGGGAACGCGCCCAGGTCAACGCCCTTCACGTCCAGCCACAGGCCATGAACCAGTTTTTCCATCACTTCACGCACTTGCGGCGCGGTCATGAACGAGGTTTCCACATCGATCTGGGTGAATTCAGGCTGACGGTCAGCACGTAAATCTTCGTCGCGGAAGCATTTAACAATCTGATAGTAGCGATCGAAGCCAGACATCATCAGCAGCTGTTTGAACAGCTGAGGAGACTGCGGCAGCGCGTAGAACTTACCTTTATGAACGCGGGACGGCACCAGATAATCGCGCGCGCCTTCCGGGGTGGCCTTGGTCAGCATCGGGGTTTCGATGTCGAGGAAACCGTGGTCATCCATAAAGCGACGCACAAAGCTGGTGATTTTTGCGCGGGTTTTCAGGCGGGTTGCCATTTCCGGACGACGCAGGTCGAGGTAACGGTATTTCAGGCGAGCTTCTTCGGTATTGACCTGGTTGGAGTCCAGGGGGAGCGGCTCAGCGCGGTTGATGATGTTCAGGCCGGTCGCGAACACTTCCACTTCGCCGGTCGCCATGTCGCGGTTTATATTTCGTTCGTCGCGCGCACGCACCAGACCGGTGATTTGAATGCAAAACTCATTACGCAATTCAGAGGCCAGTTTGAACGCCGCATCGCGGTCAGGATCAAAGAACACCTGCACAATGCCTTCACGGTCACGCATGTCGATAAAAATCAGGCTGCCGAGATCGCGACGACGATTGACCCAACCACACAGCGTCACTTCTTGTCCAACATGGGACTTATTGAGCTGCCCGCAATATTCTGTACGCATGAGATATCCCTTAATTTTGCCGCAGGCCGTTTGTCACCTGCCCCGCAGGCACCACTGTCGCAGCTTTACACTGGATGAAAAAAGGCGGCTATTATACTGGAAATTCCACCATTCGATAAGCCCGAACCCGCCTGGTCGAGCGAATGCTATGCGCCTGGTGACGCATTCTCACAAAAATTAACAAAAATTGAGGCCTGACCGCCACTCTACTGCGGGTAAGGTGTCGCTAAAACCATGACGGAGATCAGTATGCTAACGTTAAACACCGCCTCCACCGCTTTAGTGATTATCGATTTACAGGAAGGCATTTTGCCTTTCGCGGGCGGCCCGTACAGCGCCGATGAGGTGGTCGCGCGCAGCGCCCGCCTGGCAGAGCATTTTCGCGCCAAAAGGTGCGCCAGTTGTTATGGTGCGCGTGGGCTGGTCGAAAGATTTCGCCGAAGCGCTCAGGCAACCGGTGGACGCGCCGACGCCCGCACAGGCGTTGCCGCCGGAGTGGTGGCACTACCCGGTGGCACTGGGCAAGCGTGACAGCGATATTGAAGTGATTAAGCGCCAGTGGGGCGCGTTTTACGGAACCGACTTAGAATTACAGTTGCGTCGGCGCGGCATTGATACCGTGGTGCTGTGCGGGATCTCCACCAATATCGGTGTGGAATCTACGGCGCGCAACGCTTGGGAGCTGGGGTTCTCGCTGGTACTGGCGGAAGACGCGTGCAGTGCAGCCAGCGCAAGCCAGCACCAAAACAGTTTCACGCATATATTCCCCCGCATCGCCCGCGTGCGTTCGGTGGAGGAGATTATCGCCGCTTTATGATCTATATCGGTTTGCCGCAGTGGTCGCACCCCAGGTGGGGGCGGCTTGGGATCAGTACGCTTGCGGATTACGCCCGACACTTTAACTGTGTGGAGGGCAATACCACCCTATACGCTTTGCCTAAAGCGGAAATCGTCGAACGCTGGCGGGATCAAACTACCGACAGCTTCCGCTTTTGTTTTAAATTTCCGGCGACCATTTCCCATCAGGCCGCGCTACGCCAGTGCGACGATCTTAAGCAGGAGTTCTTTAGCCGCCTGGCGCCCCTTTCCGGCGCATCGGTCAGTACTGGCTGCAACTGCCGGCAACGTTTGGCCCGCAGGATCTTCCTGCGCTTTGGGCCTTTCTCGACGGTCTGCCCGACGCGTTTACGTATGGCGTGGAAGTGCGCCATCCGCAGTTTTTCGCCAAAAGGCGATGCGGAACAGGCGCTCAATCGCGGTCTGCACCAGCGCGGCGTAAACCGGGTGATCCTTGACAGTCGTCCGGTACATACCGCCATTCCCACCACCCAGGAAATTATCGACGCACAGCGCAAAAAAACCGAAAGTCCCGGTGCATGCGCTGGTGACGGCGAAAAATCCGATGGTGCGGTTTATCGGCAGCGATGACATGGCCCGTAAATCAGGCGTTCTTCCAGGTGTGGCTGGATAAAGCTCGCCCTGTGGCAGGAAACCACCACCCCCTATCTTTTTTTGCATACGCCGGATATCGCCGAGGTCCCGGAGCTGGTGCATATTCTGTGGCCCGAAATGCAAACCGCGTTTGCCGGGCTGGGTAGCCCTCCGGCTATCCCGCACCAAAACTCACTCCTTTAGGCGGTGGAGAGATTCCATTACTCCAGGCTATGATACGTAAAGCCATTATTGGTTCTAAAGGGAGTTTGTATGGTCAGCGCGCTGTATGCCGTGTTGGGAGCGTTGTTACTGTTAAAGTTTTCTCTGGATGTCGTGCGGATGCGGATGCAATACCGTGTTTCCTACGGCGATGGCGGATTCAGCGAACTACAAAGCGTGATTCGCATTCATGGCAACGCGGTGGAAAATATTCCGGTTGCACTGCTCCTGCTGCTGTTTATGGAAATGAACGGCGCGGAGACCTGGATGGTGCATGTGTGTGGCATTTTGCTGATCGTCGGACGGCTGCTGCACTACTACGGTTACCATCACCGTTTGATCCGCTGGCGTCGCTCCGGCGCAAGTGCCACCTGGGTTTCAATGTTGCTGATGGTGCTGGCCAACGTCTGGTATATGCGTGGGAGTTGGTTTTCTCGATTCATTAGCGCAAATACGCGCCTTTCGTTATTCCCGGAATTTTTGTATGTCTGACCGCGACACCCTTTTCTCCGCGCCGGTAGCAAAACTCGGCGACTGGACTTTTGACGAACGCGTGGCTGAAGTGTTCCCCGACATGATCCAGCGTTCGGTCCCTGGCTATTCCAATATTATCTCGATGATCGGTATGCTGGCGGGCCGCTTCGTGAAGCCGAATACCCGGGTTTACGATTTGGGCTGTTCGCTGGGCGCCGCCACGCTGTCTGTCCGCCGTAATATCAGTCATGAAGGCTGCCAGATCATCGCGGTAGACAACTCCGCCGCGATGGTGGAGCGCTGCCGTCGCCATATCGACGCCTTTAAAGCCCACACGCCGGTGCAGGTTGTGGAGGACGATATCCGCAATATCGTCATCGAAAACGCATCCATGGTGGTACTGAACTTCACGCTTCAGTTCCTGAACCCGGCGGATCGCCAGACGCTGCTTAATAAAATTTATCAGGGTCTGATCCCGGGCGGCGCGCTGGTGCTGTCAGAAAAATTCAGCTTTGAAGATGGCGAAGTGGGCGATCTGCTGTTCAACATGCACCACGATTTCAAACGCGCCAACGGGTACAGCGAACTGGAGATTAGCCAGAAACGCAGCATGCTGGAAAACGTGATGCTGACCGATTCGGTGGAAACGCATAAAGCGCGTCTGCATCAGGCCGGTTTTGAGCACTGCGAACTGTGGTTCCAGTGCTTTAACTTCGGCTCGCTGGTGGCCCTGAAAGCCGGGGGCACCAATGATTGATTTTGGTAAATTCTATCAGCGTATCGCCTGTAGCCCGCTGGCGCCGTGGCTGGAAACCCTGCCCTGCGCAACTCGCTCACTGGCAGCGCGAATCCCTGCACGGTCAGTTTAAGCTCTGGCACAGTAGTGTTGAGCATCTGCCCTCGCTCACCGCCGCATTCTCTCGATTTGCTGCACAGTGTTACCGCCCGTTCTGAGCAACCGCTGAGCGAGGGCCATCGCCAGCGCATCGAAACCCTGCTGCGCAATTTGATGCCATGGCGCAAAGGGCCGTTCTCGCTGTACGGGCGTGGATATCGATACCGAATGGCGTTCCGACTGGAAATGGGAGCGCGTCCTGCCGCACCTCTCCTCACTCGAAGGACGCACTATTCTGGATGTCGGTTGCGGCAGCGGTTATCACCTGTGGCGGATGATCGGCGCGGGCGCGCATCTGGCGGTCGGCATCGATCCGATGCAGCTGTTTTTATGTCAGTTTGAAGCGGTGCGTAAATTGCTGGGCGACGATCAGCGCGCCCATCTTCTGCCGCTGGGTATTGAACAACTGCCTGCGCTGAAAGCCTTTGATACCGTTTTCTCAATGGGCGTGCTGTATCACCGCCGCTCGCCGCTGGATCATCTCTGGCAGTTAAAAGATCAGTTAGTTTCTGAAGGGGAACTGGTGTTAGAAACGCTGGTGGTGGAAGGCGATGAAAATACCGTGCTGGTGCCGGGTGAACGTTACGCGCAAATGCGCAACGTCTACTTTATCCCTTCCGCCCTGGCGCTAAAAAACTGGCTGGAAAAATGCGGCTTCGTGGATGTGCGTATTGTCGATCACTGCGTTACCACGCTTGAGGAACAACGCCGCACCGACTGGATGACCACGGATTCGCTGGCGGCGTTTTTAGATCCCAACGACCGCAGCAAAACCGTTGAGGGCTACCCTGCCCCGCTGCGTGCCGTGCTGGTCGCCCGCAAACCGTAAATCTTACGCCGCCGGTTGCCCGGCGGCGCACTTTTACATCCCCGCTTCGACGCGTTTTAACCGCGACGCCACATTCTCCGCCGCCTTTTTCCCGGCAAGGAACGCGTGGTCGGAATTGTAGTACTCCCATTCGCTGTAACGGCCTGCCAACAGAATATCGTGACTGAGCAACCACTGACGCACCGTGTCGACATTCGCCGCCCGGGCGTGATCGTAAATCACGTAGGCATACGGAATATCCACCGTATTCGCGGTGAGGATTTCATCGTCAGCATTAATGATGCCCACCCTGATGCACTCCGCCACGCAGCGGTCGATCAACGCCTGGCCGTCCACGGGCAGCGGAACGTCCGGCGAATAGGTAATTTCGCAGGTCAGGCCGCAGCCACCGGGCGGATTACAGTAAGGGCTGGCGTTACCCTGCACAAAGATGCGGTGAAACACCGTGTCTTCCGGATAGTAAATCCAGTGTTTTTCGGTGAGATCGCTGCGCCCGATACCCAGGTTAACGCAGCGCACCGAGGTATGGCGTAGCCCCTTGGCAGCCGTGCGCACCGCTTCGGGCACATCGCCTTCAAGCATCGTGACCAGCACCGGCAGCGGCATGGTGCTGATGAGCTGTTCATAGCGATAGCGCCTGCCATCGGCCAGGACGGCGATATGCTCGCGTGGCAACAGCTTGATGATTCTGGCGTTGGTTTCCAGCTTGCCCCTTCAACAGCGGCAGAAAACCGGACATCAGCGCCTGGAACCCGCCGCGCAGTGGATAGCCGAAACGCGCGTTCGGGCCAACGGGCCGGGAGCTGGGTGCCAGCGCGCCCGTCAATGATTTGTCCCAGATCCGGCAGCGGGACGCGTCCGCCAAGCCATGAGGTTTCCATCTCCGCCAGCGGCACTTTCCACAGTTTGCGGTTATAGGGGACCGCGAAGTATTTGGCGATACCGGCTCCCCAGGTCTGGTAGATAAACTGCTCAAAGTTGGCGGCGCGTTTGTCACGGGCAGTCAGTAAACAATCATCCTGCGGCACGGCACCATCACCACAGCAGTCTTCCATTTTCAACGGCCGGGGCGTTGGCAGGCTGTAAACGGCTGGCGGCGTTATACTGCGCTTCAACGGCACCGAGAATGCACTCTTTAATGATCGGCGCAGGTAAGCCGTAAAGCGCGCTCTGGAAGGGATAGCGGGTATAGGTATTCTGGCTGTAAATCCACGCCTCGCGGTTCTGCCAGTGAAGATTGTCTTTCAATAAGAGCGCGTACATCTCCAGCACATACGGATCGGCGGAAAACATGATGTGACCGGCGTAATCGAAGGTGAACCCCTTATCCTCCACGGACCGGCACCAGCCGCCCACCGTCGGGTTTTTCTCCAGCAATACGGCCTCTTCTCCGATATGCAGCGCGGCGCTCAGGCCCGTGGGACCGGCCCCCAAAATCAGACAGCGGGCAAAATGCGCATCCGGTTTGGCGGTACTGGGGATACGGGTGACGACGGGAGCGGCACCGGCTCCGGGGGCTTCACGGGCGGCTTCGGCTCCGGCGGCGAGATCCTGCAAAGCATCGGCCATTAACTTATGCATGGCGTCAACCGTCGCATCCCAGGAGGTGGCATTGATGATTGCTTTCATCTGCCCGGCCTGTTGCTGGCTCTCCTGTTCGCTGAGGGCAAGCGCCCGGGCACAACCCCGCACAAACGCGTCGCGATCCTCCGCCACGAAAACAATATCGCCATAGGGTTTTTTGACATCGGCGATTTCCGTACTGACGATGGGCAGCGACGCCGCCATATATTCCAGGACTTTGGTGGGGCTGATAAAACGCGTCGAGGCATTCAGGGCGAACGGCATCAGGCAAACATCCCATCCGGCCAGAAACTGCGGCAGCGCCTGATAGGGCTGCTGGCCAAAATAGTGAATATTGCCGCGCTGCGGCAGGCTGGCGGGATCGATTTTCACCACCGGCCCGACCATCACAATCTGCCAGTCGGGGTTGGCGTCCGCCACCGCGGCAATGAGATCGATATCAATGCGCTCATCGATCACCCCGTAGTAGCCGAGACGGGGATGAGGCACGTCGGCCCTGTAAGGGATGACCGTTTTGACGATCGAGGGCCTGTTCAAAATGGGCCGCATCAACACTGCTTGGGAAACACCAGACGCTCTGATGGCGATGCTGCTTGGCGGCATACAGGCTTGGTCCACCGGTAAAGACCAGATCGGCGCGGGCCAGCAGCGCTGATTCGCGCTGAAGCAACTGGCGAGGCGCATTTTTAAAGGCCGACAGTTCATCCATGCAGTCGTAAACCGTCAGGGACGGATGAAAAGGTTCAGACAACGGCAGCGCCATCGGGGTGTAAAACCAGACCACGGGCTCAGGAAACTCCACGCTGAGTGAGGCCATTAACGGTTGCAGTTGCGCGATTTGCTCATCGTGAAACCCGGGGGCGTGGACCGGGCTGTGGGGGCGGATAACGGTGACATTGGGCGCGGGTGCGGAGCGATGCAGTCCCGCTGCGCCCTCCTGGAAAACCGGCTCTTCGATAAACACCACGGGATAATGTTGCGCGAGACGCATTAACAGATGTTGCGGACGTTGCCAGACAAAATCCCAACGTAGATGACTAAATACTACCAGCGTCTTTGTATTCACTGTTTGCCCCTTACCAGACTGTCGCAAGCGATGCTGGCCCTGAAAATGTGCAAGAGAACGTTGCGCGCGTCGTAGCGCCCGCGCGTAAGGGAGATCAATTTTTCGCAATAAGGGATCGGCGCCCTCATGCAGGGGTTCCCACAAACCGCTGCGATGCCAGGCCTGCGCATCTTCCCAGTCAGGACGGTCAAGGATCGGATATAAACAAATACCGCGAATATCCGCACCGGCCAGCTGCGCCTGCGCCACTTCCGTTGCAATATGATTTATCCAGGCTCCGCGCCCGCTTCCAACATGGCTGGTTTCAGCCAGCAGGAGCGGCCGCTGATATCGCTCATGGAGTTCTGTCAGCATTTCGTAGAGCGGCTTACGCCGCGAATCGCCTAAATGCCACGGTAGAGGTTGATGGCTGTCAACGTGCCATTGGTTGTTGTGGTAATAATTCGCGCCAACCAGATCGAGGTAATGCGCCGCGCCGCCGAGCTCCGGGGCCTCGCGTCCGCACAGCATGTCCCAGGCCTGATATTGAGACAGGGTTTCGGTCAGGGCTAATTGCTGCGATTGCGCATCATCCTCGTACGCCGCGAGATGAATAATCGGATCGCAATGTAAGATCCGCGCCCGGCTATCGGCTTGCCAGATGGCGTCGCACGCAGCAAGCGCGGCGCGCACCAGCTGGCGTTTACAGGCGTGGCCCGTCGGCTCTCCCGGCGGCTCCGACGAGGGAATAAAGCCGACCGACAGCGCCCAGCTGGTAAACGAGATCTCATTTACGGGCGAATAAACGGGCGCTTCGGCATACCAGGGTTTGAGAAACTGCGCGAGCGCGCCGCTAAACCGGGCAAACCGTTCGACAAACTTGTCATCCAGGATTGAAAGCTCCGTCGGCCAGCCGTAATGGCAAATCGTCCAGCAAATCTGGACATTGGCCTCCCTCGCCGCCAGCATACGTTTGGCGACCGCCGTAAAGTCGTAATAACCATGCCGGTCCGCCAGCCGCCAGCCCACGCTTTCGCGCACCGTGGCGATGGCGATGTGATTCAGATTTTCGTAATCCTCCGCTGCCCGCGCTAAATGTCCGGTTGTTTCGTTCATTGAAAGTGGCACGCCCAACCGGTTAACGTGATCGGCTCCTTCATACCCCGCCTGCCAGTAACTGCGGAACAGCACCATCACCCTCTCTTAACAGCCGATAGCTGTCAGTAGCAGGAACACGGAGAGGGTTATCTCAGAATGTCGGGGATCATGGCGTTTAACAGACACAGCCAACCGGCACCTTGAGATAAAGCTCTAAAGATTCAAAAGAATATAACCGGCAAGGAAATGATAGAAAGTTTAAATATTTTCACCCGGCAATTAATTTTGGCTCATGGTTTAACAGAACGCCAATGACCGCATTAAAATAATTGCCCAATGCAGGGTTTACAGTTTTATCGGTTGGTTTAAACGAAGCAAAAAAGAACGGACAAATAATAAAGTAACGGGGTGGTTATATTTACAGCAATGAAACATATTTAAATATCACTTAATCAGGATTTCCTCATTGAATTACATTGAGTTAAATAGCGCTGATTCCATGAATCAAATAAAATACCCCATGCTTTATTAATATTTGGATTTATTTGTTATTGTTTACTTACCGATTAGCAATACTTTCCCAGGGAAAATTCGTTCTTTAAAACGACTCGCCAGAGCCCTTTACGAACGATAATAAAAGGAAGGATATAATATATATTATCAAACCAGCGAAACGGATACGTTTTCAGTTTCCTTACCCGGCAATGACTATTTTCCTGATACGATATTGCGGATATTTATTTTCAACGCATTAAATTAGCACGATATTTCATGGCGGCATTGAAATAACTTCTGGCGTTGCCGTTTCGTTACGGACATAAAAAAAGCCCCAGCAACATGCCGGGGCCTGGTACGAGCAAACATCATATTGGGCGACATGATGTGCGGTAAAAAAACGTTTCGTATTACGAGACGGCTGCTAACGCCGCTTTCATCGCGGCTACGGCATTTCCATCAACGCAATAGCGGGAATATTCATCGGCATCCGCATCGGCAGACATCGACACCCCAGGGTTGCGATAGCGCATGGCGGACGGGACTTTCATCCCTGCCGAGCTGTGGAGCTCTTTCACGCCTTGCGCGATAAACGTGTCCAGATTGCTGAGCCGTACGCCAGCACCGGCCATAATGATTGGAGCATCGGAGTACGCGATTAGTTCCGCAATTTTTGAAATACCTTTCTCGGCGCTGGCCTGTTGGCCCGAAGTGAGCACGCGCGCCACGCCTAATTCAGCGAGTTTATCCAGCGCATTGAACGGGTTAGCACACATGTCGAAGGCCCGATGAAAAGTGACTGCCATGCCCTGCGCCGCCGCCATTATTTTTTGCATTCGCGGCATATCGACCTCACCGTCCTCGGTTAGCACGCCAGTGACCAGGCCGGGAAAGCCTGCGTCGCGGATCAATGCAATGTCGTCGAGCATGACGGCTAATTCGCTCGCGCTGTAACAAAAGTCACCGCCGCGGGGGCGCACGATTGGATGCACCGGAATGGTCACCCCGGCACGCACGCCTTTAAGCAGGCCTGCCGAGGGCGTTAAGCCGCCTTCCGCCGGTGCGCTACAAAGTTCAATACGGTCAGCGCCGGCCTTCTGAGCCGTGATGGCGCATTCCAGCGAGTAACAACATATCTCGAGTAAAGCCATTGAAATCCCCTAAGAACGGGTGAAAACCCATTGTTTCATCCCTGCCGGGTGATAGTCTGAAGGAACCTCTAAATCAGGGCAACGTATCATGGCATTCAATTTCAATGAACAATCGGACCGCCGTCACAGCGACAGTGTGAAATGGAATAAATACCCGGAAAACGTCCTGCCGATGTGGGTGGCGGACATGGATTTTCCTACCGCACCGTGCGTACTTGAGGCGCTTCACCAGCGTGTGGACCACGGCATTTTCGGCTATGGCACCACGCCGGATGCGCTGTTCGAGGTCGTGATTCAACACCTCAAACAGCGCTATCAGTGGGAAGTGAAACCCGAATGGCTTATCACCCTGCCCGGTGTCGTTAGCGGCCTTAATCTGGCGGTACGCGCGTTTACGGAACCGCATCAACGTACCCTGGCCCCGGTGCCGATTTATCCGCCGTTTTATAAAGCCTCACAACTGGCTGACCGTGCACAGCAAACTATTCCGCTGGTGCTGAATCAGGGGCGCTGTGTGATGGATCTCGATGCGGCGCAGGCTGAAATGCGCGGTGATGAAAAGCTACTCATGCTGTGTAATCCGCAAAATCCCGGCGGCACGGTGTACCGTCGCGACGAGCTGATGGCGCAACTGGCGTTTGCCGAACGTCACGATCTGATTGTCAGCTCCGATGAAATACACTGCGAGCTGCTCCTGGAGCCGGGACTGACCCATATTCCGTTCGCCAGTCTGAACGAGCGGGCAGCGCAACGCTCTGTGACATTTATCTCGCCGTCCAAAACGTGGAATATCGCCGGGCTCGGCGCGTCGCTGGCGATTATCCCCAATCCCGAACTGCGGCGGCGTTTCGCCATTGCCCGCCAGGGGATCGTCCCGGGCGTTGATGTGCTGTCGCTCACTGCGGCAACGGCCGCCTGGCGCGACGGCGAACCCTGGCGTCAGGCTTTACTCGCCCACCTGCGCAGGCAACGCGACCGGTTATGCAGCGCGATAAACGCGATGCCGGGCTTGCAGGTGATGCCGCCGGAGGCGACGTATCTGGCGTGGGTGGATGCCAGCGGGTTGCCGGTTGACGATCCGTGGCGCTTTTTCCTGCAGCACGGGCTGGCGTTTTCTCCCGGTAAAGAGTTTGGCGATGAACGGTTTGTGCGAATTAATTTCGCCTGCAGCGAGGCGACGCTGGATGAGGCGATAGCGCGGATGCAACGCGCTATCGCTACGTGCGGGTTATGAACGCTCGCTGGCCACAATCGCTTCAATAGACCAGGGATGGAATTTGATGGTCACCGTTCCATCGGTGACCGCCAGAGTGGGGTTGGGTAAACGTTCACCCTCGCCTTTCGGCGAGCTGGTTTTTACCGCGATCCCCTTCTGGCAGAGCCCGTCGTCACTGAGCAGCGCTACCGCGCGAGCATTGAGCGTTTCCGGATCGCCCGGAAGGACGATTTCGATATGCTCCCACCCTTCATGCGGGTAGCGTTTCTCCCCCGGCCACGGCAGTTCCACCACGTTAAAGCGCCAGTGCCCGACGGCAATCGGCTGCGCAAGCCTGAACAGACAAATCGGCCGCCCATTGATGATGGCTTCCGAGAGCAGCGTCCCGCACTGCTCTAACCCTTTGCGCCAGCGCTCGGCAGTAGTGTTCTGGTGGCAGCGCAGTGAGATGTGGTCCGCCTCAAGCGGCGCGATGTCAAGACCCAGGCGCGCCGCCAGCCCGGTTAATGCCTCGGTAAAACGCGGCAAATCCGCCACGATATCCTGTAATTCTTCAATTGACTGCCAGTTTTGCATGTCGGGTCCCGGTAGAGTGAGCTCGCCGATAATCTACCCTGAAGCGCAGGTTACTCCAAGTGTTACCCGGCGCGTGGCTGGATTTGCGCCACACCGCGCCGTTGCTGACGCTGGTTTTCAAATGCAGTATACTTCCGCCTTATTTTTCCATAGACATAACGCGGCGCCGATGCGTGCTGCGTGTTTAACGTAAGGTATTCCGGTGAATATTCAGGCTCTTCTTTCCGATAAAGTCACTCAGGCATTGATTGCCGCAGGCGCACCCGCTGATTGTGAACCGCAGGTTCGCCAGTCTGCGAAAGCACAGTTTGGCGACTATCAGGCCAATGGCGTGATGTCCGTTGCTAAAAAACTGGGCATGCCGCCGCGACAATTAGCGGAGCAAGTGCTTAACCATCTCGATCTCGCCGGGATCGCCAGCAAAGTTGAAATCGCGGGTCCGGGCTTTATCAATATTTTCCTCGATCCGGCCTATCTGTCTGGTCTGGTGGAGAGCGCGGTACTGAACGAGCGTATCGGTATTCCTCAGGTCGCGCCGCAAACCATCGTGGTGGATTACTCTGCGCCAAACGTGGCGAAAGAGATGCACGTCGGTCACCTGCGTTCCACCATTATCGGCGACGCCGCCGTGCGCACGCTGGAGTTTCTCGGCCATAACGTCATCCGCGCCAACCACGTCGGCGACTGGGGCACCCAGTTCGGTATGCTGATTGCGTATCTCGAAAAGCAACAAAATGAAAACGCAGGCGAAATGGCGCTGGCGGATCTGGAAGGTTTTTACCGCGAAGCGAAAAAACATTATGACGAAGATGAAGCCTTCGCCGAACGCGCCCGTAACTATGTGGTGAAGCTTCAGAGCGGCGATGAGTACTGCCGTGAGATGTGGCGTAAGCTGGTCGATATCACCATGACTCAAAACCAGATCACGTATGAACGTCTTAACGTCACCTTAACCCGTGACGACGTGATGGGTGAAAGCCTGTATAACCCGATGCTGGCGGGTATTGTTGCCGATCTGAAAGCCAAAGGGCTGGCAGTCGAAAGCGAAGGCGCGACCGTGGTCTTCCTTGACGAGTATAAGAATAAAGAAGGCGAACCGATGGGCGTCATCATCCAGAAAAAGGATGGCGGCTTCCTGTACACCACAACGGATATAGCCTGTGCCAAATACCGCTACGAAACACTGCATGCCGACCGTGTGCTTTATTACATCGACTCCCGTCAGCATCAGCATTTAATGCAGGCGTGGACGATTGTGCGTAAAGCCGGTTATGTGCCGGACTCTGTGCCGCTGGAACATCATATGTTCGGCATGATGCTCGGCAAAGATGGCAAACCGTTCAAAACCCGCGCGGGCGGTACGGTTAAACTGTCCGATCTGCTGGATGAAGCGCTGGAACGCGCCCGTCGTCTGGTCGCCGCGAAGAACCCGGATATGCCTGCCGACGAACTGGAAGCACTGGCGAACGCCGTGGGTATCGGCGCGGTAAAATACGCTGACCTCTCGAAAAACCGCACCACCGATTATATTTTCGACTGGGATAACATGCTGGCCTTTGAAGGCAATACTGCGCCGTATATGCAATACGCCTATACCCGTGTGCTGTCGATTTTCCGTAAAGCGGGAATGGAAGAGAGCATGCTGACCGCGCCGGTGAAGATTACCGAAGAGCGTGAAGCCGCCCTGGCGGCACGTCTGCTGCAGTTTGAAGAAACGCTGACCACGGTTGCCCGTGAAGGTACACCGCATGTGATGTGTGCTTACCTCTACGATGTGGCGGGTCTGTTCTCAGGCTTCTATGAGCACTGCCCGATTCTTACGGCTGAATCTGAGGGCGTTCGCCAAAGCCGCCTGAAGCTGGCACTGTTAACGGCGAAAACGTTGAAGATTGGTCTGGATACGCTGGGTATTCAGACTGTTGAACGGATGTAACCGGGCCTGATAAAAAGCGCGTCGTGGACGCGCTTTTTTATTGGCGGTGGGCCACGTTAAAAGGTATTGAATTCATTCTTTTTTGGGCTATCGAGCCGGATATGTTCAACCCTTAACCGAACGGGTAATAAAGAAGAAATTCCGCTTGACCGTTTTAGCCTGACTCCCTATAGTAGCGCCCCGTTGCACCACGCAGTGCTGCGACAAAACAATATGGTGAGGTGTCCGAGTGGCTGAAGGAGCACGCCTGGAAAGTGTGTATACGGCAACGTATCGGGGGTTCGAATCCCCCCCTCACCGCCATATTTATGAAAAGAGCCCGTACGCAAGTACGGGCTTTTTTCTTTGCAGCACCGGACCGGGGGGATGAGAAGCCCCGACGGGGTTCGACCACTGGCGCAGCCAGGGGGACGGAATGGCCGCAGGCCATGACGCCCGCAGGGCGAGCGCAGCGAGTCCATCCCCCCCCTCACCGCCATATTACTGAAAAGAGCCCGTACGCAAGTGCGGGCTCTTTTCTTTGCAGCACCGGACCGGGGGATGAGAAGCCCCGACCAGAAACGCATGTTGCGCGACCATTTTCTCTCTGCCAGACCGCTACCCACCAGCGCCACGCCAGTTCAGGTATTGTCACTTTAAGTATGTTGTAACTACAAAAAGATTACTCCCCTAACCCCGCACGACCGTAATACCCTGCGCCTCAAAGGGGCTTAACAGTGATTCTTCCGTATCGCGGCTAACCACTAAGGTGTTAACCAGCGAGATATCGCCAATTTCCCAAGGCGACGCACTGTTAATTTTTTCCGGTGAGGCCATCACGATGGTTTCCGCTGCACGCGCCGCCATGGCGCGTTTGATACAGGATTCTTCATAATCACCGGTCGTTAACCCTGCCTCAACATGCACGCCGGTTACGCCTAAAAAGCACAGATCGGCATGGACTTTCGCCAGCCCTTCCAGCGTGGCGGCACCTACGGTGACCACGGAATGTTTGTATAACCGTCCGCCGAGCAGAACCACCTCAATATGCGGATGATCGATAAGCCCCAGCGCGATCCCCGGACTGTGTGTCACCACCGTGATGCGCAAATCTCGCGGCAAACATTTCACCAGTTCGCTCGTCGTGGTACCGCCGTCTATCAGTACCACCTGGCCGGGCATGATGCATTCCGCCGCCTTACGGGCGATGCGCTGTTTGCTGTCCAGCGCAAGGTGTTTACGCTCGGCGAAGGTCGCCAGCGCCGGGGAAACAGGCAGCGCGCCACCGTGAACGCGTTGCAACAAACCTTCTGCAGCGAGCTCCCGCAAATCCCGCCGGATAGTGTCTTCCGAAACCGCAAACTGTTCGCTTAATGGCTTTGACAACACCTGCCCCTGCGCCGCAAGCAGTTCGAGTATTTTCTTTTTACGTTGGGGAGTGAGCATATTTACACCTTCACGGAAATGCACGATTATCATTGACCATGCACGAATTTGCGCGTTATTGTGCAACCATACTCACAGGAGGGCTAAAATGCAATCGACATCTTCGCGGATCCGGCTTATCGACAGCGCCACCTTATCGGATGACTGGTATCTGCTAAAAAAGTACACGTTCGACTTTTTGCGGCGTGACGGCAGTTGGCAACGCCAGACCCGTGAAGCTTACGATCGGGGCAATGGCGCAACGGTGCTGCTGTATAACCGTCAAAAACGCAGCGTGATCCTGGTACGGCAGTTCCGCCTGCCCGCCTGGCTTAATCAGCATGACGGTTTTCTGCTTGAAGCGGCAGCAGGCCTGCTGGACAACCTCGATCCTGAGACACGCATTAAAGCCGAAGCCGAAGAAGAAACCGGCTACCGGCTCGATAACGTAGAAAAAGTCTTCGAAGCTTTTATGAGTCCCGGCTCAGTAACGGAGAAACTGCACTTTTTTATCGCGGAATATCATGACGGTCAGCATACCGGCACAGGAGGCGGCGTCGAGGAAGAAGGCGAAGATGTGGAAACGGTTGAACTCGGTTTTGAAGAGGCGATGCGCGCCATAAAGGAAGGAAAAATCGTCGACGCCAAAACCATTATGCTGTTGCAATATCTGGCGCTGGAAGGCGTGATGTAACCGCGTTTTACATGGTCGGCCACACCGCCGCTCCGTTGCCCTGTTAGACGGGTGCAACGAGGCGGCGGGGTCGCGTTAACCCGTCAGGGTTTAGCGATAATTCACAATCACCTGGTTAGAACGTACCCGCAGTACCGGGAATAATTTTCCACCGCCCGGCACTTCCCAGATAAAACGCAGCGGCTCTCCGGCGGCAATGTTGCTGAAGCCCAGCGTTGTCCCACTTTGCCCTTCAATCGGTACGCAATGATTAAGGCTGCACAGCCGCACCTGCAAACCGGCAGGCGTCGGGCCAATGAGCTCATAGCGCCACGCCACCAGCGTCATCATCCCTGAAACGGGCTGCGAAGGCGCCAGCGGCGAGGACGACACGGCCTGCCCGCGCCAGCCAAGTGTCGCGCCCACGGCGCTACTCTGCCACGCGCCTTCAGCGGCGAGTGAGCACAGCGGCGCGAGAAGTAACAGTCCTGCCAGAAGGCGCATTATTTACCTCCGATAATCGCCGTCATCCGAATGTTGCGGTTCTCAGACAGCTCCATATTTGACAGCACAACCAGCTGCGACAGGGTGCGGCGTAAGAAACGCGACAACAGCGGACGCAGCGCGTGATTCACCAACAGCACCGGCGGCGCGCCCAGCATTTCCTGACGCTGCAACGCTTCCTGCGCCTGTTCCAGCAGACGATCTGCCAGCCCCGGCTCCAGCCCGCCGCCGCCCTGCAATGCCTGAAGCAGCAATCGTTCCAGCGCGGTATCCAGGCCAATCACCTGCACTTCGCCGTCGCCCGGGAACCATTGTTGGGTAATCGCCCGGCCCAGCGCCACGCGCACAACGGTGGTTAACTCGTGAGGATCGTTTTGCAACGGCGCGTGCTCCGCCAGCGTTTCCAGGATGGTCCGCATGTCGCGGATAGGCACTTTTTCCGCCAACAGGTTTTGCAGCACTTTATGCAGCGTGGTGAGCGTGATGACCCCCGGGACTAAATCTTCTGTCAGCTTCGGCATATCCTGGGTGACGCGATCGAGCAGTTGCTGCGCTTCCTGACGGCCAAACAATTCCGGCGCATACTGGCCGATAAGATGGTTAAGATGGGTCGCTACCACGGTACTCGCTTCCACCACAGTGAAGCCCTGAATCTGCGCCTGTTCTTTTAAGGCGCTTTCAATCCAGATGGCCGCCAGACCGAATGCCGGATCGATAGTCTGCTCACCCGGCAACGAACCCGCCGCCGTCCCGGGGTTAATGGCCAGCCAGCGTCCCGGATAGGCGTCGCCGCTGCCGATTTCCACCCCTTTCATCAGAATGCGATAGCGCGCCGGGGGAAGATCCATATTGTCACGAATATGCACAACCGGCGGCAGGAACCCCATATCCTGGGCGAACTTTTTACGGATACTGCGGATACGGCCCAGCAGTTCGCCATCCTGTTGGAAATCCACCATCGGGATCAAGCGGTAGCCCACTTCCATTCCCAACGGGTCTTCCAGTTGAACATCGCTCCAGGTGGCTTCCACGGCCTGGGTATTCTCCGGCTGTTTGACCTGTTGTGGTGCAGGCGCTTCCGCCGTTTCGCGGCCACGCATCCACCAGGCAAGCCCCAGCAACGCCGCGGTAAACAGTAAAAACACCAGATTCGGCATTCCCGGCACCATGCCAAGCAACCCCAGCACCGCGGCACTCAACAGCATCACGCGCGGGTTGCTGAACAGTTGACCAACCATCTGTTCGCCGACATCCTGATCGGTGCTCACGCGGGTGACGATGACGCCCGCCGCAGTAGAGATCACCAGCGCCGGGATCTGAGCCACCAGACCATCACCGATGGTCAACAGGGTGTAGCTTTCCGCCGCCTGCGACATAGGCATGCCGTGCTGGATCACACCGACCAACAGCCCACCGATGACGTTAATCACCATGATCAACAGGCCGGCAACCGCATCGCCGCGCACGAATTTACTGGCACCGTCCATCGAGCCGTAAAAGTCTGCTTCCTGCGTCACTTCGGAACGGCGTTTTTTCGCCTCATCTTCACCAATGATGCCCGCGTTGAGATCGGCGTCGATAGCCATCTGTTTACCGGGCATGCCGTCAAGCACGAAGCGCGCCCCCACTTCAGCGATACGCCCGGCACCCTTGGTGATAACCATGAAGTTGATGATAACGAGGATGATAAACACCACGATACCCACGGCGAAGTTGCCGCCCACCAGGAAGTGACCAAACGCCTCGACCACTTTACCTGCCGCCGCGCCGCCAGTGTGCCCTTCCATCAGGATGATACGGGTGGAGGCGATGTTCAGCGCCAGACGCAGTAACGTGGTAAACAGCAGGATCGTCGGGAAAGCTGCGAACTCGAGGGTTCGCTGGGTGAACATCGCCACCAGCAGAACCATAATCGACAGCGCGATGTTGAAAGTGAACAGCAGGTCGAGGATGAATGCCGGGAGCGGCAGAACCATCATCGACAGAATCAGCATGATCAGAACCGGCCCGGCCAGAATCTGCCATTGGGTTGATTTCAAATTGCTGGGCAGGCGCAGCATCGCCACCAGGTTAGCCATCGGTGTCCTTCTCATTGATAAAATCCAGCGCCTCAGGCACCGGAAGGTTTTGCGGTTTTTTCGGGATCAGTCCACCAGCCGTGCGCCAGTGTTTAAGCTGCCACACCCAGGCAAGCACTTCCGCCACGGCAGCGTAGAGCTGGCCGGGGATTTGCTGGCCGATTTCGGCATGGCGCCACAACGCACGCGCCAGCGGCGGCGCTTCCAGCATCGGGATACGGTGTTCGTTGCCGATTTCACGAATACGCAGCGCCACCAGGCCTGCGCCTTTCGCCAGCACTTTCGGCGCGCTCATTTTGTTTTCGTCGTATTTCAGCGCCACGGCGTAGTGCGTCGGGTTGGTTACGATAACGTCTGCTTTCGGGACGTCGGCCATCATACGGCGGCGGGCAGCGGCACGCTGCTGCTGGCGGATGCGCCCTTTAACGTGCGGATCGCCTTCCTGATCTTTGAATTCGTCGCGGATGTCCTGCCGGGTCATACGCAGTTTTTTGATATGGCTGTAGATTTGCCAGAAAACGTCAAACCCGACCATCGGTACCAGACCCAGCACGATCAGCATACCGCACAGGGCGACGAGGTTAAGGGCGTTGCTCAGGGCAGCAATGGGCGACTCGCTAATCAGCCGCAGCATTTCCGGCCAGTTGTGCATCAGAAACCACGCGGTCACAGACCCTACCAGCGTCGCCTTCAGCACCGCTTTCACCAGTTCCGCCAGCGCCTGGCCGGAGAACAGTCGCTTTACGCCCGCGATAGGGTTCATTTTGCCCGGATTGAATGCCAGCGATTTCGTACTAAACAGCACGCCGCCTAACAGCATCGGCGCAGCCATGGCTACCAGCACCAGACCGACCATCAGCGGCAACAGCGCCATAATCGCCTGTTTAATCAGACTGCTGATTTGGCGAACAATAAGTCCGGGGTCGTTAATCAGGCTGTGATCGAAGTGCAAACCCGCCGAGAGCATCGCCGCCAGTTTTCGGGCAAGGGGTTCCCCACCCGCCCACAGAATGCTGATCCCCACCAGCAGCATCAGCAGCGAGGTCAGCTCACGGGATCGGGGAATCTGCCCCTCTTCACGCGCCTTATCAAGTCGGTGGGATGTGGGGGCCTCTGTTTTTTCCTGGTCGCTATCTTCAGCCACAATAGAGGTTCCGTATCGTCATTGGCCACCATTATGCGTAACGACGCCGGATTCAATCGCCAGAAAAGCGAACGGAAACGCGAGGAATTCATGAATTCAGCCAGATTCGTCGTGACGTTGTCACAAAGTGAACAGATGTTCAGCTGAGCACCTTCCCTGTGACCATCTTGTCCATATTATTTCCAGGCAAAATTTGTACATACGTCACGTTAATTTTACATTTTCCTGGCTAATGTTTGTGAAAGCGATTCCACAACCCCCAGATTTAACAGGTTTACAGCCGATCTGAAGCACACATTTTGTAATACGTTGCACAATTTCACCCACCAAATGTGATCACCTTCTCAAAACAATTCTGCAACAGTTTTATCCATAAAATTAACCGTAAAATACATAACTTTTTCAGGCGGTAACTCCTACATTCGTCAATGTCGCCTAAGAAGTGTCTTAAGGGAATGTATGAGTAACAGGGAAACACTCATCTGGCATGCTCATTTCCACTACACGCCTTGATTGTCTATAGGCTCTCTTCGGCTTCGAATCATATAAAGCGACTCATCCCTGCTTCACAACGCGTTAGCACGATTAACCCTGTAACTTATGTCACCATTCAGAGGTGTTCGATGAGTAAGATGAATTTAAAACAATTATTATCCGCCAGCGTCCTTGGCTTAATGGTTTGCGCCACTTCCGCCATGGCTAAAGAGGTGGAAGTCGTTAACATTTCTAAAATTGCCGGAATGCCCTGGTTTAACCGCATGGGCGAAGGCGTCACCAATGCCGGGAAAGATTTAGGTATCAATGCTTATCAGGTGGGACCGTCCAGTACCGACGCCCCGCAACAGGTCAAAATCATCGAAGACTTGATTGCGAAAAAAGTCTCCGCCATCACTATCGTGCCAAACGACGCCAACGTACTGGAGCCGGTGTTTAAGAAGGCACGCGATCAGGGCATCGTCGTACTGACCAACGAATCACCGGGGCAGCCGTCCGCCAACTGGGACGTGGAAATCATCGATAACGCGAAATTTGCCGCCGATAACGTGGAAGAGATGGCCAAGGCCATGGGCGGTAAAGGCGGATATGTGATTTACGTTGGCGGGTTGACCGTACCGCAGCACAACCTGTGGGCCGACCTGTTCGTTAAATACCAGAAAGAACATTACCCGGAGATGCATGAAGTCACCACCCGTATGCCGGTGGCGGAAAATATCGATGATGCCCGTCGCACCACCCTCGACCTGATGAAGGCGCACCCGGACCTGAAAGGCGTTATCTCCTTCGGTTCTCAAGGCCCAATCGGTGCAGGCCGCGCAGTGAAAGAAAAACGCGCCCGCGGCAAAGTGTTCGTGTTCGGCATGATGATCCCGTCTCAGGCAGCATCGCTGATTAAGAGCGGCGATATCACCATGGGCGTGACCTACGATCCGGCTACCGCTGGCTATGCGCTCACCGCCGTTGCGGACAAAGTCATTAAAGGCGAAGAGATCAAACCGGGTCTCGACATCCCGAAACTGGGTAAAGCCGATGTTGATACCGACAAACGCATTATCAAGTTCCACAACGTTCTGCGCGTAACGAAAGACAATATCGATAGCCTGTATTAATCAAGGCGTTGCCCCGCTGTGCCTTTTATGGCGCTGGCGGGGCCCGTTGTTTTTAATTCGCCGGGCGTTCGCGCGTCCGGCGTTAATTGTCTCTGAGAGGTGGTGAAGTGGACCAGAAGCCCTTTATCTCGCTGTCCAGTATTAGTAAGACGTTTTACGGCGTGAAAGCACTGGATAATGTCAGCCTGACCTTGCTCCCGGGGGAGGTGCACTGTCTCGCCGGGCAAAACGGCTGCGGCAAATCAACCCTGATCAAAATCATTTCCGGCGTCTATCAACCCGATGAAGGAGCCAGCATCACTATCGACGGCAACGCGGTGACGCGTCTTTCTCCCGTTGATTCCGTCAAAGCGGGCATCCAGGTCATCTATCAGGATCTGTCGCTGTTCCCGAACCTGACGGTAGCCGAGAATATTGCGATTCATCAGTACCATAAAAAATCATGGGTAAATCAGCGTGAAATCCGCGACATAGCGGAAAAAACCCTGCAAAGCATCGGCGCGACGCTGGATCTTGACGCCAGCGTGGAGTCACTGCCTATCGCACAGCGCCAGATTGTCGCGATATGTCGGGCGCTGGCGCAGGATGCCCGGTTGATCATTATGGACGAGCCCACCGCGTCGCTGACGATGCAGGAAGTGAAAGGCCTGCTTAAGGTGGTTAACGATCTGAAACAGCGCCAGATTTGCGTGGTGTTCGTCAGCCACCGCCTGGTGGAGGTGATGGCGATATCCGATCGCATCACGGTACTGAAAGACGGCAAGCTGATCGGCACCTATCCGGCAGCGGAAATCGATAACAAAAAACTCGCTTTCCTGATGACCGGCCTGGCGTTCTCCTATCAGTGCCTGACGCCCGGGAAGAACTCGGCGATGTGGCGCTGGAAGTGAAGCATTTAAGTCGTCAGGACGAATATTACGATGTCTCGTTCCGGGTGCATAAAGGCGAAATCGTGGCGATCACCGGCCTGCTCGGCGCCGGCCGCACCGAGTTGTGCCTGAGTCTGTTCGGCCTGACCCGACCCGATCGCGGTGAAATTCTGGTTGACGGGCAACCGGTGTCGTTCAAAAACAATCGCGATGCGATTAATGCAGGTATCGGCTATGTCTCGGAAGACCGTATGGGCACAGGGCTGGTAATGGCCCAGTCGATCAACGACAACATCATCTCCACGGTGTTGCCGCGTTTGAAAACCGCCTGGCGGTTGCTCGATAAACGCAAATCCGATGCGGTGGTCGAGGACCTGGTCCGGCAACTAACCATCAAGATTGGCAGCGTCCATCATCCGGTGAATACCCTTTCCGGGGGTAACGCGCAGCGCGTCGCTATTGCCAAATGGTTAGCGATAAAGCCCAAAGTCCTGATCCTTGACTCACCGACGGTGGGCGTGGATATCGCCAATAAAGCGGGGATTTATCAGATCGTTTCCGCCCTGGCGCAGCACGGCATCGCGGTGCTGATGGTGACCGATGAGATTGACGAAGCGTTTTTCAACAGCCATCGCATTCTGGTGATGCGTAAAGGGGAAATGACGGCAGAATTCTGGCCTTCAAAAACCACGGAAGCCGAGTTAGCAGAGGTCGTAAATGGTTAATAAATTCGGCATAAAAAAGCATGAACTCTTTTTGGGGATCACTATCCTCATCATCGGCGGCTATCTGACGTTTGCCAGCCCCGATTTTATGACACTGGGTAACATCTACGATTTAATCAATAACTACGCCATGCTGACGATTCTGGCGTGCGGTCTGTTTATTGTTCTGATCTCCGGCGGTATCGATATTTCGTTTCCCGCGATGACCATCATCTCGCAGTACGTGATGGTGACGCTGATTCAAAATACGACCGGTAACTTCGCCCTCGCCTTCGCGCTCAGCGGCGGTATCGGCCTGTTGCTGGGCGTGGTGAATGCGATACTGGTTAACCGGCTGAGTGTTCCCTCGATCATCATTACCATCTCCACGCTGAACATTTTTTACGGCTTACTGCTGTATCTCACCAAAGGCGTCTGGCTTTACAGCTATCCGGCCTGGTTTGAACAAGGTGTGATGCTGTTTAAGTTCACCGCCGCCGATGGCTATGACTACGGCCTGAGTCTGCAAATTTTGACCCTGATAGTGGTAGTGGCGCTGACGGGCATCATCATGAACAAAACCAGTATCGGCCGGATGATTTACGCGATGGGCGGCAACCGCGAAGCGGCGTCGCGCATGGGATTCGGCATCTTTAAACTGCAGTTGTTCGTGTATGGCTATATGGGGCTGATGTCTGGCGTGGCGGGGGTGGTGCAATCCGCCACGGTGTTGACCGTGGCGCCGGATTCCCTGCTGGGCTATGAACTGACGGTACTGGCCGCGGTCGTGCTGGGCGGCACCAGCATTATCGGCGGTCGCGGCACCCTGCTTGGTACGCTGCTGGGGGTGATCCTGCTGGCAGTACTGCAAAATGGCCTCAACCTGCTCGGCATCTCGTCTTACTGGCATACCGTCGTGACCGGTCTGGTCATTGTCATCAGTATCAGCACCACCGCGTGGGGCCAACGTAAAACCCAGGGAGTCGCGCTATGAGCAACCGCAAAATTAAAGATAATGTCGAAATCTACCTGAGCGTGCTGATTGGCATTACCGTGGTGGCGTTCAGTTTCCTGATCCCCGGCGTGTTCTGGTCGGCCGCCAATTTCCAGTCCATCGCCTCGCAGATGCCGATTCTGGGCGTACTGGCGCTGGCCATGGCCGTCACCATGTTAACCGGCGGGATCAACCTGTCGATTATCGCCACCATGAACGCCTGCGCGCTGATTATGGCGTGGGTCGCGACCCATTATCCACCGGGCGCGTCATCGGCAATCCTGGTGCTGCTTGCCGGTTTTGCCGCTGCCCTGGCGATCGGGTTAATGAATGGTCTGTTAATTGCCGTGGTCAGAGTGTCGCCCATTCTGGCGACGCTTGGGATCATGACGCTGTTGAACGGGATCAACATTGTGATTTCACGCGGTTCATCGATTACCCATTTCCCGGACTATATTCTGGCGATCAACAGCTCCAGCGTACTCGGCATCCCTACGCCGCTGCTGGTGTTTTTCGCGGTGGTGCTGGTAATGTGGATTATCCTTGAGAAAACCGCATTCGGACGCACCATTTACCTTATCGGCTCCAACGAACAGGCCAGTCTTTATTCCGGGATCAGCACACGCAAAACGCTGATTTGGGTCTATATCCTTTCTTCCGTGCTGTGCGTCATTGCCGGTCTGCTGATGATGTCGAAACTCAACTCTGCAAAGGCGTCTTACGGCGAATCTTATCTTCTGGTATCGATTCTGGCGGCCGTACTGGGCGGTATCAATCCGGATGGCGGTTTCGGCAGAGTGTTCGGTATGGTGATGGCGCTGATCCTGCTGCAAATGCTGGAGAGTGGCTTGAATATCCTCGGCGTCAGCAGCTATATCACCATGGCCCTGTGGGGCGGCCTGCTGTTGGCATTTATCTTTTTGAAGGGCATTAACCTGCCAGGTCTGGGACGCGCGCAGTAATGCTACTCGCAGGGCGGCGGCAACCATGCCGCCCTGCCAAAACCGCTTAAGCCTGTCGCAGGAAGGCCCTCAATCCCCTTTTTCAACGCAAGCTGGCATTCCCGGTAAACCGCTTTTCATCTGCTTGCGCTGTTTTTTCAGGCGATGACAGGGGAACTGTGGCCGGAAGCTGTCATTATTTCCTGCGCCTCGCGTTTATTTAATTCATTGAACCTCTGGTTTATTGTCTAAATAAAGACACATTAACCCGCCCCGCACGCCATAACTCACTATCAAGCCCAAAAAAAGACATTATTCCTCTCATCAGCAGAAATTTTGTTACTAAATGCATCTTAAGCAAAATTGATTGAATGCTTCCCCAAAAAATATATATAAAACATAGTTATTAGCGCTAAAAAAACACCAACTATTGGGTGTTAAATATTTAAAGAACAAATATCAATAATTAGGGCATTAGTTCTAATTATAAATATCCTTAACCGTGACCGGGAAAATGCAACGGGTACTTTTTTGTTTAATCATTTCTCTGTAAACTCCGGCGCAAACAGAATAAGGCAACCCTTGCCTGGCAATCGCAATATTCAGGTTATTCAATTCGCGTTTCCTCTAACGCTATTAATGAGTGATTGAACAAAGGATTAAACATAATGGACATGAAAGGTATTAAATTAGCCGTTTACGCCGCCGCTTTTATTTCTGGTGCTGTTACTCCCGCATGGGCTGCTGAAAACGCCGCCGGGAAAATTCACTTTACCGGGCAAATTATTACGCCTTCCTGTGAGATAAAGGGTGATACCGGCCATGACAGTACCGTGCCGTTGGGAACATATCCAACCACCTTATTCACCAAGACCGGCGACGAATCCCCGTTAATCCCTTTCTCGATAAAACTGACGGGCTGCCCGGCCACCAGTGAAGGCTTGTCTGCGGTACAACTGACGTTTAACGGCGCCACCGCCCTCACCGGCTCGACCACGCTGCTGGATGTGAGCAGTATTTCCACCCTACCTGGGACCACCGCCGCTACGGGTGTCGGCGTGGCAGTCTCCCCTATTGATGACAGCGAAACCTATATTGCATTTGACGGCAGTGAAGATCAGGTTTGGGTAAGGTTAGCTATCGAATCGACTACCGATATTAGCGCCGACTTTAATGCGCGTTATAAATCTTTCTCCAATACCGTTACTGCCGGTCCGGCCGATGCCGATTTAACGGTAAATATACTTTATCGTTAAATAAAAAAATAAAAGCGTTGAACTGAACAATCATCATCACCTGATGATTCAGACGTTCTGCACAAAAAAACCACGACAATAGACCGGAATTATTCTGGTTTATTGTCATGTAAAAAATAAAGCAGGGTAATATTCGTGCGCAAAAGCATCATATTTTCTTATTTATTAGCGGCTTTATCGTTGGCTGACTGCCAGGCTGCAGGCATACAAATTGGTAGAACGCGCGTTATTTATGAAGCAAAGTCACGAGAAGTTGCACTCACCCTGGTGAATAAAGAACAGGAATTACCGTGGCTTGTTCAGTCCTGGACAGATAATGGCGATGAGAAGACGCGCGGCCTCTTTATTATCACGCCCCCGTTATTTCGTCTCGATCCGCAAAAGGAACAAAGTTTACGAATTACCTGGACGGGCGCGCCCCTGCCGACCGATCGTGAATCTCTTTTTTACCTGAACGTGCGGACGATCCCTGCCACGGCGAAAGAAGAACAGCAAAAGAATAAGTTGCGGCTTATTTATAAAACCCGGCTGAAGATGTTCTGGCGACCGGAGGCATTAACCGGCTCGCCGGGAGAAACCTGCGAGAAACTGCGCTTCAGGCTCGCCGGAAACACGCTCCAGATTATCAACGACGGGGATTTTTATAGCGTTTTCGACAGCCTGTCAGTGGGCGCGACGGCGATAAAGAAAGCCGACATGATTGCGCCTAAATCAACGGTGTCGATCCCGATGAATGCTGCGCCTGCCGGTAAAACCGTAACATGGCGTTGCATAACGGACTTCGGAAACGCCTCACAGCCGAATACCGCCACGCTGTTGGTGGAATAACGTGGTTATGGTTATCCAGTCCCGCGTAAAAACGCGGCTTACGACCTGGCGTTACCGGGCGATCCTGCACTGCCTGAGCGGGATGATTTTTCTCGCTTCCGATTCCCTGTACGCGCGGGAATATTACTTCGACCCTGCTTCCCTTGAAGGTGATAACCTGGCAAAGCAGGACATTGATTTGTCGATTTTCTCTAAAAACAATGCGCAACTGCCCGGAACCTACCTGTCGAAAATTCTGTTAAACAAGCAGGTGATGAAGGATGAACGTATCACCTATATCGCGGGTGAAAACGGCGCTCTGCAACCGCAACTGACGCCCGCCATGCTGCGCCTGTGGGGCGTTAAAGTGGATGCATACCCGGCGTTAGCCGGGCTGCCGCCGGAAAAACCGTTACCCGGCCCTGTGGACCGTTACATTCCTTTCGCAGCGGCAACCTTTAATTTTAATACCCTGACGCTTTCGCTCAGTATGCCTCAGGCTGCCATCATCAGAAGCAGCAGCGGTTACATCGACCCTTCCCGCTGGGATGATGGCGTCGCGGTGTTGTTCACGGATTATGCCTTTTCCGGTACGCAGCGTGAGGACAACAATCATCGCACCACGAATCAGTACCTGAATTTGCGCAATGGCGTTAACCTCGGCGGCTGGCGAGTCCGCAACTACTCAACCTGGACCCACACCCAGGACTCGAACGCCTGGGAAACCATTAACAGCTGGGTCCAGCACGATATTAAATTTCTTAAATCCCAGTTCACAGCCGGTCAGAACAATACCCGTGGCGATGTGTTCGACAGCCTGCAATACCGCGGCGTGAATATCGCGTCTGACGAGGAGATGCTGCCTTACAGCCAGCGGGGTTACGCGCCGACGATCCGGGGTATTGCCAGTTCCAATGCCGAAGTCTCTGTGCGCCAGAATGGCTATCTGATTTATCAGTCAACCGTCGCGCCCGGGCCGTTTGAAATCAACGACCTCTATTCCACCACCAACAGCGGTGATTTAGAGGTGACGGTAAAAGAAGCGGACGGCTCGGTCCATCGCTTCACTCAGCCCTATTCCGGCATCAGTATCATGCAGCGCCCCGGCCATCTGAAATATGAAATCACCGCAGGGCGTTACCAGCCTGATAACAGCCAGCAGGCTAAAAAACCGATGTTTGGTCAGGGAAGCGTAATCTGGGGCATCAATAATTACCTGACGCTGTTTGGCGGCGTGACCGGCGCAGAAAATTATGCCGCCGCGAATGCAGGCGTCGGTCTCGCGCTGGGATCGCTGGGCTCGATCTCGACGGATGTTACTCACGCGCGCGCCACACTGGATAACGACAGCCAGAAGCAGGGGCAATCATATCGTTTGATGTACACCGGCAAAATCGAGCCGACGGAGACCAACTTTACCCTGGCCAGCTATCGCTACTCGACAAGCGGGTATTACAGCTTTGCAGATGCCAACGACATCTATACCGGCCACGAGGACGACTGGTCGTTTAATTACAATAAACGCAGCCGGTTACAGGCCAGCATCAGCCAAACGGTTTTTAACAGCAGTCTTTATCTCAATGGCTACCAGCAGAACTACTGGGGAAGCAGCCGCACAGAAAAAAGCCTGTCCGCAGGAATCAACCGCGCTATCTACGGCGTTAACGTCAATCTGGCTTACACCTACAGTAAAACCAGCGATGCGCCCAGCGATCAAATGCTGTCGCTCGGGTTCAGCGTTTCGCTGGCGCAGTGGCTGCCTGGCAGTTGGGCGAGTTACAACATGAGCAGCGCCAAAGGCCGTGATACCAGCCAGTACGTAGGCCTTTCCGGCACCCTGCTGGATGACAATCGATTAAGTTATTCCTTACAGCAAAGCCACACCAACCATGACGGCACTGACAACAGCAGCCTCTATGGCAACTACCGCTCGCGTTACGCAGATATCAATGCGGGCTATGCCACGTCATCCGGGGGGGTCAAGCCAAATAAATTACGGTTTGAACGGTGGCATCGTCGCCCATTCCGGCGGCGTGACCCTTTCTCAGCCGTTGGGCGATGAATTTGCCATTGTGAATACCAACGGCGCGTCCGGTATCCGTTTTAACAACCAGCGCGGTATTGAAACTGACTGGTTTGGCAACGCCATTATCCCGTCGCTCAGCCCCTATCAGGAAAACATCCTGCGCATCGACACCACCAGTCTGCCCGACGATGTGGACAGCAGCGATACGGCGGTCTCGGTTATTCCTGGCCGTAACGCCGCGGTTGCCGCGCATTTTAATGCCCGGACAGGCCACCGCGTAATGCTCGCCTTAACGCGTGCAGATGGACGCGTGGTGCCCTTTGGGGCCATGGGAACCGTGGACAACCTGGGGGTTAACGGCATCGTTGACGACAACGGGATGCTGTATCTCTCCGGCGTGGACAACACCTTTAGCGTCACGGCAGCGTGGGGAAATGACAATCAGCAGCGTTGTCATGCTGATGTCACCCTGCCGGATCAACCCGCGAAACGCATTATTTTCGCCAGTGCACGCTGTCACTGACTCTTTAACCCGTACTGATTAACTGGAGCGGCTATGCATAGCAGGCTGTATTTACTTTTTATTGTCTTGAGCGGATGGTTCCCTGCTGTTACGCAGGCGACAGCGTTGAAAAACTGTTTTTCCACGCCGGTTAACTACAACGCGACGTATAACCATGAACTAAACGCCGCTGACAACCACACGGGCAACACCCTACTGGAGAATTATTTAAGCGGAAACGGCGTCGACCAGGAAGCCAACTGTAAGTGCACCGGCGGCGTGGGCACGACGACACCCGTGTATGAGTACACGGGTGCAGCCAGCCCGCTCTCCCCGGGCAGTAACGGGCGCGGTTTTCTCACCGATCGCCTTGATTTGATCGTTTCCGGCTATACGGACGCGATTTTGAGCAATACCAACCTGACGCTAATCCCGGTCACCACTTATCCGACGCCACTCGATAAAATGGAAAGCCGGTTAGATTTAAAAAACACGGAAAAAACGGCCAGCGTGTGCAGCGATGACACGCGGCCCGCCTGGCGGCACCACGGTAAAACGACAGTTTCGCTGGAATACGGTAAGCCTGAAATTCGTTCTTACGCGGCCGATTTTTGGCAGTGAGGTTATCCCGCCAACCGTGGTGGTGCAGTATTACGCCTGCCTTTATTACGGCAGCGCCTGTACGTTCGCAGACATGCAGCATGTCTCGGATGTCACCCTTAACGGCCTGATTACCGCGCCGCTCAGCTGTACCATCAACTCAGGAAGCACCATTGAAATCGATATGGGGGACGTCACTACGCCTCAGTTTATTCATAAAGGGCAAATCCCCGCAGGATACCGTCTCAGGGATGTGGACATCGCCTACCATTGTGACGATCCGGAGGCCATGGGCACGTCAGATAAAATAACCCTGAAACTATCAGCCGATCAGGGCGTGACGGAGGGCAGCAGTAGCCTGATCGCCAAAATGATTGGCCGCGACGATATTGGCGTGCGGATGTTCGACGAGAACAGCAACAATGTGGTGCTGGATGGCTCCGTCGTGTTTCCCGTTACCCTGGATCAGGACGGAAATGGGCATATAAAAATGACGGCCGCCCCGGTAGGCACAAAAGATGCGCCGCCCGCTGCGGGGGCATACGAAGGGAATGTGACGGTTAAAATGGAAATTAAATAGACATAACCGCCTCTCACGCGTGATATCTGCGTAAAGAGGCGGTTATTGTCGCTGCCCGGAAGACTAGAATCCCAGGCTATCCAGCAGATCGTCCACCTGATCCTGACTTGCCACAACGCCAGCTTTAGTGGTATCCACCTGCGGGCCGTTCAGCAAACTGTCATTCTCACGTTTCGCGCGCGCGCCCGGTTCCGGCATATTCTCCAGCAGCACCATCAGCAACTGCCGTTCAATTTCCTGGATCACGTCCATCATGCGCTTAATGACCTGACCGGTCAGATCCTGGAAGTCCTGCGCCATCATGATTTCCAGAAGTTGTGAGTTTGTGAAGCTGGTATGGCCCGGCACGTCGGAAAGATATTGACGGGTATCGGTCACCAGTTCACGGGCATCGCTCAGTTCGATAGGATTTTCGAACCATTGATCCCAGCGTTTACTCAGCGCTTTAGCACCCTTCTCCAGATCATCCTGATGAGGCTGGGAAGCTTCAACGCTATTCAGGGCGCGTTCCGCCGCCTGGGCGGTCATTTGCACCACATAATCAAGACGATCGCGGGCGTCCGGAATGGCTTCCGCGGCTTCAGCAATCGCCTGATCCAGCCCAAGCTCACGCAGGCTGTCGCGCAACATGCGCGTTAAACTGCCGATGCGGGCGATAATGTCCGCGGCAGAGTGTTCTTCAGTGGGTTTAATTGCAGGCTGCATCATCACGCGCTCCTTACATTCCGAGTTTCTCGAAGATTTTATTGAGTTTCTCTTCAAGCGTCGCGGCAGTGAACGGTTTCACCACATAACCACTGGCTCCCGCCTGCGCCGCTGCGATGATGTTCTCTTTCTTCGCTTCCGCCGTCACCATCAGCACCGGCATGGACGCCATTCCCCCATCGGCACGGATGGTTTTCAGTAATTCCAGACCGTCCATGTTCGGCATGTTCCAGTCAGAAATTACGAAACCAAACCCGCCAGTCTGCAACTTGCTCAACGCATCCACGCCGTCTTCAGCTTCTTCTACGTTATTAAAACCCAGTTCCTTCAGCAGGTTGCGCACGATGCGACGCATGGTGGAAAAGTCATCCACAACCAGAAATTTCAGCTCTTTGTCCGCCATTACATACTCCTTAGTTAAATACGTATTGCCTGTCCGGCACTAATTTTTGCCAGCATTTGCTGACTGACCTGGCTTAGATCGACCACTTCGCTGACGCCACCCATATTGATGGCCTCACGCGGCATGCCGAACACCACACAACTGGCTTCGTTTTGAGCAATGTTCCAGGCACCTGCCTGGTGCATCGCTAACATTCCGGCCGCGCCGTCGTTCCCCATCCCGGTGAGGATCACCCCCACCGCGTTGCGGCCCGCATATTTAGCGACTGAATGAAACAACACATCCACGGCCGGACGGTGGCGATTGACTGCCGGGCCGTCGTGGATTTTTATCTGATAGTTCGCCCCGCTGCGGGACAGTTCCATATGCCGATCGCCTGGGGCGATATAGGCATGTCCCGGCAGCACGCGCTCGCCGTCTTCCGCTTCTTTCACGCTGATTTGGCACAGCTTATTCAGACGTTCAGCGAAAGAACGGGTAAAGCCTGGCGGCATGTGTTGAGTAATGAGAACCGCCGGGCACGAGAGCGGGAGCGGTTGCAACACATGCCGGATCGCTTCGGTGCCGCCAGTGGAAGCGCCAATCACAATCAATTTTTCCGAGCTGAGCATCGGTCCGGCTTTCAGCGTGGCGGGCACCGCCTGCTGCGCGCGGGTCGCGACTTTGGCGCGTGACGCCGTGCGCACTTTCTCGGCGATCATTTCGCTGTAGGCCAGCATGCCTTCGCGAATGCCCAACTGTGGTTTCGTCACAAAGTCCACTGCGCCGAGTTCCAGTGCACGCAGCGTGACCTCCGACCCTTTGCCAGTAAGCGATGACACCATCACCACCGGCATCGGACGCAAACGCATCAATTTTTCCAGAAAATCCAGCCCATCCATGCGCGGCATTTCGACATCCAGCGTTAGCACATCAGGGTTGAACTTTTTGATTAAATCCCGGGCCACAAGCGGATCGGGTGCGGTTGCTACCATTTCCATGTCGCTGTGACTGTTGATAATTTCGGTCATGATTTGACGCATCAACGCCGAGTCGTCTACAGACAGCACCTTGATTTTACTCATTGTCTTTCCTTACTCAGCGCGTAAACCGTCTGGCCACGGAGCCAGAAATCGCGGCTGAGATTACTGAAATTCTCTGAATGCCCGGCGAACAATAACCCCCCCGGCTTAAGTAACGGCACAAAGCGTTTGAGGATCTCCTGCTGCGTTTCTTTATCGAAGTAAATCATTACGTTGCGGCAAAAAATCGCATCAAACGGGCCGGGAACGTTGTACTGTTTATCCAACAGATTGAGCGCGGCAAATTCGACGGCATTGCCAAGCTCGCTGCGTACGCGCACCAGCCCTTCATGCGGGCCCGTGCCGCGCATAAAGTAACGTTGCAGTTGCTGGGGGGAGAGGGTTTTAAGCTCTTCCTGGCGGTAAATCCCGTTCTGCGCTTTCGCCAGCACTTCAGTATCAATATCGCTGCCAAACACTTTAAAACGGCCCGGCGCGATACCCAGGGTGTCGGCAAGGGTGATGGCAATGGAATACGGCTCCTCGCCTGTCGAGGCGGCAGCGCTCCAGACCCGGTATTCCCCACTGTGTTTCCGGGCGTGTTCCGCCAGCACCGGGAAGTGGTGAGCCTCGCGGAAAAACGCCGTCAGGTTAGTGGTGAGCGAGTTAACAAAAGCCTGCCACTCCGCGCTATTTTGGTTTGCTTCCAGCATACTTAAATAGCGACCAAAGTCGTCGAGGCCCAGGGTGCGTAACCGGCGTACCAGCCGGTTGTAGACCATGTCCCTTTTGTGCTCAGCCAGTACAATCCCGGCGCGCTGATAAATCAGCTGGCATATCCGCCGAAAATGGGCGTCAGATAGCGCAAGGCGCTGGGTCATCTGAAACATTAATGACGTTTGCCCGTCAGGCATTGTTGATGTCATAGCGCCTTCTTACATGGATTCAGGTTAAAACCGGCACCCGTTGAGGGGTGAGTGCGATGTCTTTGTCCTGATGGACAATATTTTCTATTGTAAATGCCGATACCAGCGTGGTGAGACGCCCGGCCTGACCTGACAGCGAATCGGTCGCGGCAGCGGCTTGTTCGACTAACGCGGCGTTTTGCTGCGTCACCTGATCCATTTGGCTTACCGCCTGAGCGACCTGCTCAATGCCACGGCGCTGTTCATCTGAAGCCGAGGCTATCTCCCCCATAATGTCGTTGACTTGCGTCACCGAACGTACGATTTCGGTCATCGTACTGGCTGCGGTATCCACCAGTTGAGACCCTTGTTGTACCCGAGAAACTGACTCGTCGATCAACACCTTAATTTCTTTTGCGGCCTGGGCGCTGCGGCTTGCCAGGTTGCGGACTTCACCGGCGACAACCGCGAACCCACGCCCCTGTTCCCCAGCCCTGGCGGCTTCCACCGCGGCATTTAACGCCAGAATATTGGTCTGGAACGCAATACCGTCGATTACGCTTGTGATATCGCTGATCTTTTGCGAACTCACTTCAATCCCGCGCATCGTGCTCGCCACGTTAGCCGCCTGGTCGCCGCCTTTTTTGGCGGTCTGGGCCGCATCGCGCGCCAGCTGCGAAGCCTGGCGGGCGTTATCGGCATTCTGGCTCACGGTGGCGGTCAACTGTTCCATACTGGCGGCGGTTTCCGCCAGCGATGACGCCTGCTGTTCGGTACGCGACGACAGATCGTTATTCCCGGCAGCGATTTCCCCGATGCCGGTGTGCATCTCGTTACTGCTCTGGCGCACCTGCCCCAGGGTATCGCGCAGTCGCGTCTGCATGGCTTTCAGCGTGGCGAAAATCAGCGAGATCTCGTTACGCCCGTACACCTCGATATTGCGCGCCAGGTTGCCCTCGGCAATGCTGTCAAAATGGCTGCGCACAATCGCCAGCGGCATGACCACCATGTTACGCACCCACCACAGCGACCCCAGCAACAGCACCAGCGCCAGGACGGTGACCACCGCGAAAATCAGTCCGGAGATGCGGAAGTTAACCTGGCTACCGGCACTCGCCTGCTCGACAAAATGATTAATATGCCGCTGCCAGTCCTGATAGCTGGCATCAAACACCTGCTGCGATTTCTGTACCGGCGCAGTCAGGAAATCAGAAAGCTGATTGCTTTCCAGCCAGGTCGCCTGATGCTCAATGTCATCGCGCCAGGTTTTATAGCTTTGATCCGCCGAGGTTTTCATTTTTTGGCCTTCCTCGGTCAGAGCAGGTGTCGCCATAAACTGCGCGAACTGCGTATCAGCCTGTTTGAGGCTGCTGCGCGCACTGGTCATCAGCGCTTTAATCTCTTCCGGCGGATAACTCAGCGCCGTTAATATCCCCGCCCGGTTCAATACCGTGCCCGCTTCAAGAAGCGCGGCGCGGGTCTGCCTCAGGGCGTCGCGCTGATGATTGCTGGCCTCAACCATTTTCAGGTTTTGGTTATCATCGCGAAACGCCCAGAATGACAGACCGTTACTGCCTATCTGCAGAACGCCGCAGAGGATCATCAGTAACATCAAACTGGTTGAGATACGGATACGGTTAAACATTTACTCTCCCACATGGCAACATTGCCGATTAAATCCCGTCATACTTCAAGTTGCCGTATTGCTGGGTTTGTCTCCCCCGTACCTGGTCCCTTCTCCCTGTTGCCCCTACAACCGCTTAAATGACTCCGGGTGGTGTTTTAAAATGTTTCCCAGTTCTCCTCCTGTCCGCCTGCGAGCGCTTTCCGGGCAGCAAATGCGGGTGCGCCGCCCTTCGGATTCTCGTCGCGTACAGGATTCGGGTCCTGGTGTGTTGTTGGTTGTGTGTTTAAACGAAAAGCGGAAACGGCACGCGTTAACAGACTGGCCTGCTCCTCCAGCGCCACGGCAGCGGCGGCGGACTCCTGTACAAGCGAGGCGTTCTGTTGGGTAACGCGGTCCATTTCCGACACCGCCAGCGCCACCTGGTCGATACCGCGGCTTTGCTCGTCGGAGGCCGACGCGATTTCACCCATAATATCGGTGACCCGGGTGACCGCGTTGACGATGTCCTGCATGGTGTCGCCCGCGCTTTCTACCTGCGTTGAGCCGGTATTCACGCGCGCCACCGAATCTTCAATCAGGGCTTTGATCTCTTTCGCCGCCTGGGCGCTACGGCTGGCCAGGTTACGGACTTCTCCGGCAACTACCGCAAAACCGCGCCCCTGCTCCCCGGCACGAGCCGCTTCTACGGCGGCGTTCAGCGCCAGGATATTGGTCTGGAATGCGATACCGTCAATCACGCTGGTGATATCGGCAATCTTTTTAGAACTGGCAGCGATGTCATGCATGGTGGTGACCACGCCGTCCACCACTTTGCCGCCGCGCCCGGCGGTTTCCGACGCGCTCTGCGCCAGCAGTGATGCCTGACGGGCGTTTTCGGCGTTCTGCTTCACGGTGGCAGTTAACTGCTCCATGCTGGCGGCGGTTTCTTCCAGCGAAGCCGCCTGCTGCTCGGTGCGGGACGACAGGTCATTGTTACCGGCGGCGATTTCGCTGGTGCCGGTATAAATGGCGTCCGAACCTTCGCGTACGCTGGTGACGGTGTCGATCAGCTCCTGCTGCATGTGTTGCACGCTGGAAGCCAGCTCGGTGATTTCATTGCGTCCCGCCACGGCCAACCGCGGGGTCAGATCGCCGCTGGCGATTTTGCGGATGTGGCTGATAATCTGGCTCAGCGGGTTAAGCAAGGCGGCACGAATACCAACCCACACCAGCACACTGAGCAGCAGCAACGCGATCCCGAGTGCAGCCAGTTCCCAGAGCGCCAGGTGGTAATTCGCCTGACTGTCTTCATAGGCGGCCTGATACAGCTCCATATTCAGCGCTTCGTAGTTTTTAATCGCTTTATCGAGCGCGTTTTGTTTTCCCTGGGTGGCTTGCGCGAAATAGGCGTCCATGTTTCCGCTTTCCAGAAACTGCACCAGTTCGGCGAGAGCGCCGTTATAATCGTTGTAGGCTTTTTCCACATCGCTGATGGCGCTGTTCATCGCCGGCAGGTCGATATGGGTTTTCTGGAATGCGGCAAAGTGTTCCTGGGCGCTGTTCAGCGATGCTTTAGCGCTGTTGAGTAAATCAGTTTTCGCGCTGCTCTGCTGGATGGTCGGCGTCATCAACATACGCGCCGAAGAGCGGCTCAGGTTAATACGGGTTTGCAGCATCATTTCCCAGGTGGCAGTAAGCTCACCTTGTTGGACGCGCAATTCATGAGAGACGCCAATCGTCTCCTGGTTCTCTTTTACCGACGAGTAAAACAGCCCGCCGGAAATTAACTGCAACAGGGCAAACGCAACCAAAACAACCATTAATAGTGTAACGACACGAATACGGTTCAGCATACAGATAACGCCTTATTAGGAGGTCTACTGTCGCTGTTATCGGCACATGGTGGCGGAACTTTATTGCGCTGGCGCAATTTGGCACGCCCCCGCGTAGCATAAAAAAGCGTGGCCTGCCATAAGGGGGATGCTGCCATGTGCAAAAGGGGCAGCGATGGGGTGGTAAATTTACGAGTGGCATCGCTAAAACGGCGTAGCAGGCTGTACGCACTAAGCCTGAAAAATGCGGTGTGGACCTGGCGTACAGGGTCTGAAACGCCCCCTCGGAGGGTGTTATTTTCTTTAAAGGACCTCACTCAACCGGTGAGCGGCGCTTGCTTGTTGTGAACGTTAACGCTTACCGTCTGTGAAAACGCAACTCACCCGACAGCTTCAGACCGGGATACCTTCTGCATCATCTGATTGTACCGCCCCGCCAGACAGATCAACTGCTGGCTGATAACCCTGGCGCTGTAGCGTGCGGCTACGTTCGACCAGGGGTGATTTGCCAGCCAGTCAGTAAACGCGTTACAGGCCTTTAGGGTAATTTGCTGCGGATCGCAGCCAGACGCATTGCCGGTGAGAGGGGCGATCATTTTACGCGCCGTGGCATTTTCCCAGAGCTGCCACTGGTTGTTCCACCAGCCCAGCCGCCAGCTTCCACGTAGTATGAACGGCCCGCCAGCAGCGGCCTCCCCCTCCTGTACCACAAACCATAACCGCGTCCTGCCCGCCTGTACGTCGGCGGCCCAGGCGGTGATCGCCGCGCCGCGCAACACGCACTCGTGCACCAGATAGTGATCGGTCACGTTATGAAAGCGCCTGTGCAGCCGCTGGAAATGGCCATGCAACGCGATCACCGGACGCACCATTACGCCGCTGTCATTGCGTTTTAACCGGGCATCGCCGTAACGAATATCATCGAACTGGCGGCGCGCCAGGAACAACGCTTCCTGCGCACGCACCCGTTCAACAAGCGGTGCGGCAGGATCGCCCGCGACGGGCGGCGTTCCGTCGCGATAGCACAGCGACTCCCCCGTCGGCCAGGGGCTGTAATTGGTCGACACCTGCAGGATGTTGCCGGAGTCCGCATCAGCGCTAACGATCGCGTAAAGCCGCTGGTCGCGCCGTTCCCCCTGGAATGGCAGCATCAGGCACTGCGTGGCAATACGGGCTACCGGATCGGCGACATCCGGCTGGCAGAGCGTGGCGGCCTGTTGCAACACCCGGTAAGACGGGGTTTGCCCGGTGTGTGTTCCGGCGTCCAGCGCGGCCAGCAAGGCGGAGATGCGCGCGGTCGCCACGGGAGTCGCCTGCCAGGGGGTAAACACTTTTTTGCAGACGGAACACTGCCTGCGCGCGTTGCCGGAACGGTTTGCGCCATAGCGAATCACGTTGCCACGGCAGCCTCGCGGGCATCCCTGCCCGGTGCGCCCAAGCTCTGCGGCAAACAGTTGCTGGAACCAGGCGTTGCATTCGGCCTCGTTAAACAGCGGCGGCAGACTGCCGCACTTACCGCAACCGAGCGCCGGATAACCCAGCCGGTAAACCGGCCAGACATAGTCCGGCGCATCCGCGACGCCCAGGTTGGGGCAATTCCAGCTTTTACAGACGTTCAGGCGCACCTGATACCGGTTATTCATTCCCTGAGTACCCACACATGTTGTTAGTCGGCAGAGAATGGCGAGATTCTGCCCCCGTCACTGTGAGGTTTTTCACAAAAGCACGGCTTTCAGCCGGGAATGATAGCCGCGCCTCTTTTTCAATTAAGGAATGATGATGAACGTAAAACAGTTGTTTTTGGTTCTGCTCGCAGGCTGGTGCTCGCACGCCCTGGCCCAGGAGGTTACGGTGATTTACACCAACGATCTTCACGCCCACGTCGAGCCTTACAGCGTCCCCTGGATTGCCGACGGTAAACGTCCGGTCGGTGGGTTTGCCAACATTGCGACACTGGTGAAACAGGAAAAAGCCCGCAATCCCGCCACCTTCTATTTTGATGCCGGCGACTATTTTACCGGGCCGTATATCAGCAGCCTGACGAAAGGCAAAGCCATTATCGACATCATGAACACCATGTCTGTGGATGCGGCCTCGGTGGGCAACCACGAGTTTGACCACGGCTGGGATAATGCGCTGGTGCAGCTCAGCCAGGCGAAGTTTCCTGTCCTGCTGGGGAATGTGTTCTACCAGAACAGTTCGCTGCCTTTCTGGAACAAGCCCTATACCATTCTGGAAAAAGACGGGGTAAAAATCGGCGTGATCGGCCTGCACGGTGTGTTTGCTTTTGACGATACCGTGTCAGCATCCATGCGCCAGGGTATCGAAGCGCGTGATGAAGTGAAATGGTTGCAGCACTATCTTGATGAACTGCGCGGCAAAGTGGATATCACCGTCGCGTTAATCCATGAAGGTATTCCGGCGCGTCAATCGAGCAAAGGCAGCACCGACGTTAAACGGGCACTGGATAAAGACATACAAACGGCCAGCCAGGTAAAAGGGCTGGATTTATTGATCACCGGCCATGCCCATGTCGGCACGCCGGAGCCCATTAAAGTCGGCAATACGCTGATACTCTCCACCGACAGCGGCGGTATCGATATCGGTAAGCTGGTGCTTGACGTCAACCCGAAAGCGGGCACGCACAGCGTCAAAAGCTTTGAGTTAAAAACCCTGTTCGCCGACGAGTGGAAGCCCGATCCGGTAACGCAACACACCATCGACAACTGGAATAAACAGCTCAGGCAGACGGTAAGCCAGACGATCGGTGAAACGCCCATCGCCCTCACCTGGGCCTATGGCGAGTCGTCATCGCTGGGGAATCTGTTTACCGACGCGATGATGGCCGCTGCGCCGGATGCGCAGTTTGCCCTGACCAACTCCGGCGGGCTACGCGCCGACATGGATGCCGGACAATCACGCTGGGTGATGTGATTAGCACCTTTCCGTTTCCTAATGAGCTGACGGTGATGGATCTCACCGGCAAGCAGGTGCGCGGCCTGATGGAACACAGCGCTTCACTGACTAACGGCGTGTTGCAGGTGTCAAAAGGACTGGAGATGCGCTATGACACCCGGAAAGCGCCGGGCTCACGGGTGACGCAGTTAACCCTTAACGGCAAACCGATCGAGGATAAACAGGTCTATCGTGTGGCGACCAACAGTTTCCTTGCGCCGGGCGGCGACGGTTTTATGGCCTTTACGGAGGGGAAAAATAAACAGGTGCGCGGCGGTTATAACCTTTCAGACGTACTGATCGATTATCTGAAGGCGGGTAATAAAATCGACCCGGCCGTGGTGAATGAAAAACGTGTGGCAGAAAGCCAGTAATAAAAAAGCCCGCAGGTTTTCTCTGTCGGGCTTTTAACGATTACGCCACGCGGGCGGTAGCGTTGTCCAACAGCGCCATTTCTTCGCTGTTGAGCAGTTTTCGATATTCACCAGGATCAGCATCCGATCGCAACCGCGCCGAGGCCGGTCAGGTATTCGGTAGACAGCGTCACCGCGAATTCCGGCGCCGGGCGAATCTGATCGGTAGCCAGCGACAGCACGTCAGACACGCCGTCAACCACAATCCCCACGACGCGCTGGCCGAGGTTAAGCACGATCACCACGGTGTTGTCGTTGTAGTCAACATCTTCCTGATTAAATTTAATACGTAAGTCGACAATCGGAACAATAACGCCGCGCAGGTTAGTCACGCCTTTGATAAACGAAGGCGTGTTGGCGATACGGGTTACCTGGTCGTAGCCGCGGATCTCCTGCACTTTCAGAATGTCGATACCGTATTCTTCATCGCCGAGGGTGAATACCAGAAATTCCTGGCCAGACGGCTCCCCGGCCAGCTTGGTTACATTACTCATACCAGTCATTTGCATATTTTCCTAAGCTCAGGCGGCAGTCTGCGCCATACGTTGTTCACGGTTAATACCTTGCAGCGCGGATACATCAACGATCAGCGCCACGCTCCCATCACCCAGAATCGTGGCGGCGGAGATCCCCGGCACCTTGCGATAGTTACTTTCGAGGTTTTTCACCACCACCTGATGCTGACCAATTAACTGATCGACCAGCAGCGCATAACGGCGGTTGGCGCTTTGCAGGATCACGACAATGCCCTGCGTCGCTTCTGTTTTCGCCCCATCAACTTCAAATACTTTCCACAACTCAAACCAGCGGCAGGTATTCGCCGCGCACTTCCAGTACGCGCTCGCCGCCTGCCAGCGATGTAAATCTTCTTCACGCGGTTGCAGAGATTCCATTACCGCGTTCAGCGGCAGAATGAAGACCTCTTCATTCACTTTCACCGACATACGTCAAGGATGGCCAGCGTCAGCGGCAGCAGAATGCGGATAGTGGTGCCCACGCCCTGTTTGGACTGGATTTCAACGTGGCCACCCATTTCCTGGATATTTCGTTTCACCACGTCCATGCCCACGCCACGCCCGGAGACGTCGGTGACCACTTCAGCGGTGGAGAAGCCCGGTGCGAAAATCAACATGCCGACTTCGTCGTCAGTCATGTTCTCGCTCACCGGCAGCCCCTGGGACATCGCCTTCGCCCAGAATGCGCGCGCGGTTGAGGCCTGCACCGTCGTCGGTGACTTCGATACAGATGTTACCGCCCTGATGTTCTGCAGACAGGATCAGGTTGCCCACGGGCGATTTGCCTGCCGCTTCACGGTCCGCCGGCATCTCAATGCCGTGGTCCAGGCTGTTACGCACCAGGTGGGTTAACGGATCGATAATGCGTTCGATCAGGCTCTTATCCAGCTCGGTGGAGCTGCCCTGCAAGGTCAGTTCAATCTGTTTACCGAGCTTGCTGGCCAGGTCGCGTACCAGACGCGGGAAGCGGCTGAATACGTACTCCATCGGCATCATACGAATCGACATTACCGATTCCTGCAGATCCCGCGCGTTGCGTTCCAGTTGGCTCATGCTGGTGATCAAGTCGCCGTGGGTGACCGGATCCAGCTCGTTAGAGCGCTGGGCCAGCATCGACTGGGTGATCACCAGTTCGCCCACCAGGTTGATTAGCTGGTCAACTTTTTCCACCGCTACGCGAATGCTGGTGTTTTCACGCTCGCGGGTGGCCGGTTTCTGTTCGCGTTCGGCACGTGCCGGGACAGCAGCCAGCGGCGCGACGGTCGCTGGCGCAGGCGCAGCGGCAACTGCAGCGGTCGGCTCTTCCACCAGCGGTGCGGGCGCGGCTTCAGGCAACGGAGACGACGCTTCTACCGGCTGAGGCGCAGCCGCGCTGGCAGGACCGCCAAACGCAATCTGCTCCGGCTCCACCACGAAACACAGCACCGCGCTGATATCATCGGCGCTGGCACTGGTCTCAAGCGTCGCGCTGAGGGTGCTTTCGCCTTGCACGACATCGCTCAGGTCGCCCAGGTTGGCTAACTCTTCCTGCAACAGCGCCACTTCGCTGGCTTTTAAGCCGCTCAGGGTGATGCGCAGTTTACCGTCGCCGGCCGCAGGCGCGGAGGCTGACGTTTGCGCCTGCGGTTCTGGTGTAACCAGTGTCAAAGATGCCGGTGCCGCGCTGGCTTCGCCTTTCGCTTCCAGCGCTAGCTGGCGCAGCGCCTGGCAAATGTATTCGAAGCTGGCAGCGTCCGGCTCTTCTGAACTTTTATAAGCATCGAGCTGTTCCTGCATAATATCTTTGGTTTCCAAAAACAGGTTGATAATGTCGGTGTTAAGTTGCATTTCACCGCGCCGGGCTTCATCAAGCAGGTTTTCCATCAAATGGGTGGTTTCCTGCAGTACGCTAAATCCGAAGGTCCCCGCGCCGCCTTTAATCGAGTGGGCTGCGCGGAAAATGGCATTCAACTGCTCTGAATCCGGCGCTTCAGGCGCCAAAGAGAGCAGATGCTGCTCCATATCAGCTAACAGTTCGTCAGCCTCATCAAAAAACGTTTGATAAAAATCGCTGATATCCATACTCACGCTATCACCTCTGACCCGGTTGTGGCGGTGTTGAGTTTGTCGCCGGGGGCACAGCCCCCGGTTGGGCTAAATCGCTGAGAGAGCCGTTTTCGCTGTCGGCATTCTCATGCAATATCGATTGCTCGGTCTGCTTGTTGAGAACCAAAATACTGATGCGACGGTTGATTGCCTCATCAGGTCCTTTATCGGCAAGCTTCATGGTTGCCGCCATACCTACTACGCGTAATACTTTGCCGTCGTCCAGACCGCCTATCACCAGTTCGCGGCGCGAAGAGTTCGCACGATCCGCCGACAATTCCCAGTTGCTGTAAAACCGCTCGCCAGAGGCGTAAGGGATATCATCGGTATGGCCCGACAAGCTGATTCGGTTGGGAATGTCGTTGAGCACTGGCGCGATGGCCCGCAGGATATCGCGCATGTAAGGCTCCACTTCGGCACTCCCGGTTTTAAACATCGGGCGGTTCTGGCTGTCGATAATCTGAATGCGTAACCCTTCCGGCGTCAGGTCGATGCGCAAATGCGGACGCAGCGCACGCAGTTTCGGGTCAGATTCGATCAGTTGATCCAGATCGCCACGTAATTTTTTGAGCCGGTTGGTTTCCATACGTTTCTTGAGTTCATCCATGTTCGGCTCTTTTTTTACTTCACCCTGAGTACGGGTGTAATCATCGCCGCCGCCCGGGATCGGGCTTTCGCTGTCGGCGATCCGCTGCCCGCCCGTGATCGCGGCGGAAAGCGGCGTACGGAAGTAGTCGGCAATTTGCACCAACTCTTTAGGGCTCGCGATGGAAATCAGCCACATCACCAGAAAGAACGCCATCATTGCGGTCATAAAATCGGCATAGGCAATCTTCCACGAACCGTGAGAGCCGCCGCCGTGACCTTTATGTTTGCGTTTCTTAACGATAACGACAGGATGATTTTGATTCTTCATGCGTCTTCCGAGGTCGTTTGTTGGTTCGGCGATTTCACGGCGCGAACGTGTTCATCGAGTTCGATGAATGACGGACGCTCGGTGGAATATAATGTTTTACGACCAAATTCTACGGCGATCGGCGGCGCGTAACCGTTCAGGCTGGACAGCAGCGTGACTTTGACGCACTGCATCATTTTGGTGGTTTCGGCGCTCTTCTGGCGCAGTACCGTCGCCAGCGGCGAGACAAAGCCATAGGCCAGCAAAATGCCGAGGAAAGTCCCCACCATGGCATGGGCAATCAACGCGCCCAGTTCTGCCGCCGGGCGATCCGCCGAGGCCAGCGCATGCACCACGCCCATTACCGCCGCCACGATACCGAATGCCGGGAGCGAGTCGCCCATGATCGCCAGACTGTTGGCCGGGATCTCGCACTCGTTCTCGTGGGTCTCGATCTCTTCGTCCATCAGCGCTTCAATTTCGAAGGTGTTCATGTTGCCGCTGATAATCAGACGCAGATAGTCGGTGATAAATTCCAGCATGACTTTGTCCGCGAGAATGCGCGGATAGCTGGCAAAAATTTCGCTCTCTTTGGGGTTTTCAATATCCCGCTCAAGGGAAAACATCCCCTGCTGACGCGATTTAGCCATCAGGCGATACAGCAGCGCCATCAAATCCATGTACGCGCTTTTGTTGTATTTCGATCCACGAAACAGCAGTGGCAACGCCTTCATCGTGGCTTTAATCGCTTTACCGTTATTACCGACGATGAATGCCCCTACCCCCGCGCCACCAATGATGATCAGTTCAGCGGGTTGATAGAGTGCGCCAAGGTGCCCGCCGGTCATCATATAACCGCCGAATACTGTTCCGAGAACGACCAGGTAACCTAATATTACAAGCACGACATCTTCCTTCCGCTGTTGGCTGGGACAAGGATTGGCAAGCGAAGGGCTCAGCGACGGAGGGCGAAAAAAAAGCAGCGACAGGAAACCTGGCGCTGCTGGAGTGTTTCACCACATCTGAAGCTTAAACGGCCTGTTCGACCTGTTCATCCAGCAGTTGTGGAATAATATCGGCACTATCTCGGGAAAGTTTACGCCTTTTTACTGCCCGGGAAGGCGGCTGGCACAGGCTGCAGGCGAAACTGCCTGCCGGATGGTGCGCATGAGTAATGAAATTCCCGCCGCAGCAGTTGCAGGTCGATAACTGGAGCATACCGCTCTCAACAAAACGAACCAGGGTCCATGCGCGCGTCAGTGCCAACAGCGGACCTTCATCCTGCGAAGGACACTGCTCAAGATACAAACGATACGCTTTGATGACCGCATCGACACCAGAACAGAGCTTTGTGCGGAGCAAATACTGCCAGGCATTACAGAACATCGACGCGTGAATGTTCTGTTCCCACGTCATAAACCAGTCTGTTGAAAACGGTAGCATACCTTTAGGCGGCGGGCTGCCACGTAATTCTTTATACAGCTTTATCAGGCGACCACGGCTTAACTGCGTTTCACTTTCCAGCATCTGAAGGCGCGCACCCAGAGTGATCAGTTCCATTGCTAACTGAATGTCGCGCGCTTCCTGCACAATGCTTTTCTCGCCCATAATCAGGCCCTTTTCTTTTTGCTGACGTCGTCAGCTTTAGTCGCATCGTTAAGCAGGCGTGTTGAGAGAAGGATCCCAGTATGGACCTGCTGCAAATCGTCTACGCGCGATTCTTGCGTCAGGCGGGTAATGGTTTGATGATCGTCAAAGCGGAACTGGCAGATGAGTTGATTGGTCTCAGCCAACTTTACCATCTGCGGCAGCGTAAGCTCGCCGAGGGTATTTGCCATCTCTTCAGTCACGCCCAAACGGAACATGGCGGATGCCTTGTCCTGGCTTATGAGTCTTTGAGCCAGAAGCAAATACGACAGGTTAATATCGTAAATGTGTTTCAGTAACTCGGATGTGTGCATTTTTCCCATCCAGAATAACCAGCTATGTACTATGCGGTAAGCCCGCACCCCGTGATGTCGCCAGATAAAATCTGGAAAAATAAAAATAAGGGTTTAATGTTGCACTAAAACAAGTGGTTATTGTAAAGACGGTCTCAACGGACCAGAAGTTACAAACAGTTACTCATTTGAAGACAATTCTTATTTCCCTTACAAAAAACTAAGACTTTTCCTAAAACGAGGAAACTGTACTCGCCAGGCTTTTTTCATACAATCGGAGCGTGATGAATATTTAGAAAATATGTGACCTACATCACATAATAGAAATAAATAAATGCAGTAATCAATCAGAGCGACTATACAAATGGTCAATTTTTAACCAAAACTAGCACCATCGTCTTACTTACCCCCCGAATAATCATGCAAGAAAGTATGAGTTTTACTTTTAACAACTACTATTTCTCAGATCTGGACATGCGTTTTTCATTAACATTTTCGAAACAGATACTTCAACGAGGCATACCGGGGGATCAGACTGGTTAATTAATGAAAATCAACACGTTATAAATAAAATGTGCGCCAGATTGAAATTTTGTAAATATTTGATTGAAGCGTAACAAAAAGCGTGTTTTTCCCCTGTACAGGGATTCTGCGGTAGTGAATGACTTATCAAAAACCCCGGCTATTCCTTATATAAGAATAATTAATATTTTTAAGACGTATCGCCACGTTTTCCCCTCATTCCCTTGCGTAATCGGCAAAAAACGCGTATTCGCTATAGATAACAGAGACTAACTCTCATGCGAGAAAGGAGCATTCCATGAGTTACTCAAAACTGTTGGTCGCGGTTGCGCCTACCCCGGAAAGCCATCAACTGGTTGCGAAGGCGGTGTCCATCGCAAGGCCGGTTAACGGCTCTGTCACCCTGATTACCCTTGCTTCTGATCCGGAACTGTATAACCAACTAGCCGCGCCAATGATGGAGAACCTGCGGGAGTTGATGCTGGAGGAGACGCATCTGTTTTTGCAGTCGCTGAAAGAGCGGGCGGACTACCCGATTGATGAAATGATTATCGCCACGGGCGAGCTCAGCGAGCATATTCTTGACGTCTGCAGGCACAAACAGGTGGATTTAGTGCTGTGCGGCAACCACAACCAAAGCTTCTTCAGTAAAGCGATATGCAGTGCCAAGCGGGTGGTGCAGTCCTGCGAGGTTGATGTGTTGTTGGTGTCACTGAAATAGCGACGGCGCAACCGGTGCGCCGTCGTGGGATGTGAGTACAGGGCTAACTGAGAGAGTTACGCGAGCCGCTGAAAGGTTGCGATTTTTTGCTGTAACTGACTGTCGGCGCTACGTGGCGCAATCTGCTTTAGCGCCGCGAGGAAACGCGCCTGCCAGTGATGAATATCGTTGTTTTTCACGACCGTCATCATTTCACTGTGGCGGGAAATTCGTTCCGCCAGCGGCATCGTTAACGCCCGGTGTAAGGCATTTCGCCACTTCATCCCGGTCATAAGGGTTAACCAGCAATGCTGAGGTCAACTCGTTTGCCGCGCCTGCGAACTTCGACAGGACCAGTACGCCAGGGTTAGCCGGATCCTGCGCCGCCACGTACTCTTTCGCCACCAGATTCATGCCGTCCCGCAGTGGCGTAACCAGCCCAACATCCGCATGGCGGAAGACTTTCATCAGCAGTTTGCGGTCGAAATGCTGGTTGAGGTAATACAGCGGCGTCCAGCCTAACTGGCCATATTTGCCGTTGATGCGCCCCGCTTCGGTTTCCAGCTGGTGGCGAATATCCTGATAAGCCTGAACATCACCTCGTGATGTCGGCGCGATCTGGGTGTAACGAATCTTGCCGTGGTGTTGCGGATAGTTCTCCAGCAAAGATTCAAATGCCAGGAAGCGTTCGGGCAGCCCTTTCGAATAATCGAGACGCTCCACCGGAAAAAATATTTTTAATGGTCCCAAGCTCCTGTTTCAGCTGGGCCAGTTTGGGCGGCAACGGGCCGGCGGCCTGTTCCGCGATCTCCTGCGGTTCGATGCCGATAGGATAGACCGAGGTGGTGAACGTTTTGCCAAAGGCGCGATGGCTGTTCTGCTCACGGGTGGTGAGCTGGGTCTGCTGCGCCACGCATTCGAGGAAGGCGTTTTCATCGTTAGAGGTCTGGAAACCTAACAGATCGTAATCGCAGAGTTTTTCCAGCAATTCCTCATGCGGCGGTAAAGCATTAAAGATTTCCGGCGTCGGGGAAAGGAATATGCAGGAAAAAGCCGATACGGTTGTTCACGCCAAGCGAACGCAGCGCGCTGGCGAACGGCAGCAGGTGATAATCGTGGATCCACAGAATGTCGTCTTCTTCGAGCAGCGGTTTGAGTTTTTCCGCCAGCAACTGATTGACCCGCCAATACCCTTCCCAGGCTTCGCGCTGGAAGTTAACTAAATCGAGACGGTAGTGGAAGGCAGGCCATAAAACGGCATTGGAGAACTGGTTGTAATACTGCTCGTAATCCTGCTCGCTTAGGTTAAACGAGGCCCAGGTAATGTTGTCACGGCTGACGGTTTTTAAGGGTTGGTCTTCATTGCCAATCTCACCGCTCCAGCCAAACCACAGCCCTCCTGCCGCTTTTAAGGCGCCAAGCACGCCAACCGCCAGGCCCCCTGCACTTGCTTTTTTATCATCGGGCGGCGCGATACGATTAGATACTACGACTAAGCGACTCATAACCTACACTCCTGTCATTTAATTTTTTTTGTTTTTCTAGTTGTTGAACAACATATTCCAGCCAGGCATGAACCGCCTGGACATTCATCAGGCGATAGCGCGCGTCGGTTTCTCCCTTGCCGACTTTGATGGAAATACCATTCATGGCATTCACCACGCTAAATCCCGCCTCATCCGTTAAATCATCACCGATAAAGACCGGCGTACGCCCTGCGAAAGGCGGCTGTTCCATAAACGCGGCGATAGCCTCGCCTTTATTGATACCGCGTGGTTTGATTTCCACCACGCATTTACCCGGCTGAAGCGACAGCTCTTCATAGAAGCTGACCAGCGTGGAAGCCAGGCTAAGAATAGAGGATTCGAATTCAGGTGCCTGACGGTAGTGAAGCGCGAATGCCATGCCTTTGCATTCCAGCTCCGTCCCCGGCATCGCGGCCAGCTCGGTTTCAAGGCGAAGTTTCAGCGCCTGCGCAACCTCAGCGGGCAGTGTCACCGCGTGAGTATTACCGTTGATGTCACGACGTTCTGCGCCGTGGACCCCGGCTAAAGGGAAACGATGCGGTGCGGCAAGCTTATCGAGCTCAGCCATTGGTCGGCCAGAAATCAGCGCCAGCGCTCCGTCCTGCATTACGGATATTTTTTCCAGAAGGGCGCGCACAGCGATCGGGATATGGACCTGATCGGGGTGGGGTTGGATTTCGGCCAGCGTACCATCGAGGTCGAAGAAAAAAGCCAGGTTTCCGTCGCTAAGGGGTGGTAGGGATAGTTCAGTAGCCACCGGTGGTTTCCTCCTTACACAGTCAAAAAGGCAACCAAACAGTTACCTGCCATTATCAATAGCCATGTAAGTATAGCCAGTGTGACGAGCCTCGCCATTCAACTCACCGCTCCGGAAGGCTTGCCAGCGCTGGATTAGTCTGAAAATCACAACAAAAACGCCAGCCTCGGGAGGCTGGCGTTCAATCATTAATTCGAATGAGTTGCCGTGAAAACGCGCAGTTTTTTTATTTAAAAATATTACACCGTGCGTTTCGCTTTTTGTTTGTAACGGTCAAAGATCACCGCCGCCAGCAGAATCAAACCACGTACCACATACTGGGCAAACGGGGAGATATTCAGCAGGTTCATGGCGTTTTCCACGGTGCCGAGAATCAGAATACCAGCCACCACGTAGGAGATCTTACCGATACCGCCTTTCAGCGAGACCCCACCCAGTACGCAGGCGGAAATCACGATCAGCTCATAACCGATGGAGGTCATTGGCTGGCCGCTGGTCATACGTGAGGCGAGGATAATCCCTGCGGCAGCGGACACCAGGCCCGACAACACGAAGATAATGATTTTGGTGCGCACAACCGGTACACCGGCAAGACGCGCCGCTTCTTCGTTACCGCCAATCGCCAGCGTATTGCGACCAAAAGTGGTTTTGTTCAACAGGAAGCCGAAGATAATCAGGCAGCCCACGGTCAACCAAATCGGCGCCGGCAGGCCCAGCCAGTTCGCATAGCCCAGAGTGAAGAAGCTCTCGTCTTCGATACCCACTGCTTTACCGTCAGAGATGATATAAGCCAGACCGCGAACAATCTGCATGGTGGCAAGTGTTGTAATGAGTGCGTTGATTTTCAGTTTGGCGATAACAAAACCGTTAACGAAACCGCTGATCATCCCCAGCGCCAGACCGGCAAACACGCCAATCCACAGGCTTTCGGTCATGTTAATCACTACCGCCGTGGTGACACCGGCACAGGCGATGACCGACGCCACCGACAGGTCGAAGTCGCCTGAGGCAAGGCAGAACAACATGCCGCAGGCCACCATGCCCGACATAGAGATCGCCAGACCCAGCCCTTTCATATTGATGAACGTGGCGAAGTTAGGCACAAAAATCGCACAGGCGATAAACAACACGGCAAACACGACCAGCATACCGTACTGGTCCCAGATACGACCGAGGGTCAGCGATGACTTTGACTTTGGCGCACCGGATGTGGTTAAAGCAGACATAAACTCTCCTGTATCAGGCGACAGCCTGGCTGATTTTTGGCATGGCAAGGCTGAGCGCGTCTTGTTCGCAGGCCTCGTTATGCAGTAACTCTCCGGCAACTTCCCCTTCGCGCATTACCACGATACGGTCCGCCACCCCGAGCACTTCTGGCAGGTCGCTGGAGGCGAACAGCACCGCCACGCCCTGTGCCGCCAGCGCATAGATAACGTTATAAATTTCATGTTTCGCCCCGACGTCGATACCGCGCGTAGGCTCATCCAGCAAAATCACTTTCATCTCTTCCGAAAGCCAGCGGCCCAGAATGGCCTTCTGCTGGTTCCCCCCGGAAAGATTCATGATCAGCTGATCGGCGGTCGGAGTTTTAATATTGAGTGATTTGATATGGTGCTGTGCGTTCTTCGCTTCCCAACCGTTATTGATCAAGCAACCGGCGCTGATATGTTTGCGACGGGCGCTGATATTGATGTTGTCCTGCACCGAGTGCACCGGAATAATACCGTCCGCTTTACGATCTTCCGGGCAGAGCATCATCCCGGAACGGATCGCATCACCCGGCACCCGGATAGTGACCGGCTGACCGTCGATAAAGATCTGCCCGTCTGTAATACGCGTGCCGCCGAACATGCCTTTCATCAGCTCGCTGCGCCCTGCCCCTACCAGGCCAAACAGGCCGACGATTTCGCCGCTGCGGACTGAAAGGGAGATCGGCGTGCGCACACCTGGCGCTTTGACGTTTTCCAGCCGTAAACGCTCGGGGCCGTATTCACGCGCTTTCCAGCCGTAGATGTCGCCGATTTCACGGCCGACCATCGCCTGGACCAGTTTGTCGTGGTTGACCTGCGCCATGTCGTCGAAGGTGCAAACGTAGCGGCCATCTTTAAAGACGGTGATGGCGTCGCTGAGGGCAAAGATCTCTTCCATACGGTGTGATACATACAGGATGACGCGTCCTTCATTGCGCAGTTCGCGGATCACCCTGAATAAATTTTCGATTTCACGCGCCGACAGCGAACTGGTGGGCTCGTCAAAAGCAATCACTTTGGCGTTGCGCGCCAGCGCCTTCGCGATTTCGACCATTTGCCACTGCCCGATAGACAGGTATTTCAGCGGCGTTTGCGGATCGATATCGAGGCCGAGATGCTCAAGCTGCAGTTTGGCTTCATAATTCAGCAGCGAGCGGTTCACAAACCCCATTTTATGGGGGATCTGGCCCAGATAGATGTTCTCGGCCACGGTCATTTCCGGCACCAGGTGTAGTTCCTGGTAAATAATCGCCACGCCCGCGTTCAGCGCCTGCGTCGTATCGGCAAAAGCGACATCCTGTCCTTTCAGGGCGATGGTGCCCGTGGTCGGGCTATAGTTGCCGCTGAGGATTTTCAGCAGGGTTGATTTGCCCGCGCCGTTTTCTCCCATCAGCGCATGAACCTGACCGGCATGGCAGTCAAAACTGATATCTGATAGCGCTTTCACGCCGGGAAACGTCTTCCCGATACCGCGAAAAGAAAGCCAGGGTGTTGATTGCTGCATAACGCCTCCACAAACCACCTTACGGGCGGGCACACTGTGCCCGCCCAACGACATTACTTACCACCTAATCCTTTTTTCGCGAGTTCTTCTTTGAAGTTGTCGCGGGTAATCAGAACCACATCGGTAACTTCGGTGAACTTCGGCGGCTCAGCACCTTTGGTCACCCAGTTGTAGAGCATTTCGCTGGATTTATAACCGTGCACGTCCGGGCTCGGCAGCAGAGAGCCATAGAAGCCGGTGGCCTGTCCTTTAGACAGCTCGCTCACCGCGTCAACGCCGTTGATGCCGATACCGATAACGTCCGGCGCTTTAAAGCCCTGGCCTTCGGTGGCGCGCACGCCGCCCAGTACGGTGTTGTCGTTCATGCCGACAACCAGCCAGTGTTTCACTTCCGGATGCTGTACCAGCATGGAGTTAGCGGCATCGAATGCGCCCGGGATGTCATTGGATTTGGTCGGTACTTTGTAGATTTGTTTTTCCGGGAAACCGGCAGCTTTCAGCGCTTCCATCGAACCAGAAGTACGACGGCGGGCGGTGTCCAGCTCATCGGCGGTGATGGCCATCACGGCGGTTTCTTTCACGTCCCAACCACGTTTTTGCATCTCTTTATACAGTTCCTGACCCTGACGTTCGCCGATTTTGGTCGCCGCCATCATAACCAGCGGAACGGTGTCCATCGGTTTGCCTTTGGCGTTAACGAACTGGTCGTCCACGGCGATGACTTTCATGTCATAGCCACGCGCTTTCGCCACAATCGCAGAGCCCAGTTTCGGGTCCGGCGTACAAATTACGAAACCTTTGGCACCGCTGGCCGCGAGGCTGTCGATGGCGTTCAGGGTTTTCTCGCCATCTGGCACGGCAATTTTGATGACTTCAAAGCCTAAATCTTTGCCCGCTTTATCGGCGAATTTCCATTCGGTCTGGAACCACGGCTCTTCCGGTTGCTTAACCAAAAAACCCAGTTTCATGGTTTCAGCGATAGCGGATTGTGACATAACGGCAGCCAGACCGATGGCCGCCAGAGCTTTAGTAAATTTGTGCATGAGCAACTCCAGCTTTAGTTTTCTTTTTGCAGGGTAATGAATCATTAAAATCTTTACTAAAAGGTCTTAAAACAACGCATTAGCTTTTTCGAGGAACACGGTGCTATTGCTGGGGATAGTATTAGCGGGAAATTGATTATCCATAGGAGAGCAAAATCACATCGCAGAATTACAGTAAAACAGTGCATACATTCAGCGAATAAGGACATAAAATTTGCCTGATATGTATGACAATTAAAATAGCCATAACTGAATTGTCCATATCCATAGCTCACCAATCCTTGCGCATTTTTCAGTGGGTTTGTGGGGTCGACGTTAAAGGCCCCAAAAAGTGACGTCGCCACAGCGGCGGCTGGTTAAAAACGCGCCTTGTTACAGCAAAGCGCCTGCCGTGTTTACCCCAGGCGTCGCGTTATCGCGGACCCTGCCTTTCCCGTGTCATCCTGAGGATAAAACCCGCAATTCTGTCGTTTATTAACCGGCGTCTGTGAAAAATACCTAATCGTGTTCAGCAGAATAGCCGGAGGAAGTTTCCTACTGTCGATAAGAAAGGATTGGCACAGAGAGTGTGAATATCGAAACACCATCACAGAATAATGCCAGATAGAAATGCGATAGTAGGGTTGGATATTTAAATAAGGAGCATCCCGACTTAAAATGAATATGACTGCGTAACCAGGCGCAATAAAAAAAGCGAAAGAATCGCTTTTATTCTGGTTGTTTTTTCGAAGAGTGACCGTTTTCTGAGATGACAAGAAATAAGGAAGTCCTATGATCGCTAGCGGAATAGTTCAAAAACTGAATGCGCAAATGAATCAGGAGTTTTATACCTCAAATTTGTATCTTCAGCTCAGCCAGAGGTGCAGCGAGAATAGCCTTAATGGCACCGCACTATTTTTGCGTCATCAGGCGCAAAATACGGTGACGCAAATGATGCGCATGTTCGAATACATCAAACAGAGCGGCGCCACGCCGGTGTTACAGGAGCAACACGCCCGGTGCGGTGAATTTTCCACCCTGGAAGATCTGTTTGAGCAGACGGTGAGCGATTACCAGAAGCGCATTAATGCGCTGACCTCTTTGACGGAAGACGCCAAGGCAGCCAACGATAAGTCAGCGATTAACTTCCTGAAGCGATACAGAAAAGAGGAAATCGTGGACGGGACGCTGTTGCAAATCATTCTGGATGAAGTGCGCAGCGCTAAAAAAGCGGGCATCAACATGCAGCAAACCGACCACTATCTGGTTGGCGTGATCGATCGCTATCACTAAATCAATTTCGCGGTACGAGGAGGTTTTACGCCTCCTCAGAAAATCTGTTTTACATCAGAAACAGAGGTTTATGCCAGTGAACATTTGATACCCAACACGTCATAGTGATTTTTTAACTTAGCGTTTTTATATCGTGCCAAAAAATGTCTCTTCTTGTGTCTTTATATTAAATAAACCCTCTCTGTTATGTCTGAAATATATATTTTCGCGCAGCGTATTCCCGCCAACGTTATTAATTGTGATTATTCATGTTAATGAAAAGTAATTAGTTAAATGTTTTCTCTTCTCTTACCGTAAATAAGATCTACCTCTCAATGATTACCCTTACAATTTGTAATGCTTGGGCCGTTAACACTTAAACTTTCAAGGATTGTTATGATAACTGTCGAGTTTATTGTCATTATTCTGTGCCTGCTGGTGGGCACCCGCTTTGGCGGTATGGGGCTCGGCCTCATTAGCGGCATTGGGTTATTCATTCTGACATTCGTTTTCGGTCTTGAGCCGGGTAAACCCCCGGTGGAAGTCATGCTCACCATTCTGGCGGTTATCGGCTGCGCGGCGACGTTACAAACCGCAGGCGGCCTGAACGTCATGATGCAGTTCGCCGAGAAATTACTGCGTCGTCATCCCCAGCATATTACCCTGCTCGCGCCGTTCACCACCTGGACCCTGACCTTTCTGTGCGGCACCGGACATGTGGTCTACACCATGTTCCCGATCATTGCCGACATTGCCCTGAAAAAGGGTATCCGCCCGGAACGTCCTATGGCGGTGGCATCTATCGCCTCGCAAATGGCGATCACCGCATCGCCGGTTTCGGTGGCCGTGGTATCGCTGGTCTCGATTATCGCCGCCAACCATGGCGTCGGGCAGGCGTTCGGTATTCTGGAGATTCTGGCCGTGTCGGTCCCGGCTTCGCTGTTCGGCGTGCTGATTGCTGCGTTATGGAGTCTGCGCCGCGGCAAAAATCTTGAAGACGATCGCGAGTTCCAGGAAAAAATCAAAGATCCGAAACAGCGCGAATTCATTTTTGGCTCCACCGAAACCCTGATGAACCAGGTGTTCCCGAAACAGGCCTGGTGGTCAACCTGGATTTTCTTTGCCGGTATTCTGGTAGTGGTTTTACTCGGTGCGATCCAGGATCTGCGTCCGGCGTTTGAAGTGAAAGGGGTTATGAAGCCGCTTTCCATGAACCTGGTGATCCAGATGATGATGCTGATCGCCGGCGCGATCATGCTGATTGTCTGCAAAGTGAATCCGGCGGCGATTTCCAACGGCGCGGTGTTTAAAGCGGGGATGGTCGCCATTTTCTCCGTGTTCGGCGTGGCATGGATGAGCGACACCTTTTTCCAGGCGCATCTGGACGAGCTCAAAATGGCGCTTGAGGGCGTGGTGAAAACCCATCCGTGGACCTACGCGCTGGTGCTGTTTTTAGTCTCCAAACTGGTAAACAGCCAGGCGGCGGCGTTGACCGCAGTGGCGCCCATGGGCCTGATGCTCGGCGTCGAACCCAAAATGCTGATAGCGTTTTTCCCGGCCTCTTACGGCTATTTTATTCTGCCGACCTACCCCAGCGATCTGGCCTGCATCGGTTTTGACCGCTCCGGCACCACGCGCATCGGGAAGTTTATCCTCAACCACAGCTTTATCATTCCGGGATTGATTGGCGTAAGCTGCGCCTGTTTAGCCAGTTACCTGTTGGTTTCCGTCCTGTTCTAAGCCTCAGAAACAGCAAACCCGCGCAAGCGCGGGTTTGTGAGTTAATGCATAACCGTTAGCCGTAAGCGAGCAGCGTTCGCTGGCACAGGGCCGAGCGGACGCAATCTTCTTTACCGAAGCGCACTACGCTAACCATTTCATCATCTTCAAAACGTTCGAGCGCATCGCTCAATCCAGAACGAACACCGGATGGCAAATCACACTGGGTGATATCGCCATTGACGATAACCGTGACGTTTTCCCCGAGGCGGGTTAAAAACATTTTCATTTGGGCCGCCGTGACGTTCTGGGCCTCGTCCAGAATCACCACCGCATTCTCAAAGGTTCGGCCGCGCATATAGGCAAAGGGCGCGATCTCAACCTTACCAATCTCCGGACGCAGGCAATACTGCATAAAAGAGGCACCGAGGCGTTTCACCAGCACGTCGTAGACGGGGCGAAAATACGGCGCGAACTTCTCGGAGATGTCGCCGGGCAAAAAGCCGAGATCTTCGTCGGCCTGTAATACCGGGCGGGTCACGATAATCCTGTCGACATCCTTATGTATCAGGGCCTCCGCGGCTTTCGCCGCACTGATAAACGTTTTGCCACAGCCGGCTTCGCCGGTCGCGAATATCAGTTTTTTGCTCTCAATGGCGTTGAGGTAAATCTCCTGCGCGTCGGTCCGCGCCACTATCGGCGAAAGGTCGCGACTGTCGCGCGCCATACCGATAGCTTCAACACCACTCATTTGCACAAGCGAGGTGACCGATTCTTCTTCACGTTGTTTATGACTACGTGAGTCGCGTCTCAGCACACGTTTTGCTTCGCGACGAGCTTTGATCACTGCTTTTTGTCTTCCCATGGATGGCACCTTGAATAGTTGGTTTACATATTACGCGTCGCCCAAAGGCACGCGTTGATGCGCACGAACATATGAGGTTTGGCTTCCTTGTAAGCCACAGACTGCCGGTTAGAGTGATACGACGGGCAAACGCGTACGCCTGATCCGCCGCATCAATAACATCGGTAAAAAGCGCAAATTCGGGAATATTGATAGTGAAGAAAGCGTTACCGGGAGAGGGCTCACCCGGCGAGAGTGTGAAACGTTGAAATGGGGTTTGTCCATTACAGGACGCTGTCATCCGCGATCTCCATAGTGAATCCAGGTTCACAACCGGGAACTCATGCACTACTTTCTCTCAGTAAAAATTAGCACAACTGCAACAAATTTTTTACTTATTTACAACGATAGTGCAAACCGGCTGATGTGACAGTTATGACAGCGAAATTTTACAGATTTATTTCAGGGAGATAGTCATACAAAAAATTTATGACTTAATCGTGAATAAATGCAAATCAGCACCCTCAAAAAAAGGGGACGCGCTGAATAGTGAGCAGAAAAAAGCCGGGTTTCCCCGGCTTACTGATTTTGTTCAGGCTTACTGCGCATGCGCTTTTGACGGCGCTGGCGTGTGGTAAACCTGATCCGCTTTCTCGAAGCGCGAGAGCATCGAGGTTGACGGCGCTTTGCCCATCAGGCTCACCACCACAATGCCCAGGCTCGCGAAGATGAAGCCAGGGATGATTTCATACAGCCCGAACCAGGCGAACTGTTTCCAGACGATGACGGTCACCGCGCCGATAATCATGCCCACCAGGGCGCCGTTGCGGGTCATCCGCGACCACATTACCGAGAACAGGACCACCGGACCAAATGCCGCGCCGAAGCCCGCCCAGGCGTAGCTCACCAGGCCGAGAACGCGGTTTTCCGGGTTAGCCGCCAGGGCAATTGCCACCAGCGCCACCACCAGCACCATCATCCGCCCTACCCACACCAGCTCACGCTGGCTGGCATTTTTGCGGAAGAACGCTTTATACAGATCTTCGGTGATGGCGCTTGAGCACACCAGTAACTGGCAGCTCAGGGTCGACATTACCGCCGCCAGAATGGCTGACAGTAGAATCCCGGCGATCCACGGATTAAACAGAATTTGTGTCAGTTCAATAAACACGCGCTCGCTGTTCTGGTTAACCGATGCGGCCAGCGTCGGGTTCTCGTTGAAGTAAGCAATACCGAAGAAGCCCACGGCCACCGCGCCTGCCAGGCAGAGGATCATCCAGGCCATACTGATACGGCGCGCATGCACGATGGTGTGATGGGAATCCGCCGCCATAAAGCGCGCCAGAATGTGCGGCTGTCCGAAGTAACCCAGGCCCCAGCCCATCAGGGAAATAATGGCGACAAGGTTCAGCCCTTTCAGCATATCGACGTTTTCGATGCTTTTTTGCTTAATCACTTCCAGCGAATCACCCAGCCCGCCAACCGCAAGAATCACGATCACCGGCGTCAGGATCAGCGCAAAAATCATCAGGGTTGCCTGGACAGTATCGGTCCAGCTTACTGCGAGGAATCCACCGATAAAGGTATAGAGGATGGTCGCCGCCGCCCCGGCCCACAGCGCCGTTTCATAACTCATGCCGAAGGTGCTTTCAAACAGACGCGCCCCAGCCACAATGCCGGATGCACAGTAGATAGTGAAGAACAACAGAATCACCAGCGCGGAGATGATGCGCAGCGCACGGCTCTTATCTTCAAAACGGCTGGTGAAATAATCCGGTAACGTTAGGGCGTTATTGTTGTACTCGGTATGCACGCGCAGACGCCCGGCCACCAATTTCCAGTTGATCCATGCGCCAACGGTAAGGCCGATGGCGATCCAGCTTTCCGAAATACCGGCGATGAAAATCGCGCCAGGCAAGCCCATCAATAACCAGCCGGACATGTCCGATGCACCTGCGGACAGCGCCGTCACCACGCTGCCCAGACTGCGGCCGCCAAGAATGTAGTCATCAAAGTTTTTGGTCGAACGCCAGGCGATAAACCCTATCAGTATCATGCCAAAGATATAAACCAGGAAAGTCACCACCATCGGTGTGCTTGTTGTCATGCCTATCTCTCCAAATGGGATCACGGACGGCATAAACCGTTCGTTTATTGGCCGCCGGAACGCAGCAGCTTCGTTATAGTCAATCTTTAAGGAGCAGTATCCTGCCGTAAGCGGTTTTTATTCACAATCGATTTAACACCTCATTCACAACAAATTCACCCCAGAAATTGCACGTCATTTTCAGAGGTTGCACTTGCTCACGTTTTTTCGTGGTTGCACCCTGAAAAACTGTTAACCAGCCCGTATTTCTTAGGCTACAGCGCAGAACGTGTTTTCGATCATCGCGTTTTCTTATTTAACAATTCATTCATTTATTAGCTTGCTAAGCCGGTCACATTTAACACGGTTGCACAAAGTTGCAACATGATGGATATTGCGATTACGTGATAACACCACAGCAAAAATAAATACGGGAGTTAGCAACATGGGCACCACCACCATGGGCGTGAAACTGGATGATGCGACGCGTGAGCGCATCAAGTCCGCCGCGTCAAAAATCGATCGCACCCCCCACTGGCTGATTAAGCAGGCCATTTTTAATTATCTGGAGCGTCTGGAAAATAACGACACGCTGCCGGAACTCCCTGCCCTGCTGGCGGGCGCTGCCAATGAGAGCGATGAAGCCAGCGGCGTCACCAGCGAAGAAAATCACCAACCGTTCCTGGAATTCGCGGAGCAGATCCTGCCGCAATCCGTTAATCGCGCTGCCATCACCGCCGCATGGCGTCGTCCGGAAACCGACGCGGTGCCAATGCTGCTGGAGCAGGCGCGATTGTCGCCGGAAATGTCCAGCCAGACCCATCAGCTGGCTTGGAAACTGGCGGAAAAACTGCGTAACCAGAAAACCGCCACCGGGCGTGCCGGCATGGTGCAAAGCCTGTTGCAGGAATTCTCGCTCTCTTCCCAGGAAGGCGTGGCGCTGATGTGCCTCGCGGAAGCGTTACTGCGTATTCCCGATAAAGCGACCCGCGATGCGTTGATTCGCGACAAAATCAGTAACGGCAACTGGCAATCTCACATTGGCCGCAGCCCGTCGCTGTTTGTGAACGCCGCGACCTGGGGCCTGTTATTTACCGGCCGTCTGGTCTCCACCCACAACGAAGCCAACCTGTCCCGCTCCCTGAACCGGATTATTGGCAAGAGCGGCGAACCGCTGATCCGCAAAGGCGTGGATATGGCGATGCGCCTGATGGGCGAACAGTTTGTTACCGGCGAGACCATTGCTGAAGCGCTGGCGAATGCCCGTAAACTGGAAGAGAAAGGTTTCCGTTACTCCTACGATATGCTCGGCGAAGCCGCGCTCACCGCCGCCGATGCCCAGGCTTATATGGTCTCTTATCAGCAGGCGATTCATGCCATCGGTAAAGCCTCGAATGGTCGCGGCATTTATGAAGGCCCCGGGATCTCTATCAAGCTATCGGCGCTGCATCCGCGCTATAGCCGCGCCCAGTATGACCGGGTGATGGAAGAACTTTACCCGCGCCTGAAATCCCTGACGCTGCTGGCCCGCCAGTATGATATCGGTATCAACATCGATGCCGAAGAAGCCGATCGCCTGGAAATCTCCCTCGATCTGCTGGAGAAGCTCTGTTTTGAACCGGAGCTGGCTGGCTGGAACGGCATCGGCTTTGTCATTCAGGCCTATATGAAGCGCTGCCCGTTCGTGATTGATTACCTGATTGATCTGGCAACCCGTAGCCGCCGCCGTCTGATGATCCGTCTGGTGAAAGGCGCGTACTGGGACAGCGAAATCAAACGCGCCCAGGTGGAAGGGCTGGAAGGCTATCCGGTGTATACCCGTAAGGTGTATACCGATGTCTCTTATCTCGCCTGCGCGAAAAAACTGTTGGCAGTGCCTAACCTGATTTATCCGCAGTTCGCCACCCATAACGCCCATACGCTGTCGGCGATTTATCATCTCGCCGGACAGAATTACTACCCCGGCCAGTATGAGTTCCAGTGCCTGCACGGCATGGGTGAACCGCTGTACGAGCAGGTTGTAGGTAAAGTGGCTGACGGCAAACTCAACCGTCCGTGCCGTATTTACGCCCCGGTCGGCACCCACGAAACCCTGCTGGCTTACCTGGTGCGCCGCCTGCTGGAAAACGGTGCCAACACCTCGTTCGTTAACCGTATCGCCGACGCCACCCTGCCGCTGGATGAGCTGGTGGCCTGCCCTGTCGCCGCCGTCGAAAAACTCGCCGCGCAGGAAGGTGTTCCTGGTCTGCCGCATCCGCGTATTCCGCGCCCGGTGGATCTGTATGGTAACGGACGCGCCAACTCCGCCGGTATCGACCTGGCAAACGAACACCGCCTGGCGTCGCTCTCATCGGCATTGCTGAACAGCGCGGCGCAGAAATGGCTGGCTCAGCCGATCCTGGAAGACACCGTTCAGGAGGGCGAAATGTCGCCGGTGGTCAACCCGGCAGAACCGCTGGACATTGTGGGCTATACCCGCGAAACCACGCCGGATGAGGTCAACCTGGCGCTGCAAAGTGCGGTGAACCATGCACCGATCTGGTTTGCGACACCGCCACAGGAGCGAGCCGCTATTCTGGAGCGCGCGGCTGTGCTGATGGAAGACCAGATGCAAACCCTGATTGGCGTGCTGGTACGCGAAGCGGGGAAAACCTTCAATAATGCCATTGCTGAAGTGCGCGAAGCGGTGGACTTCCTGCGCTACTACGCCGGACAGGTTCGGGATGATTTCGACAACGAAACCCATCGTCCGCTCGGCCCGGTGGTTTGTATCAGCCCGTGGAACTTCCCGCTGGCTATCTTTACCGGTCAGGTTGCGGCGGCGCTGGCCGCAGGCAACAGCGTACTGGCGAAACCCGCCGAGCAAACGCCGCTGATTGCCGCCATCGGCGTGCGCATTCTTCTGGATGCGGGCGTACCGGCAGGGGTTGTGCAGTTGCTGCCGGGTCGTGGTGAAACCGTCGGCGCGCAGTTGACCGGCGACGAGCGAGTGCGCGGCGTCATGTTCACCGGCTCGACCGAGGTCGCGACACTGTTGCAACGTAATATCGCTACCCGTCTCGATCCGCAGGGCCGTCCAACGCCGCTGATTGCCGAAACCGGTGGACTGAACGCCATGATTGTCGACTCCTCTGCCCTTACTGAGCAGGTCGTGGTGGATGTGGTCTCCTCGGCATTCGACAGCGCCGGCCAGCGCTGCTCGGCACTACGCGTGCTGTGCCTGCAGGACGACATTGCCGATCACACCCTGACCATGCTGCGCGGCGCCATGGCCGAGTGTCGTATGGGTAATCCGGAACGTCTGACCACCGATATTGGCCCGGTGATTGATGCCGAAGCCAAAGAAAACATCGAGAACCACATTCAGGCGATGCGCGCCAAAGGCCGTCCGGTCTTCCAGGCGGTGCGCGAGCATCAGGACGACGCCCGTGAATGGCAAAGCGGCACCTTCGTCAAACCGACCCTGATTGAGCTTGAGCGTTTTGATGAGCTGAAAAAAGAGGTGTTTGGTCCGGTGCTGCACGTGGTGCGTTACAACCGCAGCAACCTCCCTGCGCTGATTGAGCAAATCAACGCGGCGGGTTACGGGCTGACTCTGGGCGTTCATACCCGTATAGATGAAACCATCGCGCAGGTCACAGGCAGCGCCAGCGTCGGCAATATGTACGTCAACCGCAATATGGTCGGCGCAGTGGTGGGCGTTCAGCCGTTCGGCGGTGAAGGCCTGTCCGGCACCGGTCCTAAAGCGGGCGGTCCGCTCTATCTTTATCGCCTGCTGGCGAATCGCCCTGATAACGCCGTGGTTACGACATTCAACCGCAACAACAGCCTGCCGGCCGACAGCCAGTTGCGTGCCACGCTGCTGCAACCGCACGAGGCGCTGACGCAATGGGCGGCGAACCGCCCGGCGCTTAAGGCGCTGTGTGAAGCCTGGGCCGAACAGGCACAGACCGGGGTGCAGCGCGTCCTGCCGGGGCCAACCGGCGAGCGCAACACCTATACGCTACTGCCGCGTGAACGGGTGCTGTGCCTGGCGGATAACGAAGAGGACGCGCTGGTGCAGCTTGCCGCCGTCACCAGTAGCGCCAGCCGGGCGCTGTGGCCGGAAGATAAACTGCATCGCGAACTGGCGGCGAAACTGCCCGCGGCGGTGGCCCAGCGTATAGATTTCGCCGGCGCGGACTCGCTAATGAGCCAGCATTTCGATGCGGTGATCTATCACGGTGATTCCGACCAGCTACGCACGCTGTGTGAGAACGTGGCGGCCCGCGACGGTGCCATTGTGTCGGTGCAGGGCTTTGCGCGCGGCGAAACCAATCTGCTGCTGGAGCGGTTATGGATTGAACGTTCACTCAGCGTCAATACCGCCGCAGCCGGGGGGAACGCCAGCCTGATGACAATTGGCTGACGCTTCGCTACTCTTAAAAGCTCCTTTTCAGGAGCTTTTTTTTTTTGGGGATCGATCATGAAACGAATGGGATTACTGTGTTTTGCGCTGCTGATGTCTTCCGCTGCGCTGGCAGACGATTGCGAAAAAGCCGAAACGCAGATGGAGCTGAACCAGTGCGCGGCAAGCGAATATAAAAAAGCCGACGGCGAGCTGAACGCGGCCTATAAAAAAGTCTTTACGCTGGCCAGCAAGGAACAGCATGAGATACTCAGGAACGCGCAAAATGCGTGGATCAAACTGCGCGACGCCGATTGCGATTTTGTTGCGTCTGGTGTGGAAGGCGGCAGCATTCAGCCGATGATCTACAGCCAGTGTCTGACCGATAAAACACGCGAGCGCACCGCCTGGCTGGAATCGTTGCTGCAATGCGGCGAAGGCGATTTAAGCTGCCCACTGCCTGCCGCGACCAATTAACGCGGGCGAATACCGTCAATGATCATACGCTGGACGTTTTCCACCGTGTGGCGAAAAAAGGCGTCATCTTTTAGCGTGGCGCCGGTTACCGCTTCGACCTGCACTGAAAAATCCGCGTAATGTTGGGTTGTCGCCCAAATCATAAAAATCAGGTGATGGGGATCGACAGGCGCCAGTTTTCCCTGCGCCACCCAGGCAGCGACGATAGCAGACTTCTCCTCCACCAGCGGTCGCACATCCCCGTCGAGTTCGCCCATCAACAGTGGCGCGCCCTGCAGCATCTCCATACAGAACAGCCGTGAAGCCTCGGGATAATCCCGGGAAACTTCCATCTTGAGCCGGATATACTCGCCAATGGCGGCCAGCGGCTCCAGATCCCGGCGAAACGCCCGCAGCGGCGCCAGCCAGATCGACAGAATCTGTTTTAGTACCTCGATATAAAGAACGTCCTTTGACGGAAAATAGTACAGCAGATTAGTTTTCGACACGCCGGCGCATTCGGCGATGTGCTCAAGGGTAGCGCCATGAATGCCGTACTTTGCGAACTGGCTGAGACCGGCCTGTAAAATAGCGTCCCGCTTTGCCGCCACGGCTTTCGATCGTTTCCCGCCGTTTTTGCTTCCCTGTGTCATGGGCTAGCTCCTGTTAACTGTCCGTTTGTTCCCCAGTCTGCTCGCGGGCAGGCTTCTTTTTCAGTTTTAACTCACTGACCAGCACGCCCAGTACAATGCATAAACCGCCCAGCAGGGCGATTGCCGGCAGACGCTCCCCGGCCATACGGCCAAAAATCCCGGCCCACACCGGTTCGCCGGTGTAAATCACCGTGGCCCGCGTTGGCGATACGCTGCGCTGGGCCCAGTTCATGGTGACCTGAATAATCGCGCTGAACACACCGAGGCCCAGTGCCACGATCAGCAGGCCACTGGAAAGCGGCGGAACGCTTTCGCCTGCCGGGACCATCATCATAAACGACACCAGCGAGGCGACCGCCAGTTGCACTACGGTGACGCGCCTGATGTCAACTTTACCCGCCCACGCGCTGATCAGAATGATTTCAGCGGCAATCGCGACAGCGCCAACGAGGGTAATGATTTCGCCCTGCCCCAGCGCCAGTAAATTGCCGTCCGGCCCGGCAAGAAACACCAGCCCGATAAACGCCAGCGCCACGCCGATCCAGGACATTAACCCTGGCAGCCTGCCGAGACACAGCCACTGCAACAACGGCACCAGCGGCACATACATCGCCGTGATAAATGCCGACTTGCTGCTGGGAATCGACTGAAGCCCCCAGGTTTGCAGACTGTAGCCCATGGCGATAGCGATACCGATACACACCCCCGCCCTGAGTTCAAGGCGCGTCAGGCCGCGCAGCGTGTTGAGCGACAGTATGCCGACCGCCAGCGCTGCCGTGGCAAAACGCAGCCCGACAAAGAAGAACGGATCGCTAAGGGTGACGGCGTATTGCACCGCAAGAAACGTCCCGCCCCAGAACATGGTGATGAGGATCAGTAACGCTTCCTGGGGTTTAACAGAGAATTGATAGCGCTGGCGTAACGAAGGCATAAGGCGGTCCGGAAATGTGACAGCCTTCAAGTTTGCGATGGATTAGGAACAGGTGCAATGGTTTAAACAAAACCGCCGGACCAGGCCGGCGGCGATGTGGTGCGGGACAACAACGTAGCGTAATACGGCCGGCAGGGTTTATACGCCTTGCAGACCTTCGCTACTCACCACCGCGATTCCCGCCGTGGCTGTTTTTACCGCCTTTTTTGCCTGCTTCAGAGGCACGCTGAGGGTCGTTTTTGAAGTTTCCGCCGCTGGCCTGGCCGCCTTTACGGCCCGCTTCAGCCGCCCGCTCACGATTTTCAGCAAAATTACCTGAACCGCCACGATGATTTGCCATTTCCAACCTCCGCAAAACGAAACATTAGCCATCATACAGTGTTGATGGAATGACTGATGTGAATGACAGACTGGTCGCAGAGACCTGCTCCGCGACCAGACATGATTAAGCGTAGCCTGAATCTGGCTGGCATGGCGCTTACCGCAACATTCTGCAATATGTTTATCCCGTACCGACGCGTAACGTCATGAATTCATCCATAAGGTTATTTAATAAGTCATAACATGTCGGTAAGGCGGATCGGCTTTGCATATCGAACATCCCCTCCGGCGTTCTTTTGTTAACCCTTGATAACAATGCGTTACCGGTGAACAAACCGTTCCGTCGTATAGTCGATCCTGGCAAGCCATTCGGCCTCGCTGATGGACGCCGCTGGCACCGTTTGCCCGCGACGGGGTTGAACACACTCCGGCTGGCGCAGTAGCACGGTTATACCCAGGATAAAAAGTTTGATGTGCTACGCTTCTTTCTAGGTGTCGGTCGCAACGTGAGGATTTCGTATGCAAAACAGTGAACAGGGTAAGGTCAACATCCTGGTGCTCTATTACTCCATGTACGGGCACATTGAAACAATGGCGAATGCGGTCGCCGAAGGGGCGCGGAGCGTGGGCGGTGTAGAAGTGGATATCCGACGCGTGCCCGAAACCATGCCGCCTGAACTGTTCGCAAAAGCGGGCGGTAAAGCGCAAACCACGCCTGAAGCAACGGTGCAGGAACTGGTTAATTACGACGCGATTATCGTGGGTACGCCAACCCGCTTCGGCAATATGTCTGGCCAGATGCGTACGTTCTGGGACCAGACCGGCGGGTTGTGGGCATCTGGCGCGCTGTACGGCAAGGTCGCCAGCGTGTTTACGTCCACCGGGACCGGCGGCGGCGAGGAACAAACGATCACCTCGACCTGGACCACGCTCGCGCATCACGGCATGGTGCTGGTACCAATCGGTTACGGCACCAAAGAACTGTTTGATATTTCCCAGGTACGCGGCGGTACGCCTTATGGCGCCAGCACCCTCGCAGGCGGCGACGGTTCGCGCCAGCCTTCTGAAGAAGAATTATCGATTGCCCGTTTTCAGGGCCAACATGTCGCCAACCTGACGGTTAAACTTAAAAGCTAAGGAAACAGGAGGAATACTGATGCCAAATCAACAATCGAAAGCTCATCATGTCGGTGAATGGGCAACATTGCGCAATACCTCGCCTGAAATCGCCGAGGCCATCTTTGAGGTGGCAGACTACGACGAAAAACTGGCCGAGAAAATTTGGGAAGAAGGCAATGATGAAGTCCTGATCCGCGCCTTTAAGAAAACCGATAAAGACTCCCTGTTCTGGGGCGAGCAAACCATCGAACGTAAGAACGTCTGATCCTTTGCCCCCGCCTGACGGCGGGGGCATCAGCTTATTTCACTGCCTCCTCCAGCACGCCGGTAAATTTATCCCACGGACAAAAACCGTCGCTGTCGGTTGGGCAGCCGTTAAGTTGCAGCGTTACGCGCTGGGGCGGGCTCTCGAGGTTTAACGGCGTCGCATCACGCAGCTGCTGGCTGCTTTGATACACATACTCCACTTTCATGAGATCGCGATTGGCTTTGGTGTCATGCCAGCGCTGGAACATGATTTTTCCCCCAATCGGGGTACGCTCGTATTGATGCGGAAGTTGATAAGGCCTGAAGTCGAGCGCCGTCAGCAGTGAGGCAATATTGGAGTCGTGCCCGACCAGCACGGTAATTGTAGGCCCCTGCTTTTCCGCCACCAGCGATTTTTGAATGTATTTAACCAGCGGTGCGGAGACGTTGCGCGCAACTTCCGGCGAAGTAAACAGGGTGTCCTGATAGGTGTTTTTCAGCTTCGATAACACGCTCCACTGCTTGTCGGTCTTGATCTGCCCCCAGGCCACTTCATCCATCGGAAAGCCTTCGTAATACTGGAGTGTGAACGCATCCACCAGCGAGTTACCCACTTTAAGCGGGCCGCTTACGCCCGGCTCTTCCGTAGGTTTGGCGCTGAAGGTGTCTTTTGCCGCGGTTAAATCGCAGACCTGTTTCTCTTTACAGGCGGGGGAATTTTCATAACCGGTCACCGCCTCCAGCAGCCGGTAGCTCTCATCCAGTTGAGAATGTTCGCGCTGGGTTTCCATGGCTTTGAGCGCTGCCTGTTGGAACTCCGGCGACGTATTGGTGATCACCGGGTTAAAGGTCGGGTCCATGGTGCCCATTTTTTCCTGATGATGAACCGGGATATCGCAGCCGGGAAATGCGCCGGTGATAAAGAACTGCGCAGTGGCGACCGTGCGTTGCAGGCTGTTGGCATAGGCGTAAACGCGATGCGCGGTGGGGCATTCGCCATTCTTCACTAACCCCTGATCGGCAAGCCATTCGCGGAAATAGTGCCCCATATAGACTTCAAGGACGCCGCCCTTGGTGGTGAGTTGTCCGCCCGGCACATCCCATTCCGGCCATTGTTGCGCAGTGGATTGCTCCAGCACGCTGCCGTTATTGGCAAGCGGCGCACGCAAGTTATGACGGCTCATCAGCAACACCTGCTGGAGTTGATAACCCTCAGGCGCAGTTTGCGCACTGGCCAGGGCCGGAATACAGCATACGGAGGAGAGCGCCAGCGCGATTATTTTTTTATTCATACCGATTCCCTTAAACGATTAAAGCGAAAACGTGTCGAACCAAGTGTGGCAGAAAATTTTGCGCTGCCGCGGCGTTGGCGTCGCAAAATGACGGTTTTATGACAGACGCGTTGTTTGACGGCCTCTGTCCGGCAGCAGACTCTTACAGGCTGCACGCGCCGGGCTTAGTCTGCAAAGCGAGTATTTCTTGTTATGATTGATCCTGCCGCCGGGTGCCAACAGCTGGAATTCCCGGTTCACTTTATCTGGAGCGTACGTTCGCAATGTCTGATTTTATTCTGTCACGGATTTCAGAAACTCTGGCCTCGGAAAACTCACTGGAAGGGCTGGTCAGAAAACTGCTGGAAACCCTGGAAATAGTGACGGAGATGGACTCCACCTATTTGACCAAGGTGGAAGTGGAACAAGGTAAGCAGCTGATCTTGTTTTCGCGCAACAGCAAGGAAATGCAGATCCCTGAAGGCATGAGCGTGCCCTGGGGAGACACGCTGTGCAAACGCGCGATGGATGAGGGTTGCCTGTACACCAACGATGTGGCGGGGCGCTGGGGCGATTCCGCCGCCGCAAAAGCGCTTGGCGTGCGGACGTATGTCAGTACGCCCGTTCAGCTTGACGATGGCACGCTGTACGGTACGCTGTGCGCCGCCAGCTCGGACAAAAAAGATCTGTCAGTACGCGCCGAATATGTGCTGCGTCTGTTTGCCGGATTGATCGCCCAGTACGTGCAGAAAGATTCCCTGCTTGAACAGTTGCGTGAAGCCAACGCCGCGTTGATTGCGCACTCTTATACCGATCCGCTTACCAATCTTCCCAATCGCAGGGCGATTTTTAAGAATCTGGATGCGCTGTTTTCCATCGCCCGCCACATGAAACGCACGGTGATCATCGCGTTTATCGATCTGGACGATTTTAAAGAGATCAACGATCTGCACGGTCATGAAACCGGCGACCTGTTTTTGATTCAGGTGAGCGATCGACTCTCTGCGGGAGTCAGCAAGGACGATATTATTGGCCGTCTCGGTGGCGACGAGTTTTTAGTGGCGGAATTGGGCGGCGCAGTGGATGCTCCCCAGGAAAAAAACGCCTCCAGACTGAAGGCGCGCCTAAATGGGTTACTGACAGGCAAATACCTTCTCAGGGATGTCGCGCTGAACTATGGCGGTGCCAGCATCGGGATTTACGTCGCGCAGCCTGCTCAGGAAGACCCTGACAGCGCGCTGCGAAAAGCCGACGCCGACATGTATATTGATAAAAACGCCCGACGGCAGCGTTAATGCCTTCGCGACGCCGCCGTGAAAAACACGGCGGCGTTTTTGATCAGAACCAGGCTTCCCACATCGCGCCGATATTGAACGAATCCAGTTGCTGATCGTCAGTACCGTTGACGCGCGCGGTGCGCTCATTATCCACTTCGCCGCCGGTCACGTAGAAACGCAGCATCGGACGGAACTCCGGCCCCATGGCAATGGACACGTTCTGCGACAGGGTGACTTTCCAGCCATGGTTATCGCCGCCATTGTCATAATCCACGCGCTGGTAACCTGCTTCAAGCCAGGTGGAATGGACATCGTTCCAGAAGTACATCGGACGGACAATCGCGCCGTAGTTGCGACGGTTATCGCTGCTGTTTTTGCTGTTGTCGTAGTCATGGAACGCTAACAGGTACTCTATTTGCGCCTGTTGGGTAAATTTATGGCTGCCTTCAAAGCTGGCGTAAACGGTGGTGAGATCGTCGGTTTTGTTATAGACGCTGTTGTCCGAGTTATCGGAGTAGCGGGCGATAACTTTGTTGACGCCGCTGTCATTAGTGTGGCTCAACACCACTCCGCCCTGCCAGGCCTTCAGGCGCTGGTCGCTGTCGACGGCTTTGGAATCGAAACCGTAGTTGCCGTACAACTCCAGATCCAACGGACCAATCTTCATGCCGTGCACTTTCGACGTCACCGCGTAGTTGCCTTTATCGCCGGTGCCCGATCCGCCGGTGCAGGTGATGCGTGACGGGTTGGCTTCGTCATCCATCACTTCCGGACTACAGGATTCCACCGCCGCTACGGTGGCCACGTCAAACTTGACGCCGCCGAGGTCAAAGTTCTTGATACCCGCGCCCTGCCCGTCGTGGTTCATCCAGAAATAATCGTTGATGCCCTGTTGCGGACGCTGATGGAAATCACGACCGGCCCACAGGTAGGCGTCAGGATTAGAAGCGAACAGGTTCGTCACCCCGGCATACGCCTTTTTGAGGTTCACTTCATCACCCCAGTGGTCAATCATCACATTGACGTCCCAAATCGCGCCGTTATTGCTCTTAAACGCTTTGGAAAGCTGGAATTCGCCGCCGTTGCCTTCGTTGCCTAAACGGCCAATTGCCGACGCGCCGTTATAGGAACCGTCCACCGCAACGTATTTCTGGTCGCCGGTTTGATAATGCGCCCCGTAACGGGCATAGCCGCTAAACTTCACGCCAAAGGGGATGGCCATGTCCGGCGTTTGAGCAGGGCTTTGCGGTTCGGTTATCACATCGGCCTTTTTATTAACTGCCGCATCGATTTTAGCCTGTCGCTCGGCGAGGGCTTTATCCACCGCTTTCGCCACGATGGCGTCGATTTGCTCCTGGGTAAATTCCTGTGCCAGAGCGGAAATTGGGCAAAGCGCGGCCAGAACCGCCATGGTTAATGGAAGCTTCTTTATGTTATTCATAATATTCTCTGTGTAATTTTAATAATAACAATCCCTGCTCTGGTAGAGAATGCATTCGCTATCACCAAAACAAGTTGTTTATTTATTTAGGGTACAGAACGGTTAAAATATTCTCGTAATACGACTCCGGGTAATAAATAACGAATTACGTTAACGCTGATATAAATGCAATATTTCCTCACACAGTTCACGAGCTAACAGCGAATTCATTAAATGATCCTGGGCGTGAACCATAATTAATGTCATCGGCTGTTTCGCCTCACCCGCATCCTGTTCAATAAGCTTTGTCTGCATGCGGTGAGCCTGACGCGAATACCCGTCAGCTTCGCGCAGCAGGTTTTTCGCTTCATCGAAGTTGCCTTGCCGGGCCGCATGTAATGCTTCAAAACACAGGCTGCGAGACTGACCGGCATTGACAATAATCTCCATCACCGCTTCTTCTAATACCACCATCTGTCGTTACTCCTTTTCAAAACCGTTATTGGCCGAAACGGCTGCGAACCACTCGCCGCTGCGTTTAATCGTGCGCTGTTGGGTTGCCAGATCCAGTTGAATAAAGCCGTAGCGGTTTTTATAACCGTTACACCACGACCAGTTATCAATGAAGGTCCACATGTGATACCCAAGGCATCTGCTGCCTTCGGTTATTCCTTTATGTAACCATTGCAAATGGCCCGTGACAAAATCAATTCGATATTGATCGTTAATTTGTCCGTCCTGAATAAAGCGCTGTTCATTTTCGACACCCATGCCATTTTCAGAAATAAAACAGCGTGGGTTACCATAATTGATCCGTAAATTGGTCAGAATATCGTAAATCCCCGGTTCATAAATTTCCCAACCGCGATAGGGATTCATTTTTCTGCCCGGCATCTCGTAATAATCAAATAACCATTCCGGCATAAACGGCGCTTCTTTATTAATGGCGCTGTCGCGGCATTTTACCCGTCGGGGTTGATAATAATTAATCCCTAACAGATCGATAACGCCCTCTTCAATTAACGCCTTATCGCCAGGCTGGCAGGCGGGTAACTGATCGTACTCTTTCAGCACCGCCACCAGCTCGTCGGGATAGCTCCCGCGCAGGACCGGGTCGAGAAAACTACGATTGAAAAACAGATCCGCATAGTTTGCGGCCTTAACGTCTGCCGGATGCTGAGAGCGTGGATATGACGGCGTCAGGTTCAACACGATACCGATTTCGCCGGCCCAGGCTCCGTCGCGGTAGGCCTTCACCGCTGATGCATGGGCCAGAACGGTATGGTACGCCACCGTAGCCGCCCGTTTAAAATCCACAACGTTGGGATAGTGGAAATCATAGAGATATCCGCCCTCTACCGGGACAATGGGCTCGTTAAAGGTAAACCAGTGCAGCACCCGGTCGCCAAACAAGTCGAAACAGGTTTGCGCATAGCGGGTAAACGCATCGATCACCTCACGGCTTTCCCAGCCGCCTTTTTGCTGCATCGCCATCGGCATATCGAAATGGAACAGCGTAATAAACGGCGTAATGTCCTGTTCGATCAGCTCATCAATAACCTGGTTGTAAAAGGCGACCGCCTGCGGGTTGACCTCCCCGGTTCCTTCCGGGATCAGGCGCGACCAGCTGATGGAGGTGCGATAACTGTTGTGATTTAACTGTTTCAGTAACGCAATGTCTTCCCGCCAGTTGCGATAAAACATTGACGTATCATCCGGGCCTACGCCGTTATGAAAGCGCCATGGCTGGGTGGCGAACCAGTAATCCCAGGTGGTTTGCCCTTTGCCTGCGCCCTGGCTTTCCCCTTCGGTTTGCAGCGCGGAACTGGCGCTACCCCACCAGAAATTTTCCGGGAAACGGTATTTGATGGTCATCAGTGACTCCTGTCTTAGTTGCTCTTGGCGGGCTCAGCCATCGGCGCGGTATTTTGCGCTTTCTGCTCTTCGGTTTTCATCAGTGAACGCTCATAAGCGCGCAGGAAAGGCAGGTAAATCAGCGCTGACATCACCATACAAATCAGGCACATCACCACCGGGCTGAATGCCCAGTTTGCCGCCCAGGAGGCGCCAATCGGTGCAGGTGTGGTCCACGGGGTGAGCGACACGACCTGCGGCAGCCAGTCGAGACGTGTTGCGGTATAGGCCAGCACGGCGTTGACCAACGGGACGCAGACGAACGGGATAAACAGCATCGGGTTCATGATAATCGGCGCGCCGAACAGGATCGGTTCGTTAATATTGAAGAAGCTTGGCACCACACCCATTTTACCGATGGTACGCAGGTGCGTGACGCGGCTACGCAGCAGCAGGAAAGCTAACGGTAAGGTGGAACCCACGCCGCCAATCAGCAGATAGTGATCCCAGAAACCTTGCAGATAAACGTGCGGTAACGCCGTACCCGCCGCCAGCGCCGCCTGGTTTGCCGACAGGTTGGCCATCCAGAACGGGTTCATAATGCCGGTGACGATAAGCGAACCGTGGATGCCTGCGAACCAGAAAATCTGGCACAGCAGCACCGACAGCAAAATCGCCGGTAAAGAGTCCGAGGCGGATACCAGCGGCTCCAGCAGATGCATAATTGCCTGAGGGATGATCATGCCGGTCTGCGCTTCAACAAACAGGTTCAGCGGGTGCAGCGTGCCCATCACCACCACAACCGGGATCAAAATCTCAAACGAGCGCGCCACGCCGGTCGGCACTTCTTTCGGCAGACGGATGGTAATGTTGTTCTGCTTAAGCCAGGCATAAACACGCGTGGAATAGATAGCGGTGATCAACGCGGTAAAAATCCCCTGCCCTGACAGATACTGGGTGGAAATTTTGCCATCCGCATAAGGCGCGGCCACCAGCAGGAATGCCATAAACGCCAGCAGGCCGGACATCACCGGATCAAGATTGAACTGCCGTCCGAGGCTTGCTCCGATCCCCACTGAAATGAAGAACGTCATCACGCCCATACTGAGGTTAAACGGCAACATCAGCTGTTCGCGGTAAGTCTGGGAAAAATCCAGCCAGCCGCGTGCGAAGCTGTTAGTGGTATCCGCGGAGAATGGCGGGAAGATAAATACCAGCATGAAGGAGCCGATAATCATAAACGGCAGCGCGGCGGTAAAGCCGTCGCGGATGGCAATCACATATTTTTGCTGCCCAAGACGCCCGGCCAGCGGGGTGATGGATTGCTCAATGACCGCGATCATTGACTGATAGAGTGAACTCATGGGAACCCCTTGATTAGTGCGCCGCTTCAATGAGCGACAGAGCATAGTCGAGAACTTTATCACCGCGCTGCATTCCGTAATCCATCATATCAATAGGCTGGACGGGAATGCTGTGAGGTGCCGCCTTAGCCGACAGGGTTCCTAACATATATTTAACCTGCGGCCCAATCAGGACGACCTGGTAGTTGGGAAACTGCGTATCAAATTCGGATACGCCGAAGGCATTAATTTCCACCGCCAGGCCGCGTTCCTGCGCCACTTCTTCCATTTTCCGCACCAGCAAACTGGTGGACATCCCTGCCGAGCAACACAACATAATCCTGTACATCTCGAGTACCTCAACATGTTAATAGTTATTACAAGACCCGATTGGACATCACACGGAAACCGGTTTCCATTTCAAATCACCAGAAGTGTGATTGCTATCAAAATAAACACAATAACAAGCGTTTTCTTTGGATTGATGTCACATATTTGAGGGGTAAATGGCGTCGACGGCGTCGATATGGAAAATCGGTTTCCATCAAAAACGGAAACGGCTATACTGCGGATGGCGATATTTTGCGCGCCGAAGCGTAACAGGATTTCCAGGCTGTGTTATGCCTGTCAGGGGAAAAAGATGTCAACAATCAACGATGTATCACGTTTAGCCGGGGTCTCCAAAGCCACGGTGTCACGGGTGTTGAGTGGTTCACGCGGGGTAAAGGAAGCCAGCCGCCTGGCGGTGCTTAAAGCCGTTGATGAACTCAATTATCGGCCAAATGTTATTGCACAGTCGTTGCTGAGCCAGTCAACGGGTTGTATTGGCGTTATTTGCGCGCAGGAAAACATCAACCAGACCACCGGTTATCTTTATGCACTGGAAAAACACCTCAGCCAGCATCAGAAGCACCTGCTGCTGCGGTTCGCCAATACCAAAAGCGCGGTGTTAAATGCTCTGGAAGAACTTAACTGCGGGCTATGCGACGACATTTTGATCATCGGCGCACGTTTTGCGCTCGATATCGATCAGGAAAACGTCATTCTGGTGGATTGCATGGATGCGGAAAACGTCAACAGCATCCAGTTTGATCATACTTTCGCGGCGGAAACTGCCTGTAACTACCTGATCAGCCAGGGGCGGCGGCAAATCGCCGTGATCCAGCCCAAAGGCAGCGGCTTTGCCGAGCATGTATTGCTGGGTTACAAACATGCGCTGGAAAAAAACTTCCTGCCTTTTAACCGTAATCTGGTGTTTCTGGAAGCGGCATCATCGTCGGTAGCGCTGCAGGAGTTACTCAACAACGCGGCGACGCTCAACTTTAACGCCCTGATGGTTGCTGATGAGCATGAAGCCCAGCACATCATTCCGCAGTTGCAGGCGTTTAATAAATCAGTGCCGGAAGACATTATGGTATTCAGCCTTGGCGGATCGCTGCAACTTCCGGGCGTCCCGGTTATTCCTGCCATTGAATATCCCATCGAAGCCATGGCGGCGCGTATCGTCAACTGGCTGACGGAGCAAACCCAGGACATGTTGGGGACCCAGCTGATGCGCGGTGATTTATTTATTCCGGACGTGCGGCGTAAAGTAAACCGCTAAGCGAAGCGCGAGATCCTGTCACCCCGGTTTTCGCCGGGGTTGATTAGCGCAGAGTGGAGAAGCAGTAAGAAAAGTCGCCGGACGTTCAGGATTACTGCTGCAATTGCCGGTTGTTCTGTTGTAGCGCGCCAGCCAGCGTAACGTAGTACTCCCGCCACTGGCGATTCAGCCATTGCGTCCGTTCCGTCCGGGGATCAAACTTATTGATACGGGCGATGTTTTCAAACACCTGCAAATCATTTCGCCGCTCCAGATAGCGCATTGCCCATTGTGAATACCTTTCCAGCAGCGCCGGATCGCGCGTCTGGTTATAGCGTATTAATAACGCGCTGTGTTCATCGTACTGCCAGCGGTCCCACTGTATCCAGGGGTTGATCACGGCTGAAGCCGCGGTGAAATCCTGCATCCCGCCGCGCTCAAAGGCCGTCAATACCGAGCCGGTCTTAAAGCCGGTGAGCATAAAAATCAGTCCTGCCGCCGCCGTCGCTGGCATAAGCCAGCTTATTTTTTAGCGAGCGCTTCGGGAGCGTAAAGGCGCGTCGGCATACTGCCAGCCGGCAGAGGAGCAGTAAGGTAAACCAGTGTGGCACCGACTGTAACAGCGGGTATTCGACCATCATATGGAAGACAATCGGCAGCATAACGCCCCATAACGCAATGCCACTGCGCGGCGCTCGCCGCAGCATCCACATCGCACCCACTACGATTGTTAACATCCCTGCCAGCGCCAGCAGTCCTCCCTCAGCCCATTCAAATAACACTTCATTATGAGGGTGTTCGGCATTTAAAAGATGCTGGTAATCCGCGAGTGAAAAACGGCTGGCAATATATTCAAAACTGCCGTATCCCCAGCCGGAGAACGGGTGCGCCACGATCATTTTCCAGCTGGTTTTGATCATGATCCACCGCTCCAGCGTGGAGTGGCCTTTTTCGACACTGCCAAAATGCTGTAAAAAAGCGCTGCCTGAGCCGTAAAATTTAATGATATGCAATGCAAGCAGGGATAGTGAAACGACGGCAACGAGTAAGGTGAACATCCCTTTGTGCCGCGCTCTAAAGCGGATCGCTAAAATAAACAGGGTATACAGTAAAGCGCCGATAATGCCCGCTCGGGACTGCAACAGATCCAGCATCACGACAAACAACGCAATTGCGGATAACCAGACCCAGCGCCAACCCCAGCTTCGGGCCCGGTAAAGCAACCATCCCGCACAGCAATACCCCGTCGCGATAAAGCTCGCCAACACATTTACCTGCTGAAATATGCCATAGGGACGCGTGCCAGGCACAAATTCCATCATATTTTCGACTGAGTTCTGAGAGGCCTGATAGATAACCAGGGCGCATTGCAGCGCCGCAGCGGTCACGATCAGCATCACGATGTGGCGTTTCAACCGCCCATCCAGCGAATATTGCAGCAAGGCTAAATAGAAAATCACGCCGCCCACAAGCCCGGCAAAACGCGCCAGCGCGAAGAGCCGGAAAGAAGACGGGCTCCATAACAGGGGAAGCGTGAGGAGCATTGCGCCCGCGGCAAAAAAAACCAGTGGCATATCCCAGCGCATATTTTTTTGCCAGATGGCAGTCATCCCGGCGATCAAAACAATGACCTCAATAACTATCCAGCTGAGAATATTTTGAGGTAAGTTGAGTCCTGCCCCGCCCATATTCGGAATATAGACTATCAATATCAGTAAATAATAAGCAGCCAGGATCGGCAATAACGCGCTACGCGCTATATTTTTGTTTTTTAATATCATATGGGAAGAGACAACGTTAAGTTAGCCGTAATGTCCGAAGGACCACTGTGAAACGCGCAAGATTAGGTTTTATCCGCCGCACTAACAATTTCTTTGCTGTCCATTTTTGGAAAGCAAAATGGTGAAGCCCTTGTCTGCAGCGGCTGTGCCATCGCGTCACGGTCTGGTTAATCCAGGGCTTTCAGGAGTGGGCAATAAAGATGCCGCGCCGGCAAATATAATAGTGTGAAACCCGTAATGACACTTAAAGATTAATTAAGCAAAGAGAAAAGTTTACCGGCGGGTAAAAGAAGAACTATTCAGACCTGTAAGATAACGAGTACGGCAAGGAAAGCGCCGCTGCATACATTCATTTCGGACTGAAGAGGTTATAAAAGGAGCAGAGAACATCAGGACGGAGAGCTGGCTTACACATCTTCTACGCAGGCGAATCAATTCACCAAAGGATGCCAGCGCATTTTTCCCAACGAAAAAGGGGTCGTCTTTCGACGACCCCTTCAGTAATATGGCGGAAGCGCAGAGATTCGAACTCTGGGACCCTTTCGAGTCGCCGGTTTTCAAGACCGGTGCCTTCAACCGCTCGGCCACACTTCCAATGAGGCGAACTATAAACATCCCCATTCCTTCTGTAAAGCCCGGAACGATTCGTTTGCCGCAAAAACAAGCAATTCGCGTTTAATTGCCTGAAATATCGGCGCCATGCGCAGAAAGCCAGCAGTTTATTCGCATTTCAGAAGGGTCAATAAACCTGTTGTTGTCCGTCAGCTTACTTCCTTCTGTGCCTGGTGTTTGTTTTCGCTTGATAAATCCGCGTAAAGATGGGTAAAAGGGCTTTCCCGCTTCCTTATGGCGCACTATTCTCGGACCCTAAACACCTGTTATGAGAGAACGACTCATGGATCGCATAGTTTATTCCTCACGCGAAACTACATCGCTGCTTAGCACGCATAAAGTGCTGCGTAACACTTATTTTCTGTTGAGCCTGACGCTGGCGTTCTCTGCGATGACCGCAACCGCCAGTACGGTACTGGGCCTGCCATCACCGGGTCTTATCCTGACGCTGGTCGGCATGTATGGACTGATGTTCCTGACCTATAAAACCGCGAATTCGCCGGCGGGTATTTTTTCCGCTTTCGCCTTCACGGGTTTCCTGGGTTATATCCTCGGTCCAATCCTGAATGCCTATTTGTCTGCCGGTATGGGTGACGTAATCGGTATGGCGCTGGGCGGTACGGCACTGGTGTTCTTCTGCTGCTCCGCCTATGTCCTGACGACCCGTAAAGATATGTCCTTTATGGGCGGTATGCTGATGGCTGGCATCGTAGTGGTGTTGATCGGGATGGTGGCAAACATCTTCCTGCAACTCCCTGCCCTGCATCTGGCAATCAGTGCCGTGTTTATTCTGATCTCTTCTGGCGCAATCCTGTATGAGACCAGCAATATCATTCATGGTGGCGAAACTAACTATATCCGCGCAACCGTAAGCCTTTACGTGTCGCTGTATAATATCTTCGTCAGCCTGCTGAGCATTCTGGGCTTCGCAAGCCGCGATTAAGCCGTCTTTTTTCAAACGAGCCCCGCCAGCGTGCGGGGCTTTGTTTTTTTCATAACCCGAAATTTGTTACACTGCCCCCCCGTTTCACGGTGGTAAAGCATGATGTTGACGTTTAACGATAGAGAATTTGAAACCGATAATGACGGTTATTTGAAAGATTCCAGCCAGTGGAGTGAAGGCCTGGCGGAAGTGATTGCCGCTCAGGAAGGCATCACGCTGACGGCAGAGCACTGGGAAGTGGTGCGTTTCGTCCGTGATTTTTATCTGGAATTTAATACATCGCCCGCAATCCGCATGCTGGTAAAAGCCATGGCAAAAGCCTTTGGCGAAGAAAAAGGCAATAGTCGCTATCTGTATCGCCTGTTTCCGAAAGGCCCGGCGAAGCAGGCAACGAAAATCGCCGGGTTGCCTAAGCCGGTGAAGTGCATTTAGTACCGAATGCCGAAGTTTGACCACTCCCGCTCGGGGCGATGAGGTTCATGCAAAACTTTTTCGACCCGGGCGTTGCGCGGCCCGCCCGCTTTCAACCACGCCAGTAATTGTTCCACGCGGTCATTTTCACCGCATGCCACGACTTCGACGCTGCCGTCATCGAGGTTGCGGGCATAGCCTGTCAGCCCGAGACGGCTGGCTTCATGCTGGGTGCTGTAACGAAATCCCACACCCTGAACCTTGCCATGCACCCAGGCGATTACGCAGACATTTGACATAGATGTGCTCCTTTAGGCCTGACGCGTTGCATTTCCCGGCTGAACTCGGGAAAATGGCGCCCATTTTCTCTGAAATCAGCATAGCAAATTATGAGTGTACGTTTAGTGTTAGCCAAAGGGCGCGAAAAATCGTTATTGCGCCGCCATCCGTGGGTTTTTTCCGGCGCTGTTGCGCGACTGGAAGGGAAAGCCGGTTTGGGTGAAACCATTGATATCGTCGATCACCAGGGCAAATGGCTGGCGCGCGGCGCGTATTCGCCAGCGTCGCAAATTCGCGCAAGGGTCTGGACCTTCGATCGCGATGAATCCATTGATATCGCATTTTTCACTAAACGTCTTCAGCAGGCGCAGCAGTGGCGTAACTGGCTTGCCGCTCGCGACGGGCTCGACAGCTACCGCTTGATCGCCGGTGAGTCAGACGGCATGCCAGGCGTCACTATCGACCGATTCGGTAACTTTCTGGTACTGCAACTGCTGTCAGCCGGTGCCGAATATCAACGCCCTGCTCTGCTCAGCGCGCTCCAGGCGCTCTATCCTGAATGCGCTATTTACGACCGTTCCGATGTCGCGGTACGTAAGAAAGAAGGCATGGAGTTAACGCAGGGTCCGGTTTGCGGCGAACTTCCTCCTGATTTGCTGACCATCGAAGAGCATGGCATGAAGCTGCTGGTCGATATTAAAGGCGGCCATAAAACCGGCTATTACCTTGATCAGCGTGACAGCCGCTTTGCTACCCGCGGGTACGTTAAAGATAAACGTGTGCTCAACTGTTTCTCCTATACCGGCGGGTTTGCCGTTTCGGCACTTATGGGGGATTGCCAGCAGGTTGTCAGCGTCGACACATCACAGGATGCGCTGGACGTCGCTAAACAGAACGTTGCACTTAACGGTCTGGACCTCAGCAAGGCTGAGTTTGTGCGTGACGATGTATTCAAACTGCTGCGCAAATATCGCGACCAGGGCGAAACATTTGATGTCATTGTTATGGACCCACCCAAATTTGTGGAAAACAAAAACCAGCTGGCGGGTGCCTGCCGCGGGTACAAAGACATCAATATGCTCGCCATTCAACTGCTTAACCCAGGCGGCGTGTTGTTGACCTTCTCCTGTTCGGGCTTAATGGCCAGCGATTTATTTCAGAAAATCATCGCAGATGCCGCTGTAGATGCTGGTCGTGATGTACAATTTATAGAGCAGTTCCGTCAGGCAGCCGATCACCCGGTGATAGCGAGCTACCCGGAAGGTCTCTATTTGAAAGGATTTGCCTGCCGCATCATGTAACTTGAAAAACGGAAACTCGCCCGCATATTCATTGCAGAGTGATTTTTCCCGGGAGGTGACGATGATTGCCAGCAAATTTGGTATTGGCCAGCAGGTCCGCCACTCATTACTGGGCTATCTGGGCGTAGTGGTTGATATTGACCCGGAGTACGCCCTTGATGAGCCTGAAGCCGATGAGTTGGCGGTAAACGCAGAACTGCGCGACGCCCCCTGGTATCATGTGGTCATGGAAGATGATGAAGGTCAGCCTGTGCATACCTATCTGGCTGAAGCGCAACTCAGCGGCGAACTGCAGGATGAACATCCCGAGCAGCCTTCGATGGACGAACTGGCGCAAACCATCCGCAAACAGCTTCAGGCACCACGCCTCAATAACTAAACTAAACCCGGCTATGCCGGGTTTATCTTTTATTTCGTCAGGCCAAGCCGGGGTATTTCAATGGCCGGGCAGCGATCCATCACCACTTTCATACCGGCATCACGTGCCAGTACCGCCGCTTGTTCATTAATGACGCCAAGTTGCAGCCAGAGTGTTTTGGCACCAATGGCGATAGCTTCCTGCGCCACGCCCCAGGCCGCTTCGGAATTGCGGAATACATCCACCATATCGATTTGTTCCGGGATCTCGCTCAGCGAGCCATAGCCTTTCTGCCCCAGTAACGTTTTACCCGCCACCTTAGGGGAAACCGGGATCACGTGATATCCCTGATCGAGCAAATACGCCATCACGCGGTAGCTTGGGCGTTCGGGCTTGTCGCTGGCACCCACCAGCGCAATCGTCCGTGTTGATTTCAGAATGTCAGCGATTTCAGTTTCATTCATAGTCGATCCTCCAGCTGTGGTTTTTCAGTGTAAGCCAAAGCTTATTGACTCACCATCATTCCCATACGGATGCATGAGTGCCAAAAGGATAATTCTGCATATATGTTAATGAATATTATTTTCGCAAAATTTTGATACATTCCTGGGTTCGCCAGCCAGGGTCTGGAGGCACGAATGAAAGGCTTCTTCGCCGCAGCGATGTTGGCGGCCCTGTTGCCCATAACGGCAGCGGCAACCACACTTCACCTGTCCGGCGATATCGATCTGTTGGTGCTTGACGGTAAAAGGGTTTCCGGTTCGTTTCTGCGGGGCGCGGACAGTATTGAACTGGATAACGGCCCCCATCAGGTGGTGTTTCGCGTGGAAAAAAATCTTGTGACCGCATCCCGTGACAGACGGTTATATGTATCGCCGCCGCTGGTCATGACGTTCGATACCCGCAACATCACCCAGGTTAACTTTTCCCTGCCGCGCATTGAAACGGAAAAGGAGAGCGACCAGTTTGACGCATCGCCGCGCGTGCAACTGCTGGACGGCACCGCCGCGCCCATCCCGGCCAGGCTGGATGTATTAGCAGTCGACCGCAATGCCAAAACCATCGATTATGAATGGGAAACGGAGCGCTACAATAAAACCAATAACAAAGCGTCTGCCCCTGAATTCATCACCATGATGGCTGATGACAGCGCCCTGCTCTCCGGGCCGTCAGAACTGGACAGGCCGGTAGCGCATTCGCAAACCCTCACCGAGCAGCGTTTAAAACACTGGTATCTCGAAGCCGATAACGACACCCGCACCCGCTTTCTGGAGTGGGTAAAGCAGCAACCCTCTTCCTGATCCGCATCCGCTTCTGTTTTTTTAATCGCTTCGCTTGCGGCATCAATCGCTTCCGGTAAGCTGTAGCCAGTTTTTTATTTCACGGATACCGCTATGGAACTGACTACCCGCACATTAGGCGCGAAAAAACATATCGCCCTGGTCGCTCACGATCACTGTAAAGAGATGCTGTTAAAATGGACTGAACGCCATCAGACATTACTGGCACAACATGTACTTTACGCCACAGGCACAACCGGTAATTTAATTCAGCGCGCCACCGGCCTGGAAGTGAAAGCCATGCTGAGCGGCCCCATGGGTGGCGACCAGCAGGTAGGCGCATTAATTTCGGAAGGCAAAATCGATGTGCTGATCTTTTTGTGGGATCCGCTTAACGCCGTTCCGCACGACCCCGATGTGAAAGCGCTATTGCGCCTCGCCACCGTCTGGAATATTCCGGTCGCGACAAACATTTCCACTGCGGATTTTATTATTCAGTCACCGCACTTTAACGACAGCGTTGATATTCTGATCCCTGATTACCAACGCTATCTGGCTGAACGGCTTAAATAACTAAGGCTTTTTCGCCACTGGCACACCGAGCGCTTCCAGTATCGGTACGAAACGGGAGGGGTTCGGTTTGCTGTACAGCAACCAGACGCGGTGTCGGGCGCGGGTCAATGCCACATACAGCAAACGCCGCTCCTCGGCATCGGGATACTCTTCCGGTTGCGGCAAAAGCCCCTGCTCGATAACGGACTCCCGCGCCGGAGCCGGAAACCCCTCTTTTCCATCCTGCAAACCCACCACAATGACATAATCCGCCTGCTGACCTTTACTGGCATGAATCGACGTAAAATCGATATTCAACTTAGGCCAACGTGTTGCGGCTTTTTCCAGAATGTCAGGCCGTAAGTGGTGGTATCGCGCAAGGACCAGAATACGTTCATCAATGCTGACATACCCGCTCATTTTGTCGAGCAACGCTTCCAGTTGCTCATCCGGCAGTAGCGTCACCGCTTTTTTATCGCCGGGTTTTAGACTGTTTAACGGTTTAGCCAGCTGGTACGGGTTTTGTTGCACGAAACTATTAGCGATTTGGCCGATACGATCGTTAAAGCGGTATGTGGTATCTAACGCGCACTGATCGCCTTCGCCAAAATAATGGGTAAACGACGTCGTCAACAGCAGTTCCGCGCCGCTAAAGCGGTATATGGCCTGCCAGTCGTCGCCAACTGCATACAGCGCAGTATGCGAGTTTTGTCGACGCAGCGCGGCCAACAAGGTTGCGCGCTGGGGCGAAATATCCTGAAATTCATCAACCAGAATGTGCTTCCACGGGCTCACGAAACGGCCGGTATCAAGCACGTTCACCGCCTGATGAATCAACCCGGCAAAATCAACCGCCCCTTCGGCCTTGAGGGCGCTTTTCCAGGCTTTCACCAGCGGCGCCATCAGCTTGATGCGCTTTTGAAACAGATCGCGGACTTCGTCAGGCACACTGGCGATCATGTCTGCCTGAGAACCACCGTGTGTGCGAATAATCCCCAGCCATCTTTCCAGTCTGGGCGCCAGGCGTCGGGCAAGTTTTTCATCCTGCCAGTAATTCTCTTCCGCGATGTCCCACTCCAGCTCATCGCTTAGCCATTGTCGCCAGCCTTTTGCCTGTGCTTTTTTCTCTTTACATTGCTTGCGCCATTCAGCGATCAGGAGAGCGTGGCGTGCCGCCGCATCGCTTTCCAGTTTACTTATTTGCGGCGCTTTCTTACTGCCCTGTTGAATGATGTGCAGTGCTAAAGCATGGAAGGTGCGGGCAGCAATATCATCGGTGTGCAAACGCTCCCGGATGCGTTCATCCATTTCCTGCGCAGCTTTGCGACCAAACGCCAACAGCAAAATCTGATCGGCAGTCGCTTCGCCCCTGGCCATCAACCATCCCGCACGCGCCACCAAAACCGAAGTTTTACCACTTCCGGCTCCTGCTAACACCAGCACCGACTCTTCGCCATTGACCACAGCGCGTGCCTGGCTCGGGTTAAGCGGCGATGATTCCACCTGCTGGAAAAAATCCGCGTACTCGCTGAGCATACGTTCGGTAAACAACTCATTCGCCTGCTGACGACGTTTTTCAACATTCGTCAGCCAGCTATTGCATTCAAGGTAGGCTTCCCGGCAATTATCAAATTCAGTTAATCGGGATAACGGCAGCGGCAACGCACTCAATGCATTGCGCACGGATTGTTGAATACCCTGGATGTCCTGACGCTTGAGCCATTTATTATTTTGGGTCAGCGCCGCAATCTGCTGGCATTGATCGTTAAGAACCGCTGAAGCGATTTCACTCATCTCCTGGCTCCAGCGCGTCCAGAGCTCAAGAAGGTACTGATAGAAACGCTGTGTTTCGCTCCACTCAGTACCATGCAGCCGCACCACCTGATTATTGGGGACCACGAACTCCAGCTCGCCCCAAACCATGCCGCGTTTGCAGTTAATCGCAAGCAGTTGATTAAAAGGAATTAAGTATTCGTGATTATCACCCGAGACTTTAACGCCGGCAGTCAGGATCTCAACGCGATCGTAGGGATGCTGCGCGAGCCGTTTTCCAATTGAAGTTGCTTTCAGTTCCATTACGTAACCACTGTCAGTCGTTGTTATCTAAGTTTAACCGTCCTGAATATGACGCTCCACAGTAAAAACGCGTTACAATTGCTGAGGTTATTGATTTGCTCACCGATGACAGTCTGAGGTTCTATGCGCACGGTTCTTAATATTCTCAATTTTGTACTGGGTGGTTTCGCGACGACGCTTTCCTGGCTGCTTGCGACAGTGCTTAGCATCATTTTTATTTTTACCCTTCCGCTTACCCGCTCATGCTGGGAAATCACAAAACTCTCGCTGGTCCCTTATGGCAATGAGGCTATCCATGTGGATGAGCTTGAACCACAAAGCAGAAACGCGTTGTTAAATACCGGTGGGACACTGCTTAACATCCTTTGGCTGGTGCTGTTCGGCTGGTGGTTGTGCATTATGCACATTACTGCGGGCATTGTTCAGTGCCTGTCGATTATCGGGATCCCCGTCGGCATCGCTAATTTTAAAATCGCCGCTATCGCGCTGTGGCCCGTCGGGCGCAGAGTGGTGTCTGTTGAGATGGCCAGAGCGGCGCGCGAAGCAAATGCTCGCCGTCGCTTTCAATAACAAGGCTGCGGGGCATTATGTTCAGTCCTCTGCTCAGGCGATACACCTGTAACAGTACCTGGCTCTATAACTTTCGCATTTTTATCGCTTTGTGTGGCACCGCGGCGCTTCCCTGGTGGCTTGGTGAAGCGAAGCTTACCATTCCGTTGACGCTGGGCGTGGTGGCGGCCGCGCTGACCGATTTGGACGATCGTCTGGCTGGTCGGTTACGCAATCTGATCATCACACTGATTTGTTTCTTTATTGCCTCTGCGTCCGTGGAGCTGCTTTTCCCCTGGCCCTGGCTGTTCGCGCTGGGCCTGATGGTTTCAACCTGCGGCTTCATCCTGCTCGGCGGGTTGGGCCAGCGTTATGCCACTATCGCCTTTGGCGCGCTGTTGATTGCCGTCTACACCATGCTTGGGGTTTCGCTTTACGATCACTGGTATCAGCAACCGCTCCTTCTGCTGGCTGGGGCAATCTGGTACAACATCCTGACGTTGACAGGTCACGTCATCTTCCCGGTTCGGGCGCTGCAGGACAGCCTGGCCCGAAGCTACGAGCAACTCGCCTGGTATCTCGAGATGAAATCCCGGTTATTCGATCCGGATATCGAGGAAGAGCGCGAGGCACCCATGATGGAGCTGGCATTAGCCAACAGCCAGCTCATCGCCACGCTTAATCAGACCAAGACATTACTTCTGACACGATTACGCGGGGATCGTGGGCAGCGTGGAACGCGGCGCACACTGCATTACTATTTTGTTGCTCAGGATATTCATGAACGGGCCAGCTCCGCCCATATTCAGTATCATGTCCTGCGCGAACGGCTACGCTACAGCGACGTTATGTTCCGCTTTCAACGTCTGCTTTCCATGCAAGGCCAGGCTTGCCAGGCGCTGGCGCGTTCTATCCTGCTACGTACGCCTTATCAGCATGACTCGCGCTTTGAGCGGGCTTTTGTACGTCTTGATGCCGCCATTTCCCGCATACCTGCTGATGCGATCCCCGACGCTGAGAAAAAAGCCATCGGCTTTCTTATCAAGAATCTAAGAGATGTGGACGCGCAGCTTTCCAGCATTGAATCTGAACAAGCACTGGCGCAGCCCCGTAATGATGAAAACCAGCTTGCCGATGACCGCCTTCATGGCATCAAGGATATCTGGCTTAGATTGCGACGGCATTTCACGCCGGAGTCGGCACTGTTTCGTCATGCGGTGCGAATGTCAGTCGTGCTGTGTACCGGTTATGCCTTTATCCAAATTACCGGATTGCAGCATGGTTACTGGATATTGCTTACCAGCTTGTTTGTTTGCCAGCCTAACTATAACGCCACCCGACATCGCCTTGCGCTGCGTGTGATCGGTACGTTGATTGGCGTGGCTATCGGTATCCCTGTGCTGTGGTTTGTGCCCTCACTCGAAGGGCAACTGATTTTGATTGTGATCACCGGCGTACTGTTTTTTATGTTCCGCACTGTTCAGTATGCGCACGCCACCATGTTTATCACCCTGCTGGTACTGCTGTGTTTCAATCTGCTCGGCGAAGGGTTTGAGGTCGCGCTGCCTCGGGTGATTGATACTCTCATCGGTTGCGCAATCGCATGGGCTGCCGTCAGTTTTATCTGGCCCGACTGGCGGTTTCGCCGCTTATCACAGGTTCTGGAAAATGCGCTAAATGCTAATTGCCGCTATCTGGATGCCATCCTCGAGCAATACCATCAGGGGCGCGATAACCGGCTGGCGTACCGTATCGCCCGTCGTGATGCGCATAATCGCGATGCGGAACTGGCATCGGTGGTCTCTAATATGTCCACTGAACCTCATGTCACCCCCGAACTGCGCGAAACTGCATTTCGGTTGCTGTGTTTGAACCACTCATTAACCGGTTATATTTCGGCTCTGGGAGCGCATCGCGAGCGGGTGGTCAACCCGGAAATTTTGGCTGTGCTCGACGATGCCGTTTGCTACGTAGATGACGCCCTGCATCACTTGCCCTCTGACGAAGCCAAAGTAAAGCAGGCGCTTTCCAGCCTCACGCAGCGTATCCGGGAAATAGAACCGCGTCAGGACAGCAAAGAGCCATTGGTTCTTCAACAGATCGGGTTAATTGCCGGATTATTGCCTGAGATAAGCTCTCTTCAGCACCAGGTTTCACTCAGCACAGATTAAGGGTGTTTTGGCTGGAGCTGCTCAACATACCATTCATGTAACTCCCGGCGCGTTTGCGCCGGGAGCGCAGCCTCATGAAGCCCGACGATTGCGCCCTCAAGCGCATACAAGGTCTTAACTCCACAATTTTTTTTGATCGTTCGCAGCTTTAGCCATGATTCCCGTGAACCGTTGGCTTTAAGCGTCTCCACATCTTTAATTCCTGCTTCCCACAGCCATATTTCATGTTGAAGCGTGAGATTAGGGAGATCTTTTACCCGTTGCCCCTGCTGACGATTCGCGAGCTCTTCGTTTGCGCTGGTGAGCGAGTCGGTCGCCAGTTTCACCAGCAGAGGGGGATTATTCCAGAGGTCGTTATCCACCCGATAATAGTTGAGATGAACCGGACGTCCGCGCCGCGTAAAAGTCAGTTTGGTCGAATTACGCTGGCTGAAATATTCAGCACTTTGTTCGCCCGCGCACAAAAAAAGCTCGCCATCTACAAGCATACCGAAAGAGGCTTTATCAATAGTCAGACTGTAACCGCCAAACAAAGAACGACAATGAATCTTACCCAACGTCTTTAATACATCCTCTACCTGAGCAAGTTTCCGGGTGGTAATTGATTTCATTATAACTCCTTATACATCAATAAATAACAGAAATACTTCCATTATTGATTCCTGTAAAAGAAACATATTCGACCCGTAAAATCCCGGCAATATGAATTTACGAGTTGGAAGGATTTGATGTGAAAATTGCGAGACACTTTCAGAAATTTAGGTTGATCTTTGTTCGTCACCCGTATACTGTACAAACATACAGTACACACTGGAGTTGAGCACATCATGAACATTACTGGTTATTCAAATCGCCCGGTCAAAAAGACGCATGTGACCTCCCCGCATGCCGACTTGTCTACTGCGCCGGAAATTAAAGGGATGGTCAGTGAAATTGTTTATCGAGACGATCAACCCTGGATGGCGCACTGCCTGCTGTTGCCCTTATTGCAGCAGCTTGGTCAACAGTCCCGCTGGCTGTTGTGGTTAACACCTAATCAGCGCTTAAGTCGTTCCTGGCTACAGGCGTCAGGTTTACCGTTAACCAAAGTTATGCAAGCCACGCCTTCAAATTCTTACACGACAGTGGATGCCATGTTGCGCGCGCTGCGTACAGGTAATTACAGTGTGGTCATTGGTTGGCTTTCTTATGAAGTGAACGATGAGGAGTATCAAAAGCTGTTAGAAGCGGCTGAAAGAGGTAACGCAATGTGCTTTATTTTGCGTTCCACGCCGGGGGCTATTAACGGTACGAGACCACGTTCCGGGCTAAAAATTCATTCTGGTTTGTATCATTAAGTAAATTTAAGACAAATCCTGGTATTACTTTTTAATGCTTTTAGGTTGTTGTTCGGTGACGGTATTTATGCGGAATCCGCGGGTTTCATGAATAGTGAACCTTTACACCTGCCTACATTTACAGCAAAAATGTTAATAAATATGTACGCAAATCGTTTTTTTTCATATGCCTGACGGACTTCACACTTGTAAGTTTTCAACTACGTTGTAGACTTTACATCGCCAGGGTTGCTCATTAATAAACCGTACAGACGGTAGAGTTAAAAGTTGAGCTATAACCCCGGTGAAGGATTTAACCGTGAGCACAAAAGACGTTCATGGCCTTTTGGATGATAACGAGGCGCAAAAAATGAAAAAGACAGCTATCGCGATTGCAGTGGCACTGGCTGGTTTCGCTACCGTAGCGCAAGCCGCACCGAAAGATAACACCTGGTATACTGGTGCTAAACTGGGCTGGTCTCAGTACCACGACACTGGTTTCATTCCTAACAATGGCCCGACCCATGAAAGCCAACTGGGTGCTGGTGCTTTTGGTGGTTACCAGGTTAACCCGTATGTGGGCTTTGAAATGGGTTACGACTGGTTAGGTCGTATGCCGTACAAAGGCGACAACGTCAACGGCGCATTCAAATCTCAGGGCGTTCAGCTGACTGCTAAACTGGGTTACCCAATCACTGACGAACTGGATATCTACACTCGTCTGGGTGGTATGGTTTGGCGTGCTGACTCCAAGTATAACATCCCTGGTGGCGCGTCTTTCAAAGATCATGACACCGGTGTTTCCCCAGTATTCGCTGGCGGCCTGGAGTGGGCAGTTACCCGTGACATCGCTACCCGTCTGGAATACCAGTGGACCAACAACATCGGTGACGCTAACACCGTTGGTACCCGTCCGGACAATGGTCTGCTGAGCGTAGGTGTTTCCTACCGTTTCGGTCAGCAAGAAGCAGCAGCTCCGGTTGTAGCTCCAGCTCCGGCTCCGGCTCCGGAAGTACAGACCAAGCACTTCACTCTGAAGTCTGATGTTCTGTTCAACTTCAACAAAGCTACTCTGAAACCGGAAGGCCAGCAGGCTCTGGATCAGATGTACACCCAGCTGAGCAACCTGGATCCGAAAGACGGTTCCGTAGTTGTTCTGGGCTTCACTGACCGTATCGGTTCTGACGCTTACAACCAGGGTCTGTCCGAGAAACGTGCTCAGTCTGTTGTTGACTACCTGATCTCTAAAGGTATCCCGTCTGACAAGATCTCTGCACGTGGCATGGGCGAATCTAACCCGGTTACTGGCAACACCTGTGACAACGTTAAACCGCGCGCTGCTCTGATTGACTGCCTGGCACCGGATCGTCGCGTAGAAATCGAAGTTAAAGGTATCAAAGACGTTGTAACTCAGCCGCAGGCTTAAGTTATCCCGTTACGAAAAAACCCCGCAATGCGGGGTTTTTTTTTATGGCCTGTTTAATTAACAACATCAAAAGGAAGCTGTTACTCGCCCTTCCCCAATAACGCCTCAATATCCTGCTTCAACGTAGACATTTGACTGGCGTATTTTTCTTTACGTTCTGCGTCTTCGATTAATTGCACAATGGTTTCAGAGAGCGTTATACCCCGACGCTGGGCAAGCCCGGCAAGGCGCTGCCAGACCATGTATTCGAGATCGATTGATTTCTTACGGGTATGCTGATGTTCAGCATTGAAGTGCCGTTTGCGCCGCGCACGGATCGTCTGCTTCATGCGATTGAGCAAGTCCGGATTGATATGCGCTTCAATCCAGCCAGCGACCTGCACCGGTTCATTTTCCATGTTGAGTAAGAGGTCGACAGCCTCTTTGGCCGCGCTGGTTTCAATATATCGGGTTATCAGCTCGCCCTCACGATGCTTCTTCACCAGATATTTCCATTTCCAGCCGCTTTCGAGATTTTCCAATTGCTGATATTTCATTGTGATCTCAGTGTGACCGCATAACTCACTTCAGGATAACAGTTTTTTTCCATTTCGCTGAATTGAAATCGTAGCTTGTGACTCCCTTGAGGATTCTCCGGTTCGATTGCCCGATTACTGGTGTGTCCTGGTCCCCATTACGCTATAATCGCGCCTTTAACCTCTACCTTAAAAAATCGACTTTGACCATAAATAAACTCTCATGGCGCGACCTGGTAGCCGACACCGATCGATATCAGGAACTGTTTACGCAGCCACAAACGGACATTGCTTCTTCCTTCGATATTCAAGCCATCCAGCCCCGCTTATGTTTCGGTCTGGATCAGTTGATTCATCCTTTCGCATCCTCCGCCTTTATGCTTGTCAGAGCACCGGAAGAGAAGGACTATTTAGAAACCATCGCCGGGTATCTGCGTGAGAATAGCCCCGCCGCAGAGCAATTATTCGGCGGACGCTACGTGATAGAAAATGACGTTGTGACATATCTTCCTGCGGTCAGCGCAGAAGACAACTTCACCAGCACGGGCGATGTTGTCTACGCCGACTGGGTAGAGACTGAACAGTTATTTGGTTGCGTACGCCAGCATGGCACACGCGTTACGCTGCAACCTGGTCTTATTCATCAGGCTAACGGCGGCGTGCTTATCCTCTCGCTCAGAGCGTTGTTATCCCAGCCGCTGCTGTGGCTTCGCTTAAAGCATATGGTCGAATTAAAACGCTTCGACTGGTTCTCTCAGGACGAAACGCGTCCATTGCCGGTATCCGTGCCGTCCATGCCGCTGGAGCTTAAAGTGGTGCTGGCAGGCGATCGCGATTCACTGGCGGATTTCCAGGAGATGGAGCCGGAGTTATGTTCTCTCGCCATTTACAGTGAGTTTGAAGATAACCTGGAAGTCGATGATGATGAATCGATGGGCCTTTGGCAGCAATGGGTGTTGCACCTCGCCGCGACGCATCAGCTTCCTGCACCGGATGCCAGTGCCTGGCCCGGCTTGATTCGTGAAGCGACGCGCTATACTCAGGATCAGGAAACCTTACCCATTTACCCCTCCTGGATTTTGCGTCAGTTGCGTGAAGTCTCACCGCTCTGCGATGGCGACACATTCGATTCAGACCAACTCGCTGCAATGCTCGAGCAACGTGCCTGGCGTGAGGGTTTCCTTGCAGAACGGATGCAGGATGAAATCCTGCAGGACCAAATTCTGGTAGAGACCGAGGGCGACCGTATCGGCCAGATCAACGCATTGTCGGTCATTGAGTTCCCGGGCCATCCCCGCGCCTTTGGCGAGCCCTCTCGGATCAGCTGCGTTGTTCATATAGGCGACGGAGAATTTACTGATATCGAACGCAAAGCCGAACTGGGCGGCAATATTCATGCGAAAGGCATGATGATTATGCAGGCGTTTTTGATGTCGGAATTGCAGCTTGAGCAGCAAATCCCCTTCTCCGTCTCCTTAACATTTGAACAGTCCTATAGTGAAGTGGATGGTGATAGCGCATCCATGGCCGAATTGTGTGCGGTAATCAGCGCCCTGGCCGATGTGCCCTTGCATCAGAACATTGCTATTACCGGCTCGGTCGACCAATTCGGTCGCGCACAACCGGTCGGCGGCCTGAACGAAAAAATCGAAGGCTTTTTTGAAATTTGTCAGAGCCGTGAACTCACCGGCAATCAGGGCGTTATTATTCCGTCCGCTAACGTGCGTCACCTCTCTCTGTCCCAGCCATTGCTGGATGCGGTAGAAAATGGACAGTTCACTATCTGGGCGGTTGATGATGTTATGGATGCATTGCCGCTGCTTACCGGTCTGCCCTGGGATGGTGAAGGGCAAACCACGTTGATTCAAACGATTCAGGAACGTATCGCGCAAGCCACGCAACAAGAAGGGCGAAACCGTTATCCATGGCCATTTGGCTGGCTTAACTGGTTCAACCACAACTGATCGGACTTGTTCAGCGTACACGTGTTAGCTAACCTGCGTGCTTCAATAAAATAAGGCTTACTGAAAACATGGTAGATAAACGCGAATCCTATACGAAAGAAGACCTTCTTGCCTCCAGCCGTGGTGAACTGTTTGGCGCTAAGGGCCCACAGTTACCTGCTCCGAATATGTTGATGATGGACCGCGTCGTCAAAATGACCGAGACCGGTGGCAACTTCGACAAAGGCTATGTTGAAGCGGAGCTGGATATCAACCCTGATATGTGGTTCTTCGGTTGCCACTTTATCGGCGATCCGGTTATGCCTGGCTGCCTGGGCCTGGATGCCATGTGGCAGTTAGTCGGTTTCTACCTGGGTTGGCTGGGCGGAGAAGGCAAAGGCCGTGCGCTGGGCGTTGGCGAAGTGAAATTTACCGGCCAGGTTCTGCCGACTGCGAAAAAAGTCACCTACCGTATCCACTTCAAACGCATCGTTAACCGCCGTTTAATCATGGGTCTGGCGGATGGTGAAGTGCTGGTTGATGGTCGCGTTATCTATACCGCAAGCGATCTGAAAGTTGGTTTGTTCCAGGATACTTCTGCGTTCTGATTTTTACTGCTAAGAACCAGAAAGGCGAAACCTCCGCACGGCGGAGGTTTCATGTTTCTAAAGAGACAGTGTTATGCGATTAACACTTTGACGTCCATGGCTTCTCGCCAGCCTCCCAGCCAATAAGATCTCTGATTAACTGCCTGATAAGGACACATTTCTTTTGGTCGACCGGTCATGCCTGCTTGATAACCGCGTTGATGGGCCCGTTCCAGGCGATCTCGTTTTTGTCTCTTCATGCCTCGTTTCCCTCATCTTTTTTGTCTGCTGGAAATGAAAACAGTGATAAGCAAATGCTCAATCACGACTAACGAATAACGCGAAACCATCATTACGTCAACGCGCAAAATTCACGCCAATGTCATATTTGTGACCTATACGAAGGCAAAAAATTACAAATTGATTTAAGCCGGTTCTTTATCTTATTGGTATCCAAAGAAAAGCCGCCGCAAGCCTGTACAGACTTACAGCGGCTAAAATTTACACAAAAGTTTTTAGTGAAGACGTTTAATCTCTGCCGCCATCATCTGTGCTTCCTGTTGCCAGGCCTGACCCAGCGTTTTCACCATCGCATCATAGCCGTCCTGTTGCTGCTTGAGTTCGATATGAAATGGGCGCTTGACCAGCTGGCCCTGATTATTAAGCAGCCATTCACCGCTCACAATCACCCGTCCGTCATAGCGGCCATGAAAGCCCGTGACATTGACGTTCAGCACCTGTTGTTGGGTACCAAGCGGCGTTGATGAGACTACCCAGCCCGGTAGCTGGCTGCTCAGATTCGCCACAAGGGTATTTCTGAGCTGCTGATCTAAAGGGCTGGCCCATAAGTTACTGTTGGCGATATTGAACTGCACATCTGAGGTTTGATAGACCACGCCATTACCCGCCAGATAATCAGGTATAGCGACCTGTTCCACCCACAATAGCTGTGTTCCCTGACTGGCAGACACGCTTTGTGTCTGCTCACCGGCGGGCAGCTGATAATAGATTTTCCCCTCGTCGCTGCTACTGCTGCATGCGCTGAGCAACGCCGCTATTACTACAGGGAGCCACTTTCTCATTCTTTCGCCCTCTTCGGCTGTGGATCTTTTTTATCCTTCGCTTCAAACACCAGCGCATTACTCTTATCGTTCAGGGTTTTCAGTACGGGTTGTAATTCGCGTAATACCTGATCGAGACGCTGCATATCCGCCACCATCTTGTTATAGGCGGCTGAGCCCGGCTGGAAGCCCTGCATGCTGCGATTCAATTCGCGAAGCGTGGTTTGCATATCCGTCGGCAACTGCTGCATCGATTTACTGGCCGTCAACTGGTTAAGGTTGGTCAGCGTCTGTTGCAGCCGCTGCATCGTGCGCTGGCTTTCGTTAAGCGTATTGGTTGCCTGCTCAATCATCGGGTTTAGCGGCAGGTTGTTAATTTTGTCCAGCGTTTCAAGTAAACGCTGCTGAATTTGCGCCAGCCCGCTGCTAACCGAAGGAATAATCGAAAAACCGCCGAAGCTGCGCATACCGGACATGGCGGGTGCCTTCGGATAAAAATCCAGGTCGATATACAGTGCGCCCGTCACCAGGTTGCCGGTTTTAAGCGAGGCCCGCAGTCCACGTGAGACCAGATCCTGGAGATGGGCGCCAATATCCGGGCTTTCGCCTAACTGATTTTCCAGACGTTCGGGTTCAATACGGATCAGGACCGGAATGCGATAATCCGTACTCAGCGCCTGCCGCAATCCCGGCACGAAGTAAGGCGCCTCCGCCACGGTACCAAGACGGATGCCGCGGAATTCAACCGGCGCTCCCGGCTGCAGCCCGCGAATGGAATCGTTGAAAAATACCAGATAATCAATGTGCTCGGTGTACAGCGAGTCCTGAATGCTTTTCTGATCGTCATAGAGTTTAAAGGCGGATTTTTCTGCGATGGGCTTTCCAAGCTCCAGACCATCCGGGATGTCAAAGCTGACGCCACCGCTAAACAGCGTGGTCAGCGAGCCCATTTCCACCCGCATTCCCGCCGACGACAGATCCACTGCGATCCCGCTGTCTTTCCAGAACCGTACGTTGCTGGTTACCAGCCTGTCGTAAGGGGCATTGATAAATAGCTGGTAAGTGATGTTACGTTTTTGGGTATCGAAAGTGCTCGTTTCCACCGATCCCACCCGATATCCGCGAAACAGCACCGGATCGCCAGGCGAGAGTTGACCCGCCTTGTTACTGTCAAGGATAACGCGGATGCCTTTGGCATCCGGGGGCGCCAGAGGCGGCGCATCCAGCAACTGGTAATTATCCGGCACAGCGCCCTTCATGCCGGGTTTCAGTTCGATGTACGCACCTGAGAGGAGCGTGTTCAGCCCGCTGACGCCTTCTCTGCCAATCTGCGGCTTAACCACCCAGAAAACGGAATCCTGATGCAGCAGCTTTTCCATGCCCGCGTTTAAGCGCGCTTTAATTTCGACATGCAGCAAGTCGTCACTCAGCACCGCGCTTTCCACCACACCCACGGTCACGCTACGGCTTTTAATGGTCGTTTTACCGCCCTCGATGCCTTCGGCATTCGTGGTGATTAAAGTGACTTCGGGCCCCTGATGACTGTAGTGATAAAAGAGGATCCACGCGCCGATCAGCGCTGTGACGATAGGAAATATCCAGACCGGCGACCAGTTTCTCACCTTCTGCACCTGCGCTTCCCCGCTATGCTTTTCCATGTTCTGATGACTCCTTATGGCTTAATTCCGACTCGCGATCCCAGGACAAACGGGGGTCAAAGGTCATCGCTGCGAACATCGTAATAATCACTACCAGCGCAAACATCACCGCGCCGATGGCGGGATAAATACTCATTAACGCCCCCATACGCACCAGCGCAGACAAGACGGCAATAACAAACACATCAATCATTGACCAGCGGCCAACGAACTCCACAACTTCATAAATAAGATGCATACGTTCGCTGTCCCGCTGGCCGTGGCCTTTCGCGTCCCAGCACAGCCAGCCAATCGCAATCATTTTTAACGTCGGGACCAGGATACTGGCGATAAAAATCACCATCGCAACCGGGTACGATCCCTCGCTCCACAGCAGGATCACACCGGCCAGGATCGTGGAAGGCATCTTATCGCCCAGCAGATCGGTAATCATAATCGGCAAAATATTGGCGGGGAAATAGAGCAGGATCGCAGTAAACAGAAGCGCCAGCGTCCATTGCAAACTGTTTTTACGCCTTACATAACCGCGTGTTTCACAGCGCGGGCACTGAAGGGTATTCGCTGGCAAAATGGCGGTACAGCAACGGCATGAGCGCAGCCCCTGGCGAATGCCGGGAACGCCGACTTTCAGCGGCGTGGTAAGCACCGGCATCGGCGCCAGATCATCCCACAGCCAGCGGCGGTCTACACACTGAAATGCGCGCAATTGCAGAATGCAAAACAGGCACCAGGGAATAAAACTGCTGCCGATGCCGATATCACCGTACGCCATCAGTTTGACAAAGCTGACTAATACACCGGCGAGGAAAATTTCCGCCATCCCCCAGGTTTTCAACTGGAAGAAGATCCGCGCCATGCCGTGTTTCAGACGTCGCGGCAATACCACGCGGTTCACCAGAAGCAGGATGGTGATCAGGCAGAAAGCGGGAACCAGCTGAACAAACAGCATAAAGAGCGTACCGAGGCTGACGTAATCCTCGGAAAACATCACGCCCGGGATTTCCATCAGCGTCACTTCGCTGGTAATACCCGCCACCTTCATATTGACGAAGGGAAAAAGGTTTGAGAGCAGCAGCATAAACAACGCCACCAGCGCATACGCCGTGGGACGCTGCCGGGGCGCGTCCCACTGAGTGGTTAATGTCACGCCGCAACGGGGGCAGTTGGCCTTGTGGCCCGCCTCCATTCGCGGAAGTAACACCAGCATATCGCATTGCGGACAGAGTATGTGTTTCGCTGCATGGTGCCGTTCGCACATGCTGCCCTCCCTTTGGCTATGCACCGTTTTTTAACGATTCCAGGTATTCCCAACGTTCAAAAGCCTCCTCAAGAGCCTGCTCGGCGGTCGCCAGTTTTTCCAGTACGCTTTGAGTGACATCATGAGGTTGGTTAAAGAAGGAAGCATCGCTGACCTGCGTTTGTAGCGCTTCTACTGCCGCTTCCAGCGTTTCCATACGCTGCGGCATCTGATCCAGTTCGCGCTGCATGTTATAGCTTAGTTTGCTGCTGGCTCGTTTGACAGTTTCTGCTTTAGCCGCTTCGGGTTCTTTTTTCGCAGCCAACGTCCGGGATGCACTGGACGACGCCTGCTGTCCGCGCGCGTCGTGATAACCGCCGACATATTGCCCTATATGGCCTTCGCCTTCAAAAATCCAGCATTCCGTTACCGTGTTATCAACAAACTCCCTGTCGTGGCTCACCAGCAATACGGTGCCCTGGTAGCTGTCGATTAACTCTTCCAGCAATTCCAGCGTTTCAACATCCAGATCGTTAGTCGGTTCATCGAGGATCAGCAGGTTGCTGGGCTTAAGGAACAAACGTGCCAGCAACAGACGGTTGCGCTCCCCACCAGAGAGTGCCCGCACCGGCGTCATGGCGCGTTTCGGATGGAACAGAAAGTCCTGTAAATAGCCCAGCACATGACGCGGTTTGCCGTTGACCATTACTTCCTGTTTGCCTTCCGCAAGGTTATCCATCACGGTGCGTTCCGGATCAAGTTCGGCACGATGCTGGTCAAAGTAGGCAATTTCCAGCTTGGTGCCGACGTGAACACGGCCGCTGTCAGCGTTTAGCTGACCGAGCATCAGTTTCAGCAGGGTCGTTTTACCGCAGCCGTTCGGGCCAACCAGCGCGATTTTGTCGCCGCGTTGCACCTGGGCGCTGAAATTGCGGACCAGGGTTTTGCCTTCGATACCGTAATTGACGTCTTCGAGTTCAAAGACAATTTTACCGGAGCGGGAGGCCTCTTCGACCTGCATTTTTGCGCTGCCCAACACTTCACGCCGTTCGCTACGTTCGCGACGCAGGCTTTTCAGAGCCCTGACACGCCCTTCATTGCGGGTGCGTCTGGCTTTGATGCCCTGACGGATCCACACTTCTTCCTGCGCCAGTTTTTTATCAAACTCGGCGTTTTGCAGCTCTTCTACCCGCAGCGCTTCTTCTTTCGCTACCAGGTACTGATCGTAATCGCCCGGGTAAGAGACCAGTTTGCCGCGATCCAAATCCACAATGCGCGTCGCCATATTGCGAATAAAAGAACGATCGTGGGAGATGAAAATGATGCAGCCCTGGAAAGTTTTCAAAAACCCTTCCAGCCAGTCGATGGTTTCAATATCCAGGTGGTTGGTCGGTTCATCAAGCAATAACACCCGCGGTCCGCTCACAAGCGCACGGCCCAGCGCAGCTTTACGCAACCAGCCGCCCGACAGGGCCGCCAGTTCGGTATCGGCGTTTAGCCCAAGCTGCATTAAGACTTCGTTAATGCGGTTTTCAAGCTGCCACAAACCGTGGTGGTCGAGTAATTCCTGCACTCTGGCCAGCTCGGCAAGGTTCTTATCGCTGGGGTCCTGCATCACCAGATGGGAAACGTCGTGATAGCGCTTAAGGTATTCCGCTTGTTCTTCAATCCCTTCCGCGACGAAATCGTAGACGCTGCCGGTCACATTGCGCGGCGGGTCCTGTTGTAACCGCGCGACCACGAGATCCTGCTCAAAAATCAGACGCCCGTCATCGAGCCCGACTTCGCGGTTCAGGATTTTCATTAACGTGGATTTTCCGGCCCCGTTACGGCCAACCAGACACACGCGCTCGTTATCTTCGATATGCAGTTCAGCGTTATCGAGAAGCGGCGCATCGCTGTAAGAGAGCCATGCGCCATGCATACTAATTAATGACATAAATAATTATTTCCCGGTCTCGTGGGTAATCAGCCAGCAGTTATGGATCTGGCGATTACGGGCAAAATCTTGTGACAGCGTTTTCTCAGTAATTTCCTGCGCCTTCAGGCCCAGTTCCGCCAGTCCCGGTAAATCCATTTTGAAACCGCGCTTATTGTTGGAGAACATAATCGTGCCGCCCGGGTTCAGCAGGCGCTTCAGATCCCGCATCAGCAGGACATGATCGCGTTGAACGTCGAATGACGCGTCCATCCGTTTGGAGTTGGAGAACGTGGGCGGATCGATAAAGATCACATCAAAGCGCTCATTGGCCTCGGCCAGCCAGCCCAGACAATCCGCCTGGATCAGGCGATGGTTGCGACCGGTTAATCCGTTGAGACGCAAGTTGCGTTCAGCCCATTCCAGATAGGTACGCGACATATCTACCGTGGTCGTGCTCTTCGCGCCGCCCAGCCCTGCGTGAACGCTGGCAGTGCCGGTATAAGCAAACAGGTTCAGGAAATCTTTACCTTTGCTCATCTGACCCAGCATACGGCGGGCAATACGGTGATCGAGGAACAGACCGGTGTCCAGGTAATCGGTCAGATTGACCCAGAAGCGCGCATTAAACTCACGCACTTCCATAAATTCTTCTTTTTGAGCCACTTTCTGATACTGGCTGCTGCCCTTCTGGCGTTCGCGGGTTTTCAGCACCACTTTATTAGGGGCGATGTTTAACACCTGAATGGTCGCGGCAATGACATCGAACACGCGTTGACGAGCTTTGGCTGCATCCACCGTCTTCGGCGGCGCATATTCCTGGATGACCACCCAATCCGCGTAACGGTCTACCGCCACGTTATAGTCCGGCAGGTCGGCATCATAGAGGCGATAGCATTCGATGCCCTCCTGTTTTGCCCACTTCTCAAGCTTTTTCAGATTCTTTCGCAGACGGTTGGCATAGTCTTCTGCAATGCGCCCCTGCCCGCCTTCGCTGCTGCTTGCAGCCAGGTGATAGTTTTTCTGCACGCAATCAAGCGGGCCGTTTTTGGCTTTGAATTGCCGATCGGCGCGAAGTTGCAGACAGCTCAGCAATACCGGCGAGGCGCTGAACAGCGAAAGATTCCAGCCGCCAAACTGCTGTTTCATGGCCCGGCCTAACAAACTGTGCAGGGCAATCAGCGCCGGTTCGCTTTCCAGGCGTTCACCGTACGGCGGGTTGCTGATAACCGTGCCGAGCGGTCCTTTCGGCAGTGGATTGGTTAATTGCGCCACATCTGCGACGCTAAAGGTGATCAGCTCATTCAGCCCCGCACGACGGGCGTTGGCGCGTGCGCGCTCAATAACCCGCGGATCGTTATCGGAACCATAAAAACGCGAAGCATATTCGCTCAGACCACGGCGAGCACGCACCTGGGCGTCGGTTTTAACGCTTTTCCAGATCTCGTCGTCATGTTTCGCCCAACCGGAAAATCCCCAGCGGGTGCGGTATAAACCCGGCGCGCGATCGGTTGCGATCATTGCTGCTTCGATTAACAGCGTGCCGGAACCGCACATCGGATCGATCAGCGGGGTGCCTGGCTGCCAGCCGGAGCGTTGGACAATCGCGGCGGCCAGCGTTTCTTTAATGGGTGCCTGGCCGGTTGCATCGCGGTACCCACGCTGATGCAGGCCATCGCCGCTCAGATCGAGCGCAATGCTGGCGGTTTCTTTATTCAGCCAGACATTAATTCGCAGATCCGGTTGGTCCTTATCGACATTCGGGCGCGGCAAACCTTTGCGGGTGAACGCATCGACTATGGCGTCTTTCACTTTCAACGCGCCATACTGGCTGTTGCGGATCGATTCGTTTAACCCGCTGAAATGCACAGCGAACGTGGCACCGGGACTGAAGAGTGCAGTCCAGTCGATGGCCTGTACGCCCAGATAGAGATCGAGGTCGCTGTAAACTTTGCATTCGCTAAGCGGCAGCAGAATGCGCGATGCCAGGCGGCTCCACATCAAACTCTGATAGAGCAGATGCGCGTCGCCTTCAAAATGCACCCCGCCCTGAACCACCTGGGTATTACGCGCGCCCAGGTTTTCCAGCTCGGTTTTTAACAATTCTTCCAGGCCACGCGCCGTACTGGCAAATAAAGCATTCATATCGTCACTTATCACTTAATAAAATTGTTGCGCATTATAGCCAATCCGACCCGCATGTCATAAAGTTGCCCTTCTATTTCTTCACCTTCGGTTACGTTCAGGGAGTGCGCAGTGGCCTTTTTATCTCGTCTTGCCGTTCATCCGGTTAAATCTATGCGCGGCATTCAACTGTCACACGCTCAGGTAAGTTTAAGCGGGCTGGCGTTCGATCGCATTTTTATGGTCACTGAAACTGACGGCACCTTTATTACCGCACGGCAATATCCGCAGATGGTGCTGTTTACTCCGGCGATAATGCATGACGGTTTGCACCTTAGCGCGCCGGATGGCAGCAGTGTTGTCGTGCGTTACAGCGATTTTTCCGCCGACGGCGCGCCGACAGAAGTCTGGGGCAACCATTTTACGGCGCTTATCGCCCCGCAGGCTGTTAACCAGTGGCTCAGCGGATTCTTTGCACGTGACGTGCAGTTGCGCTGGGTCGGCCCTGAACTGACCCGCCGGGTCGCACGACATCAGGACGTTCCGCTCTCTTTCGCCGACGGGTATCCCTTCCTGTTAACTAACGACGCCTCGCTGCGTGATTTACAACAGCGCTGTCCGGCCAGCGTCAATATGACGCAATTTCGGCCAAATATTGTGATTTCCGGCGCGCAGGCATGGGAAGAAGATACCTGGGAAGTGATCCGCATCGGCGGCGTCACCTTCGATGTGGCGAAACCGTGCAGCCGCTGCGTATTTACCACCGTCAGCCCGGAGCGTGGCCGTAAGCATCCTTCCGGCGAGCCGCTGGCAACTTTGCAAACGTTCCGTTCCGCCCAGGACAATGGCGATGTGGACTTCGGCCAGAATCTTATCGCGCGGGAGAGCGGCATTATTCATGTCGGTGATGAACTGGAGATCCTGAAAACCAAACCTGCGCGCTTATATGGCCCGGGTGAAGTCGTGGAAACGCTGGCGGTTGAACAGACGCCGCAAAGCGCAGTAGACATCACCTGGCAAGGGACGACCTTTACCGGTAATAACCAGCAAATTTTGTTGGAGCAGTTAGAGCAGCAGGGGATTCGCGTTCCCTACTCGTGCCGGGCGGGGATATGTGGAAGTTGCCGAATTCGCCTGATAGAAGGCAACGTCACACCGCTGAAGCAGAGCGCGCTTGGCGATGACGGCACCATTTTGTGTTGTAGCTGTATTCCGGCAGGGGCGTTGAAACTCGAAAGCTAAACGGCCTGATCAAGACTGAGTGCCAGTGACACCGGTTGCGGTCTGAGCCGGTCGTTCATGATTTTGATTGCATCCCCCAGCTGCATAGTGCGCCCGGCAAGCGTTAAACCGGGCTGCGCCAGCAGGCATAGCGCGGCATTATCGCCCGGCTCCACGACCAGCAGGCTCACACTTTCATGGGTATCGCTTAAATAAACACAGGCTGGATCGCCGCATACCGGTTGCCAGTAATCATCATGGGCGAGGAAGTGCCAGCTTTTAGGCATTTGCGGTTTCAGAAAACGAATGGCCACCAGCGCATTGAGCACCAGCTCGGCACGCTGATCTTTAGATAATTGCAGATCGCGGCATTTTTCTTCAAAGGTAAAATAAAGCGCTGCGTCATCCACGCAAAAACCGCTGGTGGAAAACGCATCCGGGGTCAACATTTTGCGGGCGAAGCGTGAACGGAATAGCATACCATTCGCTAAATCGAGCATCATTCTGTCGTGCTCGTCATCGAAATACCAATGCCAGTTATCATCCGGTTTAATACGCATCGTTTCTCCCCACATCTGTCAGCGACGAAATATCATCCCTTTTTGCCGCTTCGTTTAAAACCCCAATAAAGGAAAGACTAAAATGTCTAAATTAGCAACTGCGCCCGAATATAAAACAACCAGGGCTTAAAATAAAGCCCTGATCCTGTTTAAGTCATAAAGGTTAGATATGGCTTACGATTTCTTTAATCAGCGGCGGACCTTTAAAAATAAATCCGGAATAAATTTGAATCAGGGTTGCGCCAGCGGCGATTTTCTCGCGGGCCGCTATCAGTGAGTCAATGCCGCCCACGCCGATAATCGGCAACCGGCCATTTAATTCGTGGGATAACGCACGAATAATTTCGATGCTTTTTAGCTGTAATGGACGGCCACTTAATCCCCCCATTTCACCGCTGTGCTTCATTCCCTGAACAAGAGAACGATCAAGCGTGGTATTAGTCGCGATAACCCCATCAATATTATGGCGAATTAAACTGTCTGCCACCTGGATCAATTCTTCCATAGAAAGATCCGGCGCGATCTTTACCGCCACGGGAACATATTTATGGTGCTGTTTTTGAAGAGCTTGTTGTTTATTTTTTATTGCGCTTAAAAGATCATCCAGCGCTTCGCCATATTGTAAGGAACGTAACCCTGGGGTATTTGGAGAAGAGATATTAATCGCGATGTATCCGGCGTAAGGATAAACTTTATCCATGCAAATCAGATAGTCATCTTTACCCTGCTCCACCGGCGTGTCTTTATTTTTCCCAATGTTGATGCCCAGAACGCCATCAAAATGAGCCTTTTTGACATTTTCGACCAGGTTATCAACGCCCAGATTATTGAATCCCATCCGGTTGATCAGGCCTTCAGCTTCTACCAGACGGAAGATGCGCGGCTTGTCGTTACCCGGTTGAGGACGCGGCGTCACGGTGCCGATCTCAATCGATCCGAAACCCATCGCGCCAAGCGCGTCGATGCATTCGCCATTTTTATCCAGCCCGGCTGCCAGGCCCAGCGGATTTTTAAACGTCAGCCCCATGCAGGAAACCGGTTTTTCCGGGACATGCTGGCGCACCAGACGTTCAAACGGCGTGCCGGTAATACGGCGCAATTGCTGGAAGGTTACTTCATGAGCGCGCTCTGGATCGAGCTGGAAAAGGGCTTTACGAACGAAGGGGTAGTACATGAACTCTCCTGGATTCCCGGTGTGCAGACCGGGGCGGTATTATCCGTGAATGCGCTCACAATGTGAATTGACTTGTGGCAAAAAACCCACGGTAAGCAAACGTTTTCGATTCTGCATGTTTTTATGCGAAATCCGGCAATGCTCTGACGGAAAAATCAGTTAGCCACAGGTGAAGGCTCTGCGACACTGCATCAAATGTTATTTATGTTATCAATATAAAAATCATTAGTTATAAGGAGCCGTTATGCGCATTATTACTCTGGCCGGTAGCCCCCGCTTCCCTTCCCGCTCCCAGCGCCCTGTTGGAATATGCCCGCGATCGGCTTAGTACGCAGAATGTGGAGGTGTATCACTGGCATTTGCATAATTTCGCGCCTGAGGATTTGATTTTCGCCCGCTTCGATAACCCGGCGCTGAAAACGTTCATCGATCAGCTCGCCGAAGCGCAAGGCGTAATCGTTGCAACGCCCGTGTATAAGGCCTCTTTCGCTGGCGCGTTGAAAACGCTGCTGGATTTGCTGCCGGAACGCGCGCTGGAGAAAAAAGTGGTATTGCCGCTGGCCACGGGGGGCAGCGTCGCTCATTTGCTGGCGGTGGATTACGCGTTAAAGCCGGTACTGAACGCGCTCAAAGCACAGGAGATCCTGCACGGCGTTTATGCCGATGACAGCCAGGTACTGGATTATCAACATAAACCGGTGTTCAGCGCGGGTTTGCAGCATCGGCTGGATGAAGCGCTGGAGACGTTCTGGCAGGCGCTGCATCGCCATGACGCTTCGCGTCTGGCTGTACCGTGGCAGAAACACTCACTCCCGGCATAATAAAAAAGGCCCTTCCGGTTGGAAGGGCCTTCTGTCATCAGGCCAGCGCCTTAGTGATTTTTTCGAACAAATCGCCGGAAAGATTTGGCAGGGTTTTGAGCTGTTCCAGCGCGGCGCGCATCAGTTGCTGACGATGCTCATCGTAGCGTTTGAAGCGAATAAGCGGCTCAATCAAACGCGACGCCACCTGCGGGTTACGGCTGTTCAGTTCGGTCAGCATTTCCACCATAAACTGATAGCCGCTACCGTCTGCCGCATGGAAAGCCAGCGGGTTATGCATGGCGAAAGCGCCGATCAGCGCCCGAATGCGGTTCGGGTTGCTCATGGTAAACGAGCGATGGTTCAGCAGCGCGCGGACTGTGGTAAGTACATCTTCAGCCGGGCTAATGGCCTGCAACATCAGCCATTTGTCCATGACCAGCCCGTCCTGATGCCATTTCTCGTCGTATTCCGCCAGCAGCGCCTGACGGCACGGCAACTGCGCCGCCACCGCAGCTGACAGCGCGGCAATCGCGTCGGTCATGTTATCCGCCTGGTGGTACTGCGTGGTGATCAGCTTATCCGCCAGCGCCGCATCGCCAAATGCCAGATAATGCAGACAGGTATTGCGCAGCGCGCGTTTACCGATATCGGCATGTTCAATGCGATAGCCGTCGAGTTTGTGGGCGTTGTAGACCGCCAGGAACTCATCCGCCAGTTCTGTCGCCAGCGTGCGGGTTAACGCGCCGTGAACTGCGGCAATCGCCAGCGGATCGATAATGTCGAACAGTTCGGCAATCTCATTCTGCGAAGGCAGGGTCAGGATTTCTGCCGCCAGCGCCGGGTCAATCTGCTCATCCAGCAAAATGGCGCGGAATGCATCGGCCACATGCAGAGGAAGCGACAGCGGCTGCCCCTGTTGCTGGCGCGCCACGTTGATTTTGATATGGGTCGCCAGCAGGCTTTGCGCCGCATCCCAGCGTGAAAAATCATTACGCGCATGGCGCATCAGGAAAGTGAGCTGTTGATCGCTCCAGCTATATTCCAGCTTCACCGGAGCGGAAAATTCCCGCAGTAATGACGGCACCGGCTGGAAGTAGACATTATCGAACACGAACGTCTGTTCCGCCTGGGTCACATTCAGGACGTGATAGACCGGATGACCGTTATGCTGGAGAGGGATCACCTTGCCTTCGTTGTCGTAAAGTTCGATATCGAAAGGAATATGCAGCGGGTGCTTCTCACTTTGCTCAGCCGTGGGCGGCGTTCTCTGGCTGATGGTCAGCGTATAGTGTTCTGTTTCCGGATTATAGTCGTCGCGTACGGTGACAATGGGCGTGCCCGCCTGGCTGTACCAGAGGCGGAAATGCGATAAATCGACGTTTGAGGCATCTTCCATAGCCTGAACGAAATCATCGCAGGTCGCTGCGCTGCCATCATGGCGTTCAAAATAGAGCTGCATCCCCTTCTGGAAATTCTCTTCACCCAGCAGGGTATGCAACATGCGGATCACTTCCGATCCTTTTTCATACACCGTGAGGGTGTAGAAGTTGTTCATTTCAATCACCTTATCCGGGCGGATAGGGTGCGCCATCGGGCTGGCGTCTTCGGCGAACTGCATGGCACGCATGGTGCGGACATTATTAATCCGGTTGACTGCGCGAGAGCCTAAATCCGAGCTGAATTCCTGATCGCGGAAAACCGTCAGCCCCTCTTTCAGGCTGAGCTGGAACCAGTCGCGACAGGTGACGCGGTTGCCGGTCCAGTTATGGAAATATTCGTGGCCAATCACGCGTTCAATATTGAGATAGTCTTTATCAGTGGCCGTTTCGGCGCGCGCCAGCACGAATTTGGAGTTAAAGATGTTCAGTCCTTTATTCTCCATCGCGCCCATATTGAAGAAATCGACGGCGACGATCATATAAATGTCTAAATCGTACTCCAGGCCGAAGCGCGTCTCGTCCCATTTCATGGAGTTTTTCAGGGAGGTCATCGCCCAGGGTGCCCGATCGACGTTTCCGCGATCGACATAGAGTTCGAGCGCCACTTCACGACCGGAACGGGTGGTAAAGGTGTCGCGCAGCACGTCGAAATCGCCTGCCACCAGCGCAAACAGGTAGCAAGGTTTCGGGAACGGATCCTGCCACTCAACCCAGTGACGTCCGTTTTCCAGCTCGCCCTGCCCTACGCGGTTGCCGTTGGAAAGCAGATAAGGATATTTGGTTTTATCAGCAATAATTTTCGTGGTGAAGCGTGCCAGAACGTCGGGGCGATCGAGATACCAGGTGATATGACGGAACCCTTCCGCTTCGCACTGGGTACAGAGCGCTTCGCCAGACTGGTATAAGCCTTCCAGGGCCGTATTGGCCGCCGGACTGATTTCGTTAACGATTTTCAGGGTAAAACGCGCAGGCAACTGCTCGATAATCAGCGCGTTGTCTTCCAGGCGGTAGTGAGGCCACGCTTCATCATTAATTTCGAGTGAGATTAACGTTAATGATTCGCCATCCAGACGCAGCGGCGCATCCGTCGCCTGCGGGCGATTTACCTGACTGACTGCGGTCACGCGCGTGGTTTGCGCATCCAGTTCAAAGGTCAAATCGATATCGCTGATGAAGTAATCCGGCGCACGATAATCGTGGCGGTATTTGGCTTGTGGCAATTGAGTCATAGAAACCTTATCCATCGTCCGTAGAGTATCGTGCTTCAGTCTATTCTCGTTGCGAAAATGTTGCCATGCAGAATCTTTATCTTTTATGGCTATGGGCCGTCTTTTATACATTTGAATAACATGGGGCACGAAATGCGCTCGACCAGGCCGCTGTGTTATGTTGTGATCCTGCTTCAATAAACCGATAATCAAGGTATACTCCTGCGTCTTTCTCTGCTTTACGCAGACCCAGGAAACGCTCCCGTTAGAGGATGCCAGTTACGCACCATGACACACTATGCTTCCCCTATTCTGCACTCGTTGCTGGATACCGACGCCTATAAGCTTCATATGCAGCAGGCCGTGTTCCACCATTATCAGGGCGTGCATGTCGCAGCGGAATTCCGTTGCCGCGGCGATGAGTTATTGGGCATTTATGCGCCGTCCATTCGCGAACAGGTAGATGCGATGCAGCATCTGGCATTGCGTGATGATGAATACGCCTGGCTGGCAAAACTGCCCTTTTTCAAAAGCGATTATCTGGCGTGGCTCAAAACATTCCGCTATGACCCCTCCCAGGTCGAAATTGTTAACGATAACGGCAAACTGAATATCCGGCTTACCGGACCCTGGCTTGACGTCATCATGTGGGAAGTGCCGTTGTTGGCCGTGATCAGCGAACTGGTGCATCGCTACCGCACGCCGGAAGTGACCGTCGATCACGCGCTCGATCACCTGGAAACTAAGCTGGTCGAGTTCAAAGCGCTGACGGCCGATCTGCCGCTGGACCGGTTCTATCTGATGGACTTCGGCACCCGCCGCCGTTTCTCCCGCGACGTTCAGCAGGCCATCGTAGAGCGTCTCAAGCAGGAACCCTGGTTTGTCGGCACCAGTAATTACGATTTGGCTCGCCGGCTTAATTTAACCCCGATGGGTACTCAGGCCCATGAGTGGTTCCAGGCGCACCAGCAAATCAGCCCGGTTTTAGCCAACAGCCAACGCGCCGCCCTTCAGGCCTGGCTTGATGAATACCCCGATCAGCTCGGTATCGCCCTGACCGATTGCATCACCATGGATGCGTTTTTGCGCGATTTCGGCCCGGAGTTCGCCACCCGTTATCAGGGCCTGCGCCACGACTCCGGCGATCCGGTCCAGTGGGGCGAGAAAGCCATCGCTCATTATGAAAAGCTTCAGATCGATCCGCTCAGCAAAACCCTGGTGTTTTCCGACAATCTCGATCTCAATAAGGCTATCGATCTTTACCGCCATTTCGCCGCGCGCGTAAAACTGGGATTTGGCATCGGTACCCGTTTGACCTGCGATATCCCGGGCGTACAGCCATTAAATATCGTCATCAAACTGGTGGAGTGTAACGGCAAGCCCGTGGCGAAACTCTCCGACAGCCCTGGCAAAACGATCTGCCACGATAAGGCATTCGTGCGTGCCCTGCGTAAGGCATTCGATTTACCCCAGGTAAAAAAAGCCAGTTGATCCTGACTTCAGGGAAGCCTGAGGGCCCCTGAAGTCCATCACTTTGTGTTTTCTTTATTTTCCAACACGAATTCTGCTTGTCTGCCAGCCTGTGCCAGGTAACATAGATAACCCCCCTGTCGGGCGGAAAAGCGATTTTAATTATTGACTATTAACCAGAGAGAAAATTATGAGCGTTGTGCCTGTAGCCGACGTACTCCAGGGCCGCGTTGCCGTTGACCAGGAAGTCACCGTGCGCGGATGGGTGCGTACCCGTCGAGATTCAAAAGCTGGTATCTCCTTCCTCGCCGTCTATGACGGTTCCTGCTTTGATCCTATACAGGCTGTCATTAATAATTCTCTGCCCAATTACAATGATGACGTTCTGCACCTGACCACCGGCTGTTCCGTGATTGTTACCGGCACCGTAGTGGAATCACCGGGCCAGGGCCAAAGCTTTGAGCTTCAGGCAACCCGCGTAGAAGTCACCGGCTGGGTCGAAGATCCGGATACATACCCGATGGCGGCCAAACGTCACAGCATCGAATATCTGCGTGAAGTCGCGCATTTGCGTCCACGTACCAATATGATCGGCGCGGTTGCCCGCGTTCGCCACACGCTGGCGCAGGCCCTGCATCGTTATTTCAACGAACAAGGCTTCTTCTGGGTTTCCACGCCGCTGATTACCGCTTCGGATACCGAGGGCGCAGGGGAAATGTTCCGTGTTTCCACGCTGGATATGGAAAACCTGCCGCGCAATGACCAGGGCAAAGTCGATTTCGACAAAGATTTCTTTGGTAAAGAAGCGTTCCTGACCGTATCCGGCCAGTTAAACGGCGAAACCTATGCCTGTGCGCTGTCAAAAATCTATACGTTTGGCCCAACCTTCCGCGCCGAGAACTCCAACACCAGCCGTCACCTGGCAGAGTTTTGGATGCTGGAACCGGAAGTGGCCTTTGCCACGCTGGACGACGTCGCCGCGTTAGCAGAAGGCATGTTGAAATATGTCTTTAAGGCCGTGCTGGATGAACGCATGGATGACATGAAATTCTTTGCTGAGCGCGTGGATAAAGACGCTATTGGCCGTCTTGAGCGTTTCATCTCCGCCGATTTCGCCCAGGTGGATTACACCGATGCGGTGAAAATCCTTGAAACCTGCGGCGAGAAATTCGAAAACCCGGTGTACTGGGGTGTTGACCTGGCCTCTGAGCATGAGCGTTATTTGGCTGAAAAACACTTTAAAGCGCCAGTTGTTGTCAAAAACTATCCAAAAGACATTAAAGCCTTCTACATGCGCCAGAACGAAGATGGCAAAACCGTTGCGGCCATGGATGTCCTGGCACCCGGCATCGGCGAGATCATCGGCGGTTCTCAGCGTGAAGAGCGTCTGGATGTACTTGATGTGCGCCTCGAAGAAATGGGGCTCAACAAGGAAGATTACTGGTGGTATCGCGATTTGCGCCGTTACGGTACCGTACCGCACTCAGGTTTTGGCCTCGGTTTCGAACGCTTAATCGCTTACGTAACCGGCGTCCAGAACGTACGTGACGTCATTCCTTTCCCACGTACGCCGCGTAACGCCAGTTTCTGATATAAAAAAGCCGGGTTTTCCCGGCTTTTTTGTTATAGTGGCCCGTCAATTTTTGTCAGCCCCCATCGATATTTGTCAGCTTCAACCCCGCCCCAGGCCTGGAAAGTAACCAGGTATTAATTCGAAATAATTTTCATTAAAAAATATCCCTGTTTTTTTTGCGTGTTACCGGCTGCGCGGATATAGCACGGATGGCTAAATTTCACACAGCCATCCAGCCATCTGAACAGGGTAAACAAAAAAGTGAGAATTATTGTCGTTAAGGTGCCTAAAGCCCGAAATTTAGAATTAAATATAAGGTTTTCATATATATAGATAACAGGCTAACGAAATTTGTTCAGTCGCGTGATTTATTTTGATGTGGTTCACAAAGTTCCCAAAAATACATAAATAGTTACACATTATTGCTTTTGGTTACGCTGTTTCGATATTTGTAGCACTTTCACTGTAGCTAATCCTCAATTTGAATGGAAAGATGCCCTCAGACACAAAAAGACACCAAACTCTCATCAATAGTTCCGTACAGAATTATTGACGGCAGTGGCAGGTGTCATAAAAAAACCAATGAGGGTAATAAATAATGATGAAGCGCAATATTCTGGCAGTGGTTATCCCTGCTCTGCTGGTAGCTGGTGCAGCTAACGCTGCCGAAATCTATAACAAAAACAGCAACAAACTGGACCTGTACGGTAAAGTAGTTGGTGAGCACGGTTTCGTAACCTCTGGCGACAACACCAACAATAACGACTCTTCTTACGCTCAGATCGGTTTCAAAGGCGAAACTCAGGTTACTGATCAAGTGACCGGTTACGGCCAGTGGGAATACCGTGCTAAAGCCAGCAAAGAAGAAGGCAACCAGGACAACGTAACTCGTCTGGCTTTCGCAGGTGTTAAAATTGCTGACGCGGGCTCCCTGGACTACGGTCGTAACTACGGTATCGTTTACGATGTAGAATCCTACACCGACGTTTCTCCGTCCTTCTCTGGCGAAACCTGGGCGGGCAACACTGACAACTACATGAACAACCGTTCAACTGGCCTGCTGACCTACCGTAACAGCGATTTCTTCGGTCTGGTTGATGGTCTGAACTTCGGTGTTCAGTATCAGGGTAAAAACGACCGTACTAACCTGAAAGCAGCTAACGGCGACGGCGTAGGTTACTCTCTGGGTTACAACTTTGCTGAAGGTTTCAGCGTAATCGGTGCGTACAGCAACTCTAACCGTACCATCAACCCGACTGGCGGTCAGAAAGCTGATGGCCGTGGTGACCGCGCTGAAGCATGGTCTGCTGGTGCTAAATACGACGCCAACAACGTTTACCTGGCGGCTATCTACGCAGAAACCCGTAACCAGACTGCAACTGGCCAGTCTTTCTACGACATCGCTAACAAAACTCAGAACGTTGAAGTTGTAGCACAGTACCAGTTCGACTTCGGTCTGCGTCCGTCCGTATCTTACGTACAGACCAAAGGTAAAGACCTGGTTGCTGCTGACGGTTCTTACTACAACCGCGACCTGGCTAAATACGTGACTGTAGGTACTTACTACTACTTCAACAAAAACTTCAACGTTTACGGTGACTACCGTATCAACCTGCTGGACAAAGAAGACGCGTCCACTGCACTGGTTGGCGTTGATGACCAGGTTACCCTGGGCGTAACTTACCAGTTCTAATTGATATAACCTTATTATCAATCAGACAAAAACAGGGCTTCGGCCCTGTTTTTTTATGCCCAAAAGAGAAAAATACCAGATTTACGCAACGGTTAATCTTTTACGGGCAAACGGTTGGCATTTGGCAAAACAACCGTTAACCTGAAAGCGAATTTCCCTTCTGAAATCACAATGGAACCTCGTCATGTTTGAGAACATTACTGCCGCCCCTGCCGATCCGATCCTTGGTCTGGCGGACCTGTTTCGCGCCGATGAACGTCCGACTAAAATCAATCTGGGTATTGGTGTATATAAAGATGAAACCGGTAAAACGCCGGTTCTGACCAGCGTGAAAAAAGCCGAACAATATTTGCTGGAAAACGAAACCACCAAAAATTACCTGGGCATTGATGGTATTCCTGAATTTGGTCGTTGTACTCAGGAACTGTTATTCGGCAAAGGCAATGCGCTTATCGCCGACAAACGCGCCCGCACTGCCCAAACCCCTGGCGGCACCGGCGCACTGCGTGTGGCAGCGGATTTTCTCGCTAAAAATACCGATGTAAAACGCGTCTGGGTGAGCAATCCAAGCTGGCCTAACCATAAGAGCGTATTCAATTCTGCGGGTCTGGAAGTGTGTGAATATGCCTATTACGACGCACAGAACCATACGCTGGACTTTGACGGCCTGTTGAACAGCCTGGCGCAAGCGCAAGCGGGCGATGTCGTTCTGTTCCACGGCTGCTGCCATAACCCAACCGGCATTGATCCGACGCTGGAACAATGGCAACAGCTGGCGCAGCTGTCGCTGGATAAAGGCTGGTTGCCGCTGTTTGACTTCGCCTACCAGGGCTTCGCCCGTGGTCTGCAAGAAGATGCAGAAGGCCTGCGCGCATTTGCCGCGTTGCATAAAGAGCTGATTGTTGCCAGCTCCTATTCCAAAAACTTCGGCCTTTATAATGAGCGCGTGGGTGCCTGTACGCTGGTCGCCAGCGACGCCGATACCGTCGATCGCGCGTTCAGTCAGATGAAATCCTGTATCCGCGCTAACTACTCCAACCCACCGGCGCATGGCGCCTCCGTGGTCGCGACCATTCTGAGTAACGAAGCACTGCGCACCATCTGGGAACAGGAACTGACCGATATGCGTCAGCGCATTCAGCGTATGCGTTTGCTGTTTGTGAACACCCTGCAGGAAAAAGGCGCGAACCGTGATTTCAGCTTTATTATTCAGCAAAACGGCATGTTCTCGTTCAGCGGCCTGACCAAAGAACAGGTTCTGCGTTTGCGTGAAGAGTTCGGCGTTTACGCCGTCGCTTCCGGGCGCGTTAACGTGGCGGGCATGACGCCTGACAATATGGCGCCGCTGTGCGAAGCCATCGTCGCCGTACTGTAAACGTTATTAGTATGCAAAAGGGCCGCTGATGCGGCCCTTTTTTATTGTGCAATGAGGCTTACCAGACTGGCATCTCATCCTGCAGGAAAGGATTATGCAGCCGCTCATGACCGAGCGTAGACAACGGGCCATGACCGGGAATAAACGTCACGTCATCACCTAACGGCAACAGCTTGCGTTTAATGGAATCAATCAACGCGGCATGATCTCCACGCGGGAAATCGCTACGGCCAACACCGCCTTTGAAAATGACGTCGCCGGAAATCAGCAGCCGTGCCCGATCGTCAAAGAATACGATATGGCCTGGCGTATGGCCGGGGCAATGCAGCACCTGAAGCGCGATTTTGCCAACCGTCACGCTATCGCCTTCGTTTAACCAGCGATCGGGCGTTAACGCTTTACACTCTTCCAGACCAAACATCTGGCTTTGCGCCGGTAACCCTTGCAGCCAGAATTCATCTTCTTTTTCGGGGCCGATGATCGGCACGCCATAATGCGCGGCAAGCTCCGCCGCCGCGCCGACATGGTCCAGATGTCCATGGGTCAACAGGATTGACTGGATCGTAACGCCCTGCTCATCCACAGCCTGTTTAATGCGCTGCGCGTCTCCGCCCGGGTCGACCAGCGCCGCCAGGCGCGTTTCTTCACACCAGATTAATGAGCAGTTCTGTGAGAACGCCGTGACCGGAATAATTTGGTAATTCATACCGCTCCTTGTATCCGGGAATAACCGGATTCGTTCTACCAGTGCCTGAGTGGACCGGTATCAATATGCACAAAGTTACTTCGCGGGTAGTATCCTACACCACCTGCCCGCATAGACAATGCGGCTTTGCGAATATTGCTCAGAGCAATACCTTCGATATGGAAATCCATGGCCTGGCCTTTGGTGTGATAGCTCTGTTTGGCTACACCGCGGCTTTTGGCGCGAAGCTCATTATTGGTATCCAGCGAACGATAGCCAGAGATGAGCTGCACGGGTTTACGGGTGCCTAATAAAACCTGCAGCCGGAATAGCTGATCGAACAACTTCGGATCGATAGATTTGATTTTATTAGCGCGATAGTCCCGGAAGAAATGGTTTAATTTTGCTAATTCATCCTGAATATAGCCTTTACCATCAAAGAACTCCGCTTTGATACTTTCACCGGTATTGAGGTTGTTCAGCGTAAGAATACGTGGACGAGGCGTGGAAAGCGTTGCAAATGCGGGTACAGGCAAGATGGCGGCGCCGAGCGTCACACCACCAAGCGCCAGCAGTTTGCGGCGATTAGCGTCAAATTTATCCATGATGTTCAGGTCTACAGTCAGTGTTGTGATTATATGCACTTCTGGCGCACGGAGGGCACCATAACTGCCAAATCCCGACACGTCAAGGCGTCGAAATCCAGTAAAAACGGGCCTTGCAGCGAAGCAGGCCCGTTTTAAACTCGCGATTGCGACAGCTAATTTGTTAGAAACACTGTACTTATCGGATGAGTTGCTCCGCTTTGGGTAAGATTTGAGCCCCCGAACGGGCCGGTGAATCGTAATTGTAAATATCCGATCTAAATTGCGGTTTTCCATCCGCGTCCACAAAAGCGGTCAGATAATAAAGATTAACCGGAATGGTTTGCGGGATATTTACATAGCGGGTATTCCCTTCTTTCAGCGCATCAGAAATGCGGCTGTCGTTCCACCCCGCATCCTGCAACAGCATATTCGCCAGTTCCGACGCCTTATTCACGCGCACACAGCCAGAGCTGAGGGCGCGGGCATCCTTCTGGAACAGATTGTGGTTCGGCGTGTCATGCAGATAAATGGCATCTGAACTCGGCATGTTGAATTTGTAACGCCCCAGCGAGTTATGGGCGCCCGGCGCCTGCTGAAAACGGAAAGGCAAATTCGATGCGGTAATCGTTGCCCAGTCTACCATCCATGGGTCAATCACTTCCGCTTTGCCGCTCCAGCCACGCAGCACCGTATAGTTATGACGCTCCAGATAGCCTGGGTCATTCCACACTTTTGGCAGAATGTCCTTACGTGCCAGGGTCGGCGGCACATTCCACGGCGGGTTAACCACCACATTATTCAGTGCGCTGCTCATCAGTGGCGTTTTACGATCGGGCCGCCCAACGATGACGCGGGAATTCAGTACCTGATTACCGTTCTGGTAATAGACCAGCGAGAACGCCGGAATGTTAACCATAATGCCGGTAGTCAGTTTCTGAGGCAGCAGGCGCAGGCGTTGGATGTTTAACGCGACAACCGCAGCGCGTTGCTCCGCAGAGACGTTAAGCCAGTCGCGGGTGGTTTGCCCTATTACGCCATCCGCATTAAGCCCCTGAGAAGCCTGGAAGCGTTTCACGGCTTCCACCAGCGTCTTGTCATATACCGCACGCACCGCTGTCACCGGTTTTTTCTGTCCCGCCTTCGCTATCGGCGTGGGCTTACCGGAATCGGTCATCTCGTCAGTCATGGCTGCGGAAGGACTCACCACCGCATTTTTAGACGAGGCTGGATCGCCCGGCAGTACAATTTTCGGCGCATCATCCAGCATGCCGGTACGCGCAAGAATTTCCCTTAGCGCCGCGACATCGTTACTCCACTGCCCTGGGCGCAACGTTGCCTGCGAGGTCAACTGCGGCCATGGCCGGGCATCCGCCACCAGATTGAGTAAATACTGATGCATCGCCTGGTATTGCGGATGTTGCGGTGCGAGGCTCTGGACGAACGCAATCAGCGAGCCATTATCCAGCGCCAGCTGCCACTGGTTTACCACTGAGAGCGGCGCTATTTCGGCTTTATACGGCTTATCGCTGTAAAGCCAGCGATTCCCTTTCAACGGAATGCCGGAAAGGTAGTAAAGGTATCCCATCATGGCATCAGACAGGACTACATCCCGCGCCATGCCGGTAACATCCGGGTTAGTGAGGAGTTCCACCCAGGTGGTGAATTGCGGCTGAAAACCGGCGATGGCGACTTCTGCCAGCTGTTGCTGGAAGGCCTGCACCGCTTCGCGGTTATCCCACATCGGTTTGCTTTCCCGCGCGGTATACAACGCGGTTAATGCATCCATATAAACCGGGGTATAGCCGCCAGGCAGTGAGGATTGCAGCGTGGCGCGCGTTTGAGCGAGTTGCTCGCCATCGGTGGGGGAAGCAATGCCCGCCATGAGCGCGGTTGCGGGTGACTGCGGCTGCGGCAGCAGCGGGGTACCAGGTTGCGCGATAGCAGCGGCGGAATCGTCGACAGGCACCAGCTCCGGCTCCTGCGCTGAGACATTCGCCAGCGGGGCTAAACAAAGGGCCAGACATAAATTAACAGCAGACCACCGATAACGTTGAGCTTTTATAAGCAACATCCCTTGCCTCCTTATCATTATTACATCATTCCCGTAAGCGCGGCTTCAGGATTAACTTCAGTATATAAACAGAAAAAACCATTTGCCTCGCCAAATGTAAAGAAGTTTAAAGAAAAGAAAGGTCGAAAAAAAAGCCAGCACAATCCGGTTTGTCATGCTAAGCGGAACGGCAGCAAGCGATGCCCGGATCGTATTGCCCGGGTATTTGCAATCACTTACAAAACAAACGCCCGGAACATTGCTGTTCCGGGCGTGTCATTACAGCACCATTATGACGCGTCGGCGGTACCTGCCAGCGCTTCAGTTTGCGGTGCTGCAAAACCACGCAAGCCCACCACATGCACGTGCTCGTGATTGTTAACCACTTTACGCACCAGCTTGTAGGTCGTGCCTTTTTCCGGACTTATATTTTCCGGCGCGGCGATGATTAACTGCATCTCCAGACGATCGCACAGCTCGAAGAGTGTGGCGATGGAACGGGCATCCAGACGCGCCGCTTCGTCGAGGAACAGCAGGCGACAAGGCGAAATGTCTTTACCACGCAAACGACGCGCTTCGTCTTCCCAGCTCTGAACCACCATAACCAGAATAGACATACCGGTACCGATCGCTTCACCGGTGGACAACGCGCCACTTTCGGCGCGAAGCCAGCCGTCGGAGCCACGGTTAACTTCGACTTCCATTTCCAGATAGTTACGGTAATCCAGCAACTCTTCCCCAATGGTTTGCGGCGTACGCTGGCCCATATCCACCTGCGGATTCAGCCGTTGGTAAAGTTTCGCCAACGCTTCGGAGAAGGTCAGACGATTGCTGTTGAACAAATCCTGATGCTGTTCATGTTGCTCGGAGAGCACATCCAGCAAGGTGGCATGACTTTCACGCACATTGACATTGAGCCGTACGCTGTTGACCTGGCCAAACGAAACGCTCTGCAAACCCTGGTTCAGCATACGAATACGGTTCTGCTCGCGCTGGATGGTTTTGCGAATAATATTCGCCACGCTGCGTGAGCTGATCGCCAGTTTCTGCTCGCGGGAGGTGAGCTCTTCGGTCAACCGTCCCAGCTCAATTTCCATTTGCTCAATGGCTTCTACCGGATCATCGGTACGAATAATATCCTGACGGATACGTTCGCGAAGATGCTGATACACCGCCACGAAGAACTGGATCTTACGCTCCGGACGTTTCGGATCTTCTGAACCACGCAGTACATCGCGCAAGTGCTCATTATCCGCCACCGCCAGGCGCAGCGCTCCCAGTGCCTTATCCGACATAGAGCGCAGCTCATCACCAGACAGATAGGCCAGTTCGCGGCGATGTAGACGGCGTTCTACGCCATTGTCTTTGACCAGGCGCATAACCGCGCACCAGCCCGCTTTGGCGCTGACCACCTGCTCACGCATCTCGTGATAATCACGCTCGAGCTTGCGCAGTTTACGGGTCAGGTTGTCCATTTCCGCTTCGCAGAAGGTCAGTTGTTTCTCAAGCTGGCTGCGACGAGTACGGTTATTGCTGAGCTGCGTATGGAGTTCATCGCGACGGGCCCGGGCACGCTCTTCCGCGCCGGCGTCGGCGCGTACGCCAATGTCTTTCAGCTCTTTATTCAAATCGTTAAGCAACTCTTTCTTGGTATCGAAAGAGCTTTTCAGCGACGCCAGCACCTGGTGATACTGACTCACCTGCGCCGCATGGGTACGCAGCGCCTCACGGGGCCCGGGTACGCTCAATTTCAGCCTGTTCCAGACGCTTACGCAGTTGCTCATTCAGATCGTTATTGCCGCTCAGCATGCCGGCAGAGTCTGAATATCCAAAATGCGCCCGACGCGATACGACTTCCGACAAAGCAAACGCCTGCTGACGCGCATCGCGTTGCTGCTGTTGGGCATACGCGTAATCATCTTTTAACTGATCGTACTGCTCAGGATCGCTCTGCAGTACCGACACCAGCGGCTCCAGCTTCGCCAGTTGATTGCCAAACTGGTTGATAAAATGCGCCGCTTCCTGGGCTTCATCCAGCCGTTCGCGGATCTCATCGACGCGATCGGACAGCGTTTCATCCTCCAGCAATGCAAGGCGCGGAAGCAGGCGGTTCAGCTGAGCCACGCCTTCTTTCGCCTGCTCAAACTGCGCACGCTGTTGCTGATTATCGCTCTCGTGGGTGCTCAACGCCCGCTCAAGCTCATTGCGGCGCGTGTTGAGTTCGCGGATTTCGGCTTCCGGATCGTCTTCAAAGGCCACCGCCAGATGGTTGCCGATAAAGCGGCTGAATGCCTGATGCAAGCGCTGGGTCTTCTGAACATCAAACGACAGTGTCGCGAAACGTTCAGACAGGGTTTCACGCTCCTGATGCAGGCTTTCAATGCGATTTTCACGCGCCGCACGGCCAAACAGCGGCAGCGACGGGAAGCGTGAATAACGCCACTGGCGATCGGCGATTTTAACCACCACCGCTTTTTCCAGTTCTTCGGTGCTGAATACGCTGTCGTCGAATGACTGCGGATCCCCTTCGATCAAATACAGATCTTCCGGGGTATCTTCCAGTCCGTCGAGTTGCTCACGCACCAGGGACAAATCCGGGACCACAATCGCATGGCGCGAAGGGCCATACAACGCCGAAAAGTAAGGCGCATCTTCAAGGCTTACGTCGTCGTAGATCTCTGACAACAAGACGCCGCCGAAACGTTCGGCCAGGGTGTTCAGGCGCGCATCTTCCGCACCGCCCGGCTGGCTGAGACGTTCGATTTCATCATCTACAGCGCGTTTGCGGGCACCTACTTCGTCACGTTCAACAACCGCTTCACGCTCGCGCTCCAGCAGCTGTTGCAAATATTCAGTGACCTGCTGGCTGGATTCGAAATTCTCACCGCACTGTTCAGTGATCTGGTTAAGGCTGTTTTGTGCCGCCAGCCAGACGGGCGCGCGTTGCGTCAGCGTTTTGATACGGCTTTGCAGCTGTTCCAGTTCCTGGCGCAACGCCATGCGCTGTTCGCTGGCCTGCGATACGTTGTCGGATAACGCGGCGATACGCTCCTCAAGCTCCTGATGCAGCGCTTCAAGCTGTTCAGGCGAGTAGCGCTTGCCCTGGCGTTTGCAGAAATCAGAAAGGAGCCGCTCGGCGTCCTGCTGCTCGCGCAGACGTTGCTCCAGCTCGTTCAGGCGCGCACGCAGCGGCGTGACCTGCGCCGCGAGATGCCGCTGGGTAGAGGCATCGCGCAACAGGTCACGCGCCACGTCCCAGGCTTCATCACGGGCAACCGGGCCATTGATGGCGCAAACCAGCTGGAATGCCTGTTCAAACTGGCTGTGTGCCGCCTGAGCGACACTCATTTTTTGCTCCAGATTAAGCAAGCGGCTCGTGGCCTCTTCCTCTTTGGCCTGGAATGTTTCCAGCCATTCCTGTGCGGAATCCGCGGTCAGGTCCGGCAGATGGCACAGTTCACGGGCACGCTCAAGGGCGGTAAGCGCCTGCTGATACTGGATTGCGCGGGTTTGCTGAACATCCAGCGCCTGCTGATAGTCCGCCAGCTGGCTTTTCAGTTCGTCCACTTCCAGCTCAGCGGCTTCCGCCCGCGCTTCATTCTCTTCCTGCTGTTCGGCGGCTTCAGCGACAACTTCATTTTGCTCTTCCAGCCGAACCTGCAACTCTTCCAGGTCTGCGTCGTAGCGCTCGATTTTTTCCTGCTGACGCAGCGCCGTTTGCACCAGATTAAGATGGTCGCTGGCCGCCTGATAATCGGCTTCCAGATCGCCTTCCGCACCCGCATGTTCGGCCAGTTCGCGCGCCATATCGACATGCTTATACTGCTCGGCAGCCAGTTGCTGACGGCTGGTAAAGAGATCGCGACGGTATTCAATCGCTTTATCGAGATGAATACGGCGCTCGTTGGCATGGCGCATATAGTCTGCCGCCACGTAGTCTGTGGCTTCAGAGATTAAATGCTTAAACAGATCGCGGTCTGACTGGGTAACGCGAATGGCTTCCAGCGTCAGGCGGTTTTCGCGCAGGGCCGCTTCCATATCCTGAAACGCCTTACGCACGCCGCTGTTTTCCGGCAGCAGATAGTCACGCAGGGAACGGGTAATGGCGCTGGAAATACCCCCGTACAGCGAGGCTTCAATCAGGCGATAATATTTACTGCGATCGGAGGCGGAGCGTAAACGACGCGCCACAATGCCCAGATCAAACATCAGGGAGTGATAATCGGTGATGGAATTGAACGGCTTGAACTGAACGCCTTCGATTTGCTCGACCTTCTCCTTCAGCTCCTGAAGTGTCAGCACTCTCGCCTGACGCTCATTCAGCGTTTCGGTGAGCAATTGCGTCGGCTGGATCGCTGTCGGCAGACCCTGGATGGCGAAAGGTTTAATATCCACTTTACGATCGCGGCCCGCCACCTGCTGCAGGCGAACCCCAACCACAACCCGTTGGTGACGGGAGTTCACCACGTCCAGAACCGAATAACAGACGCCCGCTTTTAGTTTTCCGTGCAGGCCTTTATCACGGGAACCGCTGGTGGCTCCCGCTTCGGTGGTATTACGGAAATGCAGTAGCGTTAAGTCGGGGATCAACGCCGTGACAAAGGCGGCCATGGTGGTGGATTTACCCGCACCGTTGCCGCCGGACAGCGTGGTGACCAGTTCATCCAGATCGAAGGTTCTGGCAAAGAAACCGTTCCAGTTAACCAGCGTTAGCGAGCGAAATTTACCGCGTTCAATCATTATCTTCCTCCGCATTATCCGGTTGCGCGTCTTCAGTCTCATCATTGAGTTGCAGGGTGTTTTCGACCGGCATCGCTTCCCCGTCGCGGATCATGCGCAGTTGCGCTTCGCGCGGGTCGTCGCCGGCGCGCACGTCAGCGCCAAAACGAAACACCGATTCGGTGATGCGGAATTTACTGCTGTCATGTCCCATAAACCACACCATCCCCAGACGGCGCAGGCGGTTTAAGGAGGAGCGCACCTTTTCCTGAAGCTTTTGTTTATCCAGATCGGAGCCGGTAGAGCGGTTGTTAACGAGCTTAAGCAGTTTGCTTTCATCCGCCAGAGTTAACAGTTCGTCATACAGCTCCTGCTGGGTAAAAATGCCCTCGTTCGCCAGCCGCTCCGGGCTGAGGTAAAGGTAACAAAGGACTTTCCCAACCATCATGTCGAGTTCCGACAGCACCGAGCGCGGAATGAGCGTGGTGGACCGTGGGCGTAAATAGAAGAACCCTTCAGGAGCGCGGATCAACTCTACGTTGTAGCGGGCATAAAACTCTTCCAGCTCGGGCTGAAAATCCATTAAATAGGCATGGTTGTCGAGCTCATCCAGCCCAATATGGCGTCCTGAACGCAGTTGGCTGTCTAACGCCGGGAAAAGCGGGTTCGCCAACGCCTGAGCCAGTTTAACCGGCATCACTTTTTCAATACTTGTCAATGACATGTGCCTGTACCTTGGCTCCGTAATCATTAATGGGCTGCCATTTCGCAGGCAACCCAGTGAAATCTGCTTCGGCGATACCCAGGCGCACGGCCTGGTCAACCACGATGCGCGCAACGTCGAAATGGCGGGCGCGCGGATACTGCGCAAGATACTCACGCATCACCAGACCGAGATCCAGTGGTTGTTGTCTGTTTTTGAATCCAGCCAGTTGCGCTTCAATTAACGCGGCTAATTGCTCGCGGATTTCGTTAAATTCTTCATATTCCAGATCCGCAGGTAATTCGCCGGTCACTTCTTCATCACGCAGCGTCATCTCTTCATCACGCATATCCAGCAGACGATCGGCGTTGGCGTGGGTCAATGCCCATGGCGCATCGAAATAGCTCTGCACCGACTGGCGCAGACGTTGCGCGAAGACGCGATTTTTATCCATATCAATGGCGGTACGGATAAATTTATGGACGTGGCGGTCATAACCAATCCACAAGTCGATGGCCTGCTGACCCCAGCTAATAATACGGTCCAGCTTGCTTTGCAGATCGACAATCAGGCGATCGATAAAATGCAGATCGTTTTTATCGAGAATGGCGTCCTGAATCAGCAACAGATTCGCCTGAAGCTTGTCGCCCGCCGCTTCGAGGGTATCCTGCAGCTCACGTAATGTGCCGGAGGTTTCTGACAGCAGCAGTTCACAACTGGAAATGGCGGCGCGCCAGTCTTTGTTCAGCAGTTGCGCGATGTCGTCTTTCACCGACTGTTGCTGTTCATCCATGATGCGCTGGGTGAGGTCGATGCTATCGAATATCTCTGCGACCGAATATTTAAGCGGGGCATAAACATTGCGGTGCCAGTGAAATTCGTCGCCGCCTTCCGAAGCGGCGTCGGCGGCGCGTTTCAGTTCACCCGCCACGATAGAGAGCTGCATGGAAAGCCGCAGCGTAGAAAACTCACGCTGACGAATGTAATAGTCGGTAATGCCAATGCCTAACGGCGTTAAGCGGTAAATAGCATTACCTTCGGTGACTTCGCTGGTAAAGCGATTGATTAAGCGCTGGCGCACCATGTCATTAATGGCATTGTTAGCGCGCTGGGTTACCGTTTCGTGAGTCTGCTCAAACGCCGCGCTCACATGGCGAAACGCATCCACCAGTTCGCCCTCGCTCATTTCGCCGTCCATGCGTTCGCCGTTAAGCGTGGCGATGGCCAGCAAAAAGGCCAGCCTGTCTACCGGAAGCTGGATGGAAAAATCATTTTTCCTGGCCCAGGCAACCAGTTCGGGGACTGTCTGGGAAAAATCACTCATAGTTTATCCTTGGTTCTCCGGCTTTCTTGCGGTGACATGTATATAGCGGGCCATACTGATAAAGGGCTCCTGCCGGCAGTAACGCGTTTCCAGCTCCAGCAGCGTTTCAAATTCGTCACGCTGGCGGTGTTTCTCGCGCAGATAGTCATGAAACACCCGTACGCCGGTTTTGCCGGTAATCGTCCAGCCGATTTGTTCAAGCCAGTGATAGACCTCATCGGGGTTGCGTGGAAAGTCAGGCGACAGCGTACGCTTTTTCCGTTTCGGCATACCTTGCTGCACATAAGCGAAATTTCCGGCCACCATATTATGCATCAGCAACCCGTTTGCATTGTAAAACATCAACGAAAGCGCCCCGCCGGGAGCGAGAAGATCCCAAAGCGCCTTCAATACACGCTGCGGCTCGCTGACCCATTCCAGAACCGCGTGGAACAATATCAGATCAACCGGCGTTTCTAAATGTTGCCCCACATCCTGCGCGGCGCAGTGGAGAAAACGCATGTTATCACTCATGCCCTGTTCGGCGCATGCCAGTCTGGCCCGCGTCAACATTTCTGATGAGAGATCGCATAAAGTGACGTGATGCCCGCGCTGAGCCATGCGAATAGCGGTTTGCCCTTCTCCGCCCCCAGCATCAAGCACCTGAAGCGGACGCTGCGGTAGCGTGGGAAGTAGCCCGTCAAGATCCTGCCACAGAATCGCCTGGCGCAACTGTCCTTTCGTCGTGCCGTAAATGTTGCGCGCAAACTTTTCGGCAATATCATCAAAATTGCGATCCCGCATGGGTACAACTCCACCTTTCAAGAGAGCATCCGGCAAAACCGCTATTTTGGCATAGCCGCACGGATAAGGAACCCATCTGTTGTAAGATCCAGGCCCTGCGCCCGTTATATGGTTAAAAAGGACCCGTTTTATGCTGTTTTACCTGAAAAAGTTTATCGGCGGTATGTTGTTGCCCCTGCCTTTCATGCTGCTGATCATCGGCATTGCGCTCGCGCTGCTGTGGTTCACTCGCTGGCAGAAAACGGCGAAAGCCCTGCTTACCGCGGGATGGCTGGCGCTGCTGTTACTTAGTCTTCAGCCGGTCGCCGATGGCCTGCTCAAACCCGTTGAGTCGCGTTATGCTACCTGGCAAGGCGAGCCGAAGGCGCAATATATCGTGGTATTGGGCGGCGGGTATACCTGGAATCCACAATGGGCACCCAGCTCAAATTTGATCAATAACAGCCTGCCGAGGGTGACCGAAGGCGTCCGACTGTGGCGGGCCAATCCGGGTTCAACGCTCATCTTTACCGGCGCAAACGCGAGCACGAATCCGGTCAGTACTGCCGAAGCGGGGGCGCGGGTGGCAGAAAGTTTAGGGGTGCCGCGAGAAGCTATCGTTACGCTGGATACGCCGAAGGATACAGAGGAAGAAGCCGTGGCCGTGGCGAAAACAATCGGTGACACGCCATTTTTACTGGTCACCTCCGCATCACACCTTCCCAGAGCGATGATATTCTTTAAAAATCAGGGGCTCAATCCACTTCCCGCACCAGCGAATCAAATGGCGATCGAATCCGCGCTCAATCCCTGGGAGAGAGCGATCCCCTCTCCCTTATGGTTAATGCACAGCGACCGGGCTATTTATGAAACGCTTGGCCGGGTTTGGCAATGGTTGAAAGGCCGTTCAGGTCAGCCAGGGGATGAGTGATTTTGATGCCAAATCAAAATTAGCACGGTTCATACGCCCGGCTTGCAGCAGTTGGGCTACTTCGTCCCACAGAACATACAGCCAGCGCCGCGCGAGAAAAGTTTCAGCCACCGGCGCGCGCTGTAAATAGTGCCAGAGCAGGCTTTCCGCCTGCGGTGTGTCGCATAAGCGGAAAAGTTCATATTCACGGGGAGCCCAAAGCGTCAGGCCAGGGTTCACCATCGCCAGAAGCTGATCGCTACGGGGATCTTTTAACATGCTGCGCAGCGTGAAATTGCCGTGCATCAGCACGCAGTTATCATTAAAACCGTTAAACAGCGCATTCAGACATTCGCGGGAGCGAAATAAAATACGTTTGTCCTGCATGGTCAGCCCGCAGCGGGGATATTGGTTGAGGGTGGTCCAGAGCACTTCGACACGCTGGCGGTACCAGGCTGGCCAGATATTTTCCTGAGTGCTGTCGACGTTGCCTACGCAACCGCGACTGTCTACCCGATGCCAGGCCAGTAACGCTTCGACTATCTGGTCTTTCAACTGTTCCCAGCGCGCCGGGGTGCGCGCCGGTGCTTCAACGGATACGCCATGCAAGCGCTCCATCAAAACCACATCCGGGCCGGGATGCTCTTCATGGGTCATCACACCATACACAACGGGCAGCCGGGCGGTGCCGGAACGCGCAAGCATTGACATCTTCCAGGCCAACTGCCTGGCAAGCCCCGGCGACGTAAAGCTTCTGGCCAGTAATGGCATCGGGTTGCCCTGGCTGTCATACAGCGCCCACAAGGCGGTATCCGGCTTTTCGCTGATGCATTCGACCCGGCTTAATTTTTCACCCAATAAATGACTGAGTTCGGCACGCAGTTGCTCCATTGGCATTTATCCTTAATAAGAATACTGCTTTCATAATGAGCGCCCTTTGTGCAGATGTCATCACACCAGATCAATAAGAGTCCATAAAGAAAAAACCGGCCAGTGGCCGGTTATCTTTAAAGTCTGTTTAGCGTAATTCTGCACGAACCCTTTCGAGGTCTGCGGGCGTATCCACACCCGTGCCTGGAACTTCATGCGCCACAGCGACGTGGATCTTTTCGCCGTGCCACAGCACGCGTAACTGTTCCAGTTTTTCGATATGCTCGAGTTCGCTGGGTGCCCAGGTGACATAGCGGCGGATAAACCCGGCGCGGTAGCCATAAATGCCGATATGACGCAGGAAATAGTCTGCGATATCGTCATGCGACTGTGCGAAACGGTCACGATCCCAGGGGATCGCTGCACGAGAGAAATAGAGCGCATAGCCCTCTTTATCTGTCACGACCTTCACCGCATTGGGATTAAACGCCTCTTCCGCGCTGTGAACCGGCACCGCCAGGGTCGCCATTCCGACGTCGCGCTGGGCCAGGTTTTCCGCAACCTGGCGAATAATCGCCGGCGGGATCATCGGCTCATCACCCTGAACATTGACAATAATCGTGTCATCGGGAAAAGCCATTTTCTCGACGACTTCAGCCAGGCGCTCCGTACCCGATTCATGATCGGCCCGCGTCATGCAAACTTCCCCGCCCACCGCACGAACGGCGTCAGCGACTTCTTGCGCGTCGGTAGCGACAATAACGCGATCCGCGCCCGATTCCAGCGCGCGTTCCAGCACATGCACAATCATTGGCTTGCCGTTGATGTCGACCAGCGGTTTACCCGGCAGGCGCGTGGAAGCAAAACGGGCGGGAATAATAGTGACAAAACTCATGAAAAACTCTCTTCCGGGTCCAGAGTACGCGCTTCAGTTTCCAGCAATACAGGAATGTTTTCCTTAAACGGGAACGCCAAATTATCTACTTTGCAAATAAGCTCCTGCTTATCCTGGCTGTAATACAACTTGCCGTTGCAGACCGGGCAAGCAATGATTTCAAGCAAACGATGATCCATGTTTCCTCCTGACGAATATTATCATCAAAGAATACCACAGCCTGCGTTCAGGGGCGGCGGATTTCCCAGCCGGTGCCCCATACTGCCTGTAAGGATTGTGGCTGACTGGCGATACGTATTCTCTGTGCGCCCTGCCATTCTCCAAAAGCCGTGATGGCCTCCTGCAAACCTGACGTCAGTCGTGCTGTGAAGGGAATATCCGGCTCCAGATATAACGCATTGATTACGAGTTCGCTGGTTTTGCGATGCATTTTAGCGTCCATTCTTCCCACCAACTGGCCGCAATGCAGTAACGGCAACGTAAAATAGCCGTACTTGCGTTTCTCTGCCGGGGTGTAGCACTCAAGACGATACGAAAAATTGAAAAGTTGCTCCGCACGCCGACGATCCCAGACCACGGGATCAAAAGGCGAAAGCACGGCGCTGTGTGTTGCGCGCTGCGGGCTGTCAAGCATGGGCAGCAAATCCCGATGCAACCACATCTCCCCCAGATTTTCGACATTGACCCGGCTTACGCGTCCTTCCTGTTGCCAGCGTGTCAGGTGATGCGGCAAGTCGATCTTTTTTAGACGGTAGTAATCAGGTAACCAGGCCGCTTTAAATATCCCCAGGCTGCGTGCGCTGTTTTCCAGCATCCTTGCCTGAGCTATTTCCCGGGGCAACAGATGCTTTTCATCATCCCAGTGCGGCATCACGCGCGTGGTAATGTCGTAAACGCGTTGAAAATTTCGGCGCTCGACTACCATCACCTTGCCAGCGCTGAATAACCCTTCAAGATGTCTTTTATGCGGTTTCCAGTCCCACCAGCCGCGTTGCCCCTGACGAGGATGTTCAAAATCGGCGGAGCGTACCGGCCCTTGTTGTTGGATCCAGTCGAGCAGCCCGGCGATCTCGTCGGCATGTTCTGCCATCCATTCGGCGCGGTATTTCCAGCCCATGTTCTCCGGCTGAAGCATCTGGTGGCGAACCAGTTCAAAGTCGCTCCGCGGTAAAAAGCACGCTTCATGGGCCCAGTACTCCATCAGTTCGCCACGCGCCAGAGCATCGTCCAGCCAGTGCAGCGGATAACTGCCTAAGCGGCTAAACAGCACCAGATACGGACTGCGCGCCACGACATTAATGGTGTCGATCTGTAATAACGACATTTGCGTAATGATGGGCAGGATATCGCCAGGACGTGCACGGCGTCGCGGTTTTCGCAATAACCCTTGCGCGGCGAGGTGAAGATTGCGCGCAGTTTGTAATGACAACACCGGCTCGGTCATGGTCGATCCTTTTTCAACGCCTCGGTCAAAACACAGGCGTCAACGCAGGAGGGAAAGAATATCCGTAAGGAGTTTATCCGCCGCAGGCGATGCTATTTGCGCATCCACGGGTAAGTACCACCAGTTGGCATGGGCGAAAGCACGGCATTTGACGGCGTCTTTTTCGGTCATTAACAAGGTTTGCTCCGGACGAGCAAGCGCTGCGACGTCGGGCTCCGTCAATGCCTGATGATCAGCCAGGCCGTGGGTATTTACCGGCGTTACCCCTAACTTTTCCAGCGTGGCGAAAAAGCGCGGAGGATGACCAATTCCTGCCATCGCGACTACTTCTGTCAGTGTACTGGCATCGCGTTTCTCGCCGGTGAGCAAATTAACCGCCTGCGAGGGGGCCAGATGCATTGCAATCTCGCCTGTCTGAGGCGTGCCACCATTGGTAATCACTGCATCAACGTCGCGCAGGCGACTTTCACGCTCGCGCATTGGGCCGGCCGGTAACCACCAGCCATTGCCGAAACGCCGTATACCGTCGACCACCACGATTTCGTAATCGCGGGCCAACGCATAATGTTGCAGGCCATCATCAGTGATGATGATCTGCGGCTGGTTCCCGGCGAGCAATGCCTGTACCGCCTCACAACGTACCGGCGACACCGCGACAGCCGCGCCGGTACGCTGGAAAATCAATACCGGCTCATCACCTGCCTGGTCGCTCGAGGTATGCGCATCCAGCACCAGTGGATAGTGCCCGGCTTTACCACCGTAACCACGTGACACAACGCCCACACGAATACCGCGCTGTTGAAGCTGTTCAACCAACCACACCACTACCGGCGTTTTGCCATTGCCGCCAGCGGTAAGGTTTCCTACCACCACTACCGGAACCGGCGCACGCCAGGATTTTCGCAATCCCAGCCGATAGCTCAACCGGATCAGGTTGCTTACCAGGCCATACAGCCCGGAAAGCGGTAGCAGCAGTATCCAGAGTGGAGATTGTCCGGACCAGATTTTTTCAATCATGCGCCAAACTGCATTTTATGAAGCTGCGCGTAAACGCCGCGTTGCTCCAGCAAATCGCTATGCGTGCCGCGCTCAACAATGCGCCCATCTTCGATCACGACAATTTCGTCGGCTTTCTCGATAGTCGACAGGCGGTGCGCAATGACCAGAGAAGTGCGGTTTTTTTGCAGTTCGTCAAGAGCGGCCTGGATTGCGCGCTCAGACTCGGTATCCAGCGCGGAGGTCGCTTCATCAAGGATCAGGATTGGGCTATCACGTAACAGTGCACGCGCAATAGCGATACGCTGACGTTGACCGCCAGAGAGCATCACACCATTTTCGCCGATAATCGTATCGAAGCCGTTATCCATCTTATTGATAAAGTCGGTGGCGTAGGCCATCTTCGCCGCTTTCTCTATTTCCTCACGGCTGTACTCTTCGGTACGGGCGTAAGCGATGTTATTGGCAACGGTATCGTTAAACAAATGCACGTTTTGCGAAACCAGCGCGACCTGATTACGCAGCGAGGTCAGCGTATACTCGCGCAGATCGTGCCCGTCCAACAGGATCTGGCCTTCATCTATGTCGTAGAAGCGCGTAATCAGCCCGGCGATTGTGGATTTGCCCGAGCCAGACCGACCAACCAATGCCACCGTTTTTCCTTCCGGAATATGCAGGTTGATATCCCGCAACGCTGGCGTATCTCTTCCGGGATACGTGAAAGTGACGTTGCGGAAATCGACATCGCCTTTGGCACGTTCAATGGTGAGCGTACCGTCATCTTTTTCCTGCTCGCTATCCAGAATGCTGAACAGCGTCTGGCAGGCGGCCATACCACGCTGGAACTGGGCGTTAACGTTAGTCAGTGACTTTAACGGACGCATAAGCGCGATCATGGCTGAGAACACGACGGTAATGGTCCCCGCCGTAAGTGTTTCCATTACGCTTGGGAAACTGGCGGCATAAAGCACGAAAGCCAGAGCAAGCGACGCGATTAACTGAATAATCGGGTCAGAAATAGAGGATGCGGAAACCATGCGCATACCTTGTTGGCGCATTTTGTTACTGACCTTGGCAAATCGCTCTGACTCGACTTCCTGACCGCCAAACATCAGCACTTCCTTATGGCCTTTAAGCATCTGCTCTGCGCTGGTCGTCACCTGCCCCATGGTATTCTGCATATTTTTACTGATATTGCGAAAACGCTTGGAGACCACACGAATAGCAATGGAAACCACGGGCGCTAACACAATCAAAATCAGGGACAATTGCCAGCTGTAGTAAAACATCATGACAAACAGGCCGATTATTGACGCGCCTTCACGTACAACGGTGATCAGCGCGCCTGAAGAAGAGGACGCGACCTGCTCGGAGTCATAGGTTATGCGTGAAAGCAGCGTACCGGTGGATTGTTTATCAAAGAAAGAAACCGGCATTCCCATCATGTGGTTAAACAGGCGGCGGCGCATGGACATAACCACTTTGCCGGAAACCCATGAAATACAGTAACTTGAGATATAACTGGTGATACCGCGCAGCACCATAAGGCCAATAACGACCAGCGGCATCCAGAGCAATACAGACCGATCCGTTTTACCAAAACCATCATCCAGTAATGGCTTAAGCAGCGACAGCATATAAGTATCGCTCGCTGCGTTAAGAATAAGGGCTATCGCCGCGACAATAAGGCCTGGTTTGAAAGGGGCAATCATTGGCCACAGGCGGCGGAAGGTTTGCCACGTCGAAAGATCTTTATCAGTATGCATTCAAAAAACCAGCATTCGTTGAAATAGCCGCATATTCTACCCGTTATCCTTATGTACGCCAAACCACTGATGATACCAGCGAGGCGAAAGTTGCTCGCGAAAGCGTGTGATAACGTTGCCTTTAGTCGAAAAATTCACCGTGATTTGCCCCGAATGGGCAGTATCTTCCCACTGGTACCCGTTTTGCTGGTAGCGTGCGATTACCGTTTTCGAGGGTAAACGCCATGCGTTATAGCGTGCTACCGAAGCCAAAGCGGTATTCCCGTGGGCTGCGCCAAGCAAAACCGCGCTGGAAGATGTTCTGCTTCCGTGATGCGGCACCTGTATCACCGATGCGCGCAACTCACGCCAGTGATGTTTCACCATTAACCGCTCGGCGGTCTCTTCAATATCCCCCGTCAACAACATACTCTGTTGACCGTCGCTCACTTTCACGACGCACGAGGCGTTATTGCCGGTCTCTCCGGATAGCCTTAACGGCCAGTGCACCGTAAACATCAGACCTTGCCATTGCCATTTCTCACCGCGCACGCAGGGACGATGGCCTGCCCAGCCAAGGGGGCTAATGACCGGCAACGCTGGCCACTGTTTCATCAAACTCTTCAGGCCGCCGCGATGATCGAGATGCTCGTGACTTAAAATGATGCCGTCAGGTGTCAGGTTGTGCCAGCGCAGCCAGGGAATAATGGTTTGACGAGCGCTGTCGCTTCCTGGCCATGCATTTCCAGTGTCATAAAGCATGGCGTGCCCGTTTCGCTCAATGACCATCGCCAGCCCATGACCGATATCCAGCATATGCATTGACCAGTCTTTTTCCTGGACCGGACGAAATAAAGGCTCACACATCAACAGTCCTGCGATAACCGGCAATAATGGCGTGCACCATTGAAAGCGTAGCCGCCAGAGGACAATAAGCAACCACGGGCAGAGCGCCAGCCAGAGGAAGCGCCGATCGATATCGAGCCAGCCCGGCGGTAGCGCCTGTAGCCCTGAAAATACGCCAGCTAAAGCGCGGTCGGCCAGGTACGTTAAAAACTGCTCAATCATGTGAGCATCCAGCCGGTTCGCTACCATCGCCAGTAAAATAAGCGGCACCGTAATCAACGTCACGACGGGGACTGCGAAGAGATTAGCGATGACAGATGTCATACTGATGCCTTGGAATATCAGCACCTGTAACGGCAGCAGCAAGAGGCCCATACCCACCTGAAGATGCAGTAACCCCAGCGCCGGTTTAATAAACCGCAATAAACCAGGCGGCCTGAAAGGTACCCAGCGAAACCAAAATAACAGCGCACCCACGGCCATAACTGACAGCCAAAAACTCTCTGATAAGACGGTCAGCGGATCGATAAATAATATCCCGGCGATACAACACAGCCATACCTGAGCTGGCTGCCCGGTGCGCCCGCTGAGTTTAAGCAGGGCCCAAATGAGCATGGCGATAAATGTTCGAACCGCCGGAGGATTCGCGCCACTTAATCCGGTATACACGCCGCCAGCCGCCAGGCCGACCAGCAAGGGAAACGCAAAATGAATCAGCCTTGCCGGTAAGGCAAGTTGCATCAGTCGCGCTATGCCCCACCCCATCAGTCCAGCCAGGCCGATATGCAGCCCCGAAATCGCCATTAAATGGGCTGTTCCGGTATCACGCATTACTGTTTTAACGTCATCACTAACCGCCATCCGCTCGCCAAAGCCCAGCGCCATAATCACCTGTCGCCACGGAAGGTTGACCATGGTCTCGCTCATGGAGGACATAAAATTTGCCCGCCAGCTGCAACGCGCATCAATAATCTGCGATGAAATGACCCGCCCGGTCAGAATGCGCCGCTGAGAGAGTGCAGAGCGTTGTTTATCATAGCCTCCTTCATTAAGTTGCCCGTGAACCGGCCTTAGTCGTGCGACTATGCGCCAGCGCTGCCCTGCGCATACCTTTTCTGCGAGATAGCTGCCGGGTAACTCAACAGCGATAGCGGGAAACTGCCATTGGCCGTTGATACGAGAAATGCGCACCAGATGACGCGTTGCGCCGTCTGTTTGCAGAATGGTCGCTTCCACATCCTGTTGATGTGCAACTAGCGCCAGCGGCCCAAGAGATTGCCATGCAGCCAGCGAGGCCCAGCAAAATAACAGCAAGGTAAACGCAATTACCCGCGCGCACCTCCCAGGCATCATCAGTATCAGCAATCCGCAAGCGACGATCGCGGCGAGCATGCCGAATGAAGGTAATTGAGGTAACCAGAGCAGCGGAAGCGTACCGGCTATTACGCAGTAACAAAGAATGGGCAACGGCATGCAGACCTCCTGTCTGCCTGCAGTATGACGGGCGGGATACTTTCTACGAGCGCGATTGTTAAAGGTTACGTGCCGCCTTCCATGAAAGCTTTGGCTTTACATCCGGCAGTTATCATTTTTCGAGCCAGTGCGCAGCGTTAGCAACAGCCAAAAAAAAACGACATCCTGAGATGTCGTCTTCTGGTGAAGCTTAACGGAGCTTAACCGTAAATATTGGCGCGGTCACGTAACTCTTTACCCGGCTTAAAGTGCGGAACGTATTTACCTTCCAGATCCACTTTATCGCCCGTTTTCGGGTTACGGCCAGTGCGCGGAGCGCGATAGTGTAAGGAAAAACTGCCGAAACCCCGGATTTCAATACGCTCGCCCTGTGCGAGAGTAGAGGCCATATGCTCCAACATCTCTTTTACCGCATCTTCTACGGCTTTCGCAGGGATGTGAGATTGCTGGGTTGCAAGTCTTTCAATCAATTCTGACTTGGTCATCATTCCTCCGGTTTCCATTCAGGAAAATTTGCTTACAGCTATCAATCGAACAAGGGCGGCCGCAGCCGCCCTGAGTTAGCGCTCTGACGATTACTCGCCTTTAGCTGCTTTGAATGCTTCAGCCATTGCGTTGGAGAAGTTGCCGTCTTCCTGTTTGTTGTTAACAGTTGCGATTGCATCTTTCTCGTCAGCTTCGTCTTTCGCACGAACAGACAGGCTTACAACACGGTTTTTACGATCAACGCCGGTGAATTTCGCTTCAACATCGTCGCCAACGCTCAGAACCAGAGTAGCGTCTTCAACGCGGTCACGGGAAGCTTCAGAAGCGCGCAGGTAGCCTTCAACGCCATCTGCTAATTCAACTGTAGCACCTTTCGCGTCAACTGCCGTTACTTTACCAGTAACGATAGTGCCTTTCTTGTTCAGCGCAACGTAGTTGTTGAACGGATCTTCTGCGAGCTGTTTAACGCCCAGGGAGATACGCTCACGCTCTGCGTCAACCTGCAGAACAACCGCTGCAATTTCGTCGCCTTTTTTGTATTCACGAACTGCTTCTTCGCCTGCAACGTTCCAGGAGATGTCAGACAGGTGAACCAGGCCGTCGATGCCGCCGTCCAGGCCGATGAAGATACCGAAGTCAGTGATAGACTTGATTTTACCTTCAACGCGATCGCCTTTGTTGTGGGTCTCAGCAAACAGCTGCCACGGGTTGGATTTGCACTGTTTCAGGCCCAGGGAGATACGACGACGTTCTTCGTCGATATCCAGAACCATCACTTCCACTACGTCGCCAACGTTAACAACTTTGGACGGGTGGATGTTTTTGTTGGTCCAGTCCATTTCGGAAACGTGCACCAGGCCTTCAACGCCTTCTTCGATTTCAACGAAGCAGCCGTAGTCGGTCAGGTTGGTCACGCGGCCAGTCAGACGAGTGCCTTCCGGGTAACGTTTAGCAATAGCCACCCACGGATCTTCGCCCAGCTGTTTCAGGCCCAGGGAAACACGGGTACGCTCGCGGTCGAACTTCAGCACTTTAACAGTGATTTCGTCGCCAACGTTCACGATTTCGCTCGGATGCTTAACGCGTTTCCATGCCATATCAGTGATGTGCAGCAGGCCGTCTACGCCGCCCAGATCAACGAATGCACCGTAGTCAGTGAGGTTCTTAACGATACCTTTAACTTCCATGCCTTCCTGCAGGTTTTCCAGCAGCTGATCGCGCTCTGCGCTGTTTTCAGACTCGATAACGGCACGACGAGAAACAACCACGTTGTTACGTTTCTGGTCCAGCTTGATTACTTTGAATTCAAGCTCTTTGCCTTCGAGGTGCAGCGTGTCGCGAACCGGACGCACGTCTACCAGAGAACCTGGCAGGAACGCACGAATACCGTTCAGCTCAACAGTGAAGCCGCCCTTGACTTTGCCATTGATAACACCAGTAACGGTCGCAGCTTCTTCGTAAGCTTTTTCCAGCATCAGCCATGCTTCGTGACGCTTCGCTTTCTCACGAGACAGCAGGGTTTCACCGAAACCGTCTTCTACTGCATCCAGAGCAACGTCAACTTCGTCACCAACCTGGATTTCAATTTCGCCCTGGGCGTTTTTGAACTGCTCAGCCGGAATGGCAGACTCAGACTTCAGACCGGCGTCAACCAGTACGACGTCTTTGTCGATAGCAACAACAACACCACGAACGATAGAACCCGGGCGGGTTTCGATTTCTTTCAGGGATTCTTCAAAGAGTTGAGCAAAAGATTCAGTCATGTTTAATCTTCAGGTTTTAATTTAACGTCCACCTGGCTTCATGCCGGATGGGGTTGTTTCACATACCCGCTGTCAATCCATTGCAACGGGGGTACTGCAAATTCTGTCGCTTAATCAGCGAGAGCCAGTTTTTGGCGCGCATATTGTAGCGCTTTTTCAATCACTTGCTCAATGCTTAAACTCGTGGAATCCAGAACTAAAGCATCGGCAGCGGGAACAAGCGGCGCTACAGAACGGTTTCGATCGCGATCGTCACGTTCTTTGATCTCGGCCAAAAGGCGTTCAAAGTTAACACTAAAGCCTTTTTCCTGCAACTGTAGCATACGGCGCTGGGCACGCTCTTCAGAGGAAGCGTCAAGGAAAATTTTCACTGGCGCGTCAGGAAATACCACGGTACCCATATCGCGTCCGTCGGCAATCAGACCCGGCGCTTCGCGAAATGCGCGCTGACGGCGCAACAAAGCTTCGCGCACGCGTGGAAATGCAGCGACTTGCGAAGCCGCGTTAGCGACCTCCTGCGTGCGGATTTCGCCGCTCACATCTTCCCCTTCCAGGATCACTTCGAGTTCGTCTTTCGTGGCCACAAAACGCACATCAAGGTGCGCGGCCAAAGGCACAAGCGCTTCTTCGGAGGCGACATCAACATGGTGATGCAACGCCGCTAACGCCAGTACGCGATAGATGGCGCCAGAATCCAGCAAATGCCACTGCAATGTTTCAGCCAGGGCTTTACATAGCGTGCCTTTGCCCGCACCACTCGGCCCATCAACGGTAATCACCGGGGCTGTTGCCGTCATCTTACTCTCCTTCATTTAATGGCATGCCTGAAACGTGAACGGCAGGCATTATACGCCGCAACCTACACGGGTGTTACTTTTCACGTTAAATATCGCAGGGAATGAGGCTGAGTGTAGAAGAATTGCGCAACTGTGCTGTAAGGATATGTCATGAAAGGGCCGCAGATACCTGCGGCCAGAGGTTCAGGCAAGCTGGCTTAAACGGGCCAGTTGTTGAAAGTAGTCCGGAAATGTTTTTGCGGTGCATTTGGGATCGAGGATCGTCACGGGCGTATCCGACAGCGCGACCAGCGAAAAACACATCGCCATACGGTGATCGTTATAAGTGCCGATATCGGCGAAGCGCAGCTGCCCGGGCGGTGTAATGGTAATAAAATCATGCCCCTCTTCCACCGTTGCGCCGACTTTACGCAACTCTGTCGCCATGGCGGCAAGGCGGTCGGTCTCTTTGACTCGCCAGTTGTAGATATTACGTAAAGTAGTGGTGCCTTTCGCGAACAGCGCCGTAGTCGCGATAGTCATGGCGGCATCGGGGATATGGTTCATATCCATATCAATAGCATTGAGGTCGCCACGGGTGCAGGCGATGTAATCGTCGCCCCAGGTTATCTGCGCGCCCATTTTTTCCAGTACGTCTGCAAAGCGGATATCGCCCTGGACGCTGTTGCGGCCAATGCCGGTCACTTTAATCGTGCCGCCTTTGATTGCCGCAGCTGCGAGAAAATAAGAAGCAGAAGAGGCGTCGCCTTCCACCAGATACTCACCGGGCGTTTGATAGCGTTGCCCGCCGCGGATTACAAAACGCTGGTAGTCGCCGTTTTCGACATTCACCCCAAAGGCTTTCATTAAATGCAGCGTGATATCAATGTACGGCTTAGACACCAGATCGCCTTTAATCGTGATAACGGTGTCCTGCGCGGCCAGCGGCGCGGCCATCAACAAGGCGGTTAAAAACTGGCTGGAGACGCTACCGTCAACCTCAACATTCCCGCCGGTAAACCCGCCCCGCAGGCGCAGCGGAGGATAATTTTCCTGCTCCAGATAATCAATCTGTGCGCCGCCCTGGCGCAACGCATCCACCAGATGGCCGATGGGGCGCTCTTTCATACGCGGTTCGCCGGTGAGCACAATATCGTGATGACCAAGACAAAGCGCCGCCGCCAGCGGACGCATCGCGGTGCCGGCATTCCCTAAAAACAACTCCAGCTCGCCGGTAGTCTGGAATGGGCCGCCCAAACCGGTCACTTCACAGCGACGGCGATCGTCGGACAGCACGACGTGCACGCCCAGCGCTTTCAGGGCATTCAGCATATGGCGGACGTCATCGCTGTCCAGCAAGTTGGTGAGCACCGTTTTGCCGTGCGCTAACGCAGCCAGCAACAACGCGCGGTTGGAGACGCTCTTTGAGCCGGGGAGATTGATGGTGCCCTCAACGTGCGCGATGGGCTGTAAAGTCAGGGATTCCTGCATGCAAAAATTCTCGGTCAACAAAAGAAAAGCCCCGCAGACGTACTGCGGGGAAGAAAAACAACAACGAGGATTTAACCGTGGCGACGCTCAAAATCTTTCATAAAATCAGTCAACGCTATAACGCCTTCCAGCGGCATGGCGTTATAGATAGAGGCACGCATGCCGCCAACAACGCGGTGCCCTTTCAGTGCGTGAAGACCCGCCTTAAACGACTCATCAAGGAAAAGCGCGTCGAGGTTGCTGTCGGCCAACTGGAACGGCACATTCATGCGCGAGCGGTTCGCGCTTGCCACATCGTTACGATAGAAATCGCTGTTATCGATAACGCCATACAGCAGTTCTGCTTTTTGTTGATTAATACGATCCATCGCTTCCACACCGCCCTTCTGCTTCAGCCATTTGAACACCAGGCCTGAGAGATACCAGGCAAAGGTCGGCGGCGTGTTAAACATGGAGTCGTTTTCACTGAGCACGGTGTAATCAATAATCGACGGGCATACGGAATGCGCTTTGCCCAGCAGATCCTCACGGACAATAACAATCGTTAAACCGGCCGGACCGATATTTTTCTGCGCACCCGCGTAAATCACACCGTAACGCGCAATATCAATCGGATGGGAAAGAATGGTCGAAGAGAAATCGGCAGTGACGATAGCATCGCCGAAGTCCGGGGTTTCGTTAATGGCGATCCCATCGATGGTTTCGTTCGGGCAGTAGTGCAAATACGCGGCATTGTCAGAAAGCTGCCATTCGCTCATAGGCTTGATGGCACGTTTGCCGTCAACGGTGATTTTGGCATCGATAACGTTAGGCGTCAGGTATTTATGCGCCTCTTTAACCGCGCTGGCCGCCCAGTAACCGCCATCCACATAATCCGCCGTGGTCTTGTCGCCCAGCAGGTTAAGTGGAATGGCAGCGAACTGGCCGCGCCCGCCGCCATGGCAGAACAATACTTTATAGTTTGAGGGGATTTGTAGCAGATCGCGAAAATCTTTTTCAGCCTCTTCCGCAGCCGCAATAAACGGTTTACCGCGATGGCTGACTTCCATTACCGACGTTCCGAGTCCCTGCCAGTCACGTAATTCCTGCTGCGCTAAAAGCAATACATCTGCCGGTAACATCGCCGGGCCAGAACTAAAATTGTAGACCTGAGTCATTTCCCCTCACCACGCATAACAATAAGTTTTTCCTGTGGCTATCGGTTTTATCACTCAGTGAGTACGGCTGCAATGGCTAATCCCCGGCGAGGAGAAAATGTGCGCTTAATCACACGGCAGATTATCCCAGCCAGAAGAAAAAATGCCGTGAATTTCACTGTTTATGTGACGCGGCGGGCGCGACTGGCTTTAACCCATTCCTTGTGCGCGCAGCGCGGGCACATTAATTTTTCGCCTGCCTTCATCGACACCACCTCACTACAGCGTATACAGGCATAGTCACCGGCGTCAGGCATCACTTTAAACGCTGGTTTATGGGAGTCAGGCAGGATCGGCAGGCCAGGCCGCACGTTCTCATCGGAGTAGAAATACACGCTCAACTGGCCGTTCGTTTCCAGAATCGCCAGTTTGACCTGGCCAAGTTGTTCAGTACCGCTTAACCGAAGCTCCATGAAGTACTCGTATTCGGTCATGTTTTCTTTGCGAAGATTGTCCCAGGCAAGCTCGCCGTCCTGCACCACAATCATCGGTTTGCCTTCAAGCAAATCTTCGAGTTTCTCGCTGTGCACCATCAGCCACATGACCAGGCGGTATAAAGCCGCCAGCGAAATAAACACCACCAGCACCGGGATCATCGGTACATCGTCATAGAACGCGACGTCGCCCGCCGCGGACCCCAGTGTCAGGATGATCAACACTTCGAAGAGTGACATCTGCCGAACGCCGCGCCGTCCGGTTATCTTTAAAAAAAGGAAGACCAGAATGAAGGTGTACAGACTGCGCAATGCGACTTCACCGAGAAACTCAAAGGGGACCTTGTCAAACGCCATCCGTTGCAAATCAAACGCTTTCATTTTTTTTCGCCTTTACAGTACCTTGCTGAAGGAAAGCATAGCGCGAACAATTATTTTTGCCCGTAACGGCGGGAAGATGGCACCGGCAACACAAAACCCGTATCATTGCGCGCTTTGCGTACGATAAAAGTGACTCTCATGACCCAAACCTTCATTCCCGGTAAAGATGCCGCACTGGAAGATTCCATCGCTCGCTTCCAGCAGCAGCTCACCGATCTCGGTTTTTAATATCGAAGAAGCCTCGTGGCTGAACCCTGTGCCTAACGTCTGGTCCGTGCATATTCGCGATAAAGATTCCGCACTGTGCTTCACTAACGGCAAAGGCGCGACCAAAAAAGCGGCCCTGGCTTCTGCGTTGGGCGAATACTTCGAACGTCTCTCCACGAACTATTTCTTTGCCGATTTCTGGCTGGGCGACACCATTGCGAATGGCCCCTTCGTTCATTATCCCAACGAGAAATGGTTCGCTATCCCGGAAGATGATGAGCTGCCGGCAGGCATTCTCGATGCACGCCTGCGTAAATTCTACGATCCGGAAAACGAACTGACCGCCAGCATGCTGATCGATCTTCAGTCTGGCAACGAATCACGTGGCATTTGCGCGCTGCCGTTTACCCGTCAGTCCGACCAGCAGACGGTGTATATTCCGATGAATATTGTTGGCAACCTGTATGTGTCTAACGGCATGTCTGCGGGTAATACCGCAAACGAAGCGCGCGTTCAGGGTCTGTCGGAAGTTTTCGAACGTCATATTAAAAACCGCATCATCGCGGAAAGCATCAGCCTGCCGGAAATCCCGCAGGAAGTGCTGGCACGCTATCCAGGCGTGGTGGAAGCCATTGCGAAACTGGAAGCTGAAGGTTTCCCTATTTTTGCGTACGACGGTTCGCTGGGTGGTCAATACCCGGTGATTTGCGTCGTGCTGTTCAATCCGGCGAATGGCACCTGTTTCGCCTCCTTCGGCGCACACCCTGATTTTGGCGTAGCGCTGGAACGAACCGTCACAGAACTGCTGCAGGGCCGTAGCCTGAAAGATCTCGACGTGTTTACCCCTCCGACCTTCGATGACGAAGAAGTGGCGGAACACGCGAATCTCGAAACCCACTTTATTGATTCCAGCGGCCTTATCTCCTGGGATATGTTCAAACAGGACGCGGATTATCCCTTTGTCGACTGGAGCTTCGCCGGCACCACTGAAGAAGAGTTCGCCACGCTGATGGCTATCTTCAAAGCGGAAGATAAAGAAGTTTATATTGCCGATTATGAGCATCTGAACGTGTACGCCTGCCGCATCATCGTACCCGGTATGTCAGATATTTATCCTGCAGAAGATCTCTGGCTCGCCAACAACAGTATGGGCGCGCATCTGCGCGAGACGATCCTGGCCCTGCCCGGCAGCGCGTGGGAAAAAGAGGATTATCTTAATCTGATTGCCCAGCTTGACGATGAAGGTCATGACGATTTTACCCGCGTTCGCGAATTGCTGGGCCTGGCAACGGGCAAAGATAACGGCTGGTATACCCTGCGCATCGGCGAACTGAAAGCCATGCTGGCACTGGCTGGCGGCGATCTGGAACAAGCGCTGATCTGGACCGAGTGGACCATGGAATTTAACAGTTCGGTATTCAGCGCTGAACGCGCAAATTACTACCGTTGCCTGCAAACCCTGTTGCTGCTTGCACAGGAAGAAGAGCGTCAGCCACTGCAATACCTGAACGCCTTTGTGAGGATGTACGGTGCCGAAGCCGTGGAAAACGCCAGCGCGGCCCTGAGCGGCGAATCGCCGTTCTACGGTCTTCAGCCAGTAGATGCTGACCTGAAAGCCTTCCCGGCCCATCAGGCGCTGCTGGCGGCCTATGAGAAGCTGCAGCGCGCGAAAGCCGCTTTCTGGAAAGTCTCTTAACCTGAAGTCACTCAAAAAGCGTATGCGATTGTGCATACCTCAGCTATATTACGGGGCGATTTAATTGCCCCTTTTTTTTATATTGGCGCAAATTATTTCAAATGTAATTTCTTGGTTAAATACGAGTAAAAATTAAAAGTAAATTACTCGCTTTAATGTTACTAATTTTAATAAATACTCCATTTTAATTAACCGTTGGCTATGAGGTGGCGCTATAACTTTCAACTTTAATAATAAACTTTAAAAATTATTTTTACCTTTAATTTCAAAAGGTTAACACAAAAAATTGCAATAACACCACGTTTTGCAGGCCTATAACTCCGGCGAGATATGATCGATATCAAATTTTGCTGTATAATGCTTTGTTAGTATCTCGTCGCCGATTAAATATAGAGAGAGTTAGTGTGAAAGCTGACAACCCTTTCGATCTATTACTTCCCGCTGCGATGGCAAAAGTTGCCGAAGAGGCGGGCGTCTATAAAGCAACGAAACAACCGCTGAAAACTTTTTATCTGGCGATCACAGCGGGCGTTTTTATCTCAATCGCGTTTGTTTTTTACATTACCGCGACTACCGGCACAGCTGCGATGCCTTTCGGTATTGCCAAGTTAATCGGCGGGCTCTGTTTCTCTCTGGGGCTTATTCTTTGCGTTATCTGCGGTGCAGACCTGTTTACGTCCACGGTGCTGATTGTTGTCGCTAAAGCGAGCGGCAGAATCACCTGGGGACAACTGGCACGCAACTGGCTTAATGTGTATGTCGGCAACCTGATCGGCGCGCTGCTGTTTGTACTGTTAATGTGGCTTGCGGGCGAGCATATGGTTGCAAATGGCGGCTGGGGTTTGAATGTTTTACAAACCGCTGACCATAAACTGCACCATACTTTTGTTGAAGCCGTGGCACTCGGTATTCTGGCGAACCTGATGGTGTGCCTGGCGGTGTGGATGAGTTACTCCGGCCGCAGCCTGTTCGATAAGGCTTTCATTATGATCCTCCCCGTTGGCATGTTTGTCGCCAGTGGGTTTGAGCACAGCATTGCGAATATGTTCATGATTCCGTTCGGCATTGTGATCCGCAACTTCGCCAGCCCGGAATTCTGGACCGCTATCGGCTCCACGCCGGACAATTTTTCTCATCTGACTGTGATGAACTTCATCACTGATAACCTGATACCGGTTACGATCGGCAATATTATCGGTGGCGGTTTGTTAGTTGGGTTGACGTACTGGGTCATTTATCTGCGCGGTGATGACAATCATTAATGTCGAGCTGGGCAGTAAGAAAAAATCCACTTAAGAAGGTAGGTGTTAAATGTCTGAACTTAATGAAAAGTTAGCCACAGCCTGGGAAGGTTTTTGCCAAAGGTGACTGGCAGAATGAAGTTAACGTACGTGACTTCATCCAGAAAAACTATACCCCGTATGAAGGTGACGAATCCTTCCTGGCTGGCGCCACGGATGCGACCACTTCCCTGTGGGACAAAGTTATGGAAGGCATCAAACTGGAAAACCGCACTCATGCGCCAGTTGATTTCGATACCGACCTGGCTTCTACCATCACCTCTCATGACGCTGGCTTCATTAACAAAAGCCTTGAGAAGATCGTTGGCCTGCAAACTGATGCGCCTCTGAAACGTGCGATTATCCCGTTCGGCGGCATCAAAATGGTTGAAGGTTCCTGCAAAGCGTACAACCGCGAGCTGGATCCGCAGATCAAAAAAATCTTTACTGAATACCGTAAAACCCACAACCAGGGCGTTTTCGATGTCTATACCAAAGACATCCTGAACTGCCGTAAATCTGGCGTGTTGACCGGTCTGCCGGATGCCTATGGCCGTGGCCGTATCATCGGTGACTACCGTCGCGTTGCGCTGTACGGTATCGACTTCCTGATGAAAGACAAATACGCACAGTTCCAGTCTCTGCAAGGAAAACTGGAAAATGGCGAAGATCTGGAAGCGACTATCCGTCTGCGTGAAGAAATCGCTGAACAGCACCGCGCTCTGGGTCAAATCAAAGAGATGGCAGCGAAATACGGCTGTGATATCTCTGGCCCGGCGACTAACGCGCAAGAAGCGGTACAGTGGACTTACTTCGGCTACCTGGCCGCAGTGAAATCCCAGAACGGCGCAGCAATGTCCTTCGGCCGTGTCTCCACTTTCCTGGACGTGTTCATTGAGCGCGACCTGAAAGCAGGCAAAATCACTGAAACCGAAGCGCAGGAACTGATTGACCATCTGGTTATGAAACTGCGTATGGTGCGCTTCCTGCGTACCCCGGAATACGATGAGCTGTTCTCCGGCGACCCGATCTGGGCAACCGAATCCATCGGCGGTATGGGCGTTGACGGCCGTACGCTGGTATCCAAAACCAGCTTCCGTTTCCTGAATACCCTGTACACCATGGGTCCGTCTCCGGAACCGAATATCACCGTTCTGTGGTCAGAAAAACTGCCGCTGAACTTTAAAAAATTCGCTGCGAAAGTTTCTATCGATACGTCTTCTCTGCAGTACGAGAACGATGATCTGATGCGTCCTGACTTCAACAACGACGACTACGCAATTGCCTGCTGCGTAAGCCCGATGGTTGTTGGTAAGCAAATGCAGTTCTTCGGCGCACGTGCAAACCTCGCGAAAACAATGCTGTACGCTATTAACGGCGGCGTTGACGAAAAACTGAAAATGCAGGTTGGCCCGAAATCTGAGCCGATCAAAGCAGACGTGCTGAACTTCGATGAAGTCATGGAACGTATGGATCACTTCATGGACTGGCTGGCTAAGCAGTACGTGACCGCGCTGAACATCATCCATTACATGCACGACAAGTACAGCTACGAAGCTTCTCTGATGGCGCTGCATGACCGTGACGTTATTCGTACTATGGCGTGCGGTATCGCGGGTCTGTCCGTTGCTGCTGACTCCCTGTCTGCAATCAAATATGCGAAAGTTAAACCGATTCGTGACGAAGACGGTCTGGCTATCGACTTCGAAATCGAAGGCGAATACCCGCAGTTTGGTAACAACGATGCTCGCGTGGATGACCTGGCGGTTGACCTGGTTGAACGTTTCATGAAGAAAATTCAGAAACTGCCGACTTACCGTCACGCTATCCCGACGCAGTCTGTTCTGACCATCACCTCTAACGTGGTTTATGGTAAGAAAACCGGTAACACCCCGGATGGCCGTCGCGCTGGTGCACCGTTCGGACCGGGTGCTAACCCGATGCACGGTCGTGACCAGAAAGGTGCTGTCGCCTCTCTGACCTCCGTTGCTAAACTGCCGTTCGCCTACGCTAAAGATGGTATCTCTTACACCTTCTCTATCGTTCCGAATGCGCTGGGTAAAGATGACGAAGTGCGTAAAACCAACCTTGCTGGTCTGATGGATGGTTACTTCCACCACGAAGCGTCTATCGAAGGTGGTCAGCACCTGAACGTTAACGTTATGAACCGTGAAATGCTGCTCGATGCGATGGAAAACCCGGAAAAATATCCGCAGCTGACCATCCGTGTTTCTGGTTATGCGGTACGTTTCAACTCCCTGACCAAAGAACAGCAGCAGGACGTGATTACCCGTACCTTTACTCAAACCATGTAATGGTGTGAGTACAAACGTACTGTAATACGTACTAAAAGGCCCCGCGAATGCGGGGCCTTTTTTATTATTTACAGAAAATCGCGATCAGCGAACACAGCCTGCAACAGCTTTTGATTCAGTCTAATGGTTCAGGATTTTAATGGGCGCTTTTTGAGTATGTTACTGCGACGCACTCATGCAGGTGCAATCCAGAGTCACAGCAAAGAAGAGATGCTTTAACGACAATACGACAGAGAGCCTTATAACAGAGCAGACGGCATACTTTGCAGGCTTTACCGGCAGTACGACCCACATTTACCACACATTTTATAGTGAAAGGAGGTAAAATAAGGGTATTGCAGCGCGCTCTGGGGCAATCAAGCATTCAGCAGATCAAGACTTACGCTCACGCAGCATCTGAGTTTTACCGGATGCGATTAGAACCATTCCGATGAGCAGAATGTCCAGATAGCGTCCATCACCCCTCGTTTTTAGAGCTAACTGAGCGATATGAGTAATTTAATGCAAAATATTGAAACAGAAAGCCCGGTAGTAGCAGATGCTAACAAGCCAACTATTGGTCGTATCCATTCATTTGAATCCTGTGGCACCGTTGACGGCCCGGGTATTCGCTTCATCACCTTCTTTCAGGGTTGCCTGATGCGGTGCCTTTACTGCCATAACCGTGATACCTGGGACACGCATGGCGGCAAAGAGATCACCGTTGATGAATTGATGAAAGAAGTCGTTACTTATCGCCATTTTATGAATGCATCCGGCGGCGGCGTGACGGCGTCTGGCGGCGAAGCGATGCTGCAAGCTGAGTTTGTTCGCGACTGGTTCCGCGCCTGCCACAAAGAAGGGATCCATACCTGCCTCGATACCAATGGTTTTGTACGTCGCTACGATCCGGTGGTGGATGAACTGCTGGAAGTGACCGACCTGGTGATGCTCGATTTGAAGCAAATGAATGATGAGATCCATCAGAACCTGGTAGGGGTATCCAACCACCGCACGCTTGAATTTGCGCGTTACATCGCTAAAAAAGGAATTAAAACCTGGATTCGCTACGTGGTCGTGCCGGGTTGGTCTGACGATGACGATTCCGCCCACCGCCTTGGAGAGTTTACCCGTGAGATGGGCAACATCGAAAAAATCGAACTTCTCCCCTATCACGAGCTGGGCAAGCATAAATGGGTGGCGATGGGCGAAGAGTACAAGCTCGACGGCGTAAAACCGCCTAAAAAAGAGACCATGGAACGCGTGAAAGGCATTCTGGAACAGTACGGCCATAAAGTGATGTATTGAGCCGCTTCCGGTAAAAAGAAACCCCCGACTGATATCGGGGGTTTTTCGTTTCAGGCGTGGACCACAGGAGTGGGATGCTGGCCCGCTTTACGCAGCAGCATCACCAGATAAACAAATGACACGCTGGCAATCATGATGAACAGCAAATTGTCAGAGTATTTCTGCATTAACATGGCAGTAAACGTCGGCCCCAGCAGGCTGCCAATCGTGTAGCTGAGCAACAAAGCCTGATTCATAGAGACCAGCTGATGGTGCTCGACTTTTTCGCATGCCCACGCCATAGCGACCGGATAAACCGTGAAGCCAGCCGCGCCAAGGATAAACAGCGCAGGGGCCATTGCAGCGTTACTGAGCATGGCGAGGCAACCCAGGATCACTACGAAAACCTGCACACGCAGTACCAACAGGCGACCAAAGCGATCCGCAAGACGACCAATCGGCCACTGGCCCACGATGCCCGCACTGACCATCACCGCCATCCAGAAAGCAATTCCGGAATTACTGACGCCCTGATGATTCAGGTACAGCGGCATCAGGCCATACAGCGAGCCCAGCACAATCCCGGAGATAATGCAGCCGTTTACGCCGAGGCGCGCCTGACGCAGTTTGAACATTGACCAGACCGGTGTGGTCGCCTGTGGCTCCACATGTTGATTAACGATGCGGGTAAACAGCAGTGGCAAAATCGCCGCCAGCGTCAAGCCTGTTACCCACGGCAGTACGTCCATCAGCTCAGTGGATAATTTGCTAACCAGAACCTGGCCGAGTACCGTGCCGACGTAGTAAACCATCATATAGGCCGCCAGCAGGCGTCCACGATTGCGGGATGTGCCGCTGCACATCAGGGCGCTTTCGACGATGACCCAAATCATGGCGCACCCTACCCCAGCGATAAAACGCCAGCTCATCCAGCTCCAGAACCCGACCATCACGCCCAGCCCGACGCAGCCTGCTGCAAAAATCAACGAGGCAAGATAATAGCTACGATTAAATCCCCAGCGCTTGATTAAACTGCCAGTCAGCATCGTACCGACCAGATTGCCGGTAAAATAGGAGGAACTCACCATGCCTACCTGCCATGTCGGAAGGTTTTCATGGGCGAGCCAGAGCGGGACCAGGGTATTTAATACCGCGATCGCCAGAGTCAACAAAAGAAGGCCACAGAGCAAAAGCAGCACTGGCCGGGTATACGTAGACATGGATCAAACCGTGAGGAAGTTCAAAATTCACGCGCATCATGCCACCAGCAAAAACAAAGTCAATCGGCATCTGAAATGCGAAAAGGTCTTTTATCCATGTCGATATAAGTTATTCATTTAGCCGACCGGTAAACAGCGAAACATTGAAATCAACAATATGATTTTATTATTTATTTAAAATGGCTAACGTCAGAATTCAGTCGAAAAATTTCATCGAAGCCGCAGGATGTTTTTTGCGTCAGAGCGGGCATAAAAAAAGCGCCCGGAGGCGCTTTAATCAGAAAGTGATGGGCAATCACCCAATGTATTCCAGACCTTTCATGTAAGGCTTCAGCACCTCAGGGATCGCAATACGACCGTCTGCTTGCTGATAGTTTTCCATGACCGCAACCAGCGTACGCCCAACTGCCAAACCGGACCCGTTCAGGGTATGCACCAGACGCGGTTTCTTGTCAGTTTTAGTACGGCAGCGCGCCTGCATGCGGCGAGCCTGGAAATCCCATACGTTAGAGCAGGAAGAGATTTCACGATAGGTATCCTGTGCCGGTACCCACACTTCCAGATCGTAAGTTTTGCAGGCACCAAAACCCATATCACCGGTGCACAGCAGCACTTTACGATACGGCAGGCCCAGCAACTGTAGGACCTTCTCGGCATGGCCGGTCATCTCTTCCAGCGCGTCCATGGAATCTTCCGGACGAACGATCTGCACCATCTCAACTTTATCAAACTGGTGCATACGGATCAGACCACGTGTATCACGACCATAGGAGCCCGCTTCGGAGCGGAAACACGGCGTGTGCGCAGTCATACGCAGCGGCAGTGATTCCTCTTCCAGAATTTCATCACGCACCAGGTTGGTCAACGGCACTTCCGCCGTCGGGATCAGCGCATAGTTGCTGCTGTCCGCTTCTTCTTCCAGCGGTCTGGTGTGGAACAGGTCGCCAGCGAATTTCGGCAATTGCCCGGTTCCGTACAGCGTGGCGTGGTTTACCAGATAAGGCACATAGTTTTCGCTATAGCCGTGCTCTTCGGTATGAAGATCCAGCATAAACTGCGCCAGCGCGCGATGCAGACGGGCGATCTGGCCTTTCATCACCACAAAGCGCGAACCGGTCAGTTTCACCGCATTAGCGAAATCCAGTCCGCCATGCATTTCACCGAGCGTAACGTGGTCGCGGATTTCGAAATCGAACTGGCGAGGGGTACCCCAACGGCTGACTTCAACGTTATCGTGCTCGTCCTTGCCTACCGGAACGCTGTCGTCCGGAATGTTAGGAATAGCCAGCGCGATATCGCGAATTTCGGTCAGTAACGTTTCCAGTTCGGCTTTCGCCGCTTCCAGCTCTTCGCCCAGTTTATTCACTTCCAGGCGCAGCGGCTCGATATCTTCCCCACGCGCTTTCGCCTGGCCGATGGATTTCGATCGCGAGTTACGCTCAGCCTGCAGATTTTCGGTATTGACCTGCAAAACTTTACGACGCTCTTCGAGAGCGCGCAGCTTATCTACGTCCAGCTTAAAGCCCCGGCGTGCCAGTTTTTCTGCGACTGCGTCTGGCTCGGTACGCAGCAGATTGGGATCGAGCATGCTTATCCTGTGCTTATCGAATTGAAAAGGAGAAAGTGACCACAGCCTGCGGCCACCTATACGCCTGATAACCTTACCGCAACGCCCGCATTAGCGGTAGCGTTTTGTGGGGCTTTTCTGATCCTGTTCAGTAAGCCAGGCGAGCTTTTCGCCAATTTTCCCCTCAAGACCTCTGTTTGTTGGTCGGTAATAGCGTGTTTGTGCCATTTCAGGAGGAAAATAGACTTCGCCGGCAGCATAGGCATTCGGCTCATCATGCGCATAACGATACTCGTCGCCGTAACCCATCTCTTTCATGAGCTTCGTTGGCGCGTTACGCAGGTGGGCGGGAACATCATAATCAGGACGGTCGCGCGCATCAGAAAGCGCGGCTTTGAAGGCGGTGTAGACGGCATTACTTTTTGGCGCACAAGCCAGGTAAACAATCGCTTGCGCAATCGCCCGTTCCCCTTCCGCCGGCCCGACGCGCGTAAAGCAATCCCAGGCGGAAATCGCCACCTGCATAGCGCGGGGATCGGCATTACCGACATCTTCCGAAGCAATCGCGAGGCATCGGCGCGCGACGTAGAGCGGGTCGCCCCCCGCCGTAATAATACGGGCATACCAGTACAGAGCGGCATCCGGTGAGGAACCGCGCACGGATTTATGCAGCGCGGAAATCAGATCGTAAAAACGATCGCCTTTGTTATCGAAACGTGCGCTGCGTTCACCGGCGATCTCGGTGAGCAATTCTGCTTTCAGAATACGCTTACCTGATGCATCGGCCTCGGCCATATCTGCCATCATTTCCAGCGTGTTAAGCGCCCGACGGGCGTCACCATTAACCAGCTCGGCAATTGACCGACGCGTGTCGTCCGGCAATACGATGTCCTGCCCGCCGTATCCGCGCTTAGCGTCACTCATCGCCTGAATTAATACCTGTTCGATATCGTCTGCAGTCAGGGATTTTAAAAGGTAAACACGCGCCCGGGATAACAGCGCTGAGTTAAGTTCAAAGGAAGGGTTTTCAGTGGTCGCGCCGATAAACGTGATCGTGCCGTCTTCAATATGCGGCAAAAACGCATCCTGTTGACTTTTATTAAACCGGTGGACTTCATCGACAAACAGGATCGTACGCCGTCCCGCATTGCGATTCTGCCTTGCCCGCTCAATCGCCTCGCGGATCTCTTTAACGCCGGAGGTGACCGCAGAAATGCGCTCAATATCGGCATTCGCATAACGGCCAATCACTTCGGCAAGTGTGGTTTTACCCGTACCGGGCGGCCCCCAGAGGATCATCGAATGCAAATGCCCGGCCTCAATGGCGCGTGGCAATGGTTTGCCGGGAGCGAGTAGATGCTGCTGCCCGATATACTGCGCTAAATTTTCTGGCCGCATACGTGCGGCCAGAGGTTGGAAAGCGTTGTCAGAAAAGTCGAGCGACAGGTTACTCACTCACACCTCTATTTACGTTGGTCGTCCACCGTCACGCCTTGCGGCGGCGTGAACGTAAACTTGCTCATATCAACCGCGCCATTCTGCTGGGATTTCAGCTGATAGCTGCTGCGCTGATCGTCTTGCTCAACGGCGCTGAACTGATGGATCGTACCGTCCGGGCTGACATTAATGGTAAATTGCTTCAGGTTACCCGCGCTGGTTTTCGGCGTCAGCACAAAGTCGTTGCCGCTTTGCTTGATGTTGTACTGCTGCCAGTCGCTCGCCTGGTTGCGGGCAATCAGCATAAACGGCGTGTTACCCGTGGCATCTTTCAGCCAGGTCGCGCTTGCCTGCTCTACAAATGGATTATAAAACCACAGCGTTTTGCCGTCAGAAACCAGTACGCTCTCATCCGGCTGAGTCATATGCCAGTTAAATAAATTGGGGCGCTTGACCCATAAATCGCCCTGTCCTTCCTGAACCGCAGCGCCGCTGCCGTCTGTAACTTTCTGCGTAAAGCTGGCGTGGAAGCTGCCAACTTTATCCAGACGACTCTTTAAATCGCTCGCCGCATCCGCCCAAACCGAGCTGGTGGCAAACGCCGCAACAAGCGCGCAGGTCATTGCAATTTTTTTCATTTTTGTGATTCCTCAACATGCGCCAGGCCCGACACGGGCAACAGGTGTCGTTAACTGTAGCGCTGGCTACATCATTCCCGAAAGAAGAAAAAGCTGATTTTCCAGCTCTTTACCGATCTTTGCACAGAACGGTAATGCCCCCGAAACAAGGGGGCGTTATTTAATCAAATGGCGGCGGTGCCAGCACTTCGCGATTGCCGTTGTGCCCCTGTTCGCTAACGATACCCTGCATTTCCATCTGCTCGATGATGCGCGCTGCACGGTTGTAGCCTATACGGAACTGACGCTGTACGCCGGAAATTGAGGCTTTACGCTTCTCAACCACGAAGGAAACCGCCTGATCGAACAACGGATCCAGCTCCTCACCGGCATCAAGACCTGCGCCTCCGCCTTCGCTTTCACTGTCGGACGTTATGCCGGCGACATATTGCGGACGACCACGTGCTTTCCAGTCCTGAACCACCGCATGGACTTCCTGGTCACGGACAAACGCGCCGTGAACACGCACCGGGTTAGTGGAGTTTGGCCCGGAGTAGAGCATATCGCCCATGCCTAACAGCGATTCTGCGCCCCCCTGATCGAGAATAGTGCGGGAGTCGATTTTACTTGAAACGGTAAACGCGATACGCGTTGGGATGTTGGCCTTAATCAGGCCGGTAATCACATCCACAGAAGGACGCTGGGTCGCCAATACCAGGTGAATGCCAGCGGCACGCGCTTTTTGCGCCAGCCGGGCAATCAGCTCTTCCACCTTTTTCCCGACCGTCATCATCAGGTCGGCGAATTCATCCACCAGCACCACGATATACGGCAGTTTTTCCAGTACCGGATGAGTCGCATCCATGCTGTCGCCCGGTTTCCAATATGGATCCGGAATTGGACGGCCCATACGTTCGGCTTCAAGGATTTTTTCGTTATAACCGGCAAGGTTACGTACGCCCAGCGCCGACATCAGTTTATAGCGCCGCTCCATTTCATTGACGCTCCAGCGCAATGCATTGGCGGCGTCTTTCATGTCGGTAACCACTTCGGTTAACAGATGTGGAATACCTTCGTAGACCGACAGTTCCAGCATTTTGGGGTCGATCATGATAAAGCGGACTTCTTCCGGCGTCGCTTTGTAAAGCATGCTGAGGATCATCGCGTTGACCCCAACGGATTTACCAGAGCCGGTTGTCCCTGCCACCAGCAGATGCGGCATTTTCGCCAGATCGGCGACAACCGGTTCGCCGGCAATATCTTTGCCTAACACGACGGTTAACGGCGACGGGTTCTCACGGAATTTAGCGTTATCCAGCACTTCACGCAGATAAACCGTCTGACGTTTTTTATTCGGCAATTCCAGCCCGACATAAGGTTTGCCGGGGATAACTTCCACCACGCGCACCGCGACCGTAGAAAGTGAACGCGCCAAATCGCGAGACAAATTGGAAATTCGTGCGGCTTTCACCCCAGGTGCGAGGTTGAGTTCAAACCGGGTGATCACCGGGCCAGGTGAGTAATTTACGACATCAGCTTTAATTCTGAAATCAGCCAGACGCGCCTCGACCAGACGCGCCATTTGTTCAAGCGCGAAGGTATCGACCGGTTCCACTTCCGCGGGTGGCGGCGTAAGTAAATCCAGTGATGGCAGCGGCGTGGTAGGTCTTTGCCGGGGCGTACTGTCACCGTTACGCATTAACAGCGGATGAAGCAGACTGTCACGCGGCGGTTCGGCTTGCTGCGGTTGCTGATGCATCGGCTGCTGCGGTTGTACCGGCGCGGCATAAGGCTGTGGCTGTTGATGCACTGGTTGCTGCGGTTGTACCGGCGCGGCATACGGCTGCGGCTGTTGATGCACTGGCTGTTGAGGTTGTACCGGCGCGGCATACGGCTGCGGCTGTTGATGCACTGGCTGCTGCGGCTCGTCGGCAACCGGGCTTGGCATAAACAGCGGCTCGCTCGGGCCATCGTCAACCAACGCTTTAATTGGCGAGAAATCATCCAGTGAGAACGGCATCGCACCAGACGGCTGCTCACCGGCATAACGCTGCTGTTGCTGTGCAGCAAACTGGCGCGAAAGCGCTTCCTGCTCAAGGTCAATCTCATCAGTGACCTGTGAGGCAACGTCTTCATCCTGATAACGCTGTTGCTGCTGCGCCATAAACTGACGTGCCAGTTCGTTTTGCTGCTGCGCGTCTGCCTCATCGTCCGTCAGCGGCTGCTGCGCATGACGCGCCTGCTGTTCCGCCATTCGCTGAGAAGGCAGCTTAATACCATATGAAGCCAGTTCACGACGGGTCGGCACCCGTACGCGGTTTGGCCGCGGCAGTTGCGGACCAATACCTTCTTTCACCTGCGCACGCGGCGCATCAGTAGCAATACTGAATACCGGCGTAAACGCGGCGGCGGACGCGGCCTGCGCTGCGGCCTTCACCGTTGGAGCAACCTGTGAGATATCCGGCGGCGTCACGTTATCAACGGGCATTGATGGCGTAACGGCAGGCTTCGGTTCGCTGGCAGGCGGGCTGTTATGCAGCGAATCGATCGGTTCCGGGATGGGCTGATACCACGCAGCCAGCTGCTCACGCTCGCGAGCGCGCTTCTCTTCCACTTCTTCGAAATAATAAAGCGGTGGGCGGGTATGTTTGACTTCTTCTACCACTGGCTCAGGCGCTACCGGTGCTGCATCCGACGTAGCATGAGGTGGGTAATACGGTGCGTTTTCTTCCGGCCACCCTTCCGCAGGTTGCTGAGGCGCTGGAGGCTCATCAGGATACGGCTGATAGTGCATCGGATCCTGGGCAACGGGCGCAGGCTCATAATGCTCTGGCGCAGGCGCGATGGTCGCATCCGGCGTCTGAGTGGTTGGCGCAGCCTGCCACTCAACCACAGGCGCTTCAGGCTGAGGTGCGGCGGTATACTGCACGGGTTGCGGCGTCGTTGGCGCAACCGGTGCAACGGGTTGGGTCGCAGCAGGCGCGCCGGTCGGCACCACTGAATAACCGCTCAGCAAAGGATCGATTTCATCTTCCGGGGTTAAGGCTTTTTGGCCTGAGAACAGCACATCGTCCGGGTCGATATCAACACCCACGCCACTCGCGCGGTATTGCACATTGTCCGGCTCATCCATTCGCTTACCGGAGAACAGGGCTGCGTCAGTGTGACGGGCCACCGGATTCGCGAATTTTTCCGCCAGACGTTTCCGACGAGCCAGCGCGCCGCGCAGAATGCGTGCACGACGAGACTCTTTAACGTCGACCTCTTCATGGTCGTCGTCATACTCGTCTTCATATTCATCGTCGTCCTGCCAGGTATTGTCACGGCGGGTACGGTTAGTGGCGAAGGTCAACACGCTTAACACCACATTGCCAATTTTTTCAGCAATACCCACCCATGACCAACCGGTAAACAGCGTCAGACCGGCGGCCCATACGCACAGCAGCGCGAGGGTTCCACCACTGCTGTTCAACAGCGGCATCATTGCCGTACTCAGCAAACTTCCCAACACGCCGCCGGAGGCAAAATACCAGATATCATCGGCGTTAATGGCCGCCAGGCCACAGGAAGTGAGTATTAACGCGGAGAACGCCGATGAGACGCAGCGCAACGGCGAAATAATCGATGTAATCCTCATTCGCACGATGGCGCCAGGCAAACCAGCATCCGCCAATCATCATCACTGGCAACGTATAGGCCATGATACCGAATATAAAGAACAGCGTATCCGCCAGCCACGCGCCAGGCGCGCCGCCCAGGTTATGAATAGGCTCATGCCAGGGCCGTTTGCGACCAGCTGGGATCGGAAGGATTGAAACTGAGTAATGCCGCCATCAACCAGACGGCGAAAAGGGCAACAAGAATGAGCAAAGCTTCGAGGAGTCGGCGACCGCTATCCAGCTTCGTCAGAGTAACTTCTTTGTCTTCAGTGTATTCCTGGCTCAAGAAAGGCTCTCCAGGGTTCTTCGAGCTAAGCGCTAAAACGGACAGCAGTGCCGGGTCGCCCCGGCACTGCTGCTGTATGGATTAACAGGAGTGTAATCAAATTACTATGAATTTGCACCTGTTCCGCATTAGCGGGTCTTAATAACCAGACGATTGCTTTGTTTAACCTCTTCCATCACGACATAGGTACGCGTGTCGTTTACGCCCGGCAGGCGCAGCAAGGTTTCACCCAGCAGTTACGGTAAGCAGACATATCCGGCACACGCGTTTTCAATAAGTAGTCGAAATCGCCTGAAACCAGATGACATTCTTGAATTTCTTCAAGTTTTTGTACAGCGGCGTTAAATTGTTCGAACACATCCGGGGCGCCGCGATTCAGAGTAATCTCAACGAAAACCAGAAGTGATGCATCCAGATAATGCGGATTCAACAGAGCGGTATAGCCCTGAATAAAACCCTGACGTTCCAGACGGCGCACACGCTCAAGGCAAGGCGTCGGTGAAAGTCCTACTCGTTTAGAAAGCTCGACGTTGGAAATACGCCCATCCTTTTGCAGCTCATTAAGAATGTTACGATCGATGCGGTCGAGATCTTTGCCTGGGCGCTTCTTGCTATCTACCATTATTATTGTCTCTCTCTATTCCTTCCCTACACCTGCCACTACCCGTTCAACATCATTGTCCAGGGTCTTATATTGAGAAGCCCGTTGCCGTCAGGCAGCAATCGACATCACGAATGGCGTCTGTCCACACCATGCGTAGATTTCAATTGCCCGGTAAAAACACATCAGCTGAAGAAGGTAAAAGGGTCTACCCGCGCAAATGCTTTTTTCTTCCTCGAATGTTTTCGCAAATGCGCAGGGGATTGTCAAAGCAAAACATCGATTTTTAGTAGAACGTGCCAGATATTGATTACGCGTGGGGATTATTCCTCATTTTATCACCTTATATCGACGTGAATTTCATTCGTATCGCTAATAGCCAGCGCGTTTATTGCGTTTCTGAGATTGTTTAAAGCTATTACACATATCGTTAACAAAATCGCTGCACTCTTTTATTACCCCGGCAAATTCCCTACAATCCAGCCCATTGTTTGCCAATTATAATGAGGATCTCATGGGCACTGCTAAACACAGTAAGCTGCTAATTTTAGGCTCCGGCCCTGCTGGCTATACCGCTGCGGTCTATGCGGCGCGCGCGAATCTTAATCCGGTACTGATTACCGGTATGGAAAAAGGCGGCCAGCTCACCACCACCACCGAAGTGGAAAACTGGCCTGGCGACCCGCATGACCTCACCGGCCCCGCGCTCATGGAACGCATGCATGAACATGCCGCCAAGTTTGAGACCGAGATTCTGTTTGATCACATCCATAAAGTTGACGTGCAAAACAAACCGTTCCGTTTGTTCGGCGACAACGGTGAGTACACTTGCGACGCGTTGATTATCGCCACAGGCGCTTCAGCGCGTTATCTGGGCTTGCCTTCTGAAGAGGCGTACAAAGGCCGTGGCGTTTCCGCCTGCGCGACCTGCGACGGCTTTTTCTATCGCAACCAGAAAGTCGCGGTGATCGGCGGCGGTAACACTGCGGTGGAAGAAGCGCTGTATCTGGCGAACATCGCCTCCGAAGTACATTTGATTCACCGCCGTGACAGCTTCCGCGCGGAGAAAATCCTGATCAAGCGTTTGATGGATAAAGTAGCCAGCGGCAATATCGTGCTGCACACCAACCGCACCCTGGAAGAAGTGACCGGCGATCAGATGGGCGTTAACGGCGTTCGTCTGCGCGACACCCTGAATACCGATAACATTGAAACTGTCGAGGTTGCAGGTCTTTTCGTCGCTATCGGTCACAGCCCGAATACGGCAATTTTCGAAGGCCAACTGGAACTGGAAAACGGCTATATCAAAGTGCAGTCCGGTATCCATGGCAATGCCACTCAAACCAGCGTACCGGGCGTCTTCGCAGCCGGGGACGTCATGGACCACATCTATCGCCAGGCTATCACTTCCGCAGGTACCGGCTGTATGGCGGCGCTGGATGCGGAACGCTACCTTGATGGACTGGCGGAAAATAATAATTAATTCTGCAAGTTAAATAAGGCGACTGAATAAGTCGCCTTTCTTTTTTTGACGTTGTAACATGGCTGCGCGCTTTCACACCCTTAGTTCACTGGACTTTCGCCTGCTTACAACCCAATGAATAAAACCCGCCAACAAGAACTGACCCGCTGGTTAAAACAGCAAAGTGTAATCTCCCGCCGCTGGCTGAATCTGTCACGCCTGCTGGGCGTCATAACCGGGCTGTTAATCATAGCCCAGGCCTGGATTCTGGCCCGTATTCTCAACCATATGATAATGGAAAACATCCCGCGCGAAGCGTTGCTGTTTCCGTTCATCCTGCTGGTGCTGATCTTTATTCTGCGCGCCTGGCTGGTATGGGTACGGGAAAAGGTGGGCTTTCGTGCCGGGGTGCATATCAGACGGGAAGTTCGCAAACAGGTGTTAGACCGCCTGCAGCAGGCTGGCCCGGCGTGGATTAACGGCAAGCCTGCCGGGAGTTGGGCGACGCTGATCCTTGAACAAATTGACGACATGCATGATTACTATGCCCGCTATTTGCCGCAAATGGCGCTGGCAGGCGCGGTGCCGCTGTTAATTGTGGTGGTGATTTTCCCGGTGAACTGGGCAGCCGCAATGATCCTGTTGGGCACGGCGCCGCTAATCCCGATGTTTATGGCTATGGTCGGTATGGGCGCCGCTGACGCCAACCGGCGTAATTTCGCAGCGCTTGCGCGATTGAGCGGCAACTTCCTTGACCGTTTGCGCGGCCTGGAAACGCTGCGGCTGTTTAACCGCGGCGCGGCAGAGACCGAAAATATCCGCGAAGCGTCAGTCGACTTCCGCCGTCGAACCATGGAAGTGCTGCGACTGGCATTTTTATCTTCCGGCGTTCTCGAATTTTTCACCTCGCTGTCCATTGCGTTGGTGGCCGTTTACTTTGGCTTTTCTTATCTGGGTGAACTGGATTTTGGCCATTACGGCACCGCTGTGACACTGTTCGCGGGGTTCCTGACGCTGATCCTTGCGCCGGAATTTTTCCAGCCGCTGCGCGATCTGGGCACGTTCTATCACGCGAAAGCTCAGGCCGTCGGTGCCGCTGATAGCCTGAAAACGTTTCTTGAGTCACCGCTGCAAAGCCCGACACAGGGCACGCTGAAGGTCAATAACGACCCGCTGACGCTACGCGCCCACAATCTGATCATTCTCTCTCCCGAAGGTAAAGCCCTGGCTGGGCCGCTTAACTTTACGCTTGCGCCAGGCCAGCGCGTAGCGATTGTCGGGCAAAGCGGCGCGGGAAAAAGTTCGCTGTTAAATGTGCTTTCGGGCTTTTTACCCTATGAAGGTTCGCTGACGGTGAACGACGCCGAACTGCGCGATCTCGATCCCCAGGCCTGGCGCGAATGTTTGAGCTGGGTCGGGCAAAATCCCCAGTTACCTGCGCCAGGGCTGCGCGATAACGTGTTGCTCGCGGAGCCGAACGCCAGCGAAAGCGCGCTGCAAACCGCGCTTGATAAGGCCTCGGTCAGCGAATTTATTGATCAGTTGCCTCAAGGGCTGGATACGCCGATTGGCGATCAGGGCGCTGGATTGTCCGTGGGCCAGGCGCAGCGTGTCGCGGTGGCGCGCGCGTTGTTGACGCCCTGCAAATTACTGATGCTGGATGAGCCAGCCGCCAGTCTTGATGCCCACAGTGAGATGAAAGTTATGCAGGCGTTGAATGCCGCCTCCCGCAATCAAACTTCCATTATGGTGACGCACCAGCTCGATTACATTCGCGAATGGGATGAGATATGGGTGATGCGCAACGGCCTGATTGTTGAACAGGGACGCTTTGAGACGTTGGCACACGCGAACAGCCATTTTGCCGCCCTGCTTGCCCACCGCCAGGAGGAGATTTAAATGCGCGCACTGCTACCTTATCTGGCGTTATATAAGCGCCACAAATGGATGTTAAGCCTGGGTGTGGTGCTGGCGATTATTACTCTGCTTGCCAGTATCGGACTGTTAACGCTGTCGGGATGGTTTTTGTCCGCTTCTGCGGTAGTTGGTGTCGCGGGCGTTTATTCCTTTAACTATATGCTGCCTGCAGCAGGGGTGCGTGGCGCGGCAATCACTCGCACCGCGGGCCGGTATTTTGAACGCCTGGTGAGCCATGACGCCACCTTCCGCGTGCTGGCGCACCTGCGGGTCTATACCTTCAGCAAAGTGCTGCCGCTTTCACCATCAGGCATCGCCCGGTTTCGTCAGGGCGAGTTATTAAACCGTCTGGTGGCCGATGTTGATACCCTCGACCATCTTTACCTGCGCGTCATTTCACCGCTGGCAGGTGCTCTGGTCGTGATTCTGGTGGTCGCCGTTGGGTTATCGGTACTGGATGTCACGCTGGCGTTAACGCTGGGTGGGATCATGCTGCTGACCGTGTTGCTGCTCCCGCCCCTTTTCTATCGCGCAGGCAAAAGCACGGGGGAAGCGCTTACCGCCCTGCGCGCGCAGTATCGCCAGCAGCTCACCGCCTGGTTGATTGGTCATGCCGAGCTGACGATTTTTAACGCCGCCAGTCGCTACCGTGACGCGCTGGACAGCACCGAAAGCGAATGGCAGGAAGCGCAACGCCGCCAGGCAGGCCTCACTGCGATCTCGCAGGCCGTGATGATGTTGATCAGCGGGATGACCGTGGTTCTGATGCTGTGGATGGCGGCAGGCGGTGTAGGCGGTAATACCGCGCCTGGCGCGCTGATTGCGCTGTTTGTGTTCTGCGCGCTGGCTGCCTTTGAAGCGCTTGCCCCTGTTACCGGCGCATTCCAGCATTTAGGCCAGGTGATCGCCAGTGCGCTGCGCGTCACCCAGTTGACCGAACAACAGCCCGATGTCACGTTTTCTGACGCAACCATGAGCGCGCCCGAACAGGCGGCCGTCACCTTTGATAAGGTTAGCTTCCGTTACTCCCAACAGGCGCAACCCGCATTAAACCAGGTCTCGCTGACTATTCAGGGGGGCGAACGCGTGGCGCTGCTGGGCCGCACCGGTTGCGGTAAATCGACGCTGCTGCAACTGCTTACCCGCGCCTGGGACCCGCAGCAGGGTGAAATTACGCTTGCCGGTCTGCCCCTTACCCAGTACAGCGAAAGCGCGCTGCGTGCCAGCATGAGCGTGGTGCCCCAGCGTGTACATCTGTTTAGCGCCACGCTGCGTGATAATCTTCTGCTCGCCGCCCCGCAGGCCAGCGATGCCCGGCTTGCCAGTACCTTAACCCAGGTTGGTCTGGAGAAACTGCTAGAAGATGGCGGTCTGAATAGCTGGCTCGGTGAAGGCGGACGCCAGCTCTCCGGTGGTGAATTACGGCGGTTAGCCATCGCCCGCGCCCTGCTCCATGATGCACCGCTGATGTTGCTCGACGAGCCCACGGAAGGTCTGGATGCAGGGACGGAACAGCAAATTTTATCGTTGCTGGATACGGTAACGGCAAACAAAACCGTTCTGATGATCACCCATCGTCTGCGCGGTTTGGCTGATTTCAACCGCATCGTGGTGATGGATAATGGTCAAATCATTGAAAGTGGTAATCATGACGAGCTCATGGCAAAACAGGGACGATATTACCAGTTTCGCCAGTCTTCCGTAGTCTATGATTGTGATTAAACGATAATGTCCTGCGGTGGAGCCCGGTAAGATGCGTCTGGTTCAGCTTTCTCGTGAGTCCATCACCTTTCCGTCCCCGGAAGGGGCGTTGCGGGAACCGAATGGCCTGCTGGCGCTGGGGGGCGATCTGAGCCCTGCGCGTCTGTTAATGGCTTACCAGCGCGGTATTTTCCCGTGGTTTTCACCGGGCGATCCCATTTTATGGTGGTCGCCCGATCCACGTGCCGTGCTGTTTCCTGAGCAGTTTCATATCAGCCGTAGTATGCGGCGTTTTCATAACCGTTCGCCCTACACCGTCACGTTAAACCATGCCTTCGGCCAGGTGATCGACGCCTGCGCCAGCGATCGGGATGAGGGCACCTGGATCACGCCGGATGTACTGGCGGCTTATGTCCGATTACATGAACTCGGGCATGCCCATTCCATCGAGGTCTGGCATCAGGATGAGCTGGTAGGCGGCATGTACGGCGTAGCCCAGGGCGCGCTGTTTTGCGGTGAGTCGATGTTCAGCCGTCGGGAAAACGCCTCCAAGACAGCGCTACTGGTGTTTTGTGACTACTTTATTCGTCAGGGCGGCCAGTTGATTGACTGTCAGGTGCTTAACAGCCATACCGCGTCACTAGGCGCGACAGAGATAGCGCGACGGGATTACCTCAATTATCTCAGCCTGTTAAAGCCACAACAGCTGCCTTCGCGTTGCTGGGTACCGCAAATCCTGTTTGATATATGCAGTCTGTAAGTTTTCGGCACTTTATGGCGGGAAGTGCTATACTTGTGCCCGCAGAGAAAACTCTTCACATTACCCGCCGCCGTTTAGGATCCACAGCCAAGGCTTTTTTCTCCCTTAACGTTTGCGTTCTGGTTGCGGTTGTTGCCGTGCCATCGGGTCATGCGCAGAATCAACTTTGCCGGTTTATCCACCGCAAAATCTTTACATATTTGGTGAACTTGGGCATTATCTTGCCGGTTCAAAACATTGGTAGTGATACCCCAGAGGATTAGATGGCCAAAGAAGACAATATTGAAATGCAGGGTACCGTTCTGGAAACGTTACCTAATACCATGTTCCGCGTTGAGTTGGAAAACGGTCACGTGGTTACTGCTCATATTTCCGGTAAAATGCGCAAAAACTACATCCGCATTCTGACGGGCGACAAAGTGACTGTTGAACTGACCCCGTACGACCTGAGCAAAGGCCGCATTGTCTTCCGTAGTCGCTAAGTAATACTCGCATCGGCGCTGCTGCTTTGCGGCGCTCTGAATACAAAAAGGCCGGGGAAATTCCCCGGCCTTTTATTTATCGTGAAGAATTAATGCGCCGCTTCCGGCTTGTGCTTTTGGGCACTCTGGAAATGATAGGTCAGTTCGCCCTTCTCTTTATCCAGCGCCACGGTCACCTGTCCACCATCAACCAGCGAGCCGAACAGCAGTTCGTTCGCCAGCGGTTTTTTCAGGTTATCCTGAATAACGCGCGCCATTGGACGTGCGCCCATCGCCCGGTCATAGCCTTTCTCCGCCAGCCAGTCACGTGATTCCTGACTAACTTCCAGCGATACGCCTTTCTGATCGAGCTGGACCTGAAGTTCGACGATAAACTTATCAACCACCTGATGGATAACCTCGGTACTGAGATGGTTAAACCAAATGATGTTATCCAGACGGTTGCGGAACTCCGGCGTAAAGATCTTCTTGATCTCTTCCATCGCGTCGGTGCTGTTATCCTGTTGGATCAAACCGATGGTCTTACGTTCGGTTTCGCGCACCCCGGCGTTGGTCGTCATAACCAGAATCACGTTGCGGAAATCCGCTTTGCGGCCGTTGTTATCGGTCAGCGTACCGTTGTCCATAACCTGCAACAGCAGGTTAAAGACGTCCGGATGCGCTTTTTCGATTTCATCGAGCAGCAGCACCGCGTGCGGATGTTTAATCACTGCATCCGTTAACAGACCGCCCTGATCGAAACCGACATAACCCGGAGGCGCGCCAATCAAACGGCTAACGGTGTGACGTTCCATATATTCGGACATATCAAAGCGCAGCAGTTCGATACCCAGCGATTTCGCGAGCTGAACGGTAACTTCGGTTTTACCCACCCCGGTCGGCCCGGCGAACAGGAATGACCCTACCGGTTTGTGGTCATGACCCAACCCAGCGCGGCTCATCTTGATCGCTTCGGTTAATGCTTCGATAGCGGTATCCTGGCCAAACACCAGCATTTTCAGGCGGTCGCCAAGGCTCTTCAGGGTATCGCGATCGCTTGCCGATACGCTTTTCTCCGGAATACGCGCAATGCGCGCCACCACGGATTCAATATCCGCCACGTTAACGGTTTTCTTGCGTTTGCTGACCGGCATCAGGCGTGCACGCGCACCCGCTTCGTCGATAACATCAATGGCTTTATCCGGCAAATGGCGGTCATTGATGTATTTCACCGCCAGCTCTACCGCCGCACGCACCGCTTTCGCCGTATAACGCACATCATGATGCGCTTCGTATTTCGGTTTCAGGCCGTTGATGATCTGCACCGTTTCTTCCACTGACGGCTCAGTAATATCGATTTTCTGGAAGCGACGCGCCAGGGCGCGGTCTTTTTCAAAAATATTACTGAATTCCTGATAAGTGGTTGAACCCATCACACGGATCTTGCCGCTGGAGAGCAGCGGTTTGATGAGGTTTGCTGCATCAACCTGGCCGCCAGACGCCGCGCCTGCACCAATGATGGTGTGGATTTCATCAATAAACAGAATGCTATTGGCGTCTTGCTCAAGTTGTTTAAGCAGCGCTTTGAAACGTTTTTCAAAATCACCACGATATTTGGTGCCTGCCAGCAGCGAACCAATATCAAGTGAATAAACAGTGCAGTCGGCCATAATTTCCGGCACATCGCCCTGGACAATACGCCAGGCGAGACCTTCAGCAATGGCGGTTTTCCCGACGCCGGATTCCCCTACCAGCAACGGGTTGTTTTTCCGACGGCGGCACAATACCTGAATCGCTCGCTCCAGTTCCTTATCACGACCAATCAGCGGGTCGATGCCACCGACGCGCGCAAGCTGGTTGAGATTGGTGGTGAAGTTTTCCATACGCTCCTCCCCGCCTGCTTGCTCTTCGTTAACTGGGTTTTCCGAACCGCTGGACTGGTGCGGCTCATCTTTACGCGTGCCGTGAGAAATGAAGTTCACCACATCGAGGCGGCTGACTTCATGCTTACGCAACAGATAAGCGGCCTGAGACTCCTGCTCGCTGAAAATCGCCACCAGCACGTTAGCGCCTGTCACTTCGCTACGGCCTGACGACTGGACATGGAATACCGCGCGTTGCAGTACGCGTTGAAAACTCAACGTCGGCTGGGTATCGCGTTCCTCTTCGCTCGCCGGAAGGACGGGCGTGGTTTGTTCGATGAAGGCTTCAAGTTCCTGTCGTAGCGCCACCAAATCCACAGAACACGCTTCCAGCGCTTCGCGGGCTGATGGGTTACTGAGCAAAGCCAGTAACAGATGCTCGACAGTCATAAACTCATGTCGGTGCTCGCGCGCTCTGGCGAAAGCCATGTTTAAACTGAGTTCCAGTTCTTGGTTGAGCATAGGCACCCCCTCAATAAAATCCGCCGTTCAGGCTAATTCCTGCGTACACAGCAACGGATGTTCGTGCTTCCTGGCATACTGATTCACCATCGCCACTTTGGTCTCAGCGACTTCTGCGGTGAAAATGCCGCAGATGGCTTTCCCTTGATAGTGAACCGTGAGCATCAATTGTGTTGCACGCTCTACATCATAAGAAAAGAACTTTTGTAGCACGTCAATAACAAATTCCATCGGCGTGTAATCATCGTTCATTAACATAACTTTATACATAGATGGCGGTTTTAGCCCCTCATCGAGTTTATTTTCCGCCAATCGCTCAAAATCTAACCAATCGTTCGTCTTACCCATTGCCCACAATCATCGTCGGTTAACTCAATCGTTACGCAGGCTGCATGCCTGCTGCTCATTCAGTTATACGCCATTTGAATCTACCTTAACTCACAGATAACTATCATCTATCATTGCTATCCGCGAACACTGTCACATTAATGGCAATAGCGTTAACTGCTTCAAAATTTTGACTGATTCTTGTCCATTTCACCCCGTCAAATGCTTGACGCGTTGCCTGATTTCTCTAAATTGTACAGGCGTGAGTTGGCGAGGTTTTGAACAACGCACCCTCACCCACCGGTTCATTCCATCTTACTTATAAGATTCATGAAGGATGTCGAAGCATGGAGACGGGTACTGTTAAGTGGTTCAATAATGCCAAAGGGTTTGGATTTATCTGCCCTGAAGGCGGCGGCGAAGACATATTCGCTCATTATTCCACCATCCAGATGGATGGTTACCGTACGCTTAAAGCCGGACAAATTGTCAGGTTTGATGTACATCAGGGGCCCAAAGGCAATCACGCCAGCCTAATCGTTCCCCTGGAGGCAGAGGCGGCTGTCGCTTAACGCTTCTGTGTTTATTGTGTACATCCCACAGCTAAAATGCCAGCCTTGATGCTGGCATTTTACTTTTCTCTACACCCTATTCCCGCGCCAGCGCATCCACCGGGTTTAACCGTGCAGCGTTGCGCGCCGGCAACCAACCAAACAAAATGCCGGTGGCGGTAGAGCAGACAAACGCCGTTAATAACGCCAGTCCCGAGAAACCAATTTGCCAGCCGGGCAGGAACAGCTGCAGCGTGAAAGCGATAAGCAAGGATAAGCCAATACCCAGCGCCCCGCCCACCAGACACACCAGCACCGCTTCAATCAGGAACTGCTGTAACACATCACTGGCCCGGGCACCCACCGCCATACGAATACCGATTTCCCGCGTTCTTTCCGTGACGGAAACCAGCATGATATTCATTACGCCAATGCCGCCCACCAGCAATGAAATCACCGCGACCAGCGTTAAAAACAGCTGAAGCGTACGGGTGGTTCGCTCAGCGGTTTGCAGGAATCCGTCCATATTCCAGGTAAAAAAGTCTTTTTTGCCATGACGTAGCGACATTAAGCGGGTAAGCTGCTGCTCGGCTTCCTGGCTGTTGTAGCCATCCTTCACGCGCACGGTGATAGAGTTAAGCCAGGACTGGCCCATGACTCTGCCCGACATGGTGCTGTACGGTAGCCAGACGCGCAGAATTTTACTGCTGCCGAACATCGACTGCTTTTCCTGGGCCACGCCAATGATCGTGGCGGGCATGTTGCCCACGAGGATCACTTCACCCACGACGTTGCGTTTATCCGGAAACAGCTGGCGACGGGTATTTTCATCAATCACCACCACCTGCGCGCGTCCCTGATGCTGCGCCTGATTAAACGTATTCCCTTCGCTGAAGGTCATGCCATATACGTTAAAATACTGTTCGCTGACGCCGTTGGCGCTGGCCGCCACGTCTTTGTTGCCATAGCGCACCCGTAAATTGCTCGACAGCGCAGGCGTTGCTGAACGCACCCAGGGTTGTTTCTGGATGGCTACCAGATCGTCGTATTTCAGCGCCTGCTGGTACTGCGGGTCGTCATCGCCGAAGTCAGTGCCCGGATAAATATCAATGGTATTGGTGCCAATGGAGCGAATATCCTCCAGCACCAGTTGCTTGGCCGCGTCCCCCACCACCACAATTGATACCACTGACGCGATACCGATAATGATGCCGAGCATGGTTAACAGCGTGCGCATTTTATTGGCCGCCATGGCGAGCCACGCCATGCTGAACGCCTCGCGAAAGCCGCTGGTCAGTTGCTGCCAGCCGCCGTCAGCCGGTGTGCGTTCTACCTTCGCCGCCGCTCTGCCGCTCCGGGCGGGCGGGTTGCTGATAATTTCGCCATCGCGGATTTCAATGACCCGCTCCGCCTGGGCGGCAATAGCCGGATCGTGGGTCACGATAATCACCGTATGCCCGCGATCGCGCAGTTGTTTCAGGGTCGCCATCACTTCTTCGCCGGAGTGGCTGTCCAGCGCGCCGGTTGGCTCATCCGCCAGGATCACCTGCCCACCGTTCATTAACGCCCTGGCGATGCTGACGCGTTGCTGTTGTCCGCCAGAAAGCTGCGAAGGGGAATAATCCACTCGCGCCGCCAGCCCCAGACGATCGAGCAGTTCACGAGCGCGCTGCTGACGGGCTTTACGCGCTACGCCAGCGTAGATGGCCGGGATCTCAACGTTTTGCGCCGCGGTTAAATGAGACAGCAAATGATAGCGCTGGAAGATAAACCCGAAGTGTTCGCGGCGCAGCTTTGCCAGCTCATCACTGTTAAGCGTCGCGACATCGACGCCCGCTACCTTGTAATTTCCGGACGTCGGCTTATCCAGACAACCCAGAATGTTCATGAGGGTAGATTTACCGGAGCCGGACGCGCCAACAATTGCCACCATCTCGCCGGCATTAATGCTCAGGGTAATGCCTTTCAACACGTCAACGGGCTCGCCACCGGAGAGATACCGGCGATGGATGCCGGTGAGCTCAAGCAATGCCGTCATTGCGCCGCTCCGGGTGTGGTTTTGCCGATGACCACTTCTTCGCCCTCTTCGAGGCCTTTGATAATCTGCACCTGGGTGTCGTTACGCGCCCCGATAGAAACTTCGCGCTCCCGGGTTTCGCCATTACGCATAATGGTGATGCGATAACGGTTATCACCGATGGGATCACCTAACGCCGACAGCGGAATGGTCAGCACGTTTTTCATGCCGCTCAGTTGAATATGGACCTGCGCCGTCATCTCCAGACGCAGCACGCTTTTCGGGTTCGGCACTTCAAAACGGGCGTAATAGAAAATCGCGTCGTTCACTTTTTCCGGGGTGGGCAAAATATCTTTCAGCACACCTTCGTAACGGGTGAGCGGATCGCCCAGCACGGTAAACCACGCCTTTTGCCCGGGTCGCAGATGAATAATATCGGCCTCTGACACCTGGGCCTTCACCAGCATGGTGCTGAGGTCAGCCAGCGTCAGAATATTCGGCGCTTGTTGGGCGGCGATCACCGTCTGGCCCTGCAAGGTCGTAATTTGCGTCACTTCACCCGCCATCGGCGCGATAATACGGGTGAAATCCAGATTGGTTTTAGCGGTGTCTAATGAGGCCTGATTGCGTTTAATCTGCGCGTCGATGGTGCCGATTTGCGCCTGCTTAACGGTAAGCTGCGTCGCGGCGGTATCCAGGTCCTGGCGTGAAATGGCCTGCGTTTTCGCCAGCGCCTGCTGACGGCTGAGGGTCACTTTCGCCAGCTGCATTTCCGCCATCGCCTGTTGGCGTTGGGCGCGCAGCTCCTGCAACGTTGCTTCCACTTCTTTAATCTGGTTTTCGGCCTGTTCGGGATCAATGACGCCTAAAAGCTGGTCTTTTTTAACTTTATCGCCAATTTCGACAGAAAGAGTTTTTAGCTGACCGCTCACCTGCGCCCCGACATCAACTTTCTTTAACGCGTCGAGTTTACCCGTTGCCAGCACGGTTTGTTCCAGATCGCTTTTACGCACGATCATGGTTTGATACTGGGGTTTCGGCGCGTTAAGGGTCTTCCAGGCCCAGAGGCCCGCGATAACCACCAGCAAAGCCAGCACCAGATAACGTTTCTTCATTTTTCCCTTAAAGCGCATAAATCCCGGATCTCATTTTTGAACTGTCCATCGCGTTGGTTAAACGCACCCTCAACAAAACGGATTTTAACCCGCACCGCCTGCGCTCATTGAATTTTCATTGAAAATGAGTCTGTTCAAATACAGGTTCGTTTAATTCTCGAGCCACTGCTATGTCTACTTTTTTCGCCACGGCAAACGATATTCCTTACGCGCCGCGTAACGGCTGGCAACTTTTTCGCGCGCTGAGCGCCGGTAAGTTTATGCCAGGTACTGCCTGGCAGGATCGGCGCTATCGTCGTAAATTCCTTCTGCGTTCGCTGGCGACGCCGCTCGCCACCGGGCAATTACTCAGTATGCTGGCGCGTCAGCCGCATCTGGATATGCTATTGCAGGCACAGCCGGGCTTACCCTGCCGGTTACATCGCCCTTATTTAACCGTCGGTACCACGCGTTCTGAAGCCTGTGCGGCACTGGATTTTCACTATAAACAATTACACCGTCTTTTACCCGCAGCGCTTTTACAATCGCACTGGACATCCCAGGGCGCCAGCCTTGCCTGGCTTACCGGCAAAAACGGCGAACAGTACCGTATTAAGCTTGCCTCCCTCGCGACGCTGGATAAAGAAGGCGAGACCACGCTGCTGTTTTGTGATGAAAGCGACACGGTTCTGGCCGGGATGACGTTTACGTTACGTGAGCACGAGGGCAAACCGACGCTGTTTATTGGCGGGCTACAGGGCGCGAAAAGCTGGATCCCCCATGAATCGATCCAGACTGCTACCAAAGCCTGTCACGGGTTGTTCCCCAAGCGGCTCCTGCTTGAAGCGGCTTGTCTGCTCGCGCCCTGGGTAGAGGCTGAGCAAATCCAGGCGGTGAGCAACAACACCCATATTTATCGCAACTGGCGTTACGCCAAAAAGAAACAAGCGCTGTTGCATGCTGATTACGACAGCTTCTGGGCATCGATGAACGGTGTACCGGGCGAACGCGGCTATTTTACGCTGCCGTTAACGGTCGCCCGTAAACCAATGGAAGAGATCGCCAGTAAAAAACGTGCGGAATACCGTCGCCGCTACGATTTACTGGATAGCCTCGCCGGGCAAATCAACGAGGCGATGCAGGCACGTTAATCCGCACGGCCCCGCGCCAGCCAGAGTACCCGCGAGAACATTTTGCGCAGCAGGTGCGGAACGGCGTCCACACCCCGCCGCCCTGCTTCGAGCGCCACTTCAATCGCCAGATCGGGTTTCGATGAGCGGTGGATAGCTTTAATAATCACCCGCCGCATATTCATTGGAATATTATCCGGCAGTTGCGCGACGCGGTGGAACACATCGGAAAATCCCTCCCGGTACATAAAGTGCTCCATATCCATGGCAGGTAGCGCCGTCAAATGAACGCGCTCCTCTTCGCGATCGTTATTCAGCAGGCTGCGCACCGTGGCGGCATATTTTTTCCCGGCTTCGTCGCCGTCCACCAGCACATGCCATTCAATACCCATCCGCCGGGCAAATTTGAGCAGCGGTTTCAGCCCGGACTGGGCGAATTCAATGACCCGCACACCTTCCGCTTCAAAATGGTGGCCGCACTGGCGCGCCAACTCGTTAATGACCCACACTTCTGTTTCGCCTTCCACCAGCAGCCAGCACCGGGCAAACAGCGCCGCCGGACGATTAAAACGAATATGGTAGGCGATACGTCGGCTGTCTTCGGCATTCATTCCGCCTGGCCCCAGCCGCCAGGCGGACACGCGTGCCGATTCACGCACCAGACGGCAAACCTGCTCCACTGGCGTGAGCGAGAGCAGTTCGCTGGAGTTGGTGGTGGTGATTTTCTGCAACGGCAACAGGTTCAACAACTGCCAGGCCACAGAAAGCATAATCGGATGCAGACGGGTCTCGGGATCTTCCACCAGCAACAGCGGACGCGCATCACGATCCAGATTTACCGTGCCCTTCGCCTGCAACAGTGTTGAGAACAGGCCAAGCAGGATCACCCGGTGCGTACGGCTGCCCGGCTTGTCGATCATGCGGTTGATGACATCCAGATAGCGCCAGCTGCGCTGTTCATCATGAGAGCGGCGGCGCAGCAGACGATAGCGCGCCTGATGCGTACTTTGCTCAGCGAAATAATGCTCCAGCAGTTGCACCATTGCCGACAGCCCTTGTCGGATCTGCCCATCGGTAAGGTTTTGCGGACGCGCCACCAGTTCCCGCGCCAGGAAATCCAGCTGGCGGGCGGTGACTTCCACCTCCGGCGCACCGGGTAGCGCGCCGTTGCGAATACGCTGCATAAAGCGAGCGTCCCGTAAGCGCAGTACCGGAGACAGGCGGATAAGATGTGCCGCCAGGTCATCAATCGCCTCAAGTTCCAGCGCTTCGCCGCGGTTGTCCAGAAAGCTGCGCAGCGTCATCACTGCGCCATCGTCAGCCAGTTCGCCTTCCAGCCGGTAATGAATGCGCGCATACCCATCCTGCCCGTTATCCCATACTGGCGCGAGGTGGCGGTATCGCCGCCCGTTGTGGCGACCAGGTTCGGTTTCGCGGAAAGTGAGAATGATGTGCAGATGATGTTCGCGTCCATGAAGATCACCTGGCGGGAACCAAAAATCGTCACGGGTAAAATGATAGAGATTGTCGCCCGGCGCCAGCAGCAACGTCAGCGCATCCAGCAGACTGGATTTGCCCCAGGCGTTCTCGCCAATCAGAACATTGGTTTGTTCCAGCATTAAGGACAGACGGTTAATACCGCGAAAACCCACAATCTCGACGCGCTCAAGGAACATACGTTCTCCCGCTGTTGCTACCGATCCTTTATGTGCTGGGAGTATAGCGGCAGGATCACTGTTGTGTAACCGCAGCGGTCACAGCGCATTGTTATGACATTCATTATCACAAACGGATAAAACAATATTCCCCGGCGGATATTCCATGCTATCTGGCTTTATTACCGGAGTTATTTTAACGCGCGCTTTTTTGATTATTATTCATGCCGCGCGAATAAAACCGCGCCGATCGCCATCGGCCGTTGCGCTATTCCAGGGCGGATGGGCATTGCAACAGGTTTGGCTGTTCTGGGTGATGCCCATTATCGGCGGCGTGCTGGGCGGTGTTATCTACCGTACGCTGCTTGAGAAACGCAGCTAAAAGAAAAAGGCCTGCAAAACGCAGGCCTTTATTGCATAAAAATCTTTATTTTTTGTAGCTTTACTCATTTCCTGGCTTTGGGTAGTGTTAACAGGCTCATTTACTGCAAGGACCTTGATTTCCCATGTTGTCAGGATTACTGATCATTTTAGTACCGCTCATCGTCGGCTATCTTATTCCCCTGAATAATACTACCGCTTTAAAAACCATTAACCGCCTGCTGAGCTGGATTGTCTACGTTATCCTGTTTTTTATGGGCATCAGCCTGGCGTTTCTTGATAACCTGAGCACGAATTTGCTGGCAATTTTTCATTATTCCGCCGTCAGCGTGGTGGTTATTTTACTCTGCAACTGCGCAGCCTTGTTCTGGCTGGATAAGTCTCTCCCTTGGCGTCATCACCATCATCAGGAAAAATTACCGTCGCGCATCGCTATGGCGCTGGAATCCCTTAAGCTTTGTGGCGTTGTGGTGCTGGGTTTCGCGCTTGGATTAACCGGCATAGACGTGCTTATTCATGCCACACAAGCCAGCGAGTACACCCTTATTTTCCTGCTGTTTCTGATTGGTATTCAGTTACGTAATAATGGCATGACATTACGCCAAATCGTGCTGAACCGCCGTGGGATGATAGTCGCGGTGTTGGTGGTTGCCAGTTCGCTGGTGGCGGGCGTGATCAACGCACTGATCCTCGACCTGCCGATTCGTACTGGTCTGGCGATGGCTTCCGGTTTCGGCTGGTATTCGCTGTCGGGTATTCTGATGACGGAGGCCTATGGGCCGGTTATCGGCAGCGCGACCTTCTTTAACGATCTGGCGCGGGAACTGGTAGCCATCATGCTCATTCCGGGCCTGGTACGCCGCAGTCGTTCCGCAGCGCTGGGCTTATGCGGCGCCACGTCAATGGATTTCACCTTACCCGTACTGCAACGCAGCGGAGGGCTGGAAATGGTGCCTGCCGCCATCGTGCACGGTTTTGTGCTCAGTTTACTGGTGCCCCTGTTAATGGCGTTTTTCGCCGCCTGATTTTGCGCTGGCGATGCATAAGCATCGCCAAAATTGCGCTAAATCAATCTCCAATGAAATAACCGTAAAAACCCCTTTTAACCCTTCTCACAGACGCATAATCTTAAACATGTATATCAAATATAACTTTAAGGTATCATTATGTTTTGTGTGCAATGTGAACAAACCATCCGTACTCCTGCTGGCAACGGCTGCTCATACGCTCAGGGTATGTGCGGCAAAACCGCCGAAACATCCGACCTGCAAGACTTATTGATTGCCGCCCTGCAAGGGCTGTCCGCCTGGGCGGTTAAAGCGCGTGAACTGGGGATTATCGATCATGAAATCGATAACTTCGCACCGCGCGCCTTTTTCTCCACGCTGACGAACGTTAACTTTGATTCCCCTCGCATCGTTGGCTACGCACGCGAAGCCATTGAAAAACGCGAATCGCTGAAAGCACGCTGCCTGGCCGTCGATGCCAACGCCACGGTAGATAATCCGATGGCCGATCTGCAGTTGATCAGCGATGACTTAGGCGACCTGCAGCGCCAGGCTGCGGCGTTTACGCCTAATATCGACAAAGCCGTTATTGGTGAAAATATTCTTGGTCTGCGCTTACTGTGCCTGTACGGCCTGAAAGGCGCGGCAGCTTATATGGAACACGCCCACGTACTGGGTCAGTACGACAACGAGATTTACGCCCAGTACCACCAGTATATGGCGTGGCTTGGCACCTGGCCTTCCGACATGAACGCGCTGCTGGAGTGCGCCATGGGTATCGGCCAGATGAACTTTAAAGTTATGAGTATTCTGGACGCTGGCGAAACCGGTAAATACGGCCACCCGACGCCGACTCAGGTCAACGTCAAACCGGTTGCCGGCAAATGTATCCTGATTTCCCGGTCACGATCTGCTGGATCTGCATAACCTGCTGGAGCAGACCGAAGGCACCGGCGTTAACGTCTATACCCACGGCGAAATGCTGCCGGCGCACGGCTACCCGGAACTGCGTAAATTCAAACATCTGGTCGGTAACTACGGCAGCGGCTGGCAGAACCAACAGACCGAGTTTGCCCGCTTCCCTGGCCCAATCGTGATGACGTCCAACTGCATCATCGACCCGACCGTGGGCAGCTATGACGACCGTATCTGGACCCGCAGCATCGTAGGCTGGCCAGGTGTGAATCATCTGGAAGGCGACGATTTCAGCCCTGTTATTGAACAGGCGCAACAACTGCCGGGCTTCACCTACAGCGAAATCGAACACCTGATCACCGTGGGCTTTGGCCGTGAAACCCTGCTGGGTGCGGCAGACTCGCTGATCGATCTGGTAAGCCGCGAAAAACTGCGTCACATCTTCCTGATCGGCGGCTGTGACGGCGCGCGCGGCGAACGTAACTACTTTACCGATTTCGCCACCAGCGTTCCGCAGGACTGCCTGATCCTGACCCTGGCGTGCGGTAAATACCGTTTCAACAAACTGGACTTCGGCAATATCGAAGGCTTGCCGCGTCTGGTGGATGCCGGTCAGTGTAACGATGCTTACTCTGCCATTATCCTGGCCGTGACCCTGGCTGAAAAACTGGGCTGTGGCGTGAACGATCTGCCGCTGTCTCTGGTGCTCTCCTGGTTCGAACAGAAAGCGATTGTGATCCTCCTGACGCTGCTGTCCCTGGGCGTGACCAATATCGTGACCGGCCCGACAGCGCCTGGCTTCCTGACCCCGGATCTGCTGGCTGTGCTTAACGAGAAATTTGGTCTGCGTTCCGTGACCACCGTTGAAGAAGATATGAAGCAGCTGCTGAGCGCGTAAGGAGAACCTATGACGATGCCAACCTCTCAATGCCCGTGGCGGATGCAGGTGCACCACATCCAACAGGAAACGCCGGATGTCTGGACCCTGTCGCTGTTCTGTCACGATCATTATTCGTACAAAGCCGGACAGTATGCGCTGGTCAGTATTCGTAACAGCGCCGATACGCTGCGAGCCTATACGATTTCGTCAACGCCTGGCGTCAGCCCGTTTATTACGCTGACCATCCGACGTATCGACGAGGGGGTTGGCTCGCAATGGCTGACCGGCGAAGTAAAACGCGGCGACTATATCTGGCTGTCAGACGCGCAAGGCGATTTTATCTGTGAAGATAAAAACACCGATCGCTTCCTGCTGCTGGCGGCGGGCTGTGGTGTAACGCCGATTATGTCCATGCGCCGCTGGCTGGCGAAAAACCGCCCGCAGGCTGATGTGCAGGTGATTTATAACGTCCGTTCACCAAAAGACGTTATCTTCGCCGAAGAGTGGAAAAACTATCCGGTGACGCTGGTCGCGGAAGTGGCCAACGAACCCGGTTTTATCGAAGGCCGTTTAACCCGCGAACTGCTGGCTGCCGTACCGGATATCGCGTCGCGCACCGTGATGACTTGTGGTCCTGCGCCTTATATGGATGCGGTGGAAGAAAACGTCAAAGCGCTGGGTGTCACTCAGTTCTTTAAAGAGAAGTTCTTTACGCCTGTGGCTGACGCGGCCACCAGCGGCCTGAAATTCACCACGCTGACCCCAGCCCGTGAATTTTACAGCCCGGTGGGTACGACGCTGCTGGAAGCACTGGAAAGCAATAAAGTGCCGGTTAATGCCGCGTGCCGCGCTGGTGTTTGTGGCTGCTGCAAAACCCGGGTGGTTTCTGGCGAGTACACGGTAAACAGCACCATGACGCTTACCGAACGCGAAATCGCAGAAGGATACGTTCTGGCCTGTTCCTGCCACCCGCAAGGGGATCTGGTTCTGGCGTAAGTTCGCATCAGAAAATAAAAAAGGCGCTGAAAAGCGCCTTTTTTTTGAGCTACGCATTTAGCGCCATTTTCCGCCCAGTGCGTAACGCCCTGCGCCAAGAAAGGCAACCGCCAGCGCCCCCAGGAAGAAGTAAACCAGGCTTTCGATCGCCCAGGCTCCCACCTTATCGAGCATAAAAGTATTATTTAGCCCCACCAGCAACCATGCCACTACCATGGTAAAGGCCAGACCTAACGCGGAAAGTCGCGTCAGCACGCCGAGGATAATCAGCACCGGCGCGACGACCTCACCCAACAGCACGCCGTAAGCCACAAATCCTGGAATGCCATGCGCGGTCAGCATGCCTGCAATACCGTCCACGCCGCCAAATAATTTATGCAGCCCGTGAAATAACATCAGTCCACCCACGCCAAGACGCAACAACAACTTACCGAGATCGTCCTTGCTTAATGCGCTATTTATCGCGCCAATCACCTTCGTAACCATAGTCACCTCTTTTTTGTTATCCCCCTGAAACGGGAGTGGTAGCCAACGTGTCTGCAACCTGACGGATAATCGGTCAAGATGAGAATAATTTACACTTAATTTTTGTCCGTGTTTAGCCGCTCAAAATAAGAGGTTATCCGGTCACTCTCCCGCGATAGGCTACGCTTTAAACGAAATCAGAATGTATAAAAGGAGATCCAATGAAACAGACCGTTGCGGCGTATATCGCCAAAACCCTGGAGCAGGCTGGTGTTGCGCGTATCTGGGGGGTTACCGGGGATTCACTTAACGGGCTGAGCGACAGCCTGAACCGTATGGGAACAATTGACTGGATGCCGACTCGTCACGAAGAGGTCGCAGCCTTTGCCGCAGGCGCAGAAGCGCAACTGACCGGCAACCTGGCGGTATGCGCGGGTTCATGCGGGCCGGGAAATTTGCATCTTATTAACGGACTGTTCGACTGCCACCGCAATCACGTCCCGGTGCTGGCGATTGCTGCGCACATTCCGTCGAGCGAAATCGGCAGCGGCTATTTTCAGGAAACCCATCCTCAGGAACTGTTTCGTGAATGCAGCCATTACTGCGAATTAGTGTCTAATCCGGAGCAAATTCCCCAGGTCCTGGCAATTGCGATGCGTAAAGCGGTGTTGAACCGCGGCGTATCGGTAGTGGTGTTACCAGGCGATGTGGCGCTTCAGCCTGCGCCGGAAACGGCCAGTACCCACTGGTACCCGGCGCCGCAACCGGTGATCGTGCCGGAAGAAAGCGAACTGAAAAAGCTGGCCCAGGTGCTGCGTTACTCCAGCAATATTGCGCTGATGTGCGGCAGCGGCTGCGCCGGTGCGCATGAACCTTTAATCGCCTTTGCCGAAAAGCTGAAAGCGCCCATCGTCCATGCATTACGCGGCAAGGAACATGTGGAATACGATAACCCTTATGATGTGGGCATGACCGGCCTCATCGGTTTTTCGTCCGGTTATCACACCTTAATGAACGCCGATACGGTGATCTTACTGGGTACGCAGTTCCCCTACCGGGCGTTCTACCCTACCGATGCCAAAATCATTCAAATCGACATTAACCCGGGCAGCATCGGCGCACACAGTAAAGTGGATATCGCGCTGGTGGGTGATATCCGCGCCACGCTCACCGCCCTGTTACCGATGCTCGAAGAAAAAACCGACCGTAAATTCCTGGATAAGGCGCTGGAAAACTATCAGGAGGCGCGTAAAGGGCTCGACGATCTGGCGAAACCCGGCGACAAACAAATCCATCCGCAATATCTGGCCCAGCAAATCAGCCAGTTTGCTGACGACGACGCGATTTTCACCTGTGATGTGGGCACCCCGACCGTCTGGGCGGCGCGCTATTTGAAAATGAACGGGAAACGCCGTCTGCTGGGTTCGTTCAATCACGGTTCGATGGCGAACGCCATGCCGCAGGCGTTAGGCGCTAAAGCCAGCGCCCCCCAGCGTCAGGTTATCGCCATGTGCGGTGACGGCGGCTTCAGTATGCTGATGGGCGATTTCCTGTCGGTAGCGCAGATGAATCTGCCGGTAAAAATCGTGGTGTTTAATAACAGCGTGCTGGGATTTGTGGCGATGGAAATGAAAGCGGGCGGGTATTTGACGGACGGCACCGATCTGCATCAGACCAACTTTGCCGCTATCGCCAACGCCTGTGGTATTACCGGCATCCGGGTAGAAAAACCTGAAGATCTTGACGCAGCCCTGAACCAGGCATTCAAAACCGATGGCCCTGTGCTGGTTGACGTCGTGGTCGCAAAAGAGGAACTGGCTATCCCGCCGCAGATAAAACTGGAACAGGCGAAAGGGTTCAGCCTGTATATGCTGCGCGCCATTATTAACGGACGCGGAGACGAAGTTTTGGAGCTGGCTAAAACCAACTGGTTCCGGTAAAAAGTAGGGCATTTCCTCGAAAAGTAAAAGGATATGCCGTGATTGATTTACGCAGTGATACCGTAACCCGGCCCGGCGCCGCCATGCTGGAACAGATGATGGCGGCGCAGGTTGGGGATGACGTCTACGGAGACGACCCGGGCGTTAATGAACTCCAGGATTACGCGGCCCGGCTCAGCGGTAAAGAAGCCGCTTTATTTCTGCCAACCGGCACTCAGGCAAACCTGGTCGCCCTGTTAAGCCACTGCGAGCGCGGCGAAGAGTACATCGTCGGACAGGCGGCGCATAACTATCTGTTTGAAGCGGGCGGCGCGGCGGTATTAGGCAGTATTCAACCTCAACCTATCGATGCGGAACTGGATGGCACCCTCGCCCTGGATAAAGTAGCCGCAAAAATTAAACCCGACGATATTCATTTTGCCCGTACCCGTTTGCTGACGCTTGAAAACACCCATAACGGCAAAGTGCTGCCGCGTGACTATTTCCCGAAAGTCTGGGAGTTCACTCGCGAGCGCGGCCTGGCGCTGCACATTGACGGCGCACGTATTTTCAACGCTGTGGTGGAATACGGCTGCGAACTGGAAGAGATCGTCCGCTACTGCGACTCGTTTACTATCTGTCTCTCGAAAGGCCTGGGCACGCCAGTCGGTTCACTGCTGGTGGGCAACCATGAGTACATCAAACGCGCCAGGCGCTGGCGTAAAATGGTCGGCGGCGGTATGCGCCAGGCCGGGATTCTCGCGGCGGCCGGTCTGTATGCCCTGCAACACAACGTTGCGCGCCTCAAAGAGGATCATGACAACGCCGCCTGGCTTGCTGAGGCGCTGAAAAACACTGGCACCGACGTGCGTCGTCAGGACACCAACATGCTGTTTGTGCGCGTACCACAGGAAGATGTTGCCGCACTCGGCGAGTTTATGAAGCGTCGCAATATTCTGATCAGTGCCGCGCCGGTGACGCGTCTGGTTACGCATCTGGACGTTAGCCGCGACCAGTTAGCCGAAGTGGTCGACAGCTGGCAGCAGTTTCAACAACGGTAACGGGGAACAGGGATGAGCGATCCGCAGCGGATACTGGTTCTGGGGGCCAGCGGGTATATCGGCCAGCATTTACTGCCGAGGCTAAGCGCCGACGGGCATCAGGTGATTGCCGCTGCGCGTAACGTCGAACGTCTGGAAAAGCGCCCGTTGCCGGGCGTCACCTGCCATTCGCTGGATTTACTGTGGCCAGAGCATTTGCCCGGCCTGCTGGCCGGGGTCGACACGCTCTATTATCTGGTGCACAGCATGGGCGACGGGCGGGACTTCGTGGAAAAAGAGCGCCAGGCGGCGTTGAATCTGCGCGACGCCCTGCGACAAACCCCGGTGCGCCAGGTGATTTTTTTAAGCTCACTGCAAAGTGACGACGCGCCGTCAGACCATCTGCGGGCGCGTCAGTTGACCGCCGATATCCTGCGCGATGCCGGCGTGCCAGTGACCGAATTGCGGGCTGGCATCATAATCGGCGCAGGTTCCGCCGCGTTTGAAGTGATGCGCGATATGGTTTACAACCTGCCGGTCCTTACACCGCCGCGTTGGGTACGTTCGCGTACTACGCCCATCGCGCTGGAAAACTTGCTGGTGTATTTACTGAAACTGCTCGATCACCCTTCGACAGAACACCGCATTCTGGAAGCTGCCGGACCAGAAGTGCTGAGCTATCAGGAACAGTTTTGAGCGGTTTATGGCGATAAGCGGTCGCCGCCGTCCGTTGATTCCCATTCCTCTGCCGACCCGGTGGATCTCGGTCTGGTTTCTTAACATGATCACATCGGTGCCGCCCGCCATCGCCCGCGCCCTGATCCAGGGACTGAAACACGATCTGCTGGCGGACGACACCGCCCTGCGGGCGTTAATCCCGCAACAGCTCATCTCGTTTGATGACGCGGTGCGCGAAACGCTGAAAGAAGAGGACAAACTGGTTAACTCCAGCGACTGGGGTTATGACGCGCAGGCTTTCGCCCGCTGGCGGCCTGAATACGGCTACTTCCCTAAGCAAGCGGGCTGTACGCTGAAAACCTCCGCCAGTCTTGAGGCGTTGTGGAAGGTCGTTAACCGCATCGGCGGAAAGAAAGAACGCTATTTTTTTGGCAATTATTTATGGAGCACCCGCGCCGGGATCGATCGACTGCTTGGTCATCAACTGGCAAAGGGTCGTCCTGAAAACGCGATGCTGCAAACCGGCGATGCCGTGGACAGCTGGAAGGTGATTATCGTCGAGCCCGAGCGGGAACTGACGCTGTTGTTCGGCATGAAAGCGCCCGGTCTCGGCAGGCTCTCGTTCAACCTGCGTGATACCGGCCCGGAACGTTCGCTGGATGTCCGTGCCTGGTGGCACCCGCACGGCACGCCCGGATTATTCTACTGGCTGGTAATGATCCCAGCGCATTTGTTTATCTTTCGCGGTATGGCGCGTCGAATTTGTCGCCTTGCTGAACAGGAAGAGGCAAATCTTCGACGCTAACTCTGAATCTTTCGCTATTCTGATTGCATAGCCGTTGATTTCACGAAAGAATGCGCGGCGTCATTTTCTCTTACAGAGCGGGCAGCAATGAAGGTACTGGTCACGGGCGCCACCAGCGGTTTAGGCCGAAACGCGGTCGAATATTTACGCCAGAGAGGGATAAGCGTCCGGGCAACCGGTCGTAACGAAGCCATGGGCAAACTGCTGCAAAAGATGGGCGCGGAGTTTGTTCATGCTGATTTAACCGAGCTGGTCTCGTCCCAGGCTAAACAGATGCTGGCGGGTGTGGATACGCTCTGGCACTGTTCCGGCTTCACGTCCCCCTGGGGCACGCAGCAGGCGTTTGATATGGCCAACGTCCGCGCCACCCGTCGCCTCGGCGAATGGGCTGTCGCCTGGGGCGTGCGGCATGTGGTGCATATTTCCTCACCCTCGCTCTATTTCGATTATCACCATCACCGCGATGTCACCGAAGATTTTCGTCCGGTACGCTTCGCCAACGAATTTGCGCGCAGTAAGGCGGCGGCGGGAAGAGGTCATTCAGCATCTGGCGCAAGCCAATCCCCACACGCGTTTTACGATCCTGCGCCCGCAAAGTCTGTTCGGGCCGCATGATAAAGTCTTTTTCCCACGTCTGGTGCAGATGATGCGCCACTACGGCAGCATTTTATTGCCGCGCGGTGGTGGATGCGCTGGTGGATATGACCTACCACGAAAATGCGGTACATGCGATGTGGCTGGCCAGTTCCGCGAGCTGCGATGCGCTGCCGTCAGGCCGGGCGTTTAATATCACTAAATGGCGAGGCGCGCCCGCTGCGCCAGATTGTCGAGCAATTGATTGCCGAACTGGGCATTCGCTGCCGCATTCGTTCTGTGCCCTATCCGATGCTCGATATCATCGCCCGTAGTCTGGGAGCGCATGGGCAATAAGTCGGAAAAAGAGCCCGCCCTCACCCACTATGGCGTGTCCAAACTGAATTTCGATTTTACGCTGGATATCAGCCGTGCCGAAAACGAGCTGGGGTACCAGCCTGTGGTCAGTCTTGATGAAGGGATTACGCGCACCGCGCTGTGGCTGAAAGATCACGGTACGCTGTTGCGCTAAGCCTGGCCATATTTTTCCAGTAAGGCTTCGGCGATGGCCTCGGTTTTCCGCATCGGCCACGCCATCATAGCGCGCAGGCCGGAAATGCATCTGAAACGCTTCGATAACCCGCTTCTGCTGGGCTGGCGTCATTTCCGGCGTGACTTCATAGCCGTAACGCGCCAACAGCTTCAGTAACCCCGCGCTGTCCACCGGTTCATCAGGTTGGCGTCCCATCAGCCAGAAATTCACCCGCGCCGGATCGGGCCAGGCGCCGATCCCCTGCTTAGCCAGTTCCGCCCACGGAAACAGCGGGCCGGGATCGTCTTTACGCTGCGGCGCGATGTCAGAGTGAGCAACGACATTCACCGGAAGTATGTTGTAACTATTTATGATGTCCCGCGCCAGTTTCGCCAGCACAGCGATCTGCGCCGGGTTGAACGCGGTAAACCGTTTTTGACCGCCTTCACGCCGCCATCCGCGATTTTCCAGCTCAATGCCGATTGAGGTGTCATTAATGCGGTTGGTGCCGCGCCAGAAACTGATGCCGGCATGCCAGGCCAGCTCCTGCTCGGGCACCAGTTGCCAGATAACCGGCTTGCCGTTACGCACCGGCGGCGTGTCCGGGATCAGATAATGCGCGCTAACGTTGCGGTCGGTCAGCGTGGCAAGAGAGCTGTCAAAATCATCGGCGGTATAGTGGATCACCAGCACTTTTACGCGAGGGTATGCCGCCTGGGCCGGACGGCGCTGATCCACCTGATAGTCGCCCCGGTCGACAATGCCCTTTTCCCCTGCGCAGCCCGCCAGCAATAACGCCAGAAAAAGCGGTAAAACACGTCTGTTCATCGCCGGGTTTTCACCGCTGTGCCGGTCACGCTGACCATCAACATGCTGCCGTCTTTGCCGACAGTTTCATAATCGATATCAATACCAATCACCGCATCGGCACCCAGCCCTCGCGCCTGCTCTTCGAGTTCGCGAAAACGCGATTTCCCGGGCTTTACGCAGTTCTTTTTCATAAGAGCCGGAGCGCCCACCGACGATGTCGCGAATGCCGGCGAAAATATCGCGAAAAATATTGGCGCCAAGGATCGCTTCACCTGTCACCACGCCGCAATACTCGACGATGGCATACCCTTCAAGGCTGGGGGGTTGTGGAAAATTGCATGCTGGCTCCTTCTTTGGCTATCAATGCGTTAGGACAGATTATCAGACACGTGTCTGGATCGATACGCTATGCTGTATGTGTGGCGTTGACGCGCCCCGCGATTATTCCGGCAACTACGCGATGAGAGACTCAACGCTCTGACAAATACCGTAGTCCTTCAGAGAAGATAAGGAAATAAAATGCGCCTATTAGCTTTGACTCTTATGATGCCCTGCGCGCTGGTGCTCAGCGCCTGTACTACCGATACGACGCCGGCATTTAAAGATATCGGCAGCCGCAGCGGTCCCTGCGTGGAAGGCGGCCCGGACAGCGTCGCGCAGAAATTTTATGACTACCGAATTGCGAACCCTTCTCAGGGCGTCACGAACCTGAGCGCGCTGCGCCCCTATTTAAGCGACAGCCTGTACGCCAGCCTGCAAAAATCCGCCAACAACAGCGCGAATAATAGCTTCCTGCGTAGTGATATTTTCTCCAGCCGCACCGTTGCGCCGACCCAGGCCAACGTCTCCAGCGCCTCCACCATTCCGAATACTGAAGCACGCAATATCCCCCTGCGAGTGGCATTAAACCAGGGCAGCCAACAATGGCAGGATGAAGTGCTGATGATCCGCGAAGGTCGGTGCTGGGCGCTGGACGATGTGCGTTATCTCGGCGGCTCGGTGCATGCGCCGTCAGGCACACTGCGCCAGTCTATTGAAGATGACCGCCACAGCTGATGGCGCTGCGCGCGGTGCGGGAAGGACGAGTTTGAAATAGTCTGACTTTACTCCATAAACTGGATTTTTATACTCGCCTCCCTCCCGCCCCGTTATTTTGTGCTAAGTTTAAGACGCAACAGCGGATATTTTTAAGTTTTAAACCACAAATATTGCATAACTATTCTGCTAACGTTACTATTCGCGGTCTCAATTGCTATTCAACAGTTTCGCATGAGTATTCAACTAAACGGCATTAACTGCTTCTACGGCGCACACCAGGCGCTGTTCGACATCACCTTAAATTTCCCTCAGGGCGAAACGCTGGTGCTGCTTGGCCCAAGCGGCGCGGGCAAGAGCTCGCTGCTGCGTGTACTCAATCTGCTTGAGATGCCGCGCTCCGGGCAGCTCACTATTGCCGGTAACCATTTTGACTTCGTCAAAACGCCGGACGATAAAGCGATTCGCGAACTGCGCCAGAACGTTGGCATGGTATTTCAGCAGTACAATCTGTGGCCGCACCTGACGGTGCTGCAAAACCTGATTGAAGCGCCGTGCCGTGTGCTGGGTCTTAGCAAAGCCGATGCCCGCGCGCGTGCCGATAAGCTGCTGGAACGTCTGCGTTTAACGCCTTATGTGGATCGCTACCCCTTACACCTTTCCGGCGGCCAACAGCAGCGTGTGGCGATTGCCCGCGCACTGATGATGGAACCGCAGGTCCTGCTGTTCGACGAGCCAACGGCGGCGCTTGATCCGGAAATTACCGCGCAAATCGTCAGCATCATTCGTGAGCTTTCGCAAACCGGAATTACCCAGGTGATCGTCACCCACGAAGTCGAAGTGGCGCGCAAAACCGCGAGCCGCGTGGTGTATATGGAAAACGGCCATATCATCGAGCAAGGGGATGCGAGTTGCTTTACCCACCCGCAGACCGACGCGTTTAAATACTACTTATCTCACTGATGTTGATCGGGACAATGACAATGAAAAAAGTACTGATTGCTACACTGCTTGCCAGCATAAGCCTGTCCGCCGCCGCCGCGCAGACCATTCGTTTTGCGACCGAAGCGTCTTACCCTCCTTTTGAATCGATGAACGACAAAAACGAGATCGTTGGGTTCGATGTGGATCTGGCGAATGCACTGTGTAAAGAAATCGACGCTACCTGTACTTTCACCAACCAGGCGTTCGACAGTCTGATCCCGAGCCTGAAGTTCCGCCGTTTCGATGCGGTGATGGCCGGTATGGATATAACACCAGAGCGTGAAAAACAGGTTCTGTTCACCAATGCCTACTACGATAACTCTGCGCTGTTCGTGGGCCAGAAAGGCAAAGTTGCCAGCATCGATCAGTTGAAAGGCAAAAAAGTAGGCGTTCAGAACGGTACTACCCACCAGAAATTCATCAACGATAAGCACCCGGAAATCACCACCGTTCCGTATGACAGCTATCAGAATGCGAAACTGGATCTGCAGAATGGCCGTATTGACGCGGTGTTTGGCGACACGGCGGTCGTGACGGAATGGCTGAAAAGCAATGACAAGCTGGCAGCCGTCGGCGACAAGGTCACCGATAAAGATTATTTCGGCACCGGTTTAGGCATCGCAGTCCGTCAGGGCAACACTGAACTCCAGCAGAAATTCAATACCGCGCTGGATAAAGTGAAGAAAGACGGCACCTACGAAAATATCTATAACAAATGGTTCCAGAAGTAATATCTGAATGAACGAAATGTTTACTTTAGCAAGCGCCGCCGGGATGACCGTCGGCCTTGCCGTTTGCGCGTTGATCATCGGCCCTGGCGCTGGCGATGCTCTTCGCGGTTTGGGAGTCCGCCAAATGGCGGCCCGTTGCATGGATCGCCACCGCGCTGGTCACCATGTTTCGTGGACTGCCGGAAATTCTGGTGGTGCTGTTTATCTATTTTGGCTCTTCACAGCTGCTGCTTCTGCTTTCTGACGGTTTCACCCTCAATCTCGGCTTTATGCAAATTCCGGTACGGATGGAGATTGAAAATTTTGATGTCAGCCCCTTCCTGTGCGGCGTGATTGCGCTGTCGCTGCTGTATGCGGCGTACGCCTCGCAAACCCTGCGCGGCGCGCTGAAAGCGGTGCCGGTGGGCCAGTGGGAATCCGGCCAGGCGCTGGGCCTGTCGAAAACGGCGATCTTTTTCCGTCTGGTTATGCCGCAAATGTGGCGCCATGCGCTGCCAGGCCTCGGTAACCAGTGGCTGGTGCTGTTGAAAGACACCGCGCTGGTGTCGTTAATTAGCGTGAACGATTTAATGCTGCAAACCAAAAGCATCGCGACCCGCACCCAGGAGCCGTTTACCTGGTATATCGTGGCGGCGGCAATTTATCTGGTGATTACCCTTATCAGTCAGTACATCCTGAAACGGATCGATCAGCGCGCCACGCGCTTTGAGCGGAGACCAGGCTGATGCTGGAATACTTACCCGAACTTCTCCAGGGCCTGCAAACCAGCCTGACGCTGACCGTCGCCTCGCTGATTGTGGCGCTGATCCTGGCATTGCTGTTTACCGTGGTGCTGACGCTGAAAACGCCGGTGCTGTCGTTGCTGGTGCGCGGTTATATCACGCTGTTCACCGGCACGCCGCTGCTGGTGCAAATCTTCCTGATTTATTACGGACCGGGTCAGTTCCCGGCACTGCAGGAATACCCGGGATTATGGCATTTGTTGTCCGAGCCCTGGCTGTGTGCCCTGCTGGCGCTGTCGCTCAACTCGGCGGCCTATACCACGCTGCTGTTTTATGGCGCGATTCGTGCAATCCCCGAAGGGCAATGGCAGTCCTGTCAGTCGCTCGGGATGAGCAAGAAAGACACCCTGGCAATTTTGCTTCCTTATGCATTTAAACGCGCACTGTCCTCCTACTCCAACGAAGTGGTGCTGGTATTTAAAAGTACCTCCCTTGCCTACACCATTACTCTGATGGAAGTGATGGGCCACGGGCAACTGCTGTACGGCAGAACGTATGATGTGATGGTGTTCGGCGCTGCTGGAGTTATCTACCTGATCGTTAATGGTTTGTTGACGCTAATGATGCGTCTTATCGAACGCCGCGCACTGGCGTTTGAACGTCGTAACTGACGCTTGCGTTACCGGCCTGAGACGCCCTGTCTCAGGCCGCTGTCAGCAATAATCCACATCTTCAACGTTGCCAGCATTACCGCCTTCCGCGAATTATTTACCGTCTGATTAAAATATAAATATACATTTTTATTGCATATAAATTCATTTGCTGGCATGGTGTATTCAAGGCCGGGTAAACGGTTTTCCAGAATAAAAATTGACAGACGGGAGCGACACAATGAAAAAATTACTTTTAGCGGCAATCCTTTCTACGGTTGCGATTTCTGCGGGCGCGGCAGAAAAAATCAGTTTCGGTTCCTCGGCGACCTATCCGCCTTTTGAATCCCTCGATTCCAATAACCAGATTGTCGGTTTCGATATCGATCTCGCAAAAGCCCTGTGCAAACAAATGCAGGCGGAATGCACCTTTACCAACCACGCGTTTGACAGCCTGATCCCGTCGCTGAAATTCAAAAAATACGATGCGGTAATTTCCGGCATGGACATCACCCCTGAGCGCAGCAAGCAGGTGGCATTTACCGCGCCTTATTACGCCAACTCCGCGCTGGTGATTGCCAAAAAAGACACCTACAAATCTTTCGATGATTTGAAAGGCAAGCGCATCGGGATGGAAAACGGCACTACCCACCAGAAATACCTGCAGGATAAGCATCCTGAAGTGAAAACGGTGGCCTATGACAGCTATCAGAATGCGATTATCGACCTGAAAAATGGCCGTATTGATGGCGTATTCGGTGATACTGCCGTGGTTAACGAATGGCTAAAAACTAACCCGCAGCTGGGCGCGGCCACGCCGAAAGTGACCGATCCGCAATATTTCGGTACCGGCCTGGGCATCGCGGTTCGTCCGGATAACGTGGCGCTGCTGAAGAAATTTAACGACGCGCTGGCAGCGATTAAAGCGGATGGTACTTATCAGCAGATCAGCGATAAGTGGTTCCCGGCGCAGTAATGAATCCGTCTGGTGGAAGGGTTCTGTTCAGTGGATTAGTTCTGTTCGTCGAATAGTTACGTACGGTTGAATGATTCCGTTCGCGATGCATTGGCGGCTCAACGCCATTCCGTAGCACGCGAACGGGTAAAGGGGAGTTCCGCACTCCCCGTTGCAATCCCCGCTCCCGTCTAACAAAATCGGCGGCTATGCCGCTTCCCTTGGCTCCATCTCCTCGCTTCAGGTCGGCCGTGATGCCACATCCATGTGGCTCACGACCTCAGCCAGCATCCATGCTGGCTGACCTGGCTCGTCAATTTCGCCTCGGCGATTTTGATGCCGGACCCAACACCCCTCACTTTTATCTTTTTATTTTTAACTTCGCGACTATTGCCGCTGTGAGATTTAACGGGGTTTTAGCAATGATGTGGTTGCAATGAAAACCGGGAAGTATCGCGAGGTTTTTCGGTTCCTGCAGATATCGCCGAGGTGTGCATGAGAGGCCTTAGGGCAAGAAAGGCAGGATGCCGGATCTCTGCCGATCGGACGTGCTAAGCTGCGGCGATGGCGAACGGAACGATTCCATATAACCCCCTCCTACCCCCGCTGCAACAGCGTCAACACCTCATAATGCGCGGTATGGGGAAACATGTCGAAAAGCTGGATTTTCTCGATCCGGTATCCCTCAAGCAGGCGAATATCTTTCGCCATGGTTTGCGCATTACAGCTTGAATACAAAATCGTTTTCGGTGCCATAGCCGACAGAAACTCACACAGTTCCTCGCCAATGCCGCGGCGCGGGGGGTTTACCACCACTAAATCCGGGATGTCCTGCTGGGCAGTAGCGAAACGGGTGGAATCCAGCGCCTGAAAATGCACGTCGGTCAGGCCCAACATTTCAGCGGACTGGCGGGCGCTCGCAATCGCCTCCGGCGCAATCTCAATGCCGGTCAAACGCATGGCGGGCGTGGCGCAGTGCAGACCAAATCCACCCACGCCGCAGAATAAATCCCACATATGTTTTACCGGCAGCGCCCGCACCCAGTCGCGGGCAGTGGCATAGAGCTGGCTCGCTACCTGCGGGTTGGTCTGGAAAAAACTTTGCGGACGGATCCACAGCGGTACGCCGTTAAAATTCTCCTCCAGCGCACGCTCAGCAGTGAAAACAATCTCCCGCTCCCCTTCCATAATCGCCATATGCACCGGCTGTATATTGGCCGATACCACCTTTAACTGCGGCAACTGCGCCAGCAACCACGGCAGCGCCGCCTCTAACTGCGCCAGTTTGGTTTCAGAACGCAGCACAAAACGCAGCATCATGCCGCCGTCGAGGGTGCTTTCGGTGATAAGAAGATATTTCAATTCGCCGCGTTTACGCGCCACGTTATAAGGCGTTAGCCCGGCGCGGGCGATAAACGGTTTCAGAACGGTAAACACCCGGCGAAACGCGTCAGAATAGAGCGGGCAGTCGGTCAGATCCTCGGTGCTGCCATCGCGATGCAGCATGCCCAGCAACGGTTTCTCCACGCTGCCGCTCACGACCATCTTTGCTTTATTGCGAAACGCGCTTTCCGCGCCGGATACGGGTTCGCACCACTGTTCGACAGGAAGCTCGCCAAGCAACTGGCGAAGATCGTTCATTTTGGCCTGGCACTGTTGCGGCAAGGATTTTTCAATCCACGCGCAGGAGCGACAACGACCGGCATCATAGAGAGCGCACTGCATAGAAGAACCTTTAAAACGAGGGGCGGCGGATTGTACCACCGTTATTGCAGCTGGAAAAACCGCCGCTTTGCGCCGGGAGAAATAACAGCGCCAGGACGAGCATATCGGGTGTTTTTTGCATCACCAGCGAGTGCAGGATTTCACGTTTCGATTCGCCCGGGATGCTGAATAACTCCGGGTATCCCCAGCCCAGCGACGCGGCCCACAAATAGCTGGTAGCGCCGATTTGCGAAGCCAGGTAGATCCAGCGTCCCCAGTTGCGGCCTTTGATGATCGCGAAGGCGCAGCGAAACTCGACGCAAAGCAACAGCAGGCTCGAAAGGAATACCAGCGTCAGGCTCCATGTCTGAACGCTGCGATGGATGAAGTCCATCGCGCCGCGCAGCCCCAGCATATTAAAGACCATCAACAAATCGACGCAGCGCGTCGTAATGATGGCTATAGCCGCGATATATACCAGCGTGGGTACATTGAGGCGGGCATGGTTATGGTGTGAGCGGGCGAAGATCATCGCTATGTTTCTGGCATCCCTGAATCACAGTGCCGCGACGAACGCGGCACTGTCAGCTAATAATCTCAGATTTTAGAGCCTTCAGCCGGTTCTTGCACGCTGGATGTCTTTTTGACGCTGTTTTTCAGAGCGCGCCATCAGATACCAGGCGATCAAGCCGATGATTCCCACTACCCCAAGGATAATGGACGCCAGCGCGTTGATCTCCGGATTCACCCCCATACGCACGCTGGAGAACACCAGCATCGGCAATGTGGTCGCTCCCGGGCCGGAAACGAAACTGGCAATAACCAGATCGTCCAGCGACAGGGTAAACGCCAGCAGCCAGCCGGAAAGTATCGCCGGCATGATCATCGGCAGGGTGATCACGAAAAAGACTTTCACCGGCGTTGCACCTAAATCCATCGCCGCCTCTTCGATAGAGCGATCGAGTTCGCGCAGTCGGGCGCTGATCACCACCGCCACATAAGCGGTACAGAAGGTGACGTGCGCCAGCCAGATGGTGAGCATGCCGCGCTCCGACGGCCAGCCAATGGCATGGCCGAGCGCCACAAACAGCAGCAGCAGCGACAGCCCGGTGATCACGTCCGGCATCACCAGCGGCGCGGTGAGCATAAACGCGAAACCGTTCGCGCCGCGAAAACGGCCAAAGCGCACCAGCACCACCGACGCGATCGTGCCCAACACGACCGCCATGGTGGCGGCGAGTGCGGCGATGGTCAGACTGAGTCCAACCGCGCTCATCATCGCGCTGTCCTGAAACAGTTCGCTGTACCAGCGGGTTGACCACCCTGCCCAGACGGTAACCAGTTTCGAGCTGTTAAAGGAATAAATCACCAGCATCAGCATCGGCGCATACAGGAAAGTAAAGCCGATAATCAGAATCAAAATACGCCACGGCGAGCGCACGACGGGTAAATTATTCATGCGTGATCCCCCGTGGATTTGTTCTGGTGCTTGTGGAACCACATGATCGGCACGATCAGGATCACCAGCATGGTGATCGCCACCGCCGAGGCCACCGGCCAGTCGCGGTTATTAAAGAACTCCTGCCATAACACGCGGCCAATCATGATGCTGTCCGGTCCGCCCAGCAGTTCCGGGATCACAAATTCCCCTACCGCCGGAATAAATACCAGCATCGATCCCGCGATAATTCCGCCTTTGGTTAACGGCACAATCACCGTGAAGAAGGTTTTCAACGGGCGAGCGCCCAGATCCAGTGCCGCTTCCACCAGCGAATAATCGATACGGGTTAACGCGGTATAAATCGGCAGCACCATAAACGGCAAATAGGCATACACAATGCCGATATAGACCGCCAGATTGGTGTGCAGAATGGTCAACGGCTGATCGATCACCCCCAGCCACAGCAGGACGTTGTTCAACACCCCGTTCTCCTTGAGAATGCCCATCCAGGCATACACGCGGATTAAAAACGAGGTCCAGGACGGCAGGATCACCAACAACAGCAGGATGTTGCGCGTCGACGGGCTGCTGTGCGCCACTGCCCAGGCCAGCGGATAACCTAAAAGCAGGCAGCATAGCGTAGAAATGCCAGCGACCTGCAAGGACTGCAAATACGCTTCAAAATAGAGCGGATCGTCGGTCAGTTGCAGGAAATTGGCGAGGTTAAGCAGAATCGACAGCTGTGAATCTTCAAAGCTAACCAGCTCGGTGTAAGGCGGGATCGCCCGCGCCATCTCCGCCAGGCTGATTTTAAATACAATCAGGAACGGCAGCATAAACAGCAGGATCAGCCACAGGTAAGGCAGCGCGATCACCAGCTTACGGCCATGGGCCATTTGCATCCGCGCCAGCCACGCCTTAAAACCGGTAACCTGTTGGGCAGCCGGTGGCTCCCCACGGCGTTCAATAACACTCATCACGCCTCCTTAAACCGTCAGAACCACACAGCTGTCTGCGTCCCAGCACAGACGGACCTCATCGCCCCAGGTCGGCGCGCCTTTGCGGTAGCGGTAGGCGTTTTGCAACTGGGCGGTGATCATCTGGCCGCTTTTCAGGCGAACGTGATAAATAGACAGGTCGCCAAGATAAGCAATATGCACCACTTCACCAACGGCAAAGTTATACCCGTCGGCAGGCGGCTCTTCGCAAAGCATGACCTTTTCCGGACGCAGCGCCACATGGACCGGTACGCCATCCACCACGGAGGCATCCGGGTCGACTTTCAGTGGATGCATCAGGCCCGGAGACTCGATCACCAGACCATCCTCTTCACGCGACTTAAGCAGCCCATCAAAGACGTTGACCGAACCGATAAATTCGGCGCTGTAGCGGGTGGTCGGATGCTCGTAAATCTCTTCCGGCTCGCCAATCTGCACAAACTTGCCGCGGTTCATAATGGCGATGCGTCCGGCCATGGTCATGGCCTCTTCCTGATCGTGCGTTACCATGACGCAGGTCGCGCCCACACGCTCAAGAATATCCACCACTTCCAGCTGCATGCGGTCGCGCAATTTTTTATCCAGCGCGCCCATCGGTTCATCAAGCAACAGCAGTTTCGGGCGTTTCGCCAGGCTGCGCGCAAGTGCCACACGCTGACGTTGCCCGCCGGAAAGCTGATGCGGTTTACGTTTTGCAAACTCCTGCATATGCACCAGCGTCAGCATCTCTTCAACCCGCGCGGCGATTTCCGCACGAGGTAATTTGTCCTGCTTCAGGCCGAACGCGATATTCTGCTCTACCGTCATGTGAGGGAACAGTGCATAAGACTGGAACATCATATTGATTGGGCGCTGATATGGCGCAACGCGCGACAGGTCAACGCCGTCCAGCAAAATTTGCCCGTGAGTCGGAATTTCAAAACCTGCCAGCATGCGCAGCAGAGTCGATTTTCCGCACCCGGAGGCACCGAGCAGCGCAAAAATTTCGCCTTTATAAATAGTCAGGCTGACGTCATCAACGGCATGCTGGCCGTCAAAGGATTTGGTCAGGTTGCGGATTTCCAGCAGCGGGGTGAGCGCTTTGCGGGTTTTCGCCTGTGGGCGGGGAATAGCATCGTTCAATTATTGCTCTCCGGCAAAAGCATGAATACCTGTGCGGCCCGGTTGTCGCACTGATGACGGGCAGAGGCATCATCGCCCCTGCCCTGTTCCAGAGCAGTTCTGGAATGGTTACGCGGTGATTACTTGCCGCTCTTGACCTTGGTCCACGCACGGGTGCGTACACGGTCGATTTTCGGATCCTGCACTTTCAGGGTGAACAGCTTGGCCATCACATCCGCCGGCGGGTAAATGCCCGGGTTGTCACGCACCTCTGCGCTCACCAGCGGCGTCGCAGCCTTGTTGGCGCTGGCATAGAACACGTGGTCGCTGATATGGGCGATCACATCCGGACGCATCAGGTAGTTCAGGAACTGATACGCTTCTTCTTTGTTTTTGGCGTCAGTCGGCATGGCGAAGACGTCAAAGAACGCCAGCGCGCCTTCTTTCGGAATGATGTAGGAAATATTCACGCCGTTTTTAGCTTCTTTCGCACGATTCGCCGCCTGCCAGACATCGCCCGCCCAACCGATAGCCACGCAGATATCGCCGTTCGCCAGATCGTTGATGTACTGAGAAGAGTGGAAATAGCGAATATTGGGGCGCAATTTCAGCAGAAGTTCGGTCGCCGGGCCGGTGTAATCATCGGCTTTTTCGCTGTTCGGATCTTTACCCAGATAGTTCAGCACGGTGGCGAACACTTCTTCAGGCGCATCGAGGAAAGAGACGCCGCAGCTTTTTAATTTCGCCAGGTTTTCCGGTTTCAGCACCAGATCCCAGCTGTTCAGCGGCACATCGCCACCCAGCGCAGCTTTGACTTTATCAACGTTATAGCCGATGCCGTGGTCGCCCACAGATACGGCATGGCGTATTTGTTTTCCGGGTCATGCTTCGCGGTCAGCTTAAGCAGTTCTGGATCGAGGTTTTTCCAGTTCGGCAGTTTGCTTTTATCCAGCGGCTGGAACACGCCTGCGGCCAGCTGGCGCTCAAGAAAACTGGCCGATGGCACGACCAGGTCGAACCCGGTACTGCCTGCCATTAATTTGCCTTCCAGCACTTCGTTGGAATCGAAGACGTCGTAGACCACTTTAATGCCGGTTTCTTTGGTGAAGTTTTCGATGGTATCCGGCGCAATATAGTCTGACCAGTTATACACATGCAGTGTTTTTTGTTCGGCAGCCATGACGCTTGCAGAGGCTGCCATCAGCGCACCGGCAACCACACCCGACAACCATTTTTTTCTTTGGGTGAACATATCTGTTTCCTTCTGAATAAAGGGTAAAAACTCGTTGTTTTCCGAGCTAAATTTACGCAATTACACATCTGCAATGAAACATATGCAATTTCCGTGCATATTTGGTCATGCTGCACAGAAAAAGGATCGACCATCCTTCGGCAGACAATGCAGGCTTTTTTCGCTTGGCAAGAATAACTGTAGGATATGTCCAGGACTATAGCCCGGTAGAAAAAATGCGTTTTATCAATTTTTTAGACTGAATCGCTCTATCACCTCGGCTAAAAAGGGGTGAAAAGCAGTGAATAGTACTGGCGGGGATGCGTTAAAGCAGAATAATGCAGTGTGTTAAGCAGTCGCCCTGGCAGCGACTGCGTTAATAACGAGCAGGATCAGTGAAGAAAATGGGTATGCATTTCGACGTTGCTTTTTTCTTCCTCTTCTGAGGAGTAAAGCAAATGATGCGAGCCCGCTTCCATAATCACCATGGAAATCTGCTCTTCGCTCTGGCGGAAGAAGGCGGCAAACTGTTCAAACGTAACGCCTACCGTGACAGACAGCGACTGGCACACCACCATTTTCGGCAGATTGTCATCCTGAATATCCAGGAATGCTTTGACCGTGAGCGAACTGGCGTTGATAGCCGAGAGATCGCAGGCCAGGGGCAACAGCGCGGAGGGTTTCACTTCAGCCAGTGCCGAGAACAGCACCACGTTATCCAGCAAGTCGATTTTGGCATCGAAAATGCCGTCAAAGTTCTGCATGTGGGGTAAATGCAACGCCTGACAGGTATCGCACTCGAAAAAACTCACCGCTAACTGTTCCAGCCAGTGGCGCAGCGTGTCCAGAGAGGGGACGACGAGTGAATCCATAAAAACTGATACCTCTTATTCGTTGTACGCGAAGTGCTAAGAATGAAAATTTGCCGATAGCTTACGCAAAAAGCCCCCGTGTGACTATGTTTATGGGCGCTTCTCTTAATCTGGCGCAAATGCGCAACGGGTTTCAACCACAATTTTTAAACAAAACCCTGAGTTGGCGTGGCGCTCAATCCACTGGATCATCAGCGTGGCGATATCAATACCGGTGGTACTTTCAATGCCTTCAAGCCCTGGCGACGCATTGACTTCCATCACCAGCGGACCGCGATCGGAACGTAAAATATCCACACCGGCGATATCCAGTCCCAGGGTCTGCGCCGCACGAAGCGCGATTTCACGCTCCTGCGGGGTGATATCCGCCACCCGCGCGACCCCGCCGCGATGCAAATTGGAGCGGAAATCGCCCTCTTTGGCCTGCCGCTCAATCGCCGCCACCACCCGATCGCCGACCACCAGGCAGCGGACGTCGCGTCCTTTGGCTTCCTGAATGTATTCCTGCACCAGAATATGGGCGTTAAGCCCCCGGAACGCATCAATCACGCTTTCAGCCGCCTGGCGCGTTTCAGCTAATACCACGCCGATGCCCTGGGTGCCTTCCACCAGTTTGACCACCAGCGGCGCGCCGCCGACCATCTTGATAAGATCGCTGGTGTCATCGGGTGAATGGGCAATGCCGGTGACGGGCAAATCGATGCCCTGGCGTGCCAGGAGCTGCAACGAACGCAGTTTATCCCGGGCGCGCGTGATCGCGACAGATTCATTGAGCGGATAACTGCCCATCATTTCGAACTGGCGCAGCACCGCGGTGCCGTAAAAGGTAATGGCGGAGCCAATGCGGGGGATCACTGCATCATAATGAGGCAACTGCCGGCCTTTATAGTGCATAGAGGGAGACTGCGGGTTGATATTCATGTAGCACGACAAGGGGTCGAGGATCTCGACAATATGACCTCGCCGCATAGCGGCTTCACGCAGCCGCTTGCAGGACCACAGCGTTCCATCCCGGGATAAAATGGCGATTTCATCCTTCACCTCGCATTCACTGAAATCAACCGCCACATCATACACGGCCCGCTACCGGGTGCGTAGCGAGCCAGCGCAATTAACGCACGGCAAAACCTTGCTTGTGCAAAAAGTCGAGAATAAACGGACGGTTCTCTTTAATGATGGTGCGACGAATATGATCGCTCCAGGTGTCGCGGCGGTATTGCTGTCGCGCGTGAGATAATAGTGAGCGAGCTCATCGTCATACGCGGCCAGCGCGTCACGATCCAGCGGCTGATAACGGTTTTCGTGCACCATGACAGAGGTCGGCAAACGCGGCTTCACATCGGGATTATCGGCAGGCCAGCCCAGACAGAGCCCAAACAGCGGCAACACCTGCTGCGGGATTTCCAGGCGCTCGCTGACCGCTTCGATATTATTACGGATGCCGCCAATGTAGACGCCGCCCAGACCCAGAGATTCCGCAGCGACCATGGCGTTTTGCGCCATCATGGCGGTGTCCACCACGCCTAACAGCAGCTGTTCAGCCAGACCCAGTTGCGCATCCGGGCAGATTTGCAAATGGCGCTGAAAATCGGCGCAAAACACCCAAAATTCTGCGGCCTGCGCGACGTGCTTCTGGCCGCCGGTCAAGGTCACCAGCTTTTCACGCAGCGCCGGGTCGGTAATGCGAATAATGGTACTGCACTGTAAAAAACTGGAACTGGACGCCGCGCGGGCCCCGGCAAAAATCGCCTCGCGCTGCGCATCGGTAATCGGGCGATCGGTAAAGTGGCGAATCGAGCGGTGAGAGCGCAGAAGCTCAATGGTTGGCGTCATGTTTTGAATCCTTGTTTTGCGATGAGGAGGTCTTAGGTGATTTAAACAGCAGCGGCGCCAGGTTCTGGCCCATGCCCCACACCAGCGCGACGGCGGCGGGAAGCATCAACAGAATGCCGAAGAACACCATCGCGATGCCCCAGGCGGCGCCGTCGAATGGCGCAGGTAAATCGATATAGTCTTTTAAGGATAGCCAGGCTGTGCCCAGCAGTACCATGCCCAGCGCTTCCAGAATCAGCACCGGTTTGGGTAATGAGCCAAGTGAGCGCATCAGCCTTCTCCTGCGGTAAAAGAGGGATTATAACCTGAAAATGCCTGGCGCCGGTTTCGCAACAATGGGCTTTACAAAAACAGCGCATGAAAGATGACAGGTATCAAAGTAAGAGGTGTAACCTGCTTTTCATTACTTAGGGTTATGGCATGATAGTTCGTATTCGCCGACAGGCTATCGTTATCAAGGAGCAATCATGTTTGCAGTTATTTTTGGTCGTCCGGGCTGCCCTTACTGCGTTCGCGCTAAAGAACTGGCTGAGAAACTGACCGCTGAGCGCGAAGATTTCAACTTCCGTTATGTTGATATTCACGCGGAAGGCATCACCAAAGCGGATCTGGAAAAGACCGTCGGCAAACCCGTCGAAACCGTACCGCAGATTTTCGTGGACTCTACCCACATTGGCGGCTGCACCGATTTTGAAGCCTGGGCGAAAGCCAACCTTTCTCTCTACACGGCGTAATCCGGCGTGCATAAAAAAACCGGCTCACTGAGCCGGTTTTTTTTAATCTGACAGTTTTAACAGTTTTCGCGCGAACAGATGACACAGCGCGCCCAGCCCACACCCAAAATACCGCACCGAAAAGCCAGGCCACCTCCTGAAGTACCGAACGCTCAGGAATAGGCGTAAAGAATACCAGAAGTAAACAAACCGGGGCCGCCAGCATGGCGCCAAACAAGGGTTTAAACAGACGATCGTCGCGAGAAACAAAACTGGCAATCATTCCCGGCAGAAGAAAACATAACATACCGAGGTCGAGATGCTGCTGAACGGGTGAATACCCCGACGCAGAAAGCTTATGGAGAATAAATACGACCAGAAAGAGGATGAAACAACACACCGTTCCCGGCCAGACGCGAGTTCTCTTCACAGATATCCCCTGACGCTGCCCATATCAAACTTAAAACAATAAACTCGCGAAACGAGTTTCCCAGTTAGATTAAGCACTGCGGCAATCCTTGCCTAAAACGCTTCATGACACTATTTCTCGCTAGCCGACCTCCGGTAATCCGATTAAACTACCGGCCATCGTCAGTTTTTGCCTGAGATATTAATGCGATGAATAAATTATCGGCATATCTTCATTTATTGGCAAAAACAGTAGCGTAAAACATCACCCATTTCAATAGGTTACTGGTAAACGAGAAGTTAGCCGCCGTGAATATAAACGTCGCAGATTTGTTAAGCGGGAATTACATCCTGTTATTATTTGTTGTACTGGCCCTTGGCCTCTGTCTTGGCAAATTACGGCTTGGCTCCGTCCAACTGGGTAATTCTATTGGCGTTTTAGTCGTCTCGTTATTATTAGGCCAGCACAACTTTTCTATTAACACAGATGCCCTTAATTTGGGCTTTATGTTGTTTATTTTTTGTGTCGGTGTGGAAGCCGGGCCGAACTTTTTCTCTATTTTTTTTCGTGACGGCAAAAACTATCTCATGCTTGCCATGGTCATGGTCGGCAGCGCGCTGTTGTTTGCCCTGGCGCTGGGCAAACTGTTCGGCTGGGACATTGGTCTGACGGCGGGCATGCTCGCCGGCTCGATGACCTCTACTCCGGTGTTAGTCGGCGCGGGCGACACGCTCCGTCACTCGGGCATGCAGGGCGCGACGCTCAACACCGCGCTCGATCATCTCAGCCTCGGTTATGCCCTCACCTACCTGATTGGTCTTGTCAGCCTGATCTTCGGCGCCCGCTACCTGCCGAAACTCCAGCATCAGGATTTGCAGACCAGCGCCCAGCAAATCGCCCGCGAACGTGGACTGGATACCGATTCCAACCGCAAAGTCTATTTACCGGTCATTCGCGCGTACCGCGTTGGCCAGGAACTGGTTGCCTGGGCTGACGGCAAAAACCTGCGTGAACTGGGCATTTATCGCCAGACAGGTTGCTACATCGAGCGTATCCGCCGTAACGGGATCCTGGCGAACCCGGATGGAGACGCGGTATTGCAGGTGGGCGACGAAATTTCACTGGTTGGTTATCCCGACGCCCATGCCCGCCTCGATCCAAGCTTCCGCAACGGTAAAGAGGTGTTCGACCGCGATTTGCTGGATATGCGCATCGTCACCGAAGAGATCGTGGTGAAAAACCACAATGTGGTGGGCCGCCGCCTTGGACAAATGAAGCTTACCGATCACGGCTGCTTCCTGAACCGGGTGATCCGCAGCCAGATTGAAATGCCTATCGACGACAATATCGTGCTTAACAAAGGCGATGTGCTGCAGGTGAGCGGCGATGCGCGCCGGGTTAAGACTATTGCCGACCGTATCGGCTTTATCTCCATTCACAGCCAGGTGACCGACCTGCTCGCCTTTTGCGCCTTCTTTATCATCGGCCTGATGATTGGGATGATCACCTTCCAGTTCAGCTCTTTCAGCTTTGGTGTGGGCAACGCCGCGGGGCTCTTGTTCGCGGGCATCATGCTGGGCTTTTTGCGTGCCAACCACCCTACTTTCGGCTATATCCCCCAGGGCGCGCTAATGATGGTGAAAGAGTTCGGCCTGATGGTCTTTATGGCCGGGGTTGGCTTAAGCGCGGGCAGCGGTATTGGTCACAGCCTGGGTGCGGTGGGCGGGCAGATGCTTATCGCTGGTCTGATTGTCAGCCTGTTACCGGTGGTTATTAGCTTTATGTTCGGCGTCTGGGTGCTGAAAATGAACCGCGCACTGCTGTTTGGCGCATTAATGGGTGCGCGTACCTGTGCGCCAGCGATGGAAATTATCAGCGATACCGCCCGCAGCAATATCCCGGCGCTGGGTTATGCCGGCACGTATGCCATCGCTAACGTCTTGTTAACACTGGCGGGAACGTTGATTGTTATCATCTGGCCCGGTCTGGGTTGGTAGGTCGTTAAAATATTTTGTGATTTTTTTAACTTATGGGCGAACTTTTAAAAGCAGCCGCAGTCTGAATTAATGCCACTGCTTTTCTTTGATGTCCCCAATTTGTGGAGCCCATCAACCCCGCCGTTTTGGTTCAAGGTTGATGGGTTTTTTGTTGCCTGCGTTTCATCAATTCTCCGCCACATCCCCGGCGATCTTTCCTAACAGCATACGTAATTCTTCTCGTTTCAGCGGCGTGCTGTCCGTGACGTAATGCAACGTCATGCCTTCGACAAACGCGTCCAGCGCCCGGGCGGTCACCGGATCGAACCAGCGCCCCAGCAGCGCCTGACTACGGCGCATCCAGGCTTGCATCACCAGTTTTAAGCCGCGTTTGCGGGACGAAAAGGCGTACAGCTGATACATCAGCGCCATATTGCGCGGCGTGGTAATGTAAGCGCCGCAGATCAGATCGGTCAGCGCGTCGCACGCCATCGAAGGGTTACGTGCCTGGCCGATATGGTGAATAAAACTTTCAGACATGCGATCGGCAAACCGGCAAAATGCTTCCTCGAGCAGCGCATCAATACCCGTGAAGTAATAGGTCATTGAGCCCAGCGGGACGCCAGCCAGCGCGGCGATTTTGCGGTGCGTCACGCCATTCATGCCGTATTCCGCTACGGCTTCAAGCGTAGCATCAAGGATAATGTCGCGCCGACCGATGGGCGTGGTTTCTGAGTGCGTCATCCCGTCCCCGGTGTCATCTGTAAGTTGTACAAATGTACACTTCCTTGTTAGTGTTGTCTTATCCTTTCCTGAACCCGGTTTAATCAATGTCGTTGACCGCACGTCAGGCCCTGCGTCGTCGTACCTGGGCACTGTTTATCTTCTTTTTCTTACCCGGTCTGTTAATGGCCTCCTGGGCTACCCGCACCCCCGCTATACGCGATGGTCTTGCGGTCTCCACCGCAGAGATGGGCGTGATGCTGTTTGGCCTGTCGATTGGGTCGATGAGTGGCGTGCTAAGTTCCGCCTGGCTGGTGAAGCGCTTTGGCACCCGTATCGTGATCCGCAACAGCATGATCCTGGCGATTGGCGGTATTTTACTGATGAGCGCCGGGCTGGCCATTGCGACCGCCGTCGTGTTCGCCAGCGGCCTGGCCCTGTTCGGCGCCGGGCTGGGTTCGTCGGAAGTGGCGCTGAATATTGAAGGCGCCGTGGTCGAGCGCGAAAGCAATAAAACCATCCTGCCCATGATGCACGGCTTTTACAGCCTTGGCACCCTGGCCGGAGCGGGCGTGGGGATGGCCCTGACCGCCGTCAACATTCGCGCCGATGCGCATATTTTGCTGGCAGGGCTGATCGCCGTCGCGCCGATGATTTACGCCATGCGCGCCATTCCCGGGGGCGTGGGGAAAGAGTCGAAGCAGGAAAAACAGGACAATGCCCGGCTGCGCGTGCCGTTCTATAAAGATATCCAGTTGCTGTTGATTGGCATGATCGTCCTGGCGATGGCCTTTGCGGAAGGCTCGGCCAACGACTGGCTACCGCTGTTAATGGTGGACGGCCACGGTTTCAGCGCCACCTCCGGTTCGATTATTTATGGTGGCTTTACCCTCGGAATGACGATTGGCCGTTTCGGCGGCGGCTGGTTTATTGATCGCTACAGCCGCGTGGCGGTGGTACGCGCCAGCGCCATCATGGGCGCTATCGGGATCGCGATCATCGTGTTTGTGGATAATCCCTGGCTTGCAGGCGCGTCGGTATTGCTGTGGGGCCTTGGCGCGTCGCTCGGCTTTCCGCTGACCATCTCCGCCGCCAGCGACACTGGCCCGGATGCGGCGTCCCGCGTGAGCGTGGTTGCCACAACCGGCTATCTGGCGTTTCTGGTGGGCCCGCCGCTGTTAGGCTTCCTTGGAGAACACTACGGCTTGCGCAGCGCCATGATTGTGGTGCTTTCGCTGGTGATGATCGCCGCGCTGGTGGCGCGTGCCGTCGCGAAACCTGAATCTCAACCTGAAAAGACAACGGAGCATTGCGGATGAGCGTGAAACTGATCGCCGTCGACATGGATGGCACATTTCTGGACGACCTTAAACAGTACAACCGCCCGCGTTTTCTGGCGCAATACGCGCGTATGAAAGAGCAAGGCATCCGCTTTGCGGTCGCCAGCGGCAACCAGTATTACCAGCTTCATTCGTTCTTCCCGGAAATCGCCCATGAGATCGCCTTTGTCGCGGATAACGGCGCATGGGTGGTGTGCGAAGGTGAGGATCTGTTTAACGGCGAATTTACTGCGCAGGAATTTAATACCGTGGTAGATCACCTGCTGACGCTGCCGGATATTGAAATCATCGCCAGCGGAAAACAGTGGGGCTACATCCTGGAACGCTACGATTCGGCGTTTAAACAAATGGCGGCGCGTTACTACCATCGTCTGAAAGAGGTGGACGCTTTTTCTGCTGACGATGATGTGTTTTTCAAGTTCGCCCTGAATTTACCGGACGCTATTCTGGCGGAAACGATGATCGCGCTGGGCGAGTCGCTGGACGGCATCGTGGTGCCGGTCACCAGCGGGCACGGCTCTATCGACCTCATTATCCCCGGGCTTCATAAAGCCAACGGGCTGCGCCGCGTTCAGGCGCGCTGGGGAATTGCTGACAGTGAGGTGGTGACATTCGGCGACGGCGGCAACGATATTGAGATGCTGACCCAGGCGGGTTACGGATTTGCCATGCAAAACGCGCCGGAAAATATTCGCGCTATCGCCCGCTATCAGGCGGGTCATAACAATCAGCAGGCGGTGCTCGATGTGATTGATAAGGTGTTGAATCACGAAGCACCGTTCAATTAATACAACGCCCTCTTTCGAGGGCGTGTTTTTATTGCGGCTGCAACCCGCTGCCAACCGATTTGTCTTTCAGGAATACCACCATCAACCCCAGCCACAAGAGCCCGTTAGCGAGGTTAAACAGGCTGAATACCCCGTTACCGCCGAGTAAATACGCATGCTTGCTCAACTCAATCCCGACGGTAAAAATCAGCATTTGCAGCATACCCATGGCGGCAGAGACCGTGCCTTTACTCATCTCGCTGGCGAACAGCGTCAGGCGCACCAGCCCGGCGTTGGCAAGGCCAATCCCGAAGGCGTAAAGGCTCAGCCCGGCGGTCATCCACAAATACGCATGGGACGACACTACCGTCGCCAGCGCCGCCACCGCAAGGCCAGTGACGATGGGCCAGCCGCCCAGAATAATCAGCGACCGCACGGAGCGCCGCGAAGTTAACCGCGCCAGCACCAGGTTGCCCGCAATCAACGCGCCGAATATTGGCACCTGCAACAGACCGTATTCATAACTGCTGAGTTTTTCACCGCTAATGATGATTACCGGCGACTGGGCGATCCAGGCGAGCAGCGGCAGGCTGACAAAACCGATCGACAGCGCCCCCGCAACAAAGCGCACATTTTTCAGCACTTCGCGGTAATCACGACCTAATTCTTTCACCGACAGCTTTTCGCCAAGGCGGGTGGCGGTTTCCGGCATGGCGCGCCACAACCCAAAGAAGGCGATCAGGGCTAGCACGGCAAACAGTACAAACATCATTTCCCACGGTGCGACGTGGATCCAGGCCGCGCCCACCAGCGGCCCGAGCAGCGGTGCAATCAGCGCCACGTTGGCCATCAGCGCGGTGATCTTAATGCACACCGCCTCCTCAAACGACTCCTGGATGGCGGCGTAACCCACTGCGCCGATGAAGCACAGGCTTATCCCCTGCAGGAAACGCAGCAGGGTAAACTGTTCGATATTTTGCGCCAGTAACGTCGCCAGGCAGGTGACGATAAACCACACCACGCCCCACAACATCACCGGACGACGCCCCACCCGGTCAGACAGCGGGCCCAGCAGCCACTGTAAAAACATGCCGCCCGCCAGATAGGCGGTCATGGAGGTCGGCACCCACTCCACACCCGCCTGATATTGCGCCACAACCGCCAGCATGCCCGGTTGGATCATATCGTTGCCGATATAGGTAGAAAATTCATACAGCACCAGGCAGAGCGGGAACAGCAGCGCTTGCCTGCCCAGGCGTTTTGTTGAAGACGTTATTGTTTGCATGCGTGAAGGTCATCCATAAAAAATCGCGCAGAGTGTAATCAAATGGCTGCGATTCAGATAGTGAATTGTGATCGACAAGTGCTGAAATCGCACGTTTCTGCACGGCGTTAAGGTTTTATTCAGGTTCGCCGCGTTCTAATCCTCTTTTGCGCGCCGCGCCAGGCTATGCGCACAGTTGTCTGTTGTGACACAAGCCGCAGATAACTAAGACAATGCCGCTTTACCGGATCGGCTTATACTTTTATGGTTATCCGCTTTCGCAACCTGCGCAGATGCAGGGATGCAGACATTCTCCTCTGCGGGCTGATGGTCGCTGGATAATTAAGGACTGGATTATGATGGAAACCCTGAATCTTTCATTGTTTGATCTGATCAATGCCACGCCCGCATCGCCCGTCTGGCTTATTGATGCCGCCAGGTTTATCGCCCGGGATCTGATCCATATCGTCCCGGTGTTGATTGTGGTGCTCTGGCTCTGGGGGCCGCGTCATCAGGTCGATTATCAACGCCATCTGGTGATCCGCACTGCCATCGCGCTGATTATCAGCATGTCAGTTTCCTGGGTGCTGGGGCAGGTCTTTCCGCATGAGCGCCCCTTCGCCGAGAGGATCGGCTATAACTTTTTGCATCATGCACCGGATTACTCATGGCCGAGCGATCACGGCACCGTCATTTTCACTTTTGCGCTGGCATTCCTGTTCTGGCATCGTTTATGGTCCGGGCTGGCGCTGTTCGCCGTGGCTTGTGCCGTCGCCTGGTCGCGGATTTATCTGGGCGTTCACTGGCCGCTGGATATGGTTGGCGGGTTGTTAGTTGGGCTTCTGGCCTGCCTCAGCACCCAGATAATCTGGAATCTGTATGGCGCTGCGCTGCACCGTTTTTTATGCCGCCTTTACCGGTTCTGTTTTGCGTTGCCAATCCGTAAAGGTTGGGTACGTGACTAACGCCGCGCCGACGCGTAAAATTGCCCGCTGGCGGCACTGGCCGTGGCCCGCAGACGGGTGATAACGAAAACAGAGGTAATATGGAAACACGGCGTGGCGATCGAATCGGGCAACTGCTGCAGGCGTTAAAACGCAGCGATAAAATCCATCTTAAAGAAGCGGCCGCGCTGCTGGGCGTCTCGGAAATGACCATTCGCCGGGACCTGAGCGGAGACGATGCGCCTGTGGTGCTGCTCGGAGGCTACATCGTACTGGAGCCGCGCAGCTCCGCCGTCAGCCACTACCTGTTGAGCGATCAAAAGACCCGCCTGGTTGAGGAAAAACGCAAAGCCGCCCGTCTTGCTGCCGACATGGTGCGTCCGCACCAAACGCTGTTTTTCGACTGTGGCACCACCACGCCCTGGATTATCGACGCGCTGGATGACGACCTTCCCTTTACCGGCGTCTGCTACTCACTGAATACCTTTTTGGCGCTCCAGGAAAAACCGCTGTGCCGGGTGATCCTGTGTGGCGGTGAATTTCATGCCAGCAACGCCATTTTTAAACCGTTAAATTTCCACGAAACCCTGAACAACCTGTGCCCCGATATCGCCTTCTTTTCGGCGGCAGGCATTCATACCCCGGCACGGGGCCAACCTGTTTTAACCTGGATGAACTGCCGGTGAAACACTGGGCATTAGAGATGGCCCAGCGTCATGTGCTGGTGGCGGATGCCAGTAAGTTTGGGAAAGTGCGCGCGGCCTGTATGGGACCGCTGACCTCATTCGATACGCTGATTACCGACAGCCGTCCGGATGAAGAATTTATCCAGTACGCTCAGCAGAATAAAATCTCGCTGGTGTGGTAAGACCAAACACAGGCTTCCCGCCCGCAGGCGGGAAGCTGTTAATCAGGAAAACCAGCCGCCAAACCACTGGTGAAGTTTCATCAGGACAAAATCCCACATCCGGCTAAAGAATCCACCCTCTTCCACCGCTTCCATCACGATCAACGGACGTTGTTCAATCGACTTGCCGTTAAGCTGGAAAATCAATGGTGCCCACCACCTGGCCTTTTTTCAGCGGCGCGGTCAGCTGCGGTTCCGTCAGCGTATAGGAGGCTTTCAGATTTTTTGAGCTGGCCTTTCGGAATGGTCACAGAGCCCGCTTCGCCTGCGCCCCAGTTTTACTTCTGACGTATTGCCGAACCAGACGCGCTGATTCACAAAGGTCGCGTCGGGCTTAATCGGCGTGACGGTTTCATAAAAGCGAAAACCCCAGGTCAGCAATTTCTCTGACTCGCGAAAGCGCACCCCGTCCGGTTTTGGCACCTAACACCACGGAGATCAAGCGCATATCGCCCTGCGTCGCCGATGCGACCAGATTGTATCCTGCGCCTGCGGTGGTGCCGGTTTTCATGCCGTCAACGTTCATGGTGGTGCTCCACAACAGGCGGTTACGGTTCGGCTGGCGGATTTTATTAAAGGTGAACTCTTTTTCTTTATGGATGGCGTACTCTTCCGGCACATCATGGGATCAGCGCCTTGCCGAGCAGCGCCATATCGCGGGCGGTACTGAATTGCCCCGGGGCATCGAGCCCATGCACCGTTTTAAAAGTGGTATTGGTGAGTCCAAGTTTCGCCGCATAGCTGTTCATCAGGCTGACGAAGGCGTCCTGACTGCCGGCCAACGTAGTCGGCAATGGCGATACTGGCGTCGTTACCCGACTGGATAATCACGCCTTTATTGAGATCGGCGACCGACACCTGATCGCCCGGTTTCAGGAACATCAACGACGACCCGCGCAACGCCGGTTGCCCGTAGCCCAGGCGTCTTTACCCCACCGTCACCATATCAGTCAGATGGATTTTCTGCGCTTTCAGCGCCTGCCCCCACGACATAGCTGGTCATGAGCTTGGTCAGGCTTGCCGGGTCGAGCTTCTCATCGGCATTGCCTTCGGCAAGCACTTTGCCGCTGGCATAATCCATCAGGATCCACGCCCTGGCATCAACCGGCGGCGCGTCGGGTGTTTGAACCTGCTCTGCGGCATACGCCGCCGTGGAGGAAATCAGTAACAGCGCAGAGCCCGCAGCCCATACACGCATCATCGTCAGTCGCGTTTTCTGGTTCATAGGTACCACCCGAGTATCCTTTCAACAAAACAAGTTAAATCAAAAACATCGCAATGAGCGGTGAGTGTCCCCCACTCATTCCCGTAAAGAAACACTATGTTGGTAAAGTTTTTAAAGTTTATGCGATTTAACCGGGCAACGCTCCCCGTTGCGCCACTTATTTAGGCCGTGTTGATGAAATGTTAGTGCTATTTCACTCTCAGGATACGCGCTGAAGAGTATGATGATCGTTTCATCGCGCTAAAAAAGGAGCTAACCATGATTACCGTTTGGGGCAGAGAAAATTCCACCAAACGTAAAAAAAGTCCGGTGGTGTCTTGAGGAGCTTGATCTGCCTTATCACGCCATTCCCGCTGGCGGGAAATTTGGTCTTAATCACGAGCCGGAGTATCTGGCGATGAACCCCAACGGGTTGATCCCCTGCCTGCGGGATGACGAAACCGGCATCACCCTGTGGGAATCCAATACCATTGTGCGTTATCTGGCCGCCCAGTATGGGCAAAACCGCATCTGGTTTGATGAGCCCGCCGTGCGCGCCCAGGGAGAAAAATGGATGGACTGGGCGGCGTCAACCTTACCACCGCCGCATCGCGTGGTGCTGTTCGGGCTGGTGAGAACGCCGCCGGAGGGAGCGCAATATGGCGCAGATTAACGATGCCATCGCCCAGTGCGACAAGCTGATGGGGATGCTGGACGCCGAGCTGGCCCATCACCCCTGGCTGTCGGGCGAACAGTTTGGCCCCGGGGATATCGCCGTCGCGCCCTACGTCTACAACCTGTGGAATATTGATATTCAGCTTACGCCGCGCCCGAACCTTGCAACGCTGGTATCAGCGGCTTAACGAGCGTCAAGCATTTCGCCACACCGTGGTGATCCCGGTAAGCTAATTCGCTTTCGGCGAAAGTTTCAAAAGCTGACCGTCGGATTCGTCGGTCAGCACATAGAGATAGCCATCCGGCCCAACGCGCACATCGCGGATCCGCTGTTTACGATCGTCCAGCAGCCGCCGATCTTCTTTCACGCTATCGCCATTGACCGTCATTTCAATCAGGTTCTTGTCCTTCAGCGCGCCGATAAACAATTTGTTTTTCCATTGCGGGAACGTCTGTGCGTTATAGAACGCCATTCCGCTGACCGCCGGTGAATGTTTCCACCAGAATATCGGCTGCTCGGTGCCGGCTACTTCGCCGCCTTTGGCCTCCGGAATTTTTAACCCGCTGTAGTTGATGCCCCAGGTCGCCAGCGGCCAGCCATAGTTTTTACCACGCGCCGGGATATTGATTTCATCGCCGCCACGCGGGCCGTGTTCATTAAGCCATAACGCGCCGCTCCACGGATTCATCGCCATACCCTGCGGATTACGGGATGCCGTAAGCCCAGATTTCCGGCTTCGCCCCCGGCTGATTCACAAACGGGTTATCCTCCGGCACTTTTCCCTGATCGGTCAGGCGAATCAGCTTGCCCTGGTGTTTATCCAGATCCTGGGCAGTCGGGCGCTGGTTATTCTCGCCAAGCGCGATGTACAGGTACCCTTTGCCATCGAACACCATGCGTCCGCCGAAGTGATTACCGGTGGAGAGTTTTAGGGTTCTGGCGGAATACCACGGTGAAATTTTCAAGACGTTTGAAGTCATCGCTGAGGCGGCCATAACCCACGGCAGTCCCCGCTTTCCCGTCTTTGCCCACTTCGGCGTAGCTCAGCCACACCCGACGGCTCTGGTCAAAATCGGGCGCCAGCACCACATCCAGCAAACCGCCCTGTCCTTCGACCCAGACGTCCGGCACGCCGACCACCGGATCGGAAAGCCCTTTGCCGGGCTGCCAGCGCTGAAGCTGGCCGCCGCGCAGGGTAATCAGCATCCCCTGATTATCCGGTAAAAACGCCAGTGACCAGGGGTGATCAAGCTTGCTTTGCAGCACCTCGACATTCACATCCTGGGCCTGCGCAGACGCGCCGATAACTAACAGAGCGGCGATAAGGGACACGCGCGGTTTCATGGCTCTCTCCTCAGTTTTCGATAAGGGTAGCCAGCGTGTCGGGTAACGTAGGGGTTTTTACAAAACCTTTAACAAATCGGGGGAGCAGCGCTCCCCCGGGTCAGGCTTCTGCGGGAACCTGATGATGGGTAAGTTGACACAGGCTCAGGTTCATTGCATCAATGGCGTGCTCCAGTTTTTCGGCATCCACCGTAATATAGAGCGGGCAATCATGACATCCGGTCATTAAACACACCGCCGCGCTGGACGCCGCGTCCAGCCCGTGATGCAACGCTGCCAGTTCGTCTTCGTGTAGCACCAGTTTCAAACGCGGGTAGTTTTCCCGGTAAGTGGTGCATAACGCAAACAAACTGTCGCGCAGATGATTGCTCTCCGCCACCGACATATATCCCTTCGCTTTTCTCAACTTCAAATACGCAGAAAGTGAGTTTCGTGACACGATCAGTTGCTGCTGCAACTCGTATTTGAGTGTGGCTCTGGACATAACGGTATCCTCCCTGTGCGACATCTTATGTGCACACACAGAGTATGGCTATTTTTTGAGCGCCCACATGCCTTAAATCAAATTTATGTCACACATTAACATAATTTACATTCCCACAACCTCAACGCAGCGGCGCGTCTACCGCGAAGCGCGGGGAATTCGCAAGATAGCTGTACAAATTTTGCGTGGACCTCTGTAGAATCTTCCCCTGATTCTTACAGACGTGATGATTTTTTAACCTATGAGCAATGTTTCACACCACCAGCCGAAAATCGGCTTCGTCTCCCTGGGCTGCCCAAAAAACCTGGTGGACTCCGAACGCATTCTGACCGAGCTGCGCACCGAAGGTTATGACGTAGTGCCAAGCTACGACAACGCCGATATGGTGATTGTTAACACCTGCGGATTTATCGACAGCGCGGTGCAGGAATCGCTGGAAGCCATTGGCGAAGCGTTAAACGAGAACGGCAAGGTGATTGTGACTGGCTGCCTTGGCGCCAAAGAAGATCAAATTCGCGAAGTGCACCCCAAGGTACTGGAAATTACCGGGCCGCACAGCTACGAGCAGGTGCTGGAACATGTGCATCACTATGTGCCGAAACCTAAGCACAATCCGTTTTTAAGCCTGGTGCCTGAGCAGGGCGTCAAGCTGACCCCGCGTCATTACGCCTACCTGAAAATCTCTGAAGGCTGCAACCATCGCTGCACCTTCTGCATTATCCCGTCGATGCGCGGCGATCTGGTGAGCCGCCCGATTGGCGAGGTGCTCTCTGAAGCTAAACGCCTGGTGGATGCGGGCGTGAAAGAGATCCTGGTGATCTCCCAGGACACCTCCGCCTACGGCGTTGACGTGAAACACCGCATGGGCTTCCACAATGGCGAGCCGGTTAAAACCAGCATGGTCGGGCTGTGCGAGCAGTTGGCTAAACTGGGGATCTGGACGCGCCTGCATTATGTTTATCCGTATCCGCACGTGGATGATGTCATCCCGCTGATGGCCGAAGGCAAAGTGCTGCCTTACCTGGATATCCCGTTGCAGCACGCCAGCCCGCGTATTCTGAAACTGATGAAGCGCCCGGGTTCAGTGGATCGCCAGCTACAGCGCATCAAACAGTGGCGTGAAATCTGCCCGGAACTGACGCTGCGCTCTACCTTTATTGTCGGTTTCCCGGGTGAAACCGAAGAAGATTTCCAGATGCTGCTCGATTTCCTGAAAGAAGCGCGTCTGGATCGCGTTGGCTGCTTCAAATACAGCCCGGTTGAAGGCGCTGGCGCCAATGACCTGCCGGATCAAATCCCGGAAGAGGTGAAAGAAGAACGCTGGAACCGCTTTATGCAGCTTCAACAGCAGATTTCCGCCGAACGCCTGCAGGAAAAAGTGGGCCGCGAAATTCTGATTATCATTGATGAAGTGGACGAAGAAGGCGCAATTGGCCGCAGCATGGCGGATGCCCCGGAAATTGACGGCGCGGTCTACCTGAACGGTGACACCTCCGTGAAGCCGGGGGACATCGTGCGCGTGAAAGTGGAAAACGCTGACGAGTATGATTTGTGGGGCAGCCGCGTCTAACCACGCAGGCCACCACAGAAAAGAAAAGGCTGCCGATGGCAGCCTTTTTTTACCCTTTTATTTTCGGGTCCAGAGCGTCCCGCAGGCCGTCGCCTAATAAGTTAAACGCCAGCACCGTCAGGAAAATCGCCAGGCTTGGAAACAGCGCCACATGCGGCGCAATCACCATATCGGCACGGGCTTCGTTGAGCATTGCCCCCCACTCCGGTGTCGGCGGCTGTGCCCCTAAACCCAGAAACGACAGGCTGGCGGCGGAGATAATGGACGTACCGATTCGCATGGTGAAGTACACCACGATCGACGATACCGTACCCGGCAGAATATGGCGGAACAGGATAGTGAAATCCGATGCGCCAATGCTGCGCGCCGACTCGATAAACGTCTGATGTTTAAGCACCAGCGTATTACCGCGCACCAGACGGGCAAATGCCGGTATGCTGAAGATTGCCACCGCGATGATCACATTGGTCATTCCGCTACCCATAACCGCGACCACCGCAATCGCCAGCAGGATCCCGGGAAAGGCAAACAGCACATCGCAGATGCGCATGATAATGCGATCCCACCAGCCCTCGTAGTAACCCGCCAGCAGGCCTAACACCGTGCCGATAGCCGCACCGACCAGCACCGCCAGCACCCCGGCGGCCAGCGAAATACGTGACCCCACCAGCACCCGGCTAAAAATATCCCTTCCCAGGGAATCCACCCCGAACCAGTGCATCAATGAAGGGCCATCGTTTAACCGGTCATAATCAAAATAGTTCTCCCGCATCAAACGGGGCCAGCCACGGCGCGGCTACCGCCAGCAAAATCAGCAGCAGCACAAAACCACCTGCGATCATCGCCACCGGCTGACGCTTAAGCCGCCGCCAGAACTCAGACCACGGCGTACGCACCTGATGAGGATGCAGCGTGGGCATCGCATTAAGTACCGCCTGTCGGCGCCAGTTGAAAAGTCGCATCCTTACTTGTACCTGATAGCCGGATTAATGGCGGCGTAGAGCACGTCCACCACTAAGTTGATAAGAATAAATTCCAGAGAGAACAGCAGTACTTCCGCCTGAATCACCGGGTAATCACGCATCTCCACGGAGTCCACCAGCAGACGCCCAAGCCCCGGCCAGTTAAACACTTTCTCCACCACAATTGAGCCGCCGAGCAGGAAACCAAACTGCAGGCCCATCATGGTTACCACCGGGATCATGGCGTTGCGCAGGGCGTGTTTCATTACCACCCAGCGCTCGCTGACGCCTTTCGCGCGAGCGGTACGGATGTAATCTTCGCCCAGCACATCGACGAACGACGCGCGGGTAAAGCGCGCCATCACCGCCGACACCGCCGCGCCAAGGGTAATGGACGGCAAAATATAGTGTTGCCAGCTGTCTGCCCCGACCGTCGGCAGCCAGCCGAGCTCCACGGAGAACACCTGCATTAGTAGCATCCCGAGGGCAAACGCCGGAAAGGAGATGCCGGACACCGCCAGCGTCATGCTCAGGCGATCCGGCCAGCGGTTGCGCCATACCGCTGCAATAACCCCTGCCGCCAGGCCAAACAATACCGCCCAAACCATACTGGCGAGGGTCAGCCACAGCGTGGGCATAAAGCGGCTGGCGATCTCCTCAGAAACCGGGCGGCGTGACACCAGCGAGTTGCCAAAATCCCCCTGTAAGACATTGCCCATGTAATGTAAAAACTGCGACCAGAGCGGCTTATCCAGGCCTAACTGGCCTGCGTACCATATCAATGACCTGCGCATCGGCCTCCGGCCCGGCTATCAGCCGCGCCGGATCGCCGGGTAACAGGTGAACAAACAAAAACACCAGCACCGCCACAATAAACAGCGTCGGAATTAATCCCAGCAGGCGTTTTATTACGTAACTGAACATCGCGATCCTTTAGCGTGCGTCTCCCCCGTCAACGGGGGAGCGCCGTTACTTAATATCCGCTTCTTCAAAACTAAAGCCGGTATCCGGCATCATGTAAAAACCGGTAAGCGATTTACTGTGGGCGGAAACCAGTTTTTCCACCACGAGCGGTATCCAGGGAGATTCTTTCCAGATGGTTTCCTGGGCGTTTCGGTACAGGTTCTCTTTCTGGGCATTATCGTTGGTGTGCAGCGCCTCCGTCAGATCCTTATCCACCTGCGGATTGCTGTAAAACGCGGTATTGAACAGTCTCGGCGGCCAGTTCTGAGATGCAAACAGCGGCGACAGCGCCCAGTCCGCTTCCCCGTGGACGCGGTCCAGCCCGTATAAGAACATTCTCACGCCGCTCTCTTTCTGGCCTTTGCCTTCCACTTCCGCAGCGCGCTGCCCGGCGTCCATGGCGGTGAGTTTCACTTTTACGCCCACCTGCGCTAACTGCTGCTGGGTAAACTGCAACACTTTCTGCGCGGTGCTGTGATTATGAGACGACCACAACGTGGTGGTAAATCCGTTCGGATAACCGGCCTCTTTCAGCAACTGGCGGGCTTTCGCCGGATCGTAAGGCCAGGGTTTGAACGTCTCGGCGAATGCGGATGGGCTGGCGGCCACCACGCCGGCAGCGGGCGTCGCATACCCGGCGAAGGCCACTTTCACCAGCGCATCACGATTAATGGCGTAGTTAAGCGCTTCACGCACTTTAGGGTCGTCGAACGGTTTTTGCGTCACGTTCATGCCTGATATAACGCTGCATGATCGACGGCGTGGTGACCAGGTCCAGCCTGGCGTTTTTTTGTAGCACCGCGGCTTGTTCGTAAGGAATGGGGAAAGCAAACTGCGCTTCGCCCGTTTGCAGCATCGCCGCACGGGTATTGTTATCCACCACCGGACGCCAGGTGATGGAATCCAGCTTCGGCAGCCCCTGCTCCCAGTAACCGGCGTTCTTTTTCACTTTGACAAAGTCGGTTTGATTCCAGGTATCCAGCGCATAAGGCCCGGTTCCCACCGGGGTGAAAGCCGATCTCTTTGCCGTATTTTTGCAACGCGGCCGGTGAAATCATTACCGTGGCCGGATGGGCAAGGATGTTAATAAACGCGGGAGAACGGCTGTTTCAGGGTGATTTTTACGGTCGTCGGGTCCACCGCGTCGGTGCTGGCGATATTTTTATACAGGTTATAACGCTTAAGCTTGTTATCCGGGTTGCTGGCGCGGTCGAGGTTAGCTTTTACCGCCGCGGCGTTGAAGTCGGTACCGTCCTGAAATTTCACGCCCTGACGCAGCTTCACGGTATACACCAGCCCGTCATCCGACACGGTGTAGCTTTCCGCCAGTACATTTTTCACTTTCATCTCTTTATCAAGGCCAAACAGCCCCTGATAAAACGACTTTGCCACCTGCTGGGAGAGCGTGTCGTTGGCGTCATATGGATCGAGGGTGGTGAAATTCGACGCGACCGCGACCAGTGATATCCTTTGCGGCGAATGCGGAACCGGCAAACAGCGCGGCACTGACGCTGGCCGCGACCAGTAACTTACGGGTGATGATTTTTGTCATGTTATATCCTCATTATCCTGCTTTTTTTATAAGTCGGTTTATAGGCTGCCGACGATATGGCGCGCCACAAAGTGATCGGGCCCGACCGGCACCAACGGGGCCACAAACGGATTGTCTCCGCGCTTGCGGGTGGCGCTGGGAATTTCATCCGACAACAGTACCGGCTGGCGTCGGCGTGCGCCGGATCGGCCACCGGAACAGCGGCCATGAGTTTTGCGGGTATAGGGGTGCTGTGGATTTTCAAACACCGCCTGGCGTGGACCGATTTCGACAATCTGCCCCAGATACATCACCGCTACGCGATGGCTGATACGCTCTACTACCGCCATATCGTGGGAAATAAATAAAAACGCGATGCCAAATTCGCGCTGGAGATCGAGCAATAAATTAATGATTTGTGCGCGGATCGACACATCCAACGCCGAGACTGATTCATCGGCAATCACGACTTTCGGATTCAGCGCCAGCGCTCTGGCGATGCAAATACGCTGACGCTGACCGCCGGAAAACTCATGCGGGTAGCGCCCAGGCGTGCTCCGGCTTCAGCCCAACGCGCTCCAGCAGCCAGGCGACGCGCTCCCCGGCGTCTTCCTCTTTCATCAAGCCATGCACCAGCAGCGGCTCCATGATGGAATACCCCACCGTCAGGCGCGGATCGAGCGACGCGTACGGGTCCTGGAAGATGAACTGAATGTCCCGCCGCACCGGCTGCATAGCCGACGGGGATAGCTGGTCGATACGTTTTTCCTTCAAAGGTGATGCTGCCGGATTCACTCTCCACCAGCCGCAACAGCGAACGCCCGATGGTGGATTTGCCGCAGCCGGATTCCCCCACCAGCGCCAGGGTTTCGCCCGGCCATAAATCAAAACTGACGTGCTCGACGGCATGGACTTCACGGGTGACGCGATTAAAAATCCCGCTGCGGACCGGGAAGCGCGTCACCAGATCGCGCACCTGAAGAATGGGCCCTTCACTGGTGATAACCGTGTCGCGCAAAGGACGTTTTTCATCCCCGGCCACCTCGTTGAGCAGCGGGAATTTGCGCGGTAGCGTCTGGCCTTTCATCGAGCCCAGACGCGGTACCGCAGCCAGTAACGCTTTGGTGTAAGGATGCTGAGGCTGGGTGAAAATCTCGTTTACCGGCGCCGTCTCGACCCGCTTGCCCTGATACATCACCAGTACCCGATCCGCCAGGTCGGCGACCACGCCCATATCGTGGGTGATAAAAATCACCCCCATGGACATTTCCTGTTGCAGCACGCGAATAAGCTGCAAAATTTGCGCCTGGATCGTGACGTCAAGGGCGGTGGTCGGTTCATCGGCGATCAAGACCCGCCGGTTTGCAGGAGAGCGCCATTGCGATCATCACCCGCTGGCGCATCCCGCCGGAAAGCTGATGCGGATAGCGCGATAAAAATCGCCTGGGCTTCCGGGATGCGAACCAGATCGAGCATCCGTTTCGCTTCCGCCAGCGCGCTTTTGTGGCTTAATCCCTGATGCAGGCGGATAGACTCCGCGATTTGCTCGCCTACCGGGAACACCGGATTGAGGGAGGTCATCGGCTCCTGGAAAATCATCGCCATATCGGCGCCACGCACGTCACGCATTTTACCGGGGCTGGCGGTTGACAGATCCAGTACCTGGCCGTTGCGCCGACGCAACAGCATCGGCCCGCTCTCCACCTCGCCGCCCGCCTGCTCAATCAACCGCATCAGCGCCAGCGCCGTTACCGATTTCCCTGAGCCGGACTCGCCGACGATGGCCAGCGTTTCGCCACGCTGGAGTGAAAAACTCAGTTGGGTTACCGCCTGCGTGACCTCCCGATCCTGCCGGAAGGCGATATTTAAATCCTGAACCGAAAGAACCTGATCTTCAGCCAGATGTTCACTGTGTGACACCAACGCCTCCTGATTCAGGATAAAACTCTTTCCCAGGCGCGCCGCCGTAGCGGGCAATTTCCGCGTTTCCCATGCTCTCTTTATCCTGCATCAATAAGGTATTGCCACGTTTTCTTTATAAATATCATTATCGTTGTATTTCCTTCATATCGAATTTGAATATAGAAAGTGCCACATGTGATGTAAAGCCTCCCGCTCCCCCTACCTCCAGATGGGGCATCCCGCCGGAGCGCGATTTCTGACATAATGCACCCTTTAATTCCCGCCAGGAGAGAGCTCATGGATTTCACCGCTGGACTGATGGCGCTTGAAGACGCCCTTGGACAGATGCTTGCCCGCATCACGCCGTTAACCGACACCGAAACATTGCCGCTGCACCAGGCTTTTGGCCGCGTGCTGGCGCGTGATGTCACCTCGCCGCTGGACGTTCCCGGTTTTGATAATTCGGCAATGGACGGCTATGCGGTGCGCCTGGGCGATGTGAAAGAAGGCGCAGTCCTTCCGGTGGCAGGCAAAGCCTTCGCCGGACAGCCATTCCATGGCGAATGGCCAGAGGGCACCCTGCATTCGCATTATGACCGGCGCGCCGGTGCCGACGGGCTGCGACGCGGTCGTTATGCAGGAAGAAACCGATGCCAATGACGCAGGCGTACGCTTTCTTAAGCCGATACGCCCCGGCCAGAACATTCGTTTGCGCGGAGAAGATATTCAGCGCGATGCGGTGGTTCTCACCGCCGGAACCAGGCTCAACGTGGGTGAGCTGCCGATGCTGGCCTCGCTCGGCATTCCGCAGGTTGAAGTGGTACGCAAAATCCAGGTCGCGATTTTCTCCACCGGTGATGAATTACAACTGCCTGGCAAAGCCGCTCGGCGACGGGCAGATTTACGACACCAACCGCCTCGCGGTGCATGTGATGCTGGAACAGCTGGGCTGCGAAGTGATCAATCTGGGGATTATCCCGGATGACCCCGATGCGCTGCGCGCCGCGTTTATCGACGCCAACCGCCAGGCGGATCTGGTACTGAGCTCGGGCGGCGTGTCCGTTGGCGAAGCCGATTACACCAAAACGCTGCTGGAGGAGCTGGGAGAGATCACCTTCTGGAAACTGGCGATCAAACCGGGCAAACCGTTCGCGTTTGGACGTCTGCCGGACAGCTGGTTCTGCGGCCTGCCAGGCAACCCGGTGTCTGCGGCGCTGACCTTCTATCAACTGGTGATCCCGTTGCTGGCGAAGCTGAGCGGCCAGCACACGCCTGCGCTGCCGCAAAACGCTGCGGGTACGCGCCGCCAGCCGTTTTAAAAAATCACCAGGCCGTCTCGATTTCCAGCGCGGCATATTACAACGCGACGCCGAGGGGATGCCGGAAGTGGTCACCACAGGTCATCAGGGATCGCATATTTTTAGCTCCTTTAGCCAGGGCAACTGCTTTGTGGTACTGGAGCGCGAACGCGGCAATGTGGAAGCCGGGGAATGGGTCGACGTGCAGCCGTTTAATCATCTGTTCGGAGGCTAACCATGGAACAGCTCACCGACCAGGAGATGATGCGCTACAACCGTCAAATTGTACTGCGCGGCTTTGATTTTGAAGGCCAGGAACGTCTGAAAGCCGCACGGGTGCTGATCGTCGGGCTTGGTGGGCTGGGCTGCGCGGCCAGCCAGTATCTGGCGGCGGCGGGCGTGGGGCAGCTTACGCTGCTCGATTTCGACACCGTTTCGGTATCCAACCTGCAACGCCAGACGCTGCATCGCGACGCCACGGTAGGCCAGCGTAAAGTGGATTCGGCGCGGGAACAGCTGGCGGCCATCAATCCCCATATTGTCATTCACACCGTCGCCGATTTGCTGGACGATACGGCAATGGCTGAACAGATTGCCGCACACGATCTGGTCATGGATTGCACCGATAATGTCGATGTGCGTAACCAACTTAACCGGCTGGCCTTCGCCCATAAAATTCCGCTGGTTTCCGGCGCGGCAATCCGTATGGAAGGGCAACTCACGGTGTTCACCTGGGGTGAGGACGAACCCTGTTACCGCTGTCTGAGCCGCCTGTTCGGCGACGGGGTATTAAGCTGCGTTGAGGCGGGCGTAATGGCGCCGCTGGTGGGCGTCATCGGCACGATGCAGGCCATGGAGGCGATCAAAATCCTTGCCCGGTATGGTAAAAGCGCCGCCGGAAAAATTGTGATGTATGACGCCATGACCTGCCAGTTCCGCGAAATGAAACTGGCGCGCAATCCCGCATGCGAAGTGTGCGGTCACTGATCGTCATATAAGCCGTTGTGCCGTACCCCGGAGGCGCTTTTACCACTGCGGATACGGCGCACCGACTCCCTCACCACCAGCGTCCCATTAAGTAACAGTGTGCCGCAGGTGGCGTGGGGCCGAATCAGGCGTTGTTGCAGCATCAACACCGCTTCTTCTCCCAGCTCATCACGCGGGACGTGCATCGCCGTTAGCGGCACGTCCTGAATCGCTGCCAGATTAAACGCGTCGATACTCATCACCGACACATCCTGCGGCACCCGCAAACCGGCTTTTTGTAATGCCGTCATGGTGCCCGCCGCCATAAAGTCGCCGCCCACGAGGATCGCGCTGGGCAGCGGCCCGTCCCGTTCCGCCAGAAAACGGCTTATCAGCGCCTCACTTTCACGGGCGCTAAAGCTGTCGGCGACAATCAGATGACGGGCCTCGTCGAACGTCAGATTATTGGCTTCCCAGCCCGCCCTGATGCCCGCCAACCGCCATTCCATGGTGTAGCGCCGCAGACAAAGCAGCGTGATGATCTGCTTATGGCCCATCTCAAACAGATACCGTGCGGCGGCTTCGCCAATCAAACGATGATCCGGCGCGACGGCAGGAAGCCGCATTTTCACGTCGCGACAATTGATCAGGACGCAAGGTTTGCCGATATCTGCCGCCAGATCGTGGATATGCGGGTTATCGATGCCCAACAGGATCGCCGCTTCGGTCTCCGGTTCATTCATCCGTGCCAGAAACAAGTTGGCATCGCTGTCTTCCTCTTCCAGCGCGCAATAGCGCAGCCTGACGTCATGCGGTGCCAGCGCTTTGTTGATGCTCTGGATAACGCGGTAATAGAAGATGTCTGAACGCTCATCGAACGCACGCTGCGGCGCGAAGACCACCAGATTGTTCAGCAGTAGCCTGCCCGCCGCCATGCCTTCGAGAACTCCCATTTGCCGGGCGCACTCCCTCACCCTGGCCCGCGCCGCCTCGCTGGTGTTGGCTTTGCCTGCCAGCACCCTGGAAACCGTGCTGATGGATAGCCCTGTACGCTGCGCGATCTGCGCGATTTGTAGCTTTTTGCTCATTCTGTGATCCACGCCCATACGGCCAGTGAAAAAATTCTCATGAAAGAAAGTATCGTATTTTCTGCATGTTAATTAACTGTAACCTTTAGTTTTCCGCGGTGATGAGAATCCTTGCACAAATTCCGCTTTTTTCCCTGACACCTGAAAACTAGTCTCTCACTGGTCAACCAATAAAGCGATATCGCCATAAATAACATCACTTAATCCGGGGATAAATCAGGCGCAGGGATGCAATGGTTAACCCAATCCGAAAGTTGTTATACCAATTAATCGTATCAACGTTTTCTGGAGAGTGTTATGAGTCAGGGTGTGAATGAGGAATTAGCCGCCGGCAAAACACGGCGCATAGTGAAAAACCTGCGCTGGTGGGTGCTGGTCCTGTTTTTAATGGGTGTCACCGTTAACTACATAACCCGCAACTCGCTGGGCATTCTGGCCCCGGAACTGAAGGCCAGCCTGGGGATTACTACCGAACAGTATTCATGGATAGTGGGCGCTTTCCAGCTGGCGTATACCCTGTTCCAGCCGCTGTGCGGCTGGCTGATTGACGTGATTGGCTTAAAGCTGGGATTTTTGATTTGCGCTTCCATCTGGGCATTAACCTGTATTTTCCACGCCGGGGCGGGAAGCTGGGTGCAACTGGCGATGATGCGTTTTGTTATGGGCGGCGCGGAAGCCGCCGCAACGCCTGCCAACGCGAAAACCCTCGGGAATGGTTTCCGAAAAAGGAGCGCCCGGTAGCCGCAGGCTGGGCCGGGTCGGCTTTTCCATCGGTGCCATGCTGGCCCCGCCGATTATCTATTTTGCCCACGCGTCGTTTGGCTGGCAGGGCGCGTTTATGTTCACCGGTGTCCTGGCGTTGCTGTGGGTGCTGCTGTGGTGGCTGTTCTACCATAATCCGGAACAGCACCCTAACCTCAGCAAAGAAGAACTGGCGTATATACAGCAGGATAATGAACCGCCCGCTGTAAAACTCCCCTTCTTTACCGCACTGAAAACCGTTGGCAAAAACAAACGCTTTTACGGGATCGCCATCCCTGCCTTTATGGCAGAACCAGCCTGGGCAGTGATGAGTTTTTGGGTGCCGCTGTATCTGGCGAAAGAACACGGTATGGATTTAAAACAGATTGCCATGTTTGCCTGGCTGCCGTTTCTCGCCGCCGATCTCGGCAGCGTTGCCAGCGGCTATTTAACCCGTCTGTATACGCGTCTCTTCGGTTGCAGCCGCGTGAATTCCGTGGTCGCCAGTTCGGTGACCGGCGCATTCTTAATGGTCTCGCTGGCGATTGTCGCCCTGACCCGCGATCCGTACATCACCATTATTTTGATTTCCATTGGCGGCTTCGGGCACCAAATCATCTCCTGCATGCTCAGCGCGCTGGTGGTGGAGTCGTTTGATAAAGGCCAGATGGCGACCGTAAACGGCATGCGCGGCTCCTGCGCCTGGATCGCCAGCTTTCTCTTCTCGCTGCTTATCGGCGTGACCGCCGACAAAATCGGCTTTAACCCGCTGTTTATCGCTATGGGTTTCTTCGATCTCATCGGGGCTTTCTTCCTGGTGGTATTTATCGCTGAACGCCGCGCACGTCGCGCCTGAAACTAAGGGACATTATGAAAACCCTCAAAACACTGGACGCTGCTGAATGCAGACGCTTCACATGTCACGCTGCAAATTGATCATCGTTACCGGCTGGCGCTGTATGTGCTGGAAAAAGGGTTATTTCGCGTGGCGATTTCCCGCAATACCGGCTGGGCGCTGGAGAAGACCTGGAGTATCGCACCGGAAAAGGACGTGCCCTGGGAAGGCCGCAGCCGTGACGATCTCAGCGGCTTTTCCCTGCCGGGTTACAGCATAGAAGAAACGGATGAGTGTCTGGTCATCGCCACCGATACCCTGCGGGTGACGGTGCATCAGCCGCTGTGGCTGGAATGGCATTACCGGGATACGCACGGCGAGTGGCAGTTGCTGGCCAGCGACCGGTCTACCAGCGCTTATCTGATTAACCCCCACGGCGACGGGGTGGCGCATTATCAACATCGTCTGGATGGCGATCGCTATTACGGGCTGGGTGAAAAGGCAGGCCCGCTGCAGCGAACCGGTAAACGTTATGAAATGCGTAACCTGGATGCCATGGGTTACAACGCCGCCCATACCGATCCGCTGTATAAACATATCCCGTTTACCATCACCAAACGCGAGAAGGTCAGTTTCGGGCTGTTTTACGACAACCTGAGTAGCTGCTGGTTTGGCCTCGGCAACGAGATCGACAACTATCACCGTCCGTACCGTCGCTGGCAGGCGGAAGCCGGGGACATCGATTATTACCTGTTCGTCGGCGAGCGGGTGGTGGATATTACAAAAGCGTTTGTTCGTCTGACCGGCAAAACGCTCTTTGGCCCGAAATGGAGCCTGGGTTACAGCGGTTCGACCATGCATTACACCGATGCGCCCGATGCCCAGCAGCAGCTGATGAATTTCATCCGTCTGTGCAAGGAACATGCGATCCCCTGCGATTCGTTCCAGTTGTCATCGGGTTATACCTCCATCAATAACAAACGCTACGTGTTTAACTGGAACTACGACAAAGTGCCGCAGCCGAAAGCGCTGAGCCAGGCGTTTCACGATGCCGGTTTGCGGCTGGCGGCCAATATCAAGCCCTGTCTGTTGCAGGATCATCCGCGCTATCACGAAGTGGCGGAAAAAGGCCTGTTTATTCGCGATTCAGAAACGGGCCAGCCGGAACGCTCCAGCTTCTGGGATGACGAAGGTTCCAACCTGGATTTTACCAACCCGGACACCATTGCATGGTGGCAGGAGGGGGTCACCACGCAACTGCTGGAAATGGGCATTGATTCCACCTGGAATGATAATAATGAGTTTGAGGTGTGGGACAGCGAGGCTCGCTGCCACGGTTTCGGGACGCCCATCGCCATTAAGCATATTCGCCCCGTCATGCCGCTTTTGATGATGCGCGCCTCGCTGGAAGCGCAACAACGCTTTGCGCCAGACAAACGTCCGTATCTGATTTCGCGTTCCGGTTGCGCCGGGATGCAGCGTTATGTGCAAACCTGGAGCGGGGATAACCGCACCAGTTGGGAAACGCTACGCTTTAACACCCGTATGGGCGTCGGGATGAGCCTTTCCGGGCTCTATAACGTCGGTCATGACGTCGGCGGATTTTCCGGCGATCGTCCGGATCCGGAGCTGTTTGTTCGCTGGGTACAAAATGGCGTGATGCATCCTCGTTTCACTATCCATTCATGGAATGACGATCACACAGTCAATGAACCCTGGATGTACCCGGCCATCACGCCCGCCATCCGCAGCGCCATTGAACTGCGTTATCGCTTACTGCCGTGGTTCTATACCCTGCTCTGGCAAGCCCATGCCGATGATGAACCAATGTTGCGCCCGACATTCCTCGATCACGAACACGATGCGCAGACGTTTGAAGAGTGCGATGAGTTTATGCTCGGTAAAGATCTGCTGGTCGCCAGCGTGGTTGAACCCGGTGCGCGGGAACGGACGCTGTGGCTGCCCGCCAACACCGAAGGCTGGTACGATTTTTACACCGGCGTCTGGTACAGCGGCGGGCAGTGGATCACGCTGGCAGCACCGCTTGAAACCCTGCCGCTGCTGGTACGCGCCGGTGCCGGGCTTCCCCTGAGCGCACGCCTGGCTCATACCAGCCCGGCGGAAGACACGACACGCGAACTGAAGCTCTTCCCGTTGAAAGGTGCGGGAACACGTTGCGGCCTGCTGTTTGAAGACGATGGCGAAAGCTGGGGATATCAGGAAGGTAATGCGCTGTGGCTGGAATGGGAAATGGCGTGCGACGCCGCCACAATCCGCCTGACAATTTCCACTCGCGGCGATTACCGCCCTGCCTGGCGCGAACTGACGGTCACACTGCCGCCTGATGAACATCGCCAGTTATTGATTAATGGCGAAGCCATCCGGTGCTGGCAATTCTGATAAACAGATAAATCAACGGGGCCAGTCGGCCCGTTTTTCATTACATTTTTTTCAGCAGTTCTTTCACATCTTTCGATTTACTGCTGTCTTTATGACGGTCAGCCCAGTCATTCAACCGTCGTTTGGCTTCTTCCTGCAGATGTTTACGCAACACCTGATCCACCTGCAGCGAGTAATTCAACTGCTGCCAGGAGCCATACACCCGTAGCGGGATGGGCGTCGACTTGAGAAATTCCACCAGGCTTCCCTCACCTTCCCAGCCATTGACGACCTGGACCTGGAACAGGGTATCGCACTGCTCGCTTACCAGATCCATGGTGCCCTGCCCGTTCAGCGCCAGCATTGATGAGCGCCCTTCCATGTGATTCAGGACCAGCTTGCCGTGGTCAAGAGAAACATCAGTGGTAAACGACTCAAGTTTGGTGGCGTTTTCCTCAAACTGCTGCGCTTTCACAGAACCGTTATTGCGTTCAACCGCCTGCTGGATCATCTGCTGGAAATTCATCCCCTCCAGCCGTGAGTTGGTCATTTCTACCTTTGCCTGGCCCTGCCAGTTCTGGCGGAACGCCGCCGCGTCGATTTGCGGGCCGGAAAAATCGCCGGTCATCGACAGCATGCCGCTTAGGGCAATCGGGTAGTTAAACGCTTTCAGGATCTGGCTGATTTCAACATTCTGGATAACCGGCGAAAACGATGCCTGGGCCGCCTGCGGTTTAGCGTTAAAGCTCCCCGGCAGCGAAATATGCCCGGTACCCAGGTTGCCTTCCAGCGTGGAGAGGGTCAACAAACCGCTGTTGTTGGTTAACGCCGCACGCACATTGGTGAAATTCAGCCCGCGCCACAGCACGCTTTGCGCGCTGATTGTCGCCTGGGCCTTGAAACCACGCAGCGCAGAGTAATCCTCCGTGGAGGCATTATCCGCAATCAGCGGGCGCGGTAGCACGTTTTGCTTTTGCGCCTGCTGCGCCACCGGCGTCGCGCCCGACGGCTGCGTTGCCAGCAGTTGTTCAAGATTCAGCTTCGCGAAGGCCAGATTCAGCAGCCATTCAGGATCCTTTTTCAACATCACGCTGCCGTTGCCGCTGAGCTGGCTGTCGTTAGCGCTGAGTTGCAGTTCGCTAAAGCTGAGTTTTTTAAGCCCTTCCTGCCAGTTGGCGTTAAACGCGCCTTGCCCCGCGATCCCCTGCGGGGGTAAATCCGCGCCCTGCAGCTGGTACTGCAGATTGCTGACGTTCGCCGCCAGGTTTTCCGGGTATTCCGCCACGTTAAGCGCAGCGTTAAACGACAAATCCAGCGTGCGCTGATCGCGCAACACCCGGGCGCTGAAATCCACCTGGGCATGACGGTTCTCATCCTGATCCATATCCAGGTTGAGATTACGTACCGTTACCTGCTCGTCCCCTTCATGCTGGAAAACCAGCACACTATCGGCGACTTTCAGGCGGGAAATATTAAAACTCCAGCCGTGGTCAGTGTCGTCCGGCGTGACGCTGCCCTGCGGACCAATAGGCGCATCCTTTGGACGGCGCGCTTCGCTCTCCGGCGTCAATTGCACCACCGCGCCTTTTAGCATCACCTGACGAACATGAAGCTGATGAGACAGCAGCGGCAACAACTTAACGTCGAGACGCATATTTTCAGCCGTGACCATCGGTTGCGACGCGCCCGGCGCGGTGAGCGTCATCCGACCGGAAAGAATGCTCAACTGAGGCCAGACATGCCAGCGCAACGGCCCTTCAAGCTTCAGCTGATAACCACTGCGCGCATCCACCTGACGAACCATGTAGTCGCGAAAATCGTTGGGGTTCACCAACAGCACTAATGCGCACAGGCCGGCGATAATCACCACCAGCAAAATCATTAGCGTCGTCAGAAGTCGTCTCATGGCATCCTCAGTCGATTACCCGATTAGTCTTTATCGATACGGCTGGCAACCGCACCTTGCTGATCGCGGTACTTGGCGTCTTCACGACGGTTATAAGGACGAAGGGCGGGCCCGGAGAGCGGCTCGAAACTGAGCGCCCCAATCACCATCCCTGGACGCAGCGCCAGCGGTAATTTACCGGAGTTATAAAACTCCAGCACAATGCAGCCCTGCCAGCCCGGATCGATACGGTGCGCGGTCACGTGAACCATTAACCCTAAACGCGCCAGCGATGAACGGCCATCCAGCCAGCCGACTAAATCAGCGGGCAACGTGACCGACTCCAGCGTGACCGCCAGCGCCAGTTCCCCCGGATGCAGGAAAAATGCGTCGCCTTCCGCCAGCACGATTTCATCGCTCATTACGCGATCCAGCGCGGCGCTGACTTCGGCCTTCGGGCCGCTTAAATCAATATAGGCAGCGGTGTGACCGCTGAAAGTGCGGAATTTGTTACCCAGCCGCACATCCACCGTCGCGCCGTTAATGCGCTCAACCGGAGGACGCGGGGTAATAGCTAAACGGCCATCATCAAGCCAGGCTTCAATATCACGGTCGCAAAGACGCATCGCACGCTCCTCTTTTGTGCTTGCCATCCCGGCCTGAATGGCCGGGAAAACGCGGGTAGCTCTTAGAACGGTACACGCTAACTGCGTGTTATTCAAAGAATTGGCTGATTTTCGCTTTTAAAATATCAATCGCGATACGGTTTTTACCGCCGCGCGGCACGATGATATCGGCATATTGCTTCGACGGCTCGATAAACTGTAAAAACATCGGTCGTACTGTTTTTTGGTACTGCGTCATCACCGAATCCATAGAGCGGCCGCGCTCGTTAACATCGCGCTTGATGCGGCGCATCAGGCAGATATCCAGCGGGGTGTCGACAAAGATCGAGAAGTTCATCTCCTGGCGCAAACGTGCATCCGTGAGCAACAGTATCCCTTCAAGAATGATCACTTTTTTGGGTTCGATATGTACCGTTTCCTGGGTACGCGTATGTTCGACATAACTATAGACGGGCAGTTCAATGGGTTTGCCAGACTTCAGGGTCTGCAAATGCTGGAACAGCAGACTGTGGTCCATGGCGTTCGGGTGGTCATAATTGGTTTTAACCCGCTCCTCCATCGACAAATGCGTCTGGTCTTTGTAATAGCTGTCTTCAGGAATAACACCAATGTGTTCATCTCCGACCTGGTCGCGCAGTTCGCGATAGAGTGTGCTGGCGATGAGGCTTTTGCCCGATGCGGATGCGCCGGCGATGCCAACGATGACGCATTGATGAGACTTGTCAGTCATAAATGTAGCGACCTGGTTTCTGAATAAGGGGGAAGGACGACGCCGGAGCGCCAAACGCGGCAATTATAGGGATTTCCCCCCCCTGATACCAGTCGCAGGTGTGCCCCGGTTCGGGTCTGAATAACTTTTTTTAAACAGTGGCACCGGAACGCATTTTTTTCAGCCTCATCTCAGTTAATAATTCAGGCTATCGCGATTAATACAATATTGCTCGCTGGAATGAGAATTTATGAGCTGGCGGCATAGGAATTGTAAATTGTTTGTACTAGCATAGCCTGATACATCGAATAATGCGTCCGGGCTTTGCTCCTGGCGGCAATGCCATAACGGATTAGCGGTAATGAATAAAAAGAACATGCGCGTTGACGTTTCTACGCCTCATCCCGTATTACGGTTGCTAAGCCTGGGGCTATTGAGTTTCTTATTTACGCTTTTCTCTCTGGAGCTGACGCTCTCAAGTTCAACCCTGGCGCCGCTGTGGTTTCCCACCGCCATTATGATGGTGGCGTTTTATCGCCATCCGGCCAGTTTCTGGCCCGCTATCGCCGTGGTATGCATAGCGGGTAATTTAGCGGCTTCAATGATGTTATTTCCCAGCCGGCATATAGTAATAACGTTTCCTATTATCAATATTCTTGAAGCGCTGCTCGGGGCAATATTACTGCGAAAACTTTTACCCTCTGCTAATCCATTACAAAATCTCAACAACTGGGTAAAGCTGGCGATTGGTGGCGCGGTTATTCCGCCGTTATTTGGCGCGCTGCTGGCGGTTATTTTTACGCCAGCGGATGAGAACCTAAGAACATTTTTTGTATGGGTATTATCAGAAACAATTGCCGCTATTGCGCTGGTACCGATCGGCCTGTTGTTTAAATCCCGTTATCTGTTGCGCCACCGCAATCCGCGTTTGTTTTTAGAAACCACCGTGACGCTGGTTGTGACGCTCTCTTTGAGCTGGGTTGCGCTGCATTTTCTGCCGTGGCCCTTCACCTTTATTATCCTGCTACTGATGTGGAGCGCCCTTCGCCTGCCGCGTCTTGAAGCTTTCACCGTGTTTCTCGCCACGGTCATGATGGTAGCGCTGACCTTGACGCGTAACCCGGAACTGCTTACTCCGCATCATCCTACGGTTACGTTAAACGCGCCCTGGCTACCGTTTTTAATGATCCTGCTGCCTGCGAATATCATGACGATGGTGATGTATGCGTTTCGCGAAGAGCGCAAAAACATTTCCGAGAGCGAAACCCGTTTTCGTAACGCCATGGAATATTCGTCTATCGGCATGGCGCTGGTTTCTATTGATGGCCGCTGGCTTCAGGTGAATAAATCGTTATGCCAGTTTCTGGGTTATACCCCGGAAAAGATGACCAGCATGACATTCCAGCAGATCACCTGGCCGGAAGACTTGCATGATGATTTGGAACAGCTTGAAAGCCTGATTAAAGGCGATATCAACAGCTACTCTCTGGAGAAACGTTATTTTACCCAGTCCGGCGAAGTGGTGTGGGCGCTGATGTCGGTTTCCGTGGTGCGAGACAGCAACGGCACGCCGCTTTATTTCATCGCCCAGATTGAGGATATCAACGACCTCAAACACACCGAATGGATGAATAAACGGCTGATGGAACGCATTACCCTCGCGAACGAAGCGGGCGGCATCGGCATCTGGGAGTGGGAATTAGGGCCGGATATTATCAGCTGGGATAAGCGGATGTTCGAACTGTACGATATTCCGCCACATATTAAACCCACTTACCAACTCTGGGCGTCCCGGGTAGTAAAAGAGGATCTCGCGCCGGTAGAGGGCGCCATCCGCGATGCATTAAAAGCACGCGTCCCGTTCAAGATTGAATTTCGCATTCAGGTCAGCGAAGGAATTCGCTACATTCGCGCCCTTGCCAATCGCGTGGTTAACAAACAGGGCGATGTGGAACGCCTGCTCGGCGTGAATATGGATATGACCGAGGTCAAACAGTTAAACGAGGCGTTATTCCAGGAAAAAGAGCGTCTGCATATTACCCTCGACTCCATCGGCGAAGCGGTAATTTGTACTGATATTGAAATGAACGTGACTTTTATGAACCCGGTGGCCGAGAAAATGAGCGGCTGGACGCAGGAACAGGCCATGGGGCATCCGTTGCTGTCGGTGTTGCGCATTACTTTTGGCGATAAAGGCCCGCTGATGGAAAACATCCACAGCGGCGACGTTAGCCGCACCGCCATTGAGCAGGACGTGGTGTTGCACTGTCGCAGCGGCGGGAGCTACGACATTAACTATACCGTCACGCCGCTCAGCACCCTGGACGGGCAAAATATTGGCTCGGTACTGGTAATTCAGGACGTGACCGAATCGCGCAAAATGCTGCGCCAGCTCAGTTATAGCGCCTCGCATGACGCCCTGACGCATCTGGCGAACCGCGTCAGTTTCGAAAACCATCTGAAGCGGCTGTTGCAAAGCGTCGGCGAAAACCACCAGCGCCATGCGCTGGTGTGCATCGATCTGGATCGCTTTAAAGCGGTGAACGACACGGCGGGCCACGCGGCGGGCGATGCCCTGCTGCGCGAACTGGCATCGCTGATGCTGGGCATGTTGCGCACCACTGATATTCTGGCGCGGCTCGGCGGCGATGAATTCGGCCTGCTGCTGCCCGATTGCGGCATCGAGAACGCCTATACCATTTCTTCTCGTCTGATCCAGGCGGTCAACGATTACCACTTTATGTGGGAAGGCCGCCTGCATCGTATCGGCGCCAGCGCCGGGATCACCTTGATTGACGCCAATAATAATCTGGCCTCGGACGTGATGTCCCAGGCCGATATCGCCTGCTATGCCTCAAAAAACAAAGGTCGCGGGGTGGTAACGATTTACGAGCCGCAGCAACAGCATTTGCAACAGCAACGCACGCTGCTGGCCCAGGAAGAACAACATCGCATTATTCATAACAATCATATGATGCTGCTGGCGCGCGCCGTGGCCTCGCCGCGTATCCCGGAATCCACCAACTTCTGGCTGCTTTCACTGCGTCTGTGGACCAGCGAAGGCAATGTGCTGGAAGAAGCCGCGTTTCGTTCCGGCGTAAGCGATCCGGCTCTGCTGTGCGATCTGGACTGGCGCGTGTTTAACGATTTCCTGAAAAATCACGCCGCCGCCATTGCGCTTAAAGGCTTTGGCGTCGCCCTTCCCTTGTCGCCTCAGGGGATTGCAAACGATGACCTGATCAATCAAATGCTGGCAACGCTCAGCACCAGCTCGCTGCCGCCGCGTTTGCTGCACCTCACCATTCACAGCGATGTGTTGCTCACCGACGACGATCGCGCAACGAAAAACATGATCAAACTGCGTAATGCCGGTTGCCGCGTCATTGTCAGCCAGGTGGGGCGTGACATGGACATTTTCAATCAGCTTAACCGCCAGATGTGCGACTACGTCATGATTGCGCCGGAACTGGTGATGGATGTTCACACCAACCTGATGGATGAAATGATGGTGACCATCATTCAGGGGCACGCCCAGCGGCTGGGGCTGAAGTGCATCGCAGGCCCGGCCGATCAGGCGATGATTATGGATACGCTTTCCGGCATCGGCATTGATATGATTTGGGGCGACACCATCGCGCAAACTCAGCCGCTGGATATGCTGCTCAATCAGGGTTATTTCGGGATTAACTGATCCGGCTGCCAGCCCGGGTTATACCAGATATGCAGTAATGCGTACGAGCGCCACGGCGCCCAGCGCTCGGCGTAACGCCGGATGTGTGCAGGCGTCATACCGGGAAAACGCAGTTTAATCGCATAGTCATCCGACAAAAACACATCCGGGCTTTGCCAGCCGCGTAACGCAAAGTAGCTGGCGGTCCAGCGCCCGATACCGGGCAACTGCATTAATGCTTTAATGCCCTGCGTCACATCGTCCGGCCGCGACAGCATTAATTGCCCCTCAAGACAGCGCTGCGCCAGATGGATTATGGCGTCGGCGCGCATTTTCGACATGCCCAGCGCTTTCAAATCTTCCCAACGGGCGGCGGCCAGAATCGACGCATCGGGAAAGAGACGCCAGCCCGGCGCATCTTCAAGCGGTTGACCATATGCCTGCACCAGTTTACTGGTCAGTTTGGCCGCCATCGCGACACTCACCAGTTGCCCTAACACCGCGCGGATCAACTGCTCAAAAGGGTCGACACAGCCAGGCAGCCGCAGGCCCGGCTTCGGGGCGGCAAGCTCGCCCAGCGTTTGGATCATGGGATACGGGTCGGTATCCAGATCCAGCCATCGCCGCAGTCGTGCCAGGGCCTCATCGGCCACCGGCAACAGACCGTCGCTTAATGTCACCTGCAGGACATCATTCCCGTCGAGGTGAAGGGTCGCCAGCCCCTGCGCATCATCAAATGCCATTACCCGCTTCAGACAGCGTTCCTCAATGATTTCGACGCCTTCGACGGTACGCTGGCGTAAAAAACCACACATCCAGGGCCAGTCGTACGGGCCGCGATAATCAATAGTAAACATGCTATCTCCTTGAATTGCTGGCCAGAGTTTAGCCTGATTTATGCTTTTCTGCCTTGCTGTCATATTCCGTTTGATGCCAGCGCCACATTCGGCTAAAGTCGCCCCCCCTTCTTCACAGGCATGGGGATGAAAATGTTTATTGGTTTTGATTACGGCACTGCAAACTGTTCGGTGGCAATTATGCGCGACGGCGCACCGCAAATGCTGACGCTGGAAAACGGCTCGCCGCTGCTGCCATCCAATGCTGTGCGCGCCGACCCGCGACGCCATTAGCGAATGGTTATATCGTTGCCATGACGTTCCGGCGACCGGTGAAGAGAACAAAGCGCTGCTGCGCCGTGCGATGGCCGCCAATCGCGAGGAAGACATTCGCGTGACCGACGCCAGCGTACAGTTTGGTCTGGCGGCGCTGCAGCAGTATATGGACGATCCGGAGGAAGTCTGGTTCGTTAAATCGCCCAAATCGTTTCTCGGTGCCAGCGGTTTAAAACCGCAGCAGGTGGCGCTGTTTGAAGATCTGGTGTGCGCGATGATGCTGCATATTCGCAACGCTGCCGCCGCGCAAACAGACCAGCCCATCGATCAGGCCGTGATTGGTCGCCCGATCAACTTTCAGGGTTTAGGGGGCGATGAAGCCAATACCCAGGCGCAGGGCATTCTGGATCGCGCCGCCCGACGTGCGGGTTTCCGCGACGTGGTGTTCCAGTACGAACCCGTCGCTGCCGGACTGGATTTCGAATCGACCCTTATCCAGGAAACACGCGTACTGGTCGTCGATATTGGCGGCGGCACGACCGACTGTTCAGTGCTGTTAATGGGGCCGCAATGGGCGACACGGGCCGATCGCGAAGCCAGCCTGTTGGGGCACAGCGGCTGCCGTATCGGCGGTAACGATCTGGATATCGCTCTCGCCTTTAAACAGTTGATGCCCCTGTTAGGACTGGGTGGCGAAACCCAAAAAGGGATCGCCCTGCCCGCCCTGCCCTGGTGGAATGCGGTGGCTATTAACGATGTTCCCGCGCAAAGCGATTTCTACAGCGCCGCCAATGGTCGACTGCTGCTGGATTTAATCCGCGACGCCAAAGCGCCAGATGATGTGGCGAGACTGCGTAAAGTGTGGCAACAGCGTTTAAGCTACCGGCTGGTACGGGTCGCTGAAGAGAGCAAAATCGCGTTGTCCGGCACCGACAATCACCTGGCGCAAATGCCGTTTATCAGTGACGCACTGCAAACCGCAATTTCACAAAACGCGTTTGAAGCAGCGCTGGCCCAGCCGTTACAGCGCATCATCGAACAGGTTACGCTGGCGCTGGAAGCCAGTCATATTACGCCGGATGTGATTTACCTGACCGGCGGCAGCGCACGTTCGCCCTTGATTCGCAATCTGCTGGCGGCGCATTTGCCGGGAACGCCGATTCGCGGCGGCGACGATTTCGGCTCGGTGACTGCCGGGCTGGCGCGCTGGGCAAATGTGGTGTTCCGGTAATCCACAAAACGCCGGGGGAGCGTTAAAGGGAAATAACCTTACGCCCCTCGGGCAGTTCAATGGTGATTTTCAACTCCCCGCCTAACGCTTCTGCATAGCGTTTCAGCGTCGAGACTTTGATATCTTCTCCCCGTCGCTCCATGGCGGCTACCGCAGGCTGGGTCACGCCCAGTCGTTCAGCGAGTTCCTGCTGCGACATCGCGCGCATTTCCCGAAGGGTCGGCAGACCATTTTCCGCAGCGAATGCCTCCGCCATGCGCTCGATTTTCGCCCTGCGCTCGGGTGAATATTCCGCTAGTTTTTCCTGAAATGTCTTCATAGAGTCTCCTTTTTACGGGCGAGATCGCGTGCGAAAATCGCATCGACTTGTGCAATTAACAATGTATAAAAGCGCTTTTTTCCCGTTTTTTGGCCGCCATATAACAGTACAGCTTGCTGTCTGTGATTAAAGGCAAACCCTACGCGCCATGGCTCACCGGCATATTGTATACGTAGCTCTTTCATATTTGGGTAACGCGATCCAACGAGTGTGTCAACGTGGGGGCGTCCAAGGTTGGGCCCGCTAATTTCTAACAGGGTGATCATCATGTTGATGCGATCCTGCAGCCCTGCCTCTTGTTTATCAAACCACTGCTCAAACTCCGGTGTTAATACAACCGTCCATGTCATAATTACCTCATAAAGTGTAGTTTATATTGCATCCCGCCACTACACTCTATACTGTCAAAATTTGTACTGCTGTTTGCCGCATCGATCCTGCGAGAAATCTCGAAGAAATGCGGCGATTCAGAGGAATCCTGAAACTCTTCCATATTTCCTCCATTTTTCTCCCGGCGCGACTCTCTACACTAGTATCATTACGCCTAATCGTTTCAGGATAAGAAGACGTTTAACTTATGAAAGGTACTGGTTTCTCGCGTTGGTTAATGCCCCTCGTGGTTGTGATCGCTGTCGTGGCGGCATTGTGGTACTGGCACGCCCAAAAACCAGATGCGGCGGCAGGACAGCAGGCAACTGACCAGCCGCGTAAGGCTGGCGGCGGCCGCACCGGTATGCGAGCCCCTCTCGCCCCCGTGCAGGCGGCGACCGCGGTCCGCGAGGCGGTACCGCGCTATCTTTCCGGTCTGGGCACCGTTACGGCGGCCAACACCGTGACTGTCCGCAGCCGGGTTGACGGGCAACTGATGGCGCTGCATTTTCAGGAAGGGCAGCAGGTAAAAGCCGGAGATTTGCTGGCGGAAATCGATCCCAGCCAGTTCAAAGTGGCACTGGCACAGGCCGAGGGACAGCTGGCGAAAGATAAAGCCACGCTGGCCAATGCCCGACGCGATTTGGCGCGTTACCAGCAACTCAGTAAAACCAATCTGGTTTCGCGTCAGGAGTTAGACGCCCAGCAGGCGCTGGTCAATGAAACCCTCGGCACCATCAAAGCGGATGAAGCCGCTGTCGCCAGCGCGCAACTGCAACTGAACTGGAGCCGCATCACCGCGCCGACAGAGGGACGCGTCGGCCTGAAGCAGGTAGATATCGGCAATCAAATTTCCAGCGGCGATACTGCCGGCATTGTGGTTCTGACCCAAACCCACCCTATCGACGTGCTGTTTACCCTGCCGGAAAGCGACATCGCCACTATCCTGCAGGCGCAAAAAGCCGGAAAAACCCTGACGGTGGAAGCCTGGGACCGCACCAATAAGCAGAAACTCAGCAGCGGCACCCTGTTGAGCCTGGATAACCAGATTGACGTCACCACCGGCACTATCAAATTAAAAGCGCGCTTCGATAATCAGGACGATGCGCTGTTTCCTAATCAGTTCGTTAACGCCCGAATGCTGGTGGATACCCAGCAGGATGCCATCGTCATCCCTGCCGCCGCGCTGCAAATGGGTAATGACGGGCATTTCGTCTGGGTGCTGAACGGGGATAACCAGGTTAGTAAACATACGGTCACCACGGGTATCCAGGACAGTGAAAAAGTGGTGATCGCCGCCGGGTTGTCGGCAGGGGATCGCGTGGTGACTGACGGCATCGATCGCCTGACCGAAGGCGCGAAGGTGGAAGTGGTTGACGCGCATAATGCCGGAGGCAACGCGCAGCAGGCCGATCCGGCGCAGCCGCGCGGTCAGCGCCCAACGCCGGGAGCCCGTTCCTGATGCAGGTATTACCTCCGAGCGCCACCGGCGGGCCGTCCCGCCTGTTTATCTTACGCCCGGTGGCCACCACGTTGCTGATGGTCGCCATTATGCTGGCAGGCGTGCTGGGTTACCGTTTTCTGCCGGTATCGGCATTACCGGAAGTCGATTACCCCACGATTCAGGTGGTAACGCTGTACCCGGGTGCAAGCCCGGATGTGGTCACCTCCGCGATTACCGCACCGCTGGAGCGCCAGTTTGGTCAGATGTCCGGCCTGAAGCAGATGTCATCACAAAGCGCTGGCGGCGCCAGCGTGATTACCCTGCAATTCCAGCTGTCGCTGGCGCTGGATGTGGCCGAGCAGGAGGTCCAGGCGGCGATTAATGCCGCCACTAATCTACTGCCGGGCGATCTCCCTAACCCTCCGGTCTACAGTAAAGTCAATCCGGCTGACCCGCCGATCATGACCCTGGCGGTGACGTCCAGCGCGCTGCCGATGACCCTGGTGGAAGATATGGTGGAAACCCGGGTAGCGCAGAAAATCTCCCAGGTGTCCGGCGTCGGGCTGGTGACGCTTTCCGGTGGTCAACGCCCGGCGGTGCGGGTCAAACTTAACGCTCAGGCGCTTGCCGCGCTCGGCTTAACCAGCGAAACCGTGCGTACCGCCATCAGCAACGCCAACGTCAATTCCGCAAAAGGCAGCCTCGACGGCCCGGAGCGCGCCGTTACGCTTTCCGCTAACGACCAGATGAAATCGGCGGACGAGTACCGCAATCTGATTATTGCGTATCAAAATGGTGCCGCGATCCGTCTCGGTGACGTGGCGACGATTGAACAGGGCGCGGAAAACCGCTGGCTTGGCGCATGGGCCAACAAGCAACAGGCCATCGGTGATGAATATTCAGCGCCAGCCTGGCGCAAATATCATCGCCACTGCCGACAGCGTACGTCAGATGCTTCCAGCGCTGACCCAAAGCCTGCCAAAATCCGTGGACGTCAAACTGCTGGCGGACCGCACCACCAATATTCGCGCTTCGGTCAGCGACACGCAGTTTGAACTGATGATGGCGCTGGCGCTGGTGGTCATGATCATCTATCTGTTCCTGCGCAACGTGCCGGCGACCCTCATCCCCGCCGTTGCGGTCCCGCTGTCGCTGGTGGGCACATTTGCCGTGATGGTATTTTTCGATTTTTCCATTAATAACCTGACGCTAATGGCGCTGACCATCGCCACCGGGTTTGTGGTGGATGACGCCATTGTGGTGATCGAAATATCTCACGCTATATCGAGAAAGGCGAAAAACCGCTGGCTGCGGCGCTGAAGGGTGCCGGAGAGATCGGGTTTACTATCATCTCCCTCACCTTCTCGCTTATTGCGGTGCTGATCCCGTTGTTGTTTATGGGTGATATCGTAGGCCGGTTATTCCGCGAGTTTGCCATCACGCTGGCCGTCGCGATCCTGATTTCAGCGATTGTCTCTCTGACCCTGACGCCAATGATGTGCGCCCGGATGCTGAGCCACGAATCCCTGCGTAAACAAAACCGCTTCTCACGCGCCAGCGAGCGTTTCTTTGACCGGGTCATCGCCAGTTACGGACGGGGATTAACGCGTGTGCTGAGCCACCCGTGGCTGACCCTTAGCGTGGCGCTCGGCACGCTGGCGCTCACGGTGGTCTTATGGCTGCTGATCCCTAAAGGCTTCTTCCCGGTGCAGGATAACAGCATCATTCAGGGCACGTTGCAGGCGCCGCAGTCGGCGTCATTCGCCAGTATGGCGGAGCGTCAGCAACGGGTCGCGGAGGTCATTTTAAAAGACCCGGCGGTTGAAAGCCTGACCTCATTCGTTGGCGTGGACGGCACCAATGCCTCGCTCAACAGCGCCCGGCTGCAAATCCACCTTAAGCCGCTCGATGAGCGTGATGACCGCATCCAGCCGGTGATTACCCGTCTGCAACAGGCGGTGGCGAACGTGCCAGGCGTGGCGCTGTATCTGCAACCCACCCAGGATCTGACCATCGATACTCAGGTCAGCCGCACCCAGTACCAGTTTACGCTTCAGGCCAACTCGCTGGAGGCGCTCAGTACATGGGTTCCGGCGCTTATGGATAAGCTGGCTACCCTGCCCGCGCTGTCTGACGTCAGCAGCGACTGGCAGGACCAGGGACTGGTGGCCTATGTCAATGTCGATCGCGACAGCGCCAGCCGCCTGGGTATCAGCATGAGCGAGGTCGATAACGCGCTGTATAACGCGTTCGGCCAGCGGCTGATATCCACGATTTATACCCAGGCGAACCAGTATCGCGTGGTGCTTGAGCACGATACTCACGCCACGCCGGGCCTGAGCGGGCTGGATACCATAAGGCTGACCAGCGCCGACGGCGGAGTCGTGCCGTTAAGCGCCATTGCCAAAGTGGAACAGCGCCATGGGCCGATGTCGATTAATCATCTCGATCAGTTCCCGTCCACCACCATTTCTTTCAACGTGACGGAAGGCTACTCGCTGGAGCAGGCGGTCAATGCGATTCTGGATGCGGAAAAGACACTGGCATTCCCGGCGGATATCACCACCTCCTTCCAGGGCAGCACGCTCGCCTTCCAGGCGGCGCTGGGTAACACTATCTGGCTGATACTGGCATCGGTGGTGGCGATGTATATCGTCCTTGGCGTGCTGTATGAAAGTTTTATTCATCCGATCACTATTCTCTCCACGCTGCCGACCGCAGGGGTCGGCGCCCTGTTGGCGCTGATGCTGGCGGGCAGTGAACTGGATGTGATCGCGATAATCGGCATCATTCTGCTGATCGGCATCGTCAAGAAAAACGCCATCATGATGATCGACTTCGCGCTGGCGGCGGAGCGGGAACAGGGGCTTTCGTCCTATGAAGCGATTTATCAGGCCTGTCTGCTGCGCTTTCGCCCCATCCTGATGACGACGCTGGCGGCCTTGCTTGGCGCACTGCCGCTGATGCTCAGCACCGGCGTCGGGGCCGAATTGCGCCGCCCGCTGGGGATCGGCATGGTCGGCGGGCTTTTGGTGAGTCAGGTATTAACGCTGTTTTACCACGCCGGTTATCTATCTGTTGTTCGATCGCCTGTCCCATTACACCCGGGCGCGTTTTAGCCGTAAAACAGAGGAGGCGTAAGTGCGATTTTACGCCCTGTTTATTTATCGGCCTGTCGCCACGATCCTGCTGACGCTGGCGGTGACGCTGTGCGGTGTTCTGGCGTTTCGGCTCCTGCCGGTCGCCCCGCTGCCGCAGGTCGATTTCCCGGTCATTATGGTCAGCGCCTCGCTGCCCGGCGCGTCCCCGGAAACCATGGCGTCATCGGTGGCGACACCGCTGGAGCGTGCGCTGGGACGCATTGCCGGGGTCAATGAGATGACCTCGTCAAGCTCGCTTGGCAGCACGCGCATAATTTTGCAGTTCGATTTTGAGCGCAATATTAACGGCGCGGCGCGTGATGTGCAGGCGGCGATCAATGCGGCGCAGAGTCTGCTGCCAAGCGGGATGCCGAGCCGCCCGACTTACCGCAAAGCGAATCCGTCCGATGCGCCGATCATCATTCTGACGCTGACTTCCGATACGTTATCCCAGGGCGCGCTGTACGACTTCGCCTCTACCCAACTTGCCCAAACTATCGCGAAAATTGAGGGCGTCGGCGACGTGGACGTGGGCGGCAGCTCGCTGCCAGCGGTACGCGTCGATCTTAATCCTCAGGCGCTGTTTAACCAGGGCGTGTCGCTGGATGCGGTGCGAACCGCCATCAGCGAAGCCAACGTGCGTCGGCCTCAGGGCGCGCTGGAAGACAGCGACCGACGCTGGCAAATCCAGGCCAATGACGAACTGAAAACCGCCGCGGAATACCAGCCGTTGATCATCCACTACCACAATGGCGCAGCGGTAAAGCTCCAGGATGTGGCGACGGTCACCGACTCGGTGCAGGACGTGCGCAACGCCGGGATGACCAACGCCAAACCGGCGATTTTGCTGATAATCCGCAAGGCGCCGGACGCCAATATTATTGAAACCGTGGATCGCATCCGCGCCCGGGTGCCGGAACTGCGCGAGATCATCCCGGCCTCTATCGATCTGCAAATCGCCCAGGATCGTTCGCCGACCATTCGCGCCTCCCTCAAGGAAGTGGAACAGACGCTGGTGATCTCCGTGGCGCTGGTGATCCTGGTGGTATTTCTGTTTTTGCGTTCCGGGCGCGCCACGTTTATCCCGGCTATCGCGGTGCCGGTGTCGTTAATCGGCACCTTTACGGCCATGTACCTGTGCGGTTTTAGCCTCAATAACCTGTCGCTGATGGCATTAACCATTGCCACCGGCTTTGTGGTGGATGACGCCATCGTGGTGCTGGAGAATATTTCCCGGCATCTCGAAGCGGGCGTCAAACCACTCCAGGCGGCGTTGCAGGGGGTGCGGGAAGTGGGCTTTACGGTGCTCTCCATGAGCCTGTCGCTGGTCGCGGTATTTCTGCCGCTGCTGCTGATGGGCGGATTGCCGGGCCGCTTATTCCGGGAGTTTGCGGTGACGCTCTCGGTGGCGATAGGCATCTCTCTGGTGGTATCGCTGACCTTAACCCCAATGATGTGCGGCTGGCTCCTCAAGGCCAGCAAGCCAAAAACCCAGCCGCGTAAGCGCGGTATTGGCCGCGTGCTGACCGCCATGCAGGAGGGCTACGCCACGTCCCTGCAATGGGTGCTGCGTCATACCCGCCTGGTGGGCGTGGTGTTACTCGCCACTATCGCGCTCAATATCTGGCTGTATATCGCCATCCCCAAAACGTTTTTCCCGGAACAGGACACCGGCCGCCTGATGGGCGGTATTCAGGCGGATCAAAGCATTTCTTTCCAGGCGATGCGTGGTAAGTTGCAGGATTTTATGAAGATCATCCGCGACGATCCGGCGGTGGATAACGTCACCGGGTTTACGGGCGGGTCGCGGGTTAACAGCGGGATGATGTTTATCTCGTTGAAACCGCTTGGCGAACGTAAAGAGACGTCGCAGCAGGTAATCGATCGGTTACGTAAAAAACTGGCCAGGGAGCCTGGCGCCAGCCTGTTTTTAATGGCGGTACAGGATATCCGGGTGGGCGGACGGCAGTCTAACGCCAGTTATCAGTACACGTTATTGTCCGACGACCTGGCGGCGTTACGTGAATGGGAGCCGAAGATCCGTAAGGCCTTTTCCACGTTGCCGGAACTGGCGGATGTTAACTCCGACCAGCAGGATAACGGCGCGGAGATGAGCCTGATTTACGACCGGGAAACCATGTCGCGGCTGGGCATCAGCGTTCAGGACGCGAACGGCCTGTTGAATAACGCCTTTGGTCAGCGGCAAATATCCACCATTTATCAGCCGCTGAACCAGTACAAAGTGGTGATGCAGGTCGATCCCCGCTACACCCAGGATATCAGCGCCCTGAACCAGATGTTTGTGATCAACAGCGACGGCAAACCGATTCCGTTGTCCAGCTTCGCCCGCTGGCAACCGGCCAACGCGCCGCTGTCGGTGAATCATCAGGGGCTGTCGGCGGCCTCCACTATCGCGTTTAACCTGCCCTCCGGGGTGTCATTGTCTGAGGCCAGCGCAGCCATTGACCGCACCATGACCGCCCTTGGCGTACCCTCAACGGTTCGCGGCAGCTACGCGGGCACCGCGCAGATATTTCAGGACACCATGAACTCCCAGGTCTTTTTGATTCTGGCCGCAATCGCCACGGTATATATCGTATTAGGGATCCTGTATGAAAGTTATGTGCATCCGCTGACGATACTCTCGACTCTGCCATCGGCAGGCGTTGGCGCACTGCTGGCGCTTGAGCTTTTCGGCGCACCGTTCAGTCTGATCGCCCTGATAGGCATTATGCTGTTGATCGGGATCGTGAAAAGAACGCCATCATGATGGTAGATTTCGCCATCGAGGCGCAGCGAAAAGGCGACTTATCGCCGGAACAGGCGATTTTTCAGGCCTGTTTGCTACGCTTTCGTCCCATTATGATGACCACTCTGGCGGCGCTGTTTGGGGCGCTGCCTCTGGTGATATCCAGCGGCGACGGCGCGGAACTGCGTCAGCCGCTGGGCATTACCATCGTTGGCGGTCTGGTGATGAGCCAGTTGCTGACGCTCTACACCACGCCGGTGGTTTATCTGTTTTTTGACCGACTGCGACTGCGCTTTACGCGCCAGCGTCGTGGAGGTGAAACCATTACGACGAGTGAGTAGCCGATGACGGAATTGCCCAACAACGTGCGCTGGCAACTGTGGATCGTGGCGTTTGGTTTCTTTATGCAAACGCTGGATACCACCATTGTGAATACCGCCCTGCCCTCCATGGCGCGGAGTCTCGGCGAAGATCCGCTGCATATGCATATGGTGATCGTATCCTATGTGCTGACGGTGGCGGTGATGCTGCCTGCCAGCGGCTGGCTGGCCGACCGCGTTGGGGTCCGCAATATCTTTTTCAGCGCCATCGTGCTGTTTACGCTCGGCTCCCTGTTTTGCGCCCTGGCCAGTACCCTCAACGGATTGATTATGGCGCGCGTGGTACAGGGCATCGGGGGCGCGATGATGGTCCCGGTTGGCAGGCTCACGGTAATGAAAATCGTCCCGCGCGATCAATATATGGCCGCCATGACGTTTGTGACGCTGCCCGGGCAAATCGGCCCGCTGCTCGGTCCGGCGCTGGGCGGTATTCTTGTTGAGTACGCCTCCTGGCACTGGATCTTTTTAATTAATTTACCGGTGGGGATTGTCGGCGCTGTCGCCACACTCTGGCTGATGCCTAACTACACCATGCAAACCCGACGCTTTGATTTCTCCGGGTTCCTGCTGCTGGCCTTTGGCATGGCGGCGCTCACCCTCGCGCTGGACGGCCAAAAAACGCTGGGTATCCCGACGGCCTGGCTGGGGCTGATGGTAGCAGGTGGCGTAATCGCACTGGGGCTCTATCTGAAGCACGCCAGGGGTAATGACCGGGCGCTGTTCAGGCTGGAGCTGTTCCGCACGCGGAGTTTTTCAACCGGGCTATTGGGCAGCTTTTTCGGGCGTATCGGTAGCGGGATGTTGCCGTTTATGACGCCGGTATTTTTGCAAATCGGCCTTGGCTTTTCGCCGTTTCACGCCGGGTTGATGATGATGCCGATGGTGCTCGGCAGCATGGGCATCAAGCGTATCGTGGTGCAGATCGTTAACCGCTTCGGCTATCGCCATGTTCTGGTGTTCTCAACCCTTGCGCTGGCGCTGATCACGCTGCTGTTTATGGGCACCGCTTTGCAGGGTTGGATCTGGATATTGCCGGTAGTGCTGCTGTTGCAGGGGGTGATCAACGCGATCCGCTTCTCCACCATGAACACCCTGACCCTGAAAGATCTCCCCGATGCGCTTGCCAGCGGCGGGAACGGCCTGCTTTCCATGGTGATGCAGCTCTCGATGAGCCTCGGGGTCAGCGTCGCCGGGCTGCTGCTTGGCGCGTTCGGCCACCAGCATCTTACGCTGGAATCGGCGCAGAGCGTGTTTCTTTATACTTATCTCAGCATGGCGGTCATTATCGCGCTGCCCGCGCTGATCTTTTCCCGCGTCCCTGACGACACGCGTAAAAACGCCGTGCTCGCCCGGCGCAAAAGGAGTCAATAATGAAACTGTGGCGGCCCGGTATTACGGGAAAGCTGTTTCTGGCGATTTTCGCTACCTGCATTTTATTGTTGATTACCATGCACTGGGCGGTACGGTTTAGCTTTGAGCGCGGCTTTATTGATTACATAAAACGCGGTAACGCCCAGCGCCTTGAGCTCCTCAGCGATGCCCTTGCGGAGCAGTACGCATTGCATGGCAACTGGCATTTCCTGCGCCATAACGATCGCTTCGTGTTCCAGATCCTGCGCTCGTTCGAGCGGGATAATGAAGACGAAAGTCACCGTCCAAACGCGCTGCCGCCCCACGGCTGGCGCACCCAGTTTTGGGTGATGGATCAGGATCACACCGTGCTGGTCGGCCCGCGCTCGCCGGTGCCGCCAGACGGTATGCGGCGGGCGATTACGGTGAATAATGCCAGCGTCGGTTGGGTCATCGCCTCGCCGGTGGAACGGCTCACCCGCTCCACGGATATTAATTTTGATAAGCAGCAACGGCGTACCAGTTGGCTGATTGTCGCGCTGTCGACACTGCTGGCGGCGGCGGCGACATTATTGCTGGCGCGTGGCCTGTTGGCCCCGGTCAAGCGACTGGTTGAGGGCACCCACCAGCTGGCGGCGGGCAATTTTTCCACCCGGGTCGCCACCAACAGTCAGGATGAACTGGGCAAGCTGGCCCAGGACTTTAACCAGCTCGCCAGTACGCTTGAGAAAAACCAACAAATGCGCCGCGACTTTATGGCGGATATTTCCCATGAGCTTCGCACGCCGCTGGCGGTGCTGCGCGGCGAGCTGGAAGCGATTCAGGATGGGGTGCGCCAGTTTACGCCGGAATCCGTGGCATCGCTTCAGGCGGAAGTCGGCACCCTCACCAAGCTGGTGGACGATTTACATCAGCTCTCTCTGTCTGACGAGGGGGCGCTGGCTTATCAAAAAGCGCCGGTCGATATTGTGAACCTCCTGGAAGTGGCCGCGGGCGCGTTTCGCGAGCGCTTTCTGGCCCGTGGCCTGCAAATTTCTCTTTCGCTCCCCGAACATGCCGTGGTGTTCGGTGATGGCGACCGCCTGATGCAGCTGTTTAATAACTTGCTTGAGAACAGCCTGCGCTATACCGATGCGGGCGGTGAGCTGCAGATCCAGGGACGCATCGATGCGCATACGCTGAGGCTCACCTTTTCCGACAGCGCCCCTGGGGTAACCGATGCGCAAATGGGCAAGCTGTTTGAACGTTTTTACCGTGCGGAAGGCTCGCGCAGCCGCGCCAGCGGCGGCTCCGGCCTGGGGCTGGCGATTTGCGTAAATATCGTTGCCGCCCACAACGGCACGCTGCACGCCGACCATTCCCCTTTGGGTGGGATTAGCGTTACTGTATCGCTACCCCTCGACGAATTACCGGGAGAAGCATGACAGAGCTACCGATTGACGAAAACACGCCACGTATTTTGATCGTGGAAGATGAGCCCAAGCTGGGGCAGTTGCTGATTGATTATCTGCGAGCGGCGGGTTACGCGCCGTCGCTTATCGATCATGGCGATAAAGTGTTGAATTATGTCCGCCAGACGCCACCTGCGCTGATCCTGCTGGATTTGATGCTGCCCGGCGTGGATGGGCTTACGTTGTGCCGCGAAATCCGCCGCTTTTCTGACGTGCCGATTGTGATGGTGACCGCCAAGATTGAAGAAATCGATCGTCTGCTGGGGCTGGAAATCGGCGCGGATGATTACATCTGCAAGCCATACAGCCCCCGTGAAGTGGTGGCGCGGGTGAAAACCATTTTGCGTCGCTGCAAGCCGCATAAAGAGCTGGCGAAACAGGATGCCGACAGCCCACTTATCGTTGACGAAGGCCGTTTCCAGGCAAGCTGGCGCACTAAAACGCTGGATCTCACCCCGGCTGAATTCAGGCTATTAAAAACGTTGTCCCACGAACCGGGGAAAGTATTTTCCCGGGAACAGTTACTGAACCAGCTGTATGACGATTACCGCGTGGTGACCGACCGCACCATCGACAGCCACATTAAAAACCTGCGCCGCAAACTGGAAGCCCTCGATGAACAACAATCTTTTATCCGGGCCGTCTACGGCGTGGGATATCGCTGGGAAGCGGACGCCTGCCGTTTGATATAATTTTCAAAATAATGCCCACCTCAACGTGGGCTTTTTTGATACCCCGTTCGTCGTATAAAAATAAATAGTCATTTCAGTTAGTCGCAAAAACCCAGAAACGGTAATTAATTATTTTAATAAAAAACCTGTAAAGCGCCTGAGCAATAAAAAATCTAAAAAAACACATAGCATTAATAGACATTATTAGTACAGCTTTTAAACTCGGGCAGGCTGACTTTATTTTTCGTTAAGGAACGACTATGGCAATCCCGGTTTATTTATAGAAGAGGATTAATATGAAAAAAGCATTGGTTATCTTGATAGCTTTTTTACCCATGCTGTCATATGCGAAAAATTATGGGTGTGCGACTGTCGGTGCCTCAATGGAAATATCCCTTTTTGAAGCATTGTCAGAACAGTTAAGCATTGATACGTCAACTATTGTTCGCGACAAAACCCAGGTAAAAATTTTAGACATTACGCCTGTCTCTCGTACCTACGCGGAATATCTGGCAAGGTTTGATTTTAACCATTACCACGGTAAAGATAAAACAGAAGATACCTATAACAGCATATTCTTCCCAAGTTATTATGAAAATGACGTAAAATCTATTACGGCTCAATACACCTGGTTTAATAACAAAAAAAGAAAGCTGTTTTTATTGCCACCAGCCTTATGAATAAAGATGAATGCTCAATCAGGTTCAACGGTTATATTACGTTATCCAGAGAATTTTAATCCGGGTTCCGCTAAGTATGCCCTGCCGTTAAAGATTGGGCTTTTGCGGGTTATTACGCGGTAACGTCAGGTGCGCGGTAGCGCGCCGCGCTTTACCTCTGCTCCCCGCAACGCTACAATTCCCGCCTTCAATGTGGGGGATAATCCTCTCCCCAAGCCGCCTCGCCTGATGAGGCGGTTCTGACCTGACATCAGAACGAGAACATCATGTTTAAACCAGAACTCCTGTCTCCGGCGGGAACGCTGAAAAATATGCGTTACGCTTTTGCCTATGGCGCGGACGCCGTTTACGCGGGCCAGCCGCGTTACAGTCTGCGGGTGCGCAATAACGAATTCAATCACGAGAATTTGCAGCTCGGCATTAACGAAGCCCATGCGCTGGGTAAAAAATTCTACGTCGTGGTGAATATCGCCCCGCATAACGCCAAGCTGAAAACCTTCATTCGCGATCTGAAACCGGTTATTGATATGGGACCGGATGCGCTGATTATGTCCGATCCGGGTCTGATCATGATGGTTCGCGAGGCGTTCCCGGAGATGGATATTCATCTGTCGGTGCAGGCTAACGCAGTGAACTGGGCGACGGTGAAGTTCTGGAAACAAATTGGCCTGACGCGTGTGATTTTGTCCCGCGAACTCTCACTTGAAGAGATTGCGGAAATCCGCGAGCAGGTGCCGGATATGGAGATTGAAATCTTCGTCCACGGCGCACTGTGTATGGCGTATTCCGGCCGGTGCCTGCTGTCCGGCTATATTAACAAACGCGATCCGAACCAGGGCACCTGCACCAATGCCTGCCGCTGGGAATATAACGTTAAAGAAGGCAAAGAGGATGACGTCGGGAATATCGTCCACCTTCATGAGCCGATCCCGGTGCAAACCATCGAGCCGACCCTCGGCATTGGCGCGCCGACTGACAAAGTGTTTATGGTGGAAGAAGCCCAGCGCCCGGGTGAATACATGACCGCGTTCGAAGACGAACATGGCACGTATATCATGAACTCCAAAGATCTGCGCGCTATCCAGCATGTTGAACGACTGACAAAAATGGGCGTTCACTCGTTGAAGATCGAAGGCCGCACCAAATCTTTCTACTATTGCGCCCGTACCGCCCAGGTTTATCGTCGCGCGATTGACGACGCCGCCGCGGGTAAACCCTTCGATCCGACACTGATGGAGACGCTGGAAGGCCTGGCGCACCGCGGTTATACCGAAGGATTTTTACGTCGTCATACTCATGATGATTATCAGAATTACGAATACGGTTTTTCGGTTTCTGACCGTCAGCAGTTTGTCGGTGAATTTACCGGTGAGCGCCGTGGCGATCTGGCTGAAGTGAAAGTGAAAAACAAGTTTTCTGTGGGTGACAGCCTCGAACTGATGACGCCGCAGGGTAATGTCAATTTTACGCTGGAACATCTGGAGGATGCTAAAGGTGGAAAAATGGACGTTGCGCCGGGAGATGGTTATACCGTCTGGATGCCGGTTCCACAGGATTTAGCGCTGGAATTCGCTCTGCTCATGCGTAATTTCACCGGGCAAAGCACCCGCAACCCTCACGGTAAGTGATTCATTTGAGTTATTTTTTCCGTTAGGACGAATCTTAGAATGGGATCACATACCGTTACGGTTGATCCGGGTATGATTCGTTTCGCTGAAAAACATAACCCATAAATGCTAGTTGTACCAGGAACCACCTCCTTAGCCTGCGTAATCTCCCTTACGCAGGCTTATTTTTTTCTTCCGCTTTCAGCGCCTTCTGACTCCCGAAATTTTTATCCGGTATACACTTCCTGAAGATAAGCTCACTTCAGGACACTCCATGGACAGCATTCCCACTTCTCTGATCGTTCTTAATGGCAAAGGCGCAGGCAATGATCTGCTGCGCAGCGCAGTTAACCTGCTGCGTGAAGAAGGCGTCATCCTGCATGTACGGGTAACCTGGGAAAAAGGCGATGCGACGCGTTTCGTTAATGAGGCGGTAACGCTGGGTGTGGAAACAGTCATTGCAGGCGGCGGCGACGGCACAATTAACGAAGTGGCGACCGCGCTTTCACATGTCGATGAATCGGTCCGTCCGACACTTGGCATCGTACCGCTTGGCACCGCCAATGATTTTGCCACCAGCACCGGTATTCCTGACCAGCTGGATAACGCGCTGAAGCTCGCCATTGCCGGGCACGCGGTGCCAATTGATCTGGTGGAAGTGAATAGCGAAGCGGCATTTATCAATATGGCCACGGGCGGTTTCGGTACCCGTATCACTACCGAAACCCCCGAAAAGCTCAAGGCGGCGCTCGGCGGCGCGTCTTATTTACTGCATGGATTGTTGCGAATGGACACCCTACAGCCGGACCGCTGCGAGATCCGCGGCGAGAACTTCCACTGGCAGGGGGATGCGCTGGTCATCGGGTTCGGCAATGGCCGTCAGGCCGGTGGCGGCCAGCAGCTTTGCCCGGATGCGTTAATTAATGACGGGCAACTGCGGGTGCGCATTTCACCGGTGACGAACTGCTGCCCGCGTTGTTCACCACCCTCACCCGCCCGGACGACAGCCCGAATATTGTCGACGGCATTTCTTCGTGGTTTGAAATTACCTCGCCCCACGAAATGACTTTTAATCTGGACGGCGAACCGCTGAGCGGCGAGCATTTCAGGCTTGAGGTAAAACCCGGCGCGCTCATGTGCCGCCTGCCGCCGGATTGCCCGTTATTACGTTAACAGCGAACAGCCGGGGCGAAAGCTTCTCCCCGGCTGGCAACGCGCTAAGCGATAGTGATTTTACTGTCCAGATACACGTCCTGAACCGCGTTAATCAATTTCACGCCCTCGGCCATGGTTTTCTTAAAGGCTTTACGACCTAAAATCAGCCCCATTCCCCCGGCGCGTTTATTGATCACCGCCGTACGTACCGCATCCGTCAGGTCGGTTTCACCGCCCGACGCGCCGCCGGAGTTAATCAACCCGGCCCGTCCCATATAGCAGTTCGCCAGCTGGTAACGCACAAGGTCGATAGGGTTATCGCTGGTTAATTTGCTGTAGACGCGTTCGTCGGTATAACCATAATTCACCGCTTTATAACCGCCGTTGTTCTCTGCCATCTTCTGTTTCACGATATCCGCACCGATGGTGGCAGCAAGGTGGTTGGCCTGGCCAGTCAAATCGGCGCTAACGTGATAATCGACCCCGTCTTTTTTAAAGCCGGCGTTGCGCAGATAGGCCCACAGCACCGTCACCATACCCAGTTCGTGAGCGCGTTCGAACGCGGCGGAAATTTCTTCGATCTGCCGACGCGACTCCTCTGAACCAAAATAGATGGTTGCGCCCACCGCGACCGCACCGAGGTTAAACGCCTGCTCGACGCTGGCGTACAGGGTCTGATCGTAGGTATTGGGATAGCTCAGGGTTTCGTTATGGTTAATCTTCACCAGGAAAGGAATACGGTGGGCGTAGCGGCGCGATACTGATGCCAGGACGCCATAGGTTGAGGCCACACAGTTACAGCCTGCTTCAATCGCCAGTTCGACAATGTTTTTGGGATCGAAGTACTGCGGGTTAGCGGCAAACGAGGCGCCAGCCGAATGCTCCACGCCCTGGTCGACGGGCAAAATGGAGAGATACCCCGTACCCGCCAGCCGTCCGGTGTTATAGAGGGTTTGCATGTTTCGCAGCACCGCCGGCGGACGGTTATTGTCAATCATCACTCTGTCGACATAATCCGCGCCGGGCAGATAAAGACTGTCTGCCGGAATGGTCATACAACGATGCTGTAACAGGCTATCGGCATCTTTGCCAAGCAACTGCGCAATATCAGTCATAATTCGCTCCCGTAAGGTCCTCAGTGAGGTGGAAAATTCCGTGCCCGCAGGGGCGCGGGCAGCACTAAGTCTGATACTCAACACCGTTAATTTCCAGTGGGCGCCGCATTTTTAGCCTGTTTTTGGTTTTCATCCCGCAGGAAAAACTGACTTAACCACAACCCGCTAACGCAGCCCGCTACCACCAGGCGTGAAAATGGTGCACTGGCCCTATGCCCTGGCCCACCTCCAGCGAATCCGCTGCCGCCAGCGCTTTTGATAGCCAAGTTTTAGCCTCGGTTACCGTGGACGCCCAGTCGTGGTGGCGCGGTCGCAATGCCGCCAGCGCCGCCGAGAGCGTGCAGCCGGTGCCGTGGGTGTTTTTGGTGGCGATACGCGGCGCGGTAAAGCGTAGGGCGCCCTCGCGGGTGAACAACCAGTCGGGGCTTTCCGGATCGTCAAGATGCCCGCCTTTCATCAACACCGCTTCGCAACCCAGCCCCAGTAAGGCTTCACCCTGCTGATGCATCTCCTGCTCATTGCGGGCGTGGGGAGCATCCAGCAATGCAGCCGCTTCCGGGAGATTGGGGGTGATCAGCGCCACCTGCGGCAACAGCCGCTCGCGCAGGGTCGCCACCGCTGACGGGGAGAGCAGCGGATCGCCGCTTTTGGCCAGCATCACGGTGTCGAGAACCACATTACCGACCCGGTAATGGGCCAACCGTTCGGCCACCGCCTCAACAATATCCGTTTCCGCAAGCATGCCGATTTTAACGGTATCGATCCGCACATCGCTGAACACCGAATCAAGCTGGGCCGCCACGAAATCGGGCTCAATCCGGTAAACAGACTGTACGCCACGGGTATTTTGCGCCACCAGCGCGGTGATCACCGTGGTGCCATAGGCGCCCAACGCTGAAAAGGTTTTTAAATCGGCCTGAATGCCTGCGCCGCCGCTGGGATCGGTACCGGCGATGGTAAGTGCGTTAATCCGTTTCACAGGGCCGCCTCCGTATGCAGTTGATGAAGCGCATCCAGAAAAGCCGCCAGGAAACTGCCTGGCCCCTGGCAGCGCTCGCTGGCCCGCTTACCCGCCACGGCAAAAATCCCACACGCCGCCGCCACGTTCTCTACCCGTGAACCGGGTAATGCGCAGGCTGCAGCGACCACTGCCGACAACGCACAACCGGTGCCCACCACGCGCGTCATCAGCGGATCGCCACCGGCGATAGCCAGAATACGTTCTCCATCGGTCACGTAATCCACCTCCCCGGTTACCGCGACAATCGCCCCGGTCTGCCGCGCCAGTTCACGCGCCGCGCTAATGGCTTCCTGAGCCCCCTGAGTGGTATCGACACCGCGACCGCCGTTGCCGCTGCCAGCTAATGCAAGAATTTCCGATGCGTTACCGCGAATAGCGGCAGGCCCATTCGCCAGAATGTCGCGGGCGAAGCGGCTGCGAAACGCCAGCGGCCCGACGGCGACCGGATCAAGCGTCCAGGGCTTACCGGCCCGGTTAGCGCTGTCAATCGCCGCCCGCATCACCAGCGCCTGTTCCCGGGTCAGTGTGCCGATATTGATCAATAACGCATCAGCAATGGCGCTAAACGCCAGCGCTTCTTCATGATCCACTACCATTGCCGGAGACGCGCCCACCGCCAGCAACGCATTGGCGGTAAATGACTGAACGACTTGATTAGTCAGGCAGTGAACCAGGGGGGAATGGCTTGCCAGCAGTGTGGCGGTTTGCGCAACGCGCGCGGGGGAAAGCAGGTCAGGTTGCATAGTTTGCTCCTGCCAGGCTGTGAAGAAGGGATACCCGGCAGGTATCTGACTTCCCTACGCTGGCATTATCCAGATCAGGTGGTACGGGTATTTCTCAGCCTTCACAAAGAAGGGCACCCCGAGTCAAGTTACGCATGAAGGATAAGGAAGCCCCTGTGCAAAAGCAAGCATGGCGCGGACGCGAGGCAACCAACAAAAAAAGCCAGGGTTTCCCCTGGCTTTTGCCGTATATCTTCTTGCGCGATATTAAGAGAGCGCTTCTACCGGCTGCGCTTCGGCACCCCGGGCGCGCCACAATACAATCCAGCGCTGGATGGAAGACACCATAATCACCAGGCCCAATACCACCATAATAATGGAGATAGTGCCGTTGAAAATGTTGAAGCCTTTAGCCGCCGGATTGAAGTACACCTTCGTCACCATCCAGTACGCCGCGTAGTTAACAGTGACGTACAGGTAGGCTAACGGAACCAGACAGGTCAGCGCGTACCAGCGTTTTTTCGACATCCGCATGATGATGGTGGCGCCGATCATCAGGCCAATGGAAGCCATCAGCTGGTTGGACACGCCAAACAGCGCCCATACGGAGTTGATGTCGCCGGAGTTCAGCAGGTAGCCCCACAACAGGCACGCCACAATGCTGCAACCGATCGCGCCCGGCATCCAGTTGGTGCGTTTCAACGGTGCCCACAGGTCGCCGAAGAAGTCCTGCAGCAGGTAACGCGCCACGCGGGTTCCGGAGTCAACCGCGGTGAGGATAAATACCGCTTCGAACATCACTACAAACTGGAAGAAGTACGATGCCAGATGGCTGAACCAGGGGATGCGGGTAAAGATGTCCGCCATGCCCACCGCCAGGGTAACAGCACCGCCGGTACGGCCATACAGATCGAGACCGATTTCCTGGCTCAGTTTCGGCAGGTTAACCACGTCCATGCCCAGGCCTGCAAACACCTGCGGCGCAGAGTTGATGGCGAAGTAGTCCGCCGGATGCAGCGCGGTTGCTGCGATCAGCGCCATGACGCCCACCACGCATTCCGCACACATCGCACCAAACGCGACCGGCAGAATATCGTTCCATTTATCGATCTGCTTCGGCGTGGTGCCGGAGCCGATAAAGGCGTGGAAACCAGAGATAGCGCCGCAGGCAATAGTAATAGAGATAAACGGCCAGACCGGACCGGCCAGCACCGGGCCATTACCGTGAATAAACTGGGTCACCGCCGGGAACTGAATTTCCGGGTTAATGAAGACCACGCCGATGACCAGCGCACCGAACACGCCGATTTTCATAAAGCTGGACAGGTAACCGCGCGGGGTTAACAGCATCCAGACCGGCAGCGCCGTGGCGAAGAAAGCATAGAACGGCAGCACCAGGCTAACGGTAGAAGCTTTCAGGCTGAGCCATTCGCCGAACGCGGAAGATTGAATGTACGGCCCGATCAGTACGCAGCCGAAAATGACCAGAATACCGACCCAGGTCGCGCCGCGCATGCTGCCCGTAAAGCGCTCCCACAGGCCGACGCCGATCGCCACGGGAATGGTCATAAACACCGCGAACGTGCCCCAGGGGTTCCGTTCAAGGGCATGGACCACCACCATAGACAGACCAGCCATGGTGATCGTGATAATAAACAGCATTGCCAGACCTGTGCACCAGCCGGCAATCGGACCCAGCTCGGATTTCGCCACTTCAGACAGCGATTTGCCCTGATGCTTCATGGAGGCGAACAGCACCACGGTATCGTGTACCGCACCGCCGACCACACAACCTACCAGCAGCCACAGAAAGCCGGGGAAATAACCATACTGGGCGGCCAGCACCGGCCCAACCAGCGGGCCTGCGGCGGCGATAGCAGCAAAGTGGCTGCCGAAGTTCACCCATTTTTTAGTCGGGACGTAATCTTTGCCGTCCTCAAAAACATGCGAAGGCGTGACCTCGCTGTCATCTGCGTTAAGGACTTTACGGACGAAAAACACGCCGTAAAGACGGTAGCAAATGGCAAGGATACACAGGGTCGCAATAACAAACGTCAGTGCGTGTGACATAGCCAACTCCAGAGACAAGATAAAAAATCAGCGTTATCCTGGCATGGCGATGTCACACAAGCGTGCGGGAATTACTTCAGCGGTCGTATAGCCATCTGAGCGGTCAGAAACCGCTACTGAGCGGCGGAGGGGTTAAAGCGATTCGCCAGTCCCTTCAGGAAATTACGTAAAAACTGATCGCCGCATTCGCGATAGTTTTTATGTTCAGGGGCGCGCATCATGGCGGTGATTTCCGGCATCGAGACGCGGAATTGCTGCTCGGTCAGGATGGCCAGAATATCGTCGGTTTTCAGTTCAAACGCGATACGCAGCTTTTTCAGAATGATGTTGTTGGTTATTTTACGATCGGCTTTCAGCGGCGGCTGGCTTTCATCCTTGCCGCGGCGCAGATAAATCAGGCCATTCAAAAACGAAGAGAGAATAAGGTCAGGGCAGCGCGCAAAACCTTCGTCTTCCTCTTTTTTGACGTACTGCACCACCTGTGGGGCGCTGACTTCCACATCCGCCAGCGCCAGGGTGGAGATGATGTCGTTATTATTCATTTTCAGGGTATAGCGAAGGCTTCGTAAAATATCGTTGTTCAGCACTGGCGAGTTCTCTTAAATACGGCGGGAAAAGACCAGTGTACCATTTTCCACTGGCCGACTGATGATAAAAACGCGCTACAGCCCCAGGGCTTCTTTTAGGCTTTTCAGATAACGACGGCTGACCGGCACCGTTTGCCCGTCGCGTAACAGCAGTTCTGCCTGGCCGTTTTCCTCAAGGCGAATTTCTTTCAGATGCGCCATATTCACCAGATACTGGCGGTGGCAGCGCAGCAGCGGCGTGCGGCTTTCCAGGGTGCGCAGCGTTAACTCGGTAAACCCCTCCTGGCCCTGTGCGCTGGTGACGAATACGCCGCTCATTCGGCTGCTGACGAACGCCACATCCTCCATCTGCAACAACCAGATGCGGCTGTGCCCGGTGCACGGAATGTATTTCAGCGGTTGCTGGCTGTTGCTGAGCAGGGAGACATCCTGCGGCGCACGCTCCTGGCGAAGACGATCGAGTGTTTTCGCCAGCCGACCGGCTTCAATCGGCTTGAGCAGATAATCAAACGCATGCTCCTCAAAGGCCTTCACCGCGTACTCATCATAAGCCGTCAGGAACACGATGCCTGGCCGATGACTGGGATCGAGCATACCGACCATCTCCAGCCCGGAAATACGCGGCATTTGAATATCCAGAAACAGTACGTCCGGCCGCAGCCGATGCACGGCGCTTATCGCTTCCACGGCGTTAGCGCACTCGCCCAGGATCTCAATATCGCTGTGTTCCTGAAGCAGGAAACGTAAGTTCTCACGCGCCAGCGGTTCATCATCAACCAGAAGCACCTTTAACATGGAGATTCCACCATCGGTAATTGTAGGGTTATACGGGTATACAAATCGGGTTCGCAGCTGACGGTCATAGCACACTGGTCGCCAAACCGGGCGCGCAGCCTTTTCTCCACCAGGCTCATCCCCAAACCGTTCGACTGCGGTTTTGATTGATAGAGTCCGGCGTTATCTTCAATTTCCAGCACCAGCCGGTCTTCCTGCTGACGCGCGGTGAGCTGGATTTTGCCGGTTTCCATCATCTGGGAGGTGCCATGTTTAATGGCGTTCTCGACGATGGGTTGCAGAGTGAATGCCGGTAAACGCACATGGGCCAGTTCAGGCGGCAACGTCAACGTGACCTGCAAATGGGCCTGAAACCGCGCTTTCTCGATTTGCAGGTAGGCATTCACGTGCTCTATCTCATCGGCAAGGGTGACGATTTCTGACGGGCGCTTAAGGTTTTTGCGAAAGAAAGTCGACAGGTATTGCACCAGTTGCCCGGCCTGCTCGCTGTCGCGACGGATCACCGCCATCAGGGTATTCAGCGCGTTAAACAGAAAATGCGGGTTCACCTGGGCGTGAAGCAGCTTGATTTCTGACTGGGTTAATAACGCTTTCTGACGCTCGTACTGGCCTGCCAGAATTTGTGCTGACAGAAGCTGGGCGATGCCCTCCCCCAGCGTGCGGTTAATGGAGCTGAACAAGCGGTTTTTGGCTTCATAGAGTTTGATGGTGCCAATGACCCGCTGGTTCTCGCCATACAGGGGGATCACCAGCGTAGAGCCCAGCTTACAATGAGGATGCAGCGAGCAGCGGTAAGGCACCTCATTGCCGTCGGCATACACCACTTCGCCGGACTCTATCGCCCGCCAGGTATAAGAGGAGGAAATAGGCCGCCCCGGCAAATGGTGATCGTCGCCGATGCCGGTAAACGCCAGCAGTTTTTCCCGATCGGTGATCGCCACCGCCCCGATATCCAGCTCTTTCCAGATAACGTGGGCCACCTTAGCGCTGTTTTCTTCATTAAAGCCGAGGCGCAAAATCCCTTCGGTGGACGCCGCCACTTTCAACGCGGTGGCGGAAAAAGCCGACGTGTATTTTTCAAACATGGCCCGCTTGTCCAGCAGGATACGCATAAACAGCGCCGCCCCGACGGTATTGGTGACGATCATCGGCGCAGCGATGCTTTCCACCAGCTTGAGCGCATCGTGATACGGCCGGGCAATCAGCAGGATAATCATCATCTGCACCAGCTCGGCGACAAACGTCACCGCCCCTGCGGTGAGCGGGCTGAACAGCTTGTCGCTGCGGCCACGGCGGATCAGAATGCTGTGTACTAATCCTCCCAGCAGCCCTTCAACGATGGTTGAGATCATGCAGCTTAACGCGGTCATCCCACCCATAGAGTAGCGATGCAACCCGCCGGTCAGGCCAACCAGGCCACCTACCACTGGCCCGCCCAGCAAACCGCCCATCACCGCGCCAATGGCACGGGTATTGGCGATGGAGTCTTCAATGTGTAAGCCGAAATAAGTGCCGAGAATGCAGAAAATCGAGAACGTGACGTAGCACAGCAGCTTATGCGGCAGGCGCACGGTGACTTGCATCAGAGGAATAAACAGTCGCGTTTTGCTCATCAACCACGCAATAACCAAAAACACGCACATTTGCTGGAGCAACAGCAACACCAGGTTAAACTCGTACATACTCCGCACCGGGCTTCCCGTTAAAAGCGCGTAAGATACCCGGCGCGTCAATGACTTTCTATGAAGATGAACATAAAAGTGACAATTTCAGAGCGTAATAAAAAAACAGCCCTGACGGTCCGTGGCTGGCAGGCGTCGGACCGCCCTTTTTTACGAACCCTTTATCTCCAGGCACGGCGTGAAGCCTGGCCCTGGCTGGACGGCAGCCAGTGGCAACTTGAGGATTTCGATGCTGCCACCCTCGGCGAAACCATTTGGGTCGCGGAACAGGACGGACACCGGATCGGTTTTGCCTCAGTCCTGGAAAACGACAACTTTTTGCATAATCTGTTTGTCGATCCGCAGTATCAGGGAACAGGCGCTGGCACTGCGTTACTGGAAACCGTGCAAAGCCGCTTTACCAGTACCGGTGCGTTGAAATGCCTGGTCAGGAATAAACCGGCTGTGGAATTTTATCGTCGTCACGGATGGGAAATTGAAGCGACCGGGGAGAGTCCCGAGGGAGAATATTATTTGATGCACTGGAAAAAAGAGACGCGTTAGCGCTGAGAGAATGGTATCGCGCAGTCTGCCTGCGTCAGGGGTATTTTCGCGGTGTCGCCGTCCCGGTTTCAGAAAATAAGCCACATAAAGACGAACCGGTTAATAAATTTCAGGTAATAAAAAACCCGCACCAGGCGGGTTCATTTTTATTATCAGTAAATGTTTACTGCTCAGACTCGCGTCTTCATCGCTGTTGTAAACCTTACTGATAATGAGCGCGGCTTAGATAACAGTTACGTTGCCTGCTGCCGGGCCTTTAGCACCATTTTCAATGGTGAAGGAAACTTGCTGACCTTCATCCAGAGTTTTGTAGCTATCGCTCTGAATAGCAGAGAAGTGTACGAAAACATCTTTGCTACCGTCGTTCGGAGTGATAAAGCCAAAACCTTTATCTGAATTAAACCATTTTACTAAACCAGTCATTTTATTAGACATAGATACTTCCTTAATTGATGAGCCACTTAGCGCGGCGATAATGGCCTGTAATGCGAGAATAACTTATTGGGCACTTAGGAGGAGGCTCACGAAAAAGGGTATCTGTAGAAACTCTTGAACTGAGGACTGCTTTACTAAAACTGCTTTCATAAGGTCTGTATTCCAAACCGATGACGCTATTAAGACACAGGGAAATTTATTTAGCAATGTTTATGTTTTTTATTTTAACCGCTTACACACCCGGATGGCTATATGGCTGTAAGCCCTGTTCTGCCTGAAACCCTGTTACCGGGCAATTTATCGATTTCCGTCAACAGAGATCGACTGGCATATTTTGCAGAGATGCTCCCGTTTTTAAAACACAGAATATTTCATAAATGCGTGTGCTACGTTCCTGCATCTTAAAATTAATTAACGCCTCCTCATTTATCTTTTTTTATATTATTACGCTTCGTTTCATCGACACGCTTTTAAAAGAGAAAAAGCAGCTTTGTTTCATGCTTCTCTCCCCGACAGATCAGTACGAGCCGGTTTCGCTTACCGTCGTCATTGTGGGTCATGCTCTGGATCAGCCGGGTCTGTAAAACAGGTTTTTTCCAAAGCCGGTGGCATAAATCTGACCATAAAAAAAGGCAGACTCGCGTCTGCCTTACTCATCGTGCCCGACGATTATACCGCGCGGAAAGCGATTTCGCCCGGAATCACTTCACCCTGCCAGTAAAGCTGGGCCGCAACGCGCCCCGCCAGCTGGCGATAAATCTGGGTGAACTCGCTGTCCGGACGGCTTACCACTGTCGGCTGGCCGCGATCGAGATCTTCACGCAACGTAATGTGCAACGGCATCTGACCAAGCAGCGACGTTTTGTACTGCACCGCCAGCTTCTCCGCGCCGCCGGTACCGAAAATCGGCTCGTGATGACCGCACTGGCTGCACACATGCATACTCATGTTTTCCACGATACCCAGCACCGGCACTTCCACTTTCTCGAACATCACGATGCCTTTTTTGGCGTCGATCAGCGCGATGTCCTGCGGCGTGGTGACCACCACCGCGCCGGTTACCGGTACGTTCTGCGCCAGAGTCAGCTGAATGTCGCCCGTGCCCGGCGGCATATCCAGCACCAGATAATCCAGATCCGGCCACAGGGTTTCGGACAGCAGTTGCATCAACGCCTTGCTGGCCATCGGCCCGCGCCACACCATCGCGTTATCATCGGTCACCAGATAGCCGATGGAGTTGCTGGCCAGCCCGTGAGCGACAATCGGCGCCATATGGGTGCCATCCGGTGAGGTGGGACGTTCGTGCTCGGTGCCCAGCATGGTCGGGATCGACGGGCCGTAGATATCCGCATCCAGAATACCCACTTTCGCGCCTTCTGCCGCCAGCGCCAGCGCCAGGTTGACTGACGTGGAGGATTTGCCCACGCCGCCTTTGCCGGAACTGACGGCGATGATGTTTTTCACACCGTTAATGCCTGCCTGGTTCTTCACGCGCTTTAATGTCGCGATCTGGTGCGTCAGCTTCCAGTCGATGGCTTTCGCGCCGGTCAGACGTAGCAGATCCGCACTGAGTGTCTCTTTCAATTCCTCAAAGGCGCTCTGCCAGGCAAACGGCATTTGCAATTCGATATGAAGCACGTCGTCCAGCCACGCGACATGATGCAGCGCCTTAAGCGCCGTCAGATTGTGCTTCAGGGTGGGGTGTTGGAAATTCGCCAGTGTACCGGCAACGATGGCTCGCAAGGCTTCCGGAGATTTGGCCTGGGATTGAGGACTCATCCCGACTCCTTTGTAATTGTGATTTGATGAAGGTTCGAACGAGTAAGCATACCAAAAAGGGAATAATTCCCCCAGCGTTCGCTTTTGGGTTACCAAATAATTGCCCATTTGGTAATATCAAACCCCCTTTTTACCAAGAAGATGTAATTCTCACTATGACTCAAGCCGCGAAAAAAATACTGGTAACCTGCGCCCTTCCCTATGCGAATGGCTCGATCCACCTCGGCCACATGCTGGAGCATATCCAGGCTGATGTCTGGGTTCGTTACCAGCGAATGCGCGGCCACAACGTCAACTTCATCTGCGCCGACGATGCCCACGGCACGCCGATTATGCTTAAGGCCCAACAGCTTGGCATCACGCCGGAGCAGATGATTGGCGAGATGAGTCAGGAACATCAGACTGATTTTGCCGGGTTTAATATCAGCTACGATAACTACCATTCCACACACAGCGACGAAAACCGCGAGCTGTCGGAGCTGATTTACACCCGTCTGAAAGAGAACGGTTTTATTAAAAACCGCACCATCTCTCAGCTCTACGATCCGGAAAAGGGCATGTTCCTGCCGGACCGTTTCGTTAAAGGCACCTGCCCGAAATGTAAATCGCCGGATCAGTACGGCGACAACTGTGAAGTCTGCGGCGCGACCTACAGCCCGACCGAGCTGATTGAGCCGAAATCCGTGGTCTCCGGCGCGACGCCTGAGATGCGTGAATCCGAGCACTTCTTCTTCGACCTGCCGTCATTCAGCGAAATGCTGCAGGCGTGGACCCGCAGCGGCGCGCTGCAGGAGCAGGTGGCGAACAAAATGCAGGAGTGGTTTGAGTCCGGCCTGCAACAGTGGGATATCTCCCGCGATGCGCCGTACTTCGGTTTCGAAATCCCGAACGCGCCGGGCAAATATTTTTACGTCTGGCTGGATGCGCCTATCGGCTATATGGGCTCGTTCAAAAATCTATGCGACAAGCGCAGCGATTTGAACTTCGATGACTGGTGGAAAAAGGATTCCGACGCCGAGCTTTACCACTTCATCGGTAAAGACATTGTTTACTTCCACAGCCTGTTCTGGCCCGCCATGCTGGAAGGCAGCGGTTACCGCAAGCCCACCAACCTGTTCGTTCACGGCTACGTGACGGTGAACGGGGCGAAAATGTCAAAATCGCGCGGCACCTTTATCAAAGCCAGCACCTGGCTTAACCACTTCGACGCCGACAGCCTGCGCTACTACTACACCGCGAAACTCTCCTCGCGTATCGATGATATCGATCTCAACCTGGAAGATTTCGTGCAGCGCGTTAATGCCGATATTGTCAATAAAGTGGTTAACCTCGCCTCACGCAATGCAGGCTTTATCGCGAAGCGTTTCGACGGCGTGTTAGCCGCGGAACTGGCCGATCCTGCGCTGTATAAAACCTTTACCGACGCGGCGCAAAGCATCGCCGACGCATGGGAAAGCCGCGAATTTGGCAAAGCGATCCGTGAAATCATGGCGATGGCCGATGTTGCCAACCGCTACGTTGACGAGCAGGCGCCGTGGGTTGTGGCGAAACAGGAAGGTCGCGACGCCGATCTGCAGGCGATCTGCTCCATGGGCATCAACCTGTTCCGCGTCCTGATGACCTGGCTGAAGCCGGTGTTGCCGCAGTTGAGCGAGCGCGCCGAAGCCTTCCTGAATACCGAACTGACCTGGGATGCCATCCAGCAGCCGCTGCTTGGTCATAAGGTGAACACCTTTAAAGCGCTGTACAACCGTATCGAGATGAAACAGGTTGAAGTGCTGGTCGAGGCGTCGAAAGAAGAAGTGAAAGCCGCAGCCGCGCCGGTAACCGGTGAGCTGGCGGACAACCCGATTCAGGACACCATCAGCTTTGATGATTTCGCTAAAGTCGATCTGCGCGTGGCGCTGATTGAAAACGCGGAATTCGTTGAAGGCTCTGACAAGCTGTTGCGCCTGACGCTGGACCTGGGCGGCGAAAAACGTAACGTGTTCTCCGGCATCCGCTCCGCTTATCCGGATCCGCAGGTGCTGATTGGCCGCCTGACCGTAATGGTGGCGAACCTGGCACCACGTAAAATGCGCTTTGGCGTGTCGGAAGGCATGGTGATGGCAGCAGGTCCTGGCGGTAAAGATATCTTCCTGTTAAGCCCTGATGCAGGCGCTAAGCCCGGCCACCAGGTGAAGTAATCATAATGCCCTCCCCGTGAGGGCATTTTTTTTAAGTGTCTGTGCTCCCTGTCAATCAACCCGTCAAAATATTGTTCAAAAATAGTGAATCTCTTTACCTGGTCAGGCTGATACCAACTACAGTTAACTGGGGATTTAGCTCACAGAGAGGGCGGTATGGCGCTATATACCATCGGCGAGGTTGCTGAGTTATGTGACATCAATCCTGTCACACTCAGGGCATGGCAGCGGCGATACGGCCTGATTAAGCCGCAGCGTACCGATGGAGGCCATCGCTTGTTCAACGACGCTGATATTGATCGCATCCGCGAAATCAAACAGTGGGTGGATAATGGTGTTCAGGTCAGCAAAGTGAAGGCGCTGCTACTGAACGACGCCCAGGATCCGGGTTCGCAATGGTATCAAATGCAGGAAACCCTGCTGCGCCTGCTGCGCGCCGGGAATATCAACCGGGTTCGCAACTGGGTCAGCGAAACCGGCCGCGACTACCCCGCCCAGACCCTGATCGACAAGCTGTTTATTCCTCTGCGCCACCGTCTGCAAAGCCAGCAACCCGCCCTCGCCATTTTGCTCAGCATTCTTGATGGAGTATTGATCAATTACATCGCGCTGTGCCTTGCCTCCGCACGGAAAAAAAGCGGTAAAGACGCGCTGGTGATCGGCTGGAATATCAGCGATACCACCCGGCTGTGGCTGGCTGGCTGGAGTGCGACGCAGCGGGGCTGGCGAGCCAGCATTCTGGCGCACCCCATCGCGCAACTGCGTCCGGAACTATTCGCAGGCCAAACGCTACTGGTCTGGTGCGGCGATAACCCCGGTGCGCATCAGCGGGCACAACTGGCGCGGTGGCGCCAGGAAGGCCATGCGATCATTGATTTAAACGCCCCGGAAGCGATTTAACCCGGCACCAGAAAATAACAAAGGTGCAACCTGAAGTGAGAAAGGTATAATCGCCGGGTTAACAAAAGGAGCAGCCAATGAAATTAACCCGAGTGGCGCTGATTACCGGTATGGTGCTGATGGCAATTGGCGGGATCGGCGGCGTGATGCTCGCCGGATACACCGTTATCTTGCATAGCCTGTCATAAGCCGCTGTAAGCGTTCAAAGGCGCGGTCGACGATAATCGCCGCCAGCGCCACCAGTATCGCCCCCTGTATCACGTAAGCGGTGTTAAAACCGCTGAGGCCGATAATCACCGGTGTACCAAGAGTGTTAGCACCCACCGTGGACGCAATCGCCGCCGTCCCGATATTAATGATGACGGATGTGCGTACCCCGGCCAGAATCACCGGGGCGGCCAGCGGCAATTCCACTTTCCTGAGTATTTGCCAGCGGCTCATCCCTACACCGCGCGCAACCTCTTTTACCCCGTCAGGCACAGCGCCGATGCCAGCCAGCGTGCCCTGCAATACCGGCAGCCAGCCGTAGAGGATCAGGGCGATGATCGCGGGCTCCTTGCCGAAACCCATCACCGGTACCGCCACCGCCAGCACTGCCACAGGCGGAAAGGTCTGGCCCACCGCCGCGATGGTTTCCACCAGCGCGCGAAATTCCAGCCCGAACGGACGCGTCACGATAATCCCCAGCCCAATGCCCAGCACGATCGCGACCAGGCTTGAGACGCCCACCAGATAAAAATGTGCCAGGGTCAGCGCCCAAAAGCTTTCCTGCAGATATAGCGGGCGGGGTAGCTGCGGGAAAAGCCAGCTAAACAGCCCGGCGCTGTGAGGCAAGCCCGCCAGCAGCGCGCCATAAAGCACTATCAGCCAGAGAAGTGGATCACGAAGCAGACGCACGGTGTCCCTCCAGCAAGGTCGTGAACCGGAGGATGCCGCACGGATGCCCGCTTATGTCATTCACCGGCAATGCATCGCAGCGCCGCTCAACAAACAGTGACAGGGCTTCACGAAGGGTGAGATCCAGGCTCACTGCCTCGCCCGCGCACTGGCCCGGCGTAAGGTAATCCTTCACTTTTCGCATCGACAGCAGACGCACGCCCAGCTCGCTGCGCCCAAAGAAGTCGCGCACGAAGTCGTTTTCCGGCTGGCTGAGCAACAGCAACGGATCGCCCTGTTGCACCACGACGCCGCCGTCCATCACCACCAGATGATCCGCCAGACGTAGCGCTTCATCCACATCATGCGTGACGAGAATGATGGTCCGCCCCTGAAGCTGATGGATACGCATCATTTCCTGCTGCAACGCCTCGCGGGTAACCGGGTCGAGCGCACCGAATGGTTCGTCCATGAGCAGCACTTCCGGATCGGCCGCCAGCGCACGCGCCACGCCGACGCGCTGCTGCTGTCCGCCGGAAAGCTGGTGCGGATAGCGCCGACGAAACTGCGCCGGATCAAGGCCGAGCAGCGCAAGTAATTCATCCACCCGTTGATTAATTTGTGCCTTCGGCCATTTCAGCAGTTGCGGGACGGTCGCAATGTTTTGCGCCACATCCCAGTGAGGGAACAGGCCAATGGACTGAATGGCGTAACCCATCCGCCGCCGTAACTCTTCCGGCGAAAAATTACGGATCTCTTCACCGGCAAAACGGATGTAGCCTTCGTCGTGTTCCACCAGCCGGTTAATCATCTTCAAGGTGGTGGACTTGCCGGAGCCGGAGGTGCCGATTAAGACTGAAAAGGCCCCTTTGCGGAAGTTGAGATGAAGATTTTCCACTGCCGCCCGGCCCTGGTAATATTTCGTGACGCCATCAAATTCGATCATGTCGTTGTGCCTCCAGCGCCGCAATCAGCAGGTTAAACAGTCCATCCACCGCGACGGCCATCGCGATTACCGGAATCACCCCCAGCAGCACCAGATCCAGTGCGCTGCTGAGCAAACCCTGAAACACCAGCGCACCGAATCCGCCAGCGCCGATCAGGGCGGCGATAACCGCCATTCCGACGGTTTGTACCGCCACGACTTTCAGGCTGCGTAACAGCACCGGCAGCGCCAGCGGCACTTCGGCTTTAAAGAAACGTTGCCGGTCAGACATGCCCATTCCCCGGGCGCTTTCCAGCACGTTTTCCGGCACCTGGGCCAGGCCCGCCACCACGCCGCGCACCAGCGGCAACAGGGCGTAAAGCACCAGTGCGATGAGCGCGGGCGCCATACCGATACCGGAAATACCTATTCGGCCCAGCCAGGGAAACAGCACCACTAAACCGGCAAGCGGAGCGATAAGCAGCCCGAAGAGTGCAATCGACGGCACGGTCTGTATCACGTTAAGCACAGAAAATACCGCAGGCTGGGTACGGGCGTAACGGTGGCATACCAGCCCCAGCGGCACTCCAATCAGCAGGGCGATGGCGAGGGTCGAGAGCAGTAACGTCAGATGCTGACTGAACGCATCGTTAAAAACGTCCTGACGGTTCACGTACTCTTTAAGCAGGGAAATATCGTTAAAGTAGCCGGTAAACAACAGCCACAGCGGCACCACCCACAGTTGCGCCAACAGCAGCCAACGCCATAACGGCCTGGCGGTAAGACGATTAATGACATCGCTCATCATCAGCAACGCCAGCGCCACCATTAACCACAGACCGCTGCCCGGCGACGTACGCGCCAGCGTGCTGCCCTGTTGTGCAAGGTGCGTCGCGCCATAGCCCACCAGCAGTAAAAGCCCGATAAACAGGCCTTCGGTACTGATCAGTCCGGCGATCAGCGCGCCGCGACCCGACACAAAAGAGAGTGCTGCCAGCCAGAAGGCGCCAAACAGCAGTCCATATAAACCCGGCGGGAAAAGCGCGGATACGGCCATGGGCTCGCCCGACACCAGGCGGTTAGGCGCGTAGTTCACAAACGGTAACAGGAGCGCTGCCGCCAGCAGTATCGCCAGCAGCAGCATCACCCGGTTATGACATCGAATTGCCAAAAGACATCCTTTTTCCAGGCGTGATTACTTCACAAATCCTTTCTGCTTCAGATAATCGGCAGCCACTTTTTTGGCGTCGAGTCCTTCAACGGCAATCGAAGCGTTAAGCTGTTGCAGGGTTTTCTCATCCAGCGAGGCGAAAACCGGGTCCAGCCATTCCCCCATCTGCGGATATGCCTTTAACACCGCGTCACGCACGACAGGCGCAGGGGCATAGACGGGCTGAACACCTTTAGGATCGGTCAGGGTTTGCAGGCCCAGCGCGGCAACCGGGCCATCGGTACCGTAAGCCATGGCGGCATTGACACCCGAGGTTTGCTGGGCTGCGGCTTTAATGGTCACGGCGGTATCACCGCCAGCCAGCGACAGTAGCTGTTGCTGGTTAAGTTTGAAATCATACGCTTTTTCAAAGGCCGGAAGCGCATCCGGACGTTCGATAAACTCCGCCGACGCGGCCAGTTTAAATTCGCCCTTCTCTTTCAGATAACGGCTGAGGTCGGCAAGCGAGGTCAGCTTGTTTTTTTCAACGACATCTTTGCGCACCGCGATAGTCCAGGTGTTATTCGCCGATGCTGGCGCAAGCCAGGTCAGTTTATTTTGCTCAGCATCGAGCTTCTTGACTTTCTCATAGCCCGCTTTCGCGTTTTTCCATGCGGCATCGTTTTCGTCTTTGAAGAAGAACGCGCCGTTGCCGGTGTATTCAGGATAAACATCCAGTTCGCCCGAGGTAATGGCGGCGCGTACAACGGGGGTGGTGCCGAGCTGCACCTTGTTAACGGTTTTTACGCCGTGGCTTTCCAGCACCTGAATAATGATATTGCCCAACAACGCGCCTTCGGTGTCGATTTTTGAACCGACTTTAACCGGGTCGGCTGCCTGAGCCCCTGTCGCCAGTAACAGTAAGCCTGCCGCACTCCAGATTTTCGTTTTCATTGATTTTCCTCATCACACCCAAACGCAGGGTTCAAGGAAAAAGCGTAGTTGAAATTTAAGCGCAACGCACGGTAAGTGGCAGATAAAGCAGGAAAATACAGATAAAAAAAAGGCCGGTCTCCCGGCCTTGGTAAGTGTCTGAAAATTACTGTAATTCGAACTCGCCCTGTTTAACCCGGGCAGAATCGAGGCCGATATAGACATTGAACTTGCCTGGCTCGGCGACATATTGCAGTTTCTGGTTCCAGAACTTCAGCGCGTTTATATCAATCGGGAAGCTGACCGTCCGGGTTTCGCCGGGTTTCAGGGTCACTTTATTAAACCCTTTCAACTCCTTCACCGGGCGGCTCATGGAGGCCGTCACGTCCTGCAAATACATCTGCACCACCGTTGCGCCTTCACGTTTGCCGGTGTTGGTCACCTCCACGCTGGCAGTGACATTGCCGTTTTGCGGCATCGTCGGCGAAGAGAGTTTCACATCTGAGACGCTAAAGGTGGTGTAGCTCAGCCCGTAGCCGAACGGATAGAGCGGGCCATTGGCCTCATCGAAATAGCGCGAGGTGTATTTATTGGGTTTTTCCGGGTTATATGGACGTCCGGTATTCAGGTGGCTGTAGTACACCGGGATCTGACCAACCGAGCGCGGGAACGACATTGGCAGTTTGCCCGACGGGTTATAGTCGCCAAACAGCACATCGGCGATAGCGTTGCCGCCTTCTGTACCCGCATACCAGGTTTCCAGAATCGCATCCGCCTGCTGATCTTCTTTTACCAGGGCCAGCGGACGGCCATTCATCAGCACCAGCACCAGCGGTTTACCGGTCGCTTTTAACGCGGCAATCAAATCACGCTGGCTTTGGGGCAGCGTCAGATCGGTACGGCTGGAGGCTTCATGGGCCATACCTTGCGCCTCACCTACTGCCAGCACAACCACATCGGCCTGCTTAGCCGTTTCCACGGCTTCGTCAATCATCGCCTGCGGGCTACGTTCATCCACCGCGACGCCCGGCTCATACTGGTTCAGGAAGCCGATAATGTCCTTATCATTCGTGAGATTGGCACCTTTGGCGTACAGAACTTTGCCGTTGTCGCCGACGGCGCTTTTAATGCCGCTCAGCAGCGTTACGGATTGTTTGACGACCCCCGCCGCAGACCAACTGCCCATAACATCACGCTGGCTGTCGGCCAGCGGCCCGATAAGCGCAATCGTCCCGGACTTTTTCAGCGGCAGCGTATCGAGGCGGTTTTTCAGCAGTACCATACTTTCACGCGCCACTTCGCGCGCTTCCTGACGATGCAGACGGCTTTCAGCATTGGTGTCCTGCGGGTCGGTTTCTTTCGCGCCGAGGTGGCTGTACGGATCGTTAAACAACCCCATATCGTATTTGACGTTCAGCACATGGCGGGCGGCGTCATCCAGCTCTTCCATGGTGACCTCGCCACTTTTAACCAGTTCCGGCAAATACTTGCTGTAGTATTCGTCGCTCATACTCATGTTGATGCCGGATTTCAGCGCCACGCGCACCGCGTCTTTCGGATCGGCGGCCGTACCGTGTTTGATCAGCTCTTTAATCGCGCCGTGATCGGAAATGGTGATGCCTTTGAAGCCCCACTCGTCCCGCAGTAAATCCTTCAGCAGCCAGCTATCCGAAGACGCCGGGGTACCGTTAAGGGAGTTCAGCGCCACCATCACCCCACCGCTGCCCGCGTCAAGCGCGGCTTTGTACGGCGGCATGTAATCGTTGAACAGGCGCTGCATACTCATGTCGACGGTGTTGTACTCTTTGCCGCCTTCCACTGCGCCATAAGCGGCGAAGTGTTTAACGCTGGTCATTACCGAGTAACGATCCGCCGGGCTTTTACCCTGCATCGCTTCGACCATGGTTTTACCCATGATGGAGGTTAAATACGTGTCTTCGCCAAAACCTTCTGATACCCGGCCCCCAGCGCGGATCGCGCGACACATCAACCATGGGCGCCCAGGTCATATTCAGACCGTCGTCTGCGGCCTCATAGGCGGAGATGCGTCCGACGGTTTTCACCGCATCCAGATTGAATGACGACGCCAGTCCGAGACTGATGGGGAACACGGTACGCTGGCCGTGTACGACGTCATAGGCGAAGAAGAGAGGGATTTTCAGGCGGCTTAATTCCATCACCTGATCCTGCATTTTGCGAATGTCCTCGCGGGTTACGGTATTAAAAATCGCCCCCCACCTGACTCTTCTGGATCATATCGCGAATGGCTTCTTTGGGGTTGTCTGGCCCCACGCTAATTAACCGCAGCTGACCGATTTTCTCGTCAACGGTCATTTTAGTAAGCAAATCGGTGACGAAAGCATCGCGCGCCTCAGGGGTTAACGGATGTTCGCCAAACGTTGATGACGCATAAGCAGGTTGCAGCGCGAGGCTGACTGCCATCCCTACAGAACAAAGCCATTTCATGCCATTTACTCTCTCAGTCATGCGGCTAATAAGCATAGCCGCCCATGCGATTTTGGTGTGCAGTGTGCCACAGGGATAAATCCGTAAGAAGAGGCGCAATGTGTTTGCGCTCTGATTTTTAGGCGCTTTCCGAGTTTTCTCGCAAAGGGAGGACTATGATTAACACCGCCTATATTTGTCATACCACAAGGAGTGGAGCATGTCCCTCACCTCGCATAACGACAATTCACCTTTTATCGCTGAACTTACCCGGCTGGTTGGCACAGGCCATCTGCTTACCGATCCCGCCAAAACCGCCCGCTATCGCAAGGGCTTTCGGTCCGGACAGGGCGATGCGCTGGCCGTGGTGTTTCCCGGTTCGCTGCTGGAGTTGTGGCGCGTCCTGCAGGCCTGCGTCAACGCCGACAAAATCATTCTGATGCAAGCCGCCAATACCGGTCTGACCGAAGGGTCCACGCCGAACGGCAATGATTACGATCGCCAGATAGTGATTATCAGCACGCTGCGTCTGGACAAACTGCAGCTGCTTGATAATGGCGAACAGGTGCTGGCTTTCCCCGGCACCACGCTGTATACCCTGGAAAAAGCGCTGAAGCCGCTGGGCCGCGAGCCGCATTCGGTGATCGGTTCATCCTGTATCGGGGCATCAGTCGTCGGCGGTATTTGCAACAACTCCGGCGGCGCGCTGATCCAGCGTGGTCCGGCCTATACCGAAATGGCGCTGTACGCCCGCATCAATGAAGACGGTAAACTCACCCTGGTCAACCATTTGGGTATCGATTTGGGGCAGACGCCGGAGCAAATACTCGGCAAACTTGACGATGACCGCGTTAAACCCGAAGACGTGCGCCACGATGGCCGCAACGCCTCAGACAGCGATTACATCAGCCGGGTGCGCGACATCGCCGCCGATTCCCCGGCCCGTTATAACGCCGACCCGGACCGCCTGTTCGAAGCCTCCGGCTGCGCCGGCAAGCTGGCGGTTTTCGCGGTGCGTCTTGATACCTTCCCGGCGCTAAAAAATCAGCAGGTGTTTTATATCGGCACCAATGACGCGTCAGTGTTGACCGAAATCCGTCGTCATATTCTGGCGAATTTCCGCAACCTGCCGGTCGCGGGCGAGTACATGCACCGCGACATTTACGATATTGCCGAGCGCTACGGCAAAGACACGTTCCTGATGATCGACAAACTTGGCACCGACAAGATGCCGTTTTTCTTCACCATGAAAGGTCGTACTGACGCGCTGCTGGATAAAGTCAGAGTCTTTAAACCGCATTTCACTGACCGCGCCATGCAGAGGCTGGGCAAACTGTTTCCCGGCCATCTCCCGCCGCGCATGAAACAGTGGCGCGATAAATATGAACACCACCTGCTGCTGAAAATGGCTGGCGACGGCATTGAAGAGGCCCGCGCCTGGCTGACCACCTTCTTTAACGAAGCGGAAGGCGGCTTCTTTGCCTGTACGGCCCAGGAAGGCAGCAAAGCCTTTTTACATCGTTTTGCCGCGGCGGGCGCAGCCATTCGTTATCAGGCGGTGCATGCCGATGAGGTGGAGGATATTCTGGCGCTGGATATCGCCCTGCGCCGCAACGATACCGAGTGGTTTGAAACCCTGCCCCCGGATATCGACAGCAAGCTGGTGCATAAGCTCTATTACGGTCACTTCTTCTGCTATGTTTTCCACCAGGATTACATCGTTAAAAAAGGCGTGGACGCCCATGCGCTGAAAGAGCAGATGCTGGAACTACTGCGGGCGCGTGGCGCGCAGTATCCAGCCGAACATAATGTGGGGCATCTCTACGAAGCCCCGGCGCCATTAAAACGCTTTTATAAGCAAAATGACCCGACAAACAGCATGAACCCCGGCATCGGGAAAACAACGAAGCTTAAAAATTGGGCGGAACCGGTTAGCGAAAGCGTTCACGACCAGGCTAAATAGCGACGTTTTGAATAAAAGAGATCCCCCCTCTATCAGGCTAAGAAAATTCCGATTAAAGTAGCAGCAAGGCCAGCATCGCGCTGGCCTGTCTCAGCCGTGAGGAATGGAAAATGTCAGCAGTCGAAGTGGCTCCTGCCGCTGCTATAGTTGTCCGTGACGTCCAGCCTGATGATACCGCGCTTATTGCGGCCATTTATGCGTGGCATGTGCAACATGGTCGCGCCTCGTTTGAAGAAATCCCGCCCGTCGCCGAAGAAATGGCGCAACGTATTTCGCATCTGACTGAAAAAGGTTTTCCGTGGCTGGTGGCGGAATGGCATGGCATCGTCGTGGGGTATTGTTACGCCTCGCCTTACCGCTCGCGTCCGGCCTACCGCTATACCGTGGAAGAATCTATTTACGTTGATGCCAGCATGACCGGGCGCGGCATAGGCCGTGAACTGCTGAGCGCGTTGATAGCGCGTTGCGAGCAAGGGCCGTGGCGGCAGATGATCGCGGTCATCGGCGACGGCGATAAAAATACCGGATCGCAGCGGCTGCATAAGCAGTTGGGTTTTGAAGTGGCCGGGCAACTGCGCAGCGTGGGATTTAAGCTGGGTAACTGGCGGGATACGTTGATTATGCAGCGCCCGCTCAACCAGGGCGACTGGGCGCTGCCGGATTAATCAGTCGTTTTGCGCATCGCTGGCAGTACTGTTAGCGGCCATTTGTGCCGCTTTTTGCCGTTTGTAACTCAGCGCAGAGGCCGGAACCGGCGTCACTTTACCGGTTTCCATCCAGGTCCGCAGGCGACTGGCATCAGCAAAATGGGTGTATTTGCCGAACGCGTCCATCACCACCAGCGCCACCGGGCGATTACCGATGACGGTACGCATCACCAGGCAATGCCCCGCCGCGTTGGTAAAACCGGTCTTGGTCAACTGAATGTTCCAGTTATCCCGGTATACCAGGTGGTTGGTATTGCGAAACGGTAAGGTATAAGCGGGTTTGGAAAAGGTTGCCATCTCTTCGCGGGTGGTGCTGAGCTGGCCAATCAGCGGGTACTGTTTGGTGGCAATCAGCAATTTGGTCAGATCCTGCGCGGTGGAAACGTTTTTAATCGACAGCCCGGTAGGCTCAACGAAACGGGTGTTGGTCATGCCCAACGATTTGGCTTTGGCGTTCATGGCGCGGATAAACGCACCGTAGCCGCCGGGATAATGGTGCGCCAGGCTTGCCGCCGCCCGGTTTTCAGACGACATCAGCGCCAGCAGCAGCATGTTTTTACGGCTGATTTCGCTGTTCAACCGCACGCGCGAATAAATGCCTTTCATTTCCGGCGTTTGACTGATGTCGACTTTCAACACTTCATCCAGCGGCAGATGGGCGTCCAGCACCACCATCGCCGTCATCACTTTGGTGATTGACGCAATCGGGCGCACCAGATTCGGATGGCTGGAATAAAGGACTTTATTGGTTTGCAGGTCGACAATCATCGCGCTGCCGGAAGCGATTTCCGGTTGTGCGGCGGTGTGTGCAGCCGGCGCTTTTGCCGCAATGGCCACGGGCGAAAACGGCATCGCCAGGATGAGCGCGAGGCTCAGGAGTGAATGACGGATTTTAGTCGGCATGATTTACGATCAAATAATTATTCACGTACGTCTGGACGCACACCGCTTCCATCAGTTTAGAGAATAACTGGAAGCTGGCGCCGGCATGATACTCCGGCGTCCAGCTTTATCGCTACAGGAGAATCGTGATTTATACGCGCATTGCGCCAGTTTTAACCGGCAATGCACCTTCATCAGAATAGACGATATCCGTAACCCCACAAGATCACGGTGAGCGCCAGCAGCACTTCCAGCACTAATACCCCAATGGCGAGCGTGGAACTGGAAAAGCTCAGCCCCCTCTTCACGATCGATATTCAGGAACGCAGGAACGCCGATATACAGCAGATAACCGGTATAAAACAGCGCCAGCGTACCCACCAGCGCGCAGAGCCAGACGATGGGATACAACGCGACGAGACCACTCAAAAACAGGGGGGTCGCCACATAGCCGGCAAACACCATACAACTGGTCAGCGAAGGGCGCTGCGGGTAATTACGCGCCATCCACCAGATGACCCGCCCCATCACCGCCACGCCCGCCAGCATGAGGCCGTAAAACAGGATCGCCAGCGCGAAACCGGTAAACAGCGAGAGTTTCACCACGTTGCCGTCGTCAAAGTCCCAGCCGATTTGGGTGGTGCCGATGAAGGCGCACAGCACCGGAATGGCCGCCATAATCAAAACGTGGTGGGTATAATGATGCGAAACCGTTTCGTTTTCGCCTTTGATAATCTGCATTTCACGATAAGGATGGGAAAAAAGCCCCAAGACATGGTTCATAACGCCCCCTGTTTGGTCAAACGCTTACGCCAGCGGCTGCGCTGGCTCCCGGTCAATCTGAGTTAAGTATAATCCAGTCGTGGTGATTAATTATTGAACAGCACAATTTAACGCAGCCATGAAAATTGCGGCGAAACGCGGTGTTCCGGATGACCCGGTGTATTCTTAAGGCATTAAACAACATGGAGCATGCAGAGAAACGATGGATGTATCAGCATTGATTTCACAGTATGGTTACGCAGCTCTGCTGGTGGGCAGCATGGCGGAAGGAGAGACTATTACCCTGCTGGGCGGGGTAGCTGCGCATCAGGGATTATTACGCTTTCCTCTGGTGGTGCTCATGGTGGCGCTGGGTGGGATGGCAGGCGATCAACTGCTCTACTGGCTTGGACGCCGCTATGGCGCAGGGCTGTTAAACCGCTTTCCCCGTTATCAGGATAAAATCACCGCCACCCAAAAATTAATTGCCCGCCATCCGCTGCTGTTCGTACCCGGTTGCCGGTTTATGTACGGATTTCGCATTATTGGCCCGCTGCTGATCGGCGCAAGCCATGTACCGCCGGGCGTGTTTCTCCCGCTAAATATTATCGGCGCGCTGGTATGGGCAACGTTGTTCACCACCCTCGGTTACCTGGGCGGCGAAGTCATCGCTCCCTGGCTGCACGCCTTCGACCAGCACCTCAAACACTGGATTTGGCTAGCACTGGCCGTCGGCTGCGTGGCGCTGTTGCGTTACGGCTTTAAACGCAGTCAGCGTAATAAAAAACCTCAGGACTGAGGTTTAAACTGCGGATTCGCCAGCATAAAGCCGCCGTCGACAATAAACGACTGCCCGGTTGTGTATCCGGCAGCATCGGAACAGAGCCAGGCCACCAGGCTTGCGATTTCCTCGGTGCGTCCCGGACGCGCCAGCGGCACTGAGGGCAGCGAGCCGGGTTTGGCGTCCTCGTCATCCATATCATTCATCGGCGTGGCGATTGCGCCCGGCGCGACAGAATTGACCAGAATGCCATGACTAACCAGTTCCAGGGCCATTGACTTGGTTAACCCGCCAAGTGCATGTTTGGCGGCGGTGTAAGCGCTGGCATCGGGCAATGGCGTATGCTCATGAACCGAGGTGATATTCACGATACGCCCGCCACCGCCCTGTTTCACCATCGCGCGCGCCGCGATTTGCGAACATAAAAACGCGCCATCCACATCCACCGCGAAGACGGAACGCCAGTCCTCAAACGGCATATCCAGAAAGGCAGCTTTTGACATGGCCCCTGCGTTGTTTACCAGCGCATCGATTCGTCCGAAACGGTCAATTAAGGTCTGAATCGCGTTCGCACCGTCTGGTAAATGGCTGAGATCAAGCTGGATTAGCTCTGCTTTACGACCAAACGACTGCACCTGCTTCGCCGTCTCTTTGGCCCCGGAATCATCGCTGTGCCAGGTAATACCGATGTCGAAACCTTGCTGCGCCAGGAGCTCCGCGCATTTTTTGCCGATGCCGGAATCAGAAGCCGTCACGATTGCCACGCGTTGAGTCATAGGATGTCCTCTCTGGATGCGAAGAAAGGGTAAGTATAGAAAAGGAATGTTGCACGGGATGTCGCAGTGGGTAAACGAAAGTAAAGGCGGGGTTTTCGTTGCCTGCCCTCAAAAACCGCCTCGCCACTTTCACATTCTTTTCTATACTCAGTACGTAACAATGGGTTAACAAACAGAGGGAAAGCGATGAAAATTATTCTATGGGCGGTTTTGATTATCTTTTTAATTGGGCTGTTGGTGGTGACGGGCGTGTTTAAAGCGATTTTCTAAATCGCAGCGCTATACCTCGTGGTACGCCCGCCGGGCGTACCCGTCTATCGCCGCGGCAATTGACGGCGAATCCGTTAACGTGCGGATGGTCGTAAATAGTTCACTGGCCTGCGGATAGGCTTTACGTAAATACCCCAACCATTGCTTGATACGCGCCACATGATACATGCCTGTGTCGCCCTGCTTTTCAAGCTGAGTATAGTTTTGCAGTAATGCCACCACTTCCGGCCAGGCCATCGGCGCTTCGTTATATTTCACCACCCGGCTTAAATTCGGCACATTGAGCGCGCCGCGTCCGACCATGACCGCATTACAGCCCGTCGCCTGAAGGCATGCCTGCCCGCTTTGCCAGTCCCAGATTTCACCGTTCGCGATGACCGGAATCGACAGGCGCTGACGGATTTCGCCTATCGCCGCCCAGTTAATGCGATCCGCTTTATAGCCATCTTCTTTAGTGCGGCCATGCACCACCAGTTCTGTGGCCCCCGCCTGCTGCACCGCGTCAGCGATTTCAAACTGCCGGGCGTCGCTGTCCCAGCCAAGACGCACTTTCACCGTCACCGGTAATTCAGCCGGGACAGCTTCGCGCATCGCCTTCGCGCCGCGATATATCAGGTCGGGATCTTTAAGCAAAGTCGCCCCGCCGCCGCTGCCGTTTACCAGCTTTGACGGACACCCACAGTTCAAATCGACGCCCCAGGAACCCAGCTCCACCGCACGGGCGGCGTTTTCCGCCAGCCATTGTGGATGCTGGCCTAACAGCTGGATCCGCACCCGCGTGCCCGACGGGGTGCGGCTCTGGTGATGCAATTCCGGGCACAGCCGGTAGAAGGATTTCGCAGGCAGCAGGCTATCCACCACGCGCAGAAATTCTGTTACGCACAGATCGTAGTCATTGACGCTCGTTAATAATTCACGCACCAGGGAATCAAGTACGCCTTCCATTGGCGCCAGTAACACACGCATAGCTAACCTCGGTAAAAATGAGGCGCTATGTTAGCGCCAGTCGCGAATTAGGCAAACGCATTTTACCGATGGCATTGAGCCCGTCTCACGCGCCGGGTATGCTGGGAAAAAAAACGACGTCGCACCTGCCATTCATACTTTTAAAATCCTGACAATGACTTGCCGCTGTGCACGGTGGGCATACTTTGTATGCCATAAAATCATGATGTGATCTGTAGCACACAATTTTCTTTAATTGTATGATGAATGCATTCAAACAGGGTTTATGAAATGAGCACCATGCTAACCACTATCTGGCACTTTATTCGTGCTTTCATCCTTATTTATGCCTGCCTGTATGCGGGGATTGCGCTGGCGGCGCTGCTGCCCATTACCATCCCCGGCAGCATTATCGGCATGCTGATTATGTTTATTCTGCTGTCGCTGCAAATCCTGCCTGCCAAATGGGTGAAGCCTGGCTGCAATGTGTTAATTCGCTATATGGCGCTGCTGTTTGTGCCGGTAGGGATTGGGGTGATGCAGTATGTGGATGTGCTGAAAGCCCAGTTCGGGCCGGTAGTGGTGTCGTGTTTTATCAGTACGCTGGTAGTATTTCTGGTGGTCAGTTGGAGTTCGCATCTGGTGCACGGTCAGCGAAAAGTCATCGGCCAGCAGGAGCCTAAAGAATGATTGAACATATCTGGTGGTCGCTGCCCCTTACGCTGGCAGTTTTTTTCGCTGCCCGCAAGCTGGCGGCGATTTTCAAAACGCCGCTGCTGAACCCGCTGCTGGTTTCGATGGTGGTGATTATCCCGCTGTTGGTATTCACCCATACACCCTATGACCACTATTTCCAGGGCAGCAAGATCCTCAACGATTTACTGCAACCCGCCGTGGTCGCGCTGGCATTTCCGTTATACGAGCAGCTTCACCAAATCCGCGCCCGCTGGAAATCGATTATTACCATCTGCTTTATTGGCAGCATGGTGGCCATGCTGACGGGCACATCCGTCGCGTTACTGATGGGCGCATCACCGGAAATCGCCGCATCGGTGCTGCCTAAATCGGTGACTACGCCCATCGCGATGGCGGTAGGCGGCAGTCTCGGCGGCATCCCGGCTATCAGCGCAGTATGCGTGATTTTCGTCGGCATTTTAGGCGCAGTATTTGGCCATAGCCTGTTAAATCTTATGCGCATTCGCACCAAGTCGGCGCGCGGTCTGGCGATGGGTACTGCCTCCCACGCCCTTGGCACTGCCCGCTGCGCCGAGTTGGATTACCAGGAAGGGGCGTTCAGTTCGCTGGCGCTGGTGATTTGCGGGATCATTACCTCGCTTATTGCACCGTTTTTATTTCCGTTGATTCTGGCATTTTGGTCTTAAAATTTGCGAGATGTCGCGCAAATTTGTATGAAAGACATCTCGTTGCATAAATAACGAGATATAAATCACATATCAAGCCTCACGGGCTCCGTAAACTACGGATCCAGAAACTGACATCACATGAGGCTTTGCCATGCATTCACGATTTCATACTGCCTTTGCCGGGCTGTCTCAGCCTCTGCAAACCGCGCTTGCCCCGCTGCTGGAGAATGACCGCTTCCCGGCCATGCTGACGGCGGAACAGTCTCAACAGCTTCAACGCCAGTGTGGTCTGAGTGAAGACGAACTGGCGTTCGCCCTGCTGCCGCTAGCGGCGGCGTATGCCGAAACGCCCATCTCACATTTCAACGTCGGTGCGATTGCACGGGGCGTAAGCGGGAATTTATGGTTTGGCGCGAATATGGAATACCCCGGTATCGCGCTGCAACAAACGGTTCACGCTGAACAAAGCGCCATCACCCACGCGTGGATGGGTGGCGAAACCGCCCTGCGCGCCATTACGGTCAACTACACGCCCTGCGGGCACTGCCGCCAGTTTATGAATGAGCTCAACAGCGGCCTGGATTTACATATCCATTTACCTGGCCGCGCTGCCGCAACGCTGAAGGATTACCTGCCGGACGCTTTCGGCCCGCGCGATCTGGACATTAAAACCACCATTTTTGACGCGGAAGATCACGGTTTCGCGCTGCAAGGCGATGAACTGAGCCAGCGGGCGATCGCCGCCGCAAACCGCAGCCACGCGCCATACACTCAGTCCCCGTGCGGCGTGGCGCTTGAACTGCGCGACGGCACTATTCTGACCGGCAGCTACGCTGAAAACGCCGCGTTCAACCCGTCGCTTCCCCCGCTGCAGGCGGCATTGAATCTGGTGATCCTGAAAGGCTATGCTTTTGCTGATATCCAGCGTGCCCTGCTTGCCGAACTGCCGGACGGTAATATCAGCCAGTGGGCGCCGACGGTCTCGACGCTTAACGGTCTGGGTTGCCAGAATGTCGATCGGGTACTGTTAGCCTGATGACAGCCAGCGCACCGTGCAGAATGCTTAATTTTAATCCACCTGCACGGTGAGCGGTTGCGCTCCCTATGCGGGTAAAGTAGCCTTGATGGCAATTTTTCCTGTTTCGAGCACCCTGAATGTTGAAGCGCCTGTTGTACAGCCTGGTTTTGTTTATCGGCTTACTGCTGTTAGCGGCGCTGCTTCTCGATCGCTGGATCAGCTGGAAAACCGCGCCCTACGTCTACGATGAGTTGCAGGACCTGCCCTACCGTCAGGTTGGCGTTGTACTGGGCACGGCAAAGTATTACCGCACCGGTGTAATTAATCAGTATTACCGCTACCGTATTCAGGGCGCGATCAATGCCTATAACAGCGGCAAAGTGAATTACCTGTTGTTAAGCGGCGACAATGCGCTGCAAAGCTATAACGAACCGATGACGATGCGTAAAGATCTGATCGCCGCAGGCGTCGATCCGGCGGATATCGTGCTGGATTACGCGGGCTTTCGTACGCTGGATTCGATTGTCCGTACCCGCAAAGTTTTCGACACGAACGACTTCATCATTATTACCCAACGTTTCCATTGCGAACGGGCGTTATTTATTGCCCTGCATATGGGCATTCAGGCCCAGTGCTACGCCGTTCCCTCGCCAAAAGACATGCTAACGGTGCGGGTCAGGGAGTTTGGCGCACGGCTGGGCGCCCTTGCCGATCTCTATTTGTTCAAACGCGAACCGCGCTTTTTAGGACCGCTGGTGCCCATCCCGACGCTGCACGATGTGCCCGACGATGCCCAGGGCTATCCGGCGGTCACCGCTGAACAGCTTCTGGAACTTCAAAAAACTAAATAACGGCGTTTTATTGAGCGTCTTTTTCCGCCCCGCTCTGAAATTTCTCTTTCTGATCATCAGGTAAACTGCTCCTGTTTATTCAGCGTCTACACTGACTTATACGTATTGCGTGCGCTTCACGCCGTTACCAGGGAATTATCATAATTATGGGAAAAACCTCCAAAATCGTGTTTGTAGTGATCCTTACGCTGGTCACGCTGGCTTTTCTGACCATTTTACGGCCTTACTTTTCGTCGGTGCTGTGGGCCATTATCCTGGCGGTCATTTTCTACAAAATGAAAATCTGGCTGACCCGCGCTACCAACGGCAGAAACGGTTTGGCGTCATTCCTGACGCTACTGGCTATCTGCCTGATTGTTTTCACGCCGCTGGCGATTATCGCCTCCTCCCTGGCGCGGGAATTTAATATCGTCTATCAGAGCCTCCAGAGTGATAACGCCACCCTTTCGAAACTTTTCTATGAGTATTTCGGCTATTTGCCCGGCTGGGCGCGCAGCCTGCTGACGGAATATGACCTTGATAATCTGGCCGATATCCGCAGCAAGTTGTCTGAAGTGGCGATGAAAGGCAGCCAGTACGCTGCGGGGAGCGTATTGCTGATCAGTAAAAACACCTTCAGCCTGGCGGTCGGTTTTGGCGTGATGCTCTATCTGCTGTTCTTCTTCCTCAAGGATGGGGCGCGTCTCGTGGAACTGGCGTTTAAAGCCATTCCGCTGGAAAACAACATGAAATACCGCCTGTTCGCCCGCTTCGCCGCCGTGGCGCGCGCCACCGTCAAAGGCACGGTGGTGGTGGCCGTGGTCCAGGGGGCGCTGGGCGGGATAGCCTTTTACTTCGCTGGCATTGAAGCCAGCCTGCTGTGGGGTGCGCTGATGGCGTTCTTATCGTTGATTCCGGCGGTGGGAACAGCACTGATATGGATCCCGGCGGCAATTTATCTGTTCGCGAGCGGCGCGATTATCACCGGCATTCTGCTCACCCTGTGGTTCGTGGTAGTGGTGGGCCTGTCGGATAATATTTTACGCCCGCTGTTGGTGGGGAAAGATATTCGCATGCCGGACTGGCTCATTCTGATTACCACCCTGGGCGGGCTGAGCATTTACGGGATTAACGGGTTCGTTATTGGCCCGATGGTGGCGGCGCTGTTTGTCACGTGCTGGAACTATTTCTACCAGGCGGATCAGGAAAAACGCCGGGTGAGCGGCGAAGATTCAAAAGTGCCGGCTCAGCAGGATGCCGCCGAACCCAAATCATAAAAGCAAAAAAAAGCCCCCTTTCGGGGGCTGGACTAACGAAGTCAATATTACTTCTTACGGGCGTATTTCAGGGAATCCAGGGCAACCGCGAAGATGATGATTGCGCCTTTGATAATGTATTGCCAGTACGGGTTCACGCCGATATAGGTCAGACCGTAGTTGATGACCGTAAAGATGATCACACCGGTAACTACGCCAATAACCGTACCCACGCCGCCGCTGAAGGAGACGCCGCCGACCACGCACGCGGCAATCGCATCCAGTTCGTACATAAAGCCAAGGTTGTTAGTGGCAGAGCCGATACGGCCCGCTTCCAGCATACCGCCGAACGCGTAGAACACGCCGGATAAGGCATAAATCATCAGCAGGTTCAGCGCCACGTTAACGCCGGAGACTTTTGCCGCTTCCGGGTTGCCGCCGATGGCGAAAATGTTTTTACCGAAGCGGGTTTTGTTCCACAGGATCCAGACGAAGCCCACCGCAATCAACGCATAGAAGGTGATATACGAGAGCCGGAAATTGCCCATCGCCACAAAGCCCTGGGTAAACGTCGAGAATCCGCTGTCGAAACCGGAAATCGGCGAGGCGCCCACGAAGTCGTAATACAGGGAGTTGATACCGTAAACGATAATCATGGTGCCGAGGGTGGTGATGAACGGCGTTACGTTCAGGTAAGCGATAACGATGCCGTTAATCAAACCGATGATCGCACCGATAGCGCACACAATCAGGATCACCAGCGCAATCGGCATGGTGGCCATTTCCGGGAACACTTTGTTGGCGTTTTCCATGGACTGTAGCAGCGTCGCCGCCACAACCGCCGCCAGGCCAACCTGACGCCCTGCAGAAAGGTCGGTACCCTGGGTGACGATAAGACCCGCCACGCCCAGCGCGATGATAATACGAACCGAAGACTGGGTCAGGATGTTACTTAAGTTCAACAGGCTTAAGAATGTTGGGTCCTGGAAAATAATAATCGCCAGCAAAACTAAAAGTACGACGTAAATACCGCCTTCTTTCAGATAAGTGAGAAAACTTTTTTTATTTAACGCACTCATGAGGAGCCCCTGATATTAAAGGTGCAAAGACGCAAGACGCAAAATTTCATTCTGCGACGTCGTTTTAGTGTCAACAATTCCGGAAACGAGGCCATTGCTCATAACCAAAATACGATCGGTAATACCTAACAGCTCTGGCATTTCTGAAGAGATGATAATGATCCCTTTGCCTTTTTTCGCCAGTTCAGCAATCAGCTGATAAATTTCAAACTTCGCGCCGACGTCGATCCCGCGGGTCGGTTCATCAAGCATCAATATTTCCGGCTGGGTCAACAGCCAGCGCCCGATAATGACCTTCTGCTGGTTACCGCCGGAAAGCGAACCAATCTGGGTACGATGGCCCGGCGTTTTTACACGCATCGCATCAATTACCCATTGGGTGTCGCTCTTCATTCGCGAGTTATCCAGCAACCCGACTTTATTTTTGTATTTGCCAATGTTGGAAATAAGCGAGTTAAAGCCGATATCCAGATAGGCATAAATACCCGTTTGAGCGACGCTCCTCGGTCACCAGGGCGAACCCGTGGTTAATGGCCTCATTCGCGTTATGGTTATTAATTTGTTTGCCGTGGAGTTTAATCGTCCCGGCGGATTTTTCGCGAATACCGAATAACGTTTCCACAATATCGGTACGTTTCGCGCCCACCAGCCCGGCAATACCCAGAATTTCGCCTTTATGCAGATCGAAACTCACATCGCGAATAGAAGGTTGACGCAGTGAAGTTAAATTCTTCACTTCGAGGATCACTTCACCCGGTACGTTTTCTTTGTCCGGGAAGCGCTGGTTAAGGGAACGGCCGACCATCATGGCGATGATCTTATCCATGTCCAGCCCTTCCAGCGGCTGTGTGGCAATCCACTGACCATCACGCAGGATGGTGATTTCATCGCATAACTGAAAGATTTCTTCCATTTTATGGGAGATATAAACGATGCCGCAGCCGCGCTCTTTCAATTTACGAATAATTTTGAACCAGATGATTCACCTCTTTTTCCGTTAAGGAAGAAGTGGGCTCATCCATAATGACGATCTTCGCGTCATAGGAAAACGCTTTGGCGATTTCGATCATCTGCATCTGCGATACGGAAAGCGTACCCACGCGAGCACGCGGATCGATATCAATATCCAGCTCATCAAAAATCGCTTTGGTATCGCGATACATTTTATCCTGATCGACAAACACGCCTTTGGTGGGATAACGGCCCAACCACATGTTGTCCATCACGGAACGTTGTAATACCAGGTTTAATTCCTGATGAACCATTGAGATGCCATTTTCCAGCGCTTCTTTCGTAGACTGGAAATCGATCTCTCTCCCCTGAAAAAGGATGCTGCCGGAATCTTTTTTATAGATCCCAAAGAGGCATTTTAATAACGTTGATTTGCCTGCTCCGTTTTCACCCATTAATGCATGGATAGAGTGCGGGCGGACTTTCAAATTAACGTTATCCAGTGCCTTAACGCCCGGGAATGACTTGTCGATACCGCTCATTTCTAACAAGTATTCGCCTGAGGATTGCGTGTTCGTGCTAACCATAGTTATACCTGGTGGCGTTTAAACCCGTGATACTTCAGATGCCGCAGGCGAGTGAGCCCTGCCACCTGAATTATTAAGGGTTAAGTTGACGGCGTGTGACGAGTTTTAAAAAAGGGCGCAGCTTGCGCCCTTTAAATACGGCAAATTATTTGTTTGAGAACTGCGCCAGGTTTTCTTTATCCACACCAACGTAAGGAATACGGACAACTTTGTTCTCGATTTTCCAGTTGGTGCCATCAGCGGCGCCTTTGCCTTCAGCCAGGTTTTTCGCCAGATCGAAGGTGGCTTTCGCCTGGTTGTTGGCATCGTTCAGTACGGTACCGGCCAGTGCGCCAGATTTCACCAGCGCCAGTGCTTCTGGCAGAGCATCCACACCAAATACCGGAATAGAAGATTTGTTGTGCGCTTTCAGTGCTTCAACCGCGCCCATTGCCATGGCGTCGTTGTTCGCGATAACCACTTCAATTTTGTTGGCGTTAGGACCAGACAGCCAGGCGTCCATTTTGTCTTTCGCCATCGCGGTATCCCACATTGCGGTATCAAGCTGCAGCTGCTGGGTTTTCACGCCTTTGTCGTTCAGCTCTTTAATCACGTAAGTGGTACGCGCTTCAGCATCCGGGTGGCCCGGTTCGCCTTTCAGCAGTACGAACTGGATTTGACCGTCTTTGTTCAGATCCCATGCCGGGTTTGCCGCCCAGTGTTTCGCAATCAGGTCGCCCTGGATGATGCCGGATTCTTTAGAATCGGTACCCACATAGTAGGCTTTGTCGTAGCTATCCAGCGCTTTACGGGAAGGCTCTTTGTTGAAGAACACAATCGGCACGTTCTGGCCGCGCGCTTTCTCGATTACCGTGCCTGCAGCCGCCGGGTCAACCAGGTTGATCGCCAGGGATTTCACGCCTTTCGCCAGCAGAACGTCAATTTGGTCATTCTGTTTAGACTGGTCGTTCTGCGAGTCATTCATCAGCAGTTGAACGTCCGGAGAGGCTGAAGCTTCCTTCTCAATTGCCTTACGTACGACTGACATGAAGTTATCGTCATATTTATAAATGGTCACGCCGATACGATCGGCTGCCTGGGCAGCGGCGCCAAACAGCATGCAAGACATCACAGCGGACAGGGTCAACACCTTCTTATTCATGGTATCTCCGGTATTTGCAGGGTAGTTCATGTGAATAATGGATGGCAGGACAGCGTTTTCACGTTACTGACTGCCTAAGTTCACTGATGAAAATTTCTTCCGTGACAGGTAACGCTCCAGTACTGCGTGTTATTTGCGCTTTCAGGCTTGTCGTCTATGGTTATCGTTACATAGTGTTTCAGCCTATAAAACGCTGACATCATAGTCAGCGCCTTGTTAAGATACTGTGAATTTACTCACAGATTGAAAGCGGTTACATCACTCAGATTTATAAACTAGTGATCGGAGCCACAATTTGTCGGGCGGTGACCGAGTGGCGGCGCACTAAAGTCGGCATAAAACAGTGATTTGCTGAATGATCCAGTTGCCCCTGCGCCCCCTGTAACGCCAGCTCCGTTGCCAGACGCGCCATTGAAACAATCGGGTAACGTACCGTGGTTAATTGTGGGTCGGTGTAACGCGCCATCGGAATATCATCAAAACCGATCAACGATAAATGCTGCGGCACCGCAATGCCGTTATCTTTCAGAGCGGTCAGTGCGCCCGCCGCCATCCCGTCGTTATAAGCAAACACCGCGGTGAGCTGAAGGTTACGGCCCAGCAGTTCCACCATCGCCGCTTCCCCTCCCTGCATATCCGGCGAACCGGTGCCGACCCAGCTCTCAGGCGCTGTCACGCCCTGCTCCGCCAGCGCACGCAGCCAGCCTTCACGGCGGTGATCGTTATCTTCAATAGCGTGGCTCGACGCGAGATAGCCGATGCGCTGATGCCCGTTGCTTTGCAGCATGCGGGTCGCCATCATCGCGCCGGTGATGTTATCAAGCCCGACGCAGCGGTGCTCATAACCGGGCACGATGCGGTTGATCAAGACCATACCGGGGATTTGATCCATGAACTGCGCCAGCTCGTCATCGGGAAGTTCTTTTGCATGAACAATCAACGCGTTACAGCGATGGCGGATCAGCACCTCAATAGCGTGGCGCTCCTTCTCCGCTTCATGGTAGCTGTTGCCGATCAGCACGTACTTTTGGTGCTGCTGGGCCACGGTGTCCACCGCTTTTACCAGCGCGCCGAAGAACGGGTCCGATACGTCCATGACCACCACGCCAATGGTATCGCTGACCTGGCTTGCCAGCGCCTGGGCGTTGGCGTTCGGGCGATACCCCAGTTGCGACACGGCTTGCAGGACAAGCTCGCGCGTTTCCGGACTCACCAGCGCGCTATTGTTAAGAACCCGGGATACGGTGGCGACGGAAACGCCAGCCTGCCGTGCGACATCACGAATGGTGATCATAATCATCATCCTGTTTATTTTGACAGCAACTCACGAATACCCCCTGTGTTAAGCTGAGGATATTGTGTCAGCGTGTGAACAGATGCTACGTGAAGCGCATCACACCGCTGAAAACGGTTACATCCAGAATGTTAATGATTGTGATCCAGATCGTTATCTGTCTGTTCGGGAGAGAGTCACCCCGGATGCGCGGGCCGTTAATTGCCGCCACAGCCATTCAACGGGGCCCTGACGAAAATGGCGTAGCCACCAGACTGAAAACAGCAGGTTAATGGCCCATACCGCCGGGACAAAGGCCAACAGTTGCAGACGGTCAAATTTCATGAACAGCCCGAAACGGTTGAATAAGGTGGTGCAGATGAGGGTTTGTAACAGGTAATTACTGAGCGCCATTCGCCCAACGCAGGCCACCGCACCGGTGACCTTCCAGCGGGAAAGCTGCGGCCAGAAACCGTATATCAATGCGGTATAACCCAGCACCTGAAACGGGGCGCTCAGCTCCCGGGGCGCCTGCAGCAGAAAGCCGCACCAGCGATAGTCCCAGTTGAGATGCCACTGGAGAATAATGGAAGGAAGGTTGATTGCCATGCCTGCCAGCACCAGCATTACGCCAGCGCGCCGGTAATGGCCAGGGCTGAACTGCCCTTTCAGCCAGCCGCTGCGCATCAGCGCCGCGCCAATCAGCATCAGTCCGGCAAGTTGCCAGCCATACTGCGCACCTAACGCCAGCAGCGTGGAAGAGAGCAAATCCGCGCGGTAGCGTATGCCTTCCATACCGCCTTCGGTGCGCCAGAATTGCTCCAGTTGCAAAGCCGATGCGTCAGGTACCCAGGCGCGGTTAAGCTGTTCGCCGGATATCACGCCCAGCACGATCAACACGCCGAGCCCGACAATAAACAGCATCACGCCGGTATTAAACAGGGATTTGACGCTTTGCGCATCGCGGATTAACCGCCAGCTCACCAGCCCTACCAGTCCATAAGCCAGCAAAATGTCGCCATCCCACAGCAGCAGGCCGTGGCAAAACCCCAGCAGCGCCAGCAACGTCAGGCGCGACTGGATCCAGCGTTTGCCACGAGGCAGCAGCATGTGCAGGCCTGCGCCAAACAACAGCGCAAACAGCGTCAGAAATTTGACCTGCGCGAACAGGTCGAGCAGCGCCCAGGTCCAGGCGTCGCGGGCGGTGATATCGCCATACCAGGCGGGATTCAGATAGGCGGCCTTCGGCAAGCCGAAAGCCATAATATTCATCAGCAGGATGCCAAGAATGGCAACGCCACGGACCACATCAAGCGTGACATTTCGTTCCATGCATCCGGCCTTCTGTTAGCGGTGGTGACGAACCGCGCGCAAGAATTCCTGCCGCGTATTCTGGCTGGATTTAAACAATCCGCCGAGCGACGTGGTGGTGGTGGCGCTGGTCGCGTCGCGAATGCCGCGCGCTTTCACGCAGTAATGCACCGCATCAATCGACACCGCCACATTGTTGGTGCCAAGCAGGGTTTGCAGGGCCACCAGGATTTGCTGGGTCAGTCGTTCCTGCACCTGCGGGCGCTGGGCAAAGAACTGAACGATACGGTTAATTTTCGACAGGCCAATCACCGAGTCTTTAGGAATATAGGCCACCGTCGCCTGGCCGTCGATGGTGACAAAATGGTGTTCGCAGGTGCTGGTCAGGGTAATGTCCCGCACGGTGACCATCTCATCAACCTTCATTTTATTTTCAATGACGGTGATTTTCGGGAAGTTGGCATAATCCAGCCCGGAAAAGATCTCATCAACATACATTTTCGCAATGCGATGGGGCGTTTCCATCAAACTGTCATCGCTCAGATCCAGATTGAGCAGCTGCATGATTTCGCTCATATGTTCGGAAATGAGGCGCTTGCGGGTTTCGTTATCCAGTTCGCGCAACGGCGGACGCAACGGCGTCTCCAGACCACGGGCGACCAGCGCCTCATGAACCAGAGCGGCTTCTTTACTGAGTGATGACATTTATTTTTCTCCTGCAGGTGTGGCGTACTTCTGCCCGCGGCGGGGCAAAATGCGCATTCATTGTGCGTGAGCCGGTGCACATAATCCAGTGTTCGCCATGATAATTATTGAAATTGGTCTTGCCTTTCAGGCTCCCGCTTCCAGACCAGTGCGGCGGCGATAAACAGCGCTATTCCCGCCAGCCACAGTGCGGGCTCCAGTTTGCCGGTAAAGATTGTGGATAAGGCGGACGTTACGGGCCCACCAAGCTGACCTATCGCATAGCCGGTGGTCAGCAACCCGGCCATGTAACGGGTATGCTGCGGGGCCAGTTCGCGACCGACCAGCAGCGACAATTGCACCGCGCACAAAAAGCCGCCGCCAACCAGTAGCGCCCCGACAATCAGACCGCCATCGCCGGCAGGAGCGCCGCGCCGAGCACGCCGAGCCCCTGTAACAGCAGCACCACGGCCAACCGCTGATTGCTGGTGCCCACACGTCGCAAGGCGATACTCAACGCAATACCGCACACTGCGGCAATGCCGAATACTGGCCAGACAAACTGCGCCATAAAGCTGCCAGGGAAGCGCGTTGCCGCCATTTGCGACAGAAACGTGGCGGGCAAAATGTAGCCGAATCCCGCCAGGCTGTAACTCCATACCAGACGCCTTAGCCCGGGCGTCAGGATTAACGGCTGCGGCTGGCTTTCCGGCCGGTGGAGTTGCCCTTTACGCGGTAAATTGCGGGCGATAAGCGCCACCAGCACCAGCGCCAGCACGCCGTAAATCAGCCAACCCTGATAAGCATGGAGCTCACCGGCCTGAATCCCCACCGCCAGCAGCCCGCTAATAGCGATGCCCGTCCCCGGCCCGGCGAAGACCGCCGCGCTTAAACCGGGTTTGCCGAAATGCGCGAGCTGTTCGTTGGTCCAGGCAGCAATCAGCACCATGGCCCAGCCGCTCATGCAACCAATGACAAACCGGATCACGGCATGGCTCCAGGCTTCCGGGGCCAGCGCCGAAAGCAACGTCAACCCCACCACGGCCCAGATGCCCAAATGTAACCGGCATTCAACGTGACGGTGCGCGCGCATCGCATCCCACGCCCCCACCAGATAACCCAGATAATTGATGGCCGCCACCAGCGCGGCGCTGGTCAGGGTCAACTGCCCTTCCGCAATCATCAGCGGCACCTGCGGCGTAAAGGCAAAACGGCCAATTCCCATCGCCACGATTAAAACTAAAAATCCGGTTAACGCAATTCGCAGCGCCACGGCCACTCCATTTGTTACAATGCGGTTATATTGATGATGCAGGATAGCGAAATAAAGCTGAAATGAAATGTCCTCACTGCAAAATGAATTGCCTGCGTCAGTGAAAATCTGCGTCCCCTTTCGATACCTCAAGGAGCCATTATGGAGATGATTGAAGAGCACCGCTGTTTTGAAGGCTGGCAACAACGCTGGCGTCATCACTCAGCCGTGCTGAATTGCACGATGACCGTGAGCGTTTTCCTGCCGCCGCCGGTGTCCTCTAACCCGCCACCGATCCTGTACTGGCTGTCAGGCCTGACCTGCAATGATGAAAACTTCACCACCAAAGCCAACGCCCAACGCGTGGCGGCGGAGCTGGGCATCGTCCTGGTCATGCCGGATACCAGCCCGCGTGGTGATGATGTGGCGGATGATGACGGCTACGACCTGGGCAAAGGCGCGGGTTTTTACCTCAACGCCAGCCAGCAACCCTGGGCGGCGCATTACCGGATGTATGACTATTTACGCGATGAATTACCGGCGCTGATCCAGCAACACTTTAACGTCAGCGATCGCTGCGCCATCAGCGGTCATTCCATGGGCGGTCATGGCGCGCTGATCATGGCGCTGAAAAATCCCGGTCGTTTTACCTCGGTCTCGGCGTTTGCGCCTATCGTCAATCCGGTACGCGTACCCTGGGGCCAGAAGGCGTTCAGCGCTTATTTAGGCGACGATCAGGCCCAGTGGGTGGAATGGGACAGCTGTGCGTTGATGGCTCAGTCAACGGCGGATCAACACCTCCCCATGCTGGTGGATCAGGGGGATAACGATCAATTCCTGGCGGACCAATTACAGCCGGCGCAACTGGCGGAAGTGGCGCGCCAGACCGGCTGGCCGCTCACCCTGCGCATCCAGCCGGGCTACGATCACAGCTATTTCTTTATTGCCTCGTTTATTGAAGATCACCTGCGTTTTCACGCGCAGCATCTCTTTGCCGAACAGGCATAAACAAAAAGGGTATCCCGCACGGGATACCCTTTTTCGTCTTACTGACTTATCAGAAGCGGTAATCCATCGCCACAAAGTAGCGCCGCCCGTCTTCGTTGTAGCTGTAATCTTCGCGGCTGAGATCTTTATCGCCCAGGTTCAGGACACCGGTACGCAGCTTAACGTTTTTCGTGGCTTGCCAGGCCGCGCCCGCATTCCAGATAACGTAGCCGCCGTTTGCCGTTGAGGCAGCCTGAGTCGAGCGCTGCTCGCCGGTATAATTGCCCGAAACATAGAACGACCATTCGTCGAGCGGCGTCCAGTCCAGCGTACCGTTAGCCGTATGGAACGGCAGTGAGGAGAGCGGCTTATTGTCACCCGCGCTCAGGTCGCGCCCGTCGTTATAGGTATAGTTCAGCGTCAGCTTCCACTGGTCGTTAAACGGCACTTTCAGCTCGGTTTCCACACCGCGAATACGCGCTTTGTTGACGTTGTAATAGCGGAAAACCGGTTCGCCATCACGGTTAAAACCGACAAAGTTGCTGTAGGTTGGGGCCAGATTCCGGTTGGGCGTACGGTCGATGTTGATCATGTCATCGATGTCGTTCTGGAACGTGGTTACGCTGGCGGTCACCCCATCGAGCCACCCTTCTTCACCGGCGTAGTACAGGCCGATTTCGTAGCTTTCGCTGGTTTCAGGTTTCAGATCGGCGCTACCCACGATTTCGCACGCGCCACGGCAGGAACCGGTGGTCCAGTCCGGGCTCAGTTGCAGCAGGGACGGCGCTTTGAATGCCGTAGACCAGCCGCCCTTGATGGTCAGGGTATCGGTGGCGTTGTAAACCAGATACGCACGCGGGCTCCAGTGATCGCCATAGGTTTCATGGTCATCCATACGCAGACCGGCGGTGAACGCCAGCGGATCGATAATCCGCCATTCGTCTTCCAGGAACAGCGCATACTGGTTGGCCGATGTTTTACTGCTGGTGCCGCCCGTCAGGTTTACCGGGTCTGTCAGCGAATCATGACGGTATTCGCCGCCAAAGGTGAGCAACTGATTGATCGCGCCAATCGGCAGGACATATTTTCCGTCAAGCGTATTGCTTTCCGAGGTGATGGTACTGGTGCTGCCAGGATCGTTGTTATCGATTTTCTCACCATAGAAGCGCAACTCACTGTTGCCCAGGTCCCAGCGGCCGTGGTGTCCGATAGCCCAGGTCTCGCGATCGAGGCGGTCTTTGGCAAGCGAGTCGGAATCACGATCCTGGCGATCGCGACCATAAGCGAAGTCGAAATCGTGGTCCTGATTCGGCGTCCAGTTGAATTCGACATTGGCGTTACGGTTGGTGAAGCCTTCAATGCGCGGCGTTTCACCGGTGCTGCTTTGCTGCTGCGCGTCTTTTTCACGCTTCGCCAGGTTGCCGGACACTTTTACGCCCAGCACATCGTCGATCAGCGGCCCGCTGGTAAAAAACTGACCGTTCCAGGTATCGCCCCGGTCACGGTGCTCCTGAACGGTGGTATCAGCGGTGAACGTGCCGTGCCAGCTTTTGCCCACTTTGCGGGTAATGATGTTGACGACGCCGCCCAGCGCGTCGGAACCGTACAGCGAGGACATCGGGCCACGCACCACTTCGATACGCTCAATGGCGTCGACGGGGATCCAGTTCAGGTCGAAATCGTTATGACGGAAGACCGCGTTGCGCGAGTTGACGCGTTTACCATCCACCAGAATCAGCGTGTAACTGCTGCTCAGGCCGCGAATACTGACGCCCTGGCGGTTATCGCCTTCATTGGTCAGTTGCACGCCCGGCACTTCTTTCAGGACCTCTTTCAGGTTCTGAACAGGTTTTCGCTGCAAATCTTGCTGAGTGATCACGCTGATACTGGCAGGCGCATCTTTAAGATTCTGTTCAGTGGCAGACGCGCTGACCACCATCGTTTCTTCTTGGGTATTGGCCGCCATAACGGGTAAGGCCAGGGATAATGCTGACGCGCAAACGCCTCCCCGAACCACAGGATTCAACCTAAACATTCCTTATCTCCATGAGGTGAAATACAACAAATTCAACTCATTGCTCACATGGCGCGTCCTTGCATCGGGGCAAGTGACTTTCTGGAACTTTTTAACGCGGCTAACATAGATCAAATGATAATGCTTATCAATCAAATTGTTAAAAAAGAGGGTTTTGGGGTTAATCGGGCAAAAAATCGGGAGGGATAACAGCCAGAAATAAAAAAGGCGCGGGAGCCGCGCCTTGAAGGGATTATTTTTTAATGCGATCCGGGAATTCCATCTCGCTGTACTTCACAAAGTGCGAGCCTTTAAGCAGTTTGTAGCCAAACCAGATAATCAGGAACAGCGGAATACCGATGTAGGTCGCGGTCACGCCGCCCCAGTCAATGGTATCTGACAGGAACGCTTCGTAGTTCTGGCCCAGGGTAATAATCAGGCACAGTACAAAGGCGAAGATCGGCCCCAGCGGGAAGAACCCGGAACGGTACGGCAGATCGTTAATATCGTGTCCCTGCAACACATAGCCGCGGCGGAAGCGGTAGTGGCTGATCGCGATGCCGAGCCAGGCGATGAAACCAGTCATCCCGGAGGTATTCAACAGCCACAGATAAACCGTCTGGTTGCCGAACATGGAAGTCAGGAAGCACAGCCCCCGCAATCACGGTGGTTGCATACAGCGCGTTACGCGGTACGCCGCCACGGGAAAGTTTCGCGAAAATACGCGGCGCTTTACCGTCACAAGCCAGGGTGTAAAGCATACGGGTTGAGGCATACATGCCGGAATTACCCGCAGAGAGAACCGCTGTCAGGATCACTGCGTTCATGATGGCCGCCGCAGAAAGCAGACCGGCGTGCTCGAACACAAGGGTGAACGGACTGACGCTGATATCTTTTACATCGTTACGCAACAGGCTCGGATCGGTGTACGGAATAATCAGGCTGATGATCAGAATGGCGAACACATAGAACAGCAGAATACGCCAGAACACTTGCCGTACCGCGCGCGGAATGTTCTTCTCCGGGTTCTCAGACTCGCCCGCCGCGATACCGATAAGCTCCGTCCCCTGGAAGGAGAAGCCTACAATCATCGCCACGCCGATCATCGCGGCAAAACCGCCCGCGAATGGCGCTTCGCCTACGCTCCAGTTACTCCAACCCGCCGGTTGTGCGCCCTGGAAAATACCGAGGATCATCAGGATGCCGACGATGATAAAGATGATAACCGTGGTGACTTTAATCAGCGAGAACCAGTATTCGGTTTCACCAAATCCACGCACAGAGATGTAGTTAATCAGGAACATGATGGCAAGGAACAGCGCGCTCCAGATCCAGCCCGGGGTGTCCGGGAACCAGTAGGTCATCACCAGTTGCGCGGCCACCAGGTCGACGGCGATAGTCACCGCCCAGTTGTACCAGTAGTTCCAGCCCAGCGCGAAACCGAAGCCCTCTTCCACATACTTCTGACCATAGGTGGCGAACGAACCGGAAACCGGCATGTACGCCGCCAGTTCGCCGAGGCTGGTCATCAGGAAGTAGACCATCAGGCCGATCAGAATATAAGACAGCAGCGCGCCGCCAGGGCCCGCCTGTGAGATCGTCGCGCCGGAGGCGACAAAAAGCCCGGTGCCAATTGAGCCGCCAATGGCGATCATGGTCAGATGTCTCGCCTTTAATTCACGGCGTAAGCCAGGCGCTTGTGTGGTTTTCGTTTCGCTAACCATATAAAAATAATGCCCATCCATAAAATGAGGCGCGATTGTATCAGAGCGTTTCCGGATAGCGCGGCAGAAAATCGCGGTTATTAGAGACCTTCATGATCGGGAGAAGATTATAAGTAAAGCCGTCCTTGGCGCTTCGCCAGACGGCCCGGAAGATTAGGGCTCGCAATAGCCGATAAAGCGCTGTAGCGCTCGCGACAGGTGCTTTTGTCGGTGATGGATCCGGTAAAGAGTACGAACCGGACGCGCCAGCGGCAATGCAATCTCCACCAGCGTACCCGCCGCCAGTTGCTCGGCAATGACCCGGCGCGACAGGCAACTGATCCCCAGCCCATGGCGCACCGCGTGCTTAATCGCCTCGGAATTGCCCAGTTCCATGGCGAGCTGGAATTTCGGCAGATGCGATAACAGCAAATAGTCGACGATTTCCCGGGTGCCGGACCCGCGCTCACGCAATATCCACGGCGCGGCGGCCAGCGCCTCGAGGCTGACCGGGCCGTTCGCCAGCGCATTATCCGGCGCGGCGAACACCACCAGTTCGTCGTCGAGCCACGGTTCAGTCACAATCTCAGCCATATGGCATGGCCCTTCGATAAACCCGACATCAACGCGAAAATCGATAATCGCATTTACCACGTCCTGGGTATTCCCGACACTCAACTCAAGCGGTAGATCCGGAAAATCGCGTCGATAACGGGCAATAATTTCCGGTAAAATATAGTTGCCGATGGTACTGCTGGCATAGACGCGGATCGCACCGTTGTCGTTGCGAAACAGCTGCTCGATTTCTCCGGCCTGTTCCAGCAATGCCACCACGCGCGGATACAACAGGCGCCCATGTTCATTCACCACCAGCCGTTTACCGACCCGGTCGAAAAACTGGACGCCCAGTTGGCCTTCCAGATCGGTCAGCGCCGCGCTGACGGCGGACTGGGAGAGCGCCAGTTTTTGTGAAGCCTGCGTCGTAGACCCGCTTTTCAGCACCTCAGCAAAGACTTCAAGCTGCCGCAAAGTGATATGCATAGTGTTCCTTCCAGGCAGCGGCTCATCCGCTTACCACTTATAAAGATTAATTATAAATATATAATCAATTTTATTTTTAAGCTACTTCGCCCTACGATCTCGCTATCAACAAAGGAGAAAACGATGGCCGAAATGACCTTAGCAACACATCGCCATACGTTATGGCATTTTATCCCTGGCCTTGCGCTGTGCGCGGCCTTAACCGGTCTGGCCCTGTGGGCGGGCTCTGTCCCCGCAATCGCTGGCGCGGGTTTTAGCGCGCTGACCGTCGCGATCCTGGCCGGTATGATCGTGGGCAACACCGTCTACCCAAAAATCTGGCAGCACTGCGATGGCGGCGTATTGTTCGCCAAACAGCACCTGCTGCGTCTCGGCATCATTCTTTATGGCTTCCGTCTGACGTTTTCGCAAATTGCTGAAGTCGGTGTCAGGGGCATCATGATTGATATCCTGACCCTGAGCAGCACGTTTTTGCTGGCCTGCGTTATAGGACAAAAAGTGTTTGGCCTGGATCGGCAGACCAGTTGGCTGATTGGCGCGGGTAGCAGCATTTGCGGGGCAGCGGCAATTTTAGCCACTGAGCCGGTGATCAAAGCCGAACCGAGTAAAGTGACGGTCGCGGTGGCAACGGTGGTGATTTTCGGCACGCTGGCAATTTTTCTTTATCCGATGATGTATCCGCTGCTCGCTCACTGGTTCAGCCCGGATAGCTACGGGATTTTTATCGGCTCGACCATGCATGAAGTAGCGCAGGTGGTGGGCCGCCGGACATGCCATTAGCCCGGAGGCGGAAAACGCGGCGGTGATCGCTAAAAATGCTGCGCGTCATGATGCTGGCCCCGTTCCTGATTTTTCTTGCAGCAAGGGTGAAACAACTCGCACCGGCTGGCAGCGCGCAAACCGGTAAAATCACCATCCCGTGGTTTGCAGTGCTGTTTATCCTGGTGGCGGTGTTCAACTCCATTCCATCTGTTGCCAGGCGCGCTGGTGCAGGCGCTGATTACCCTCGACACGGTATTGCTGGCGATGGCGATGGCGGCGCTGGGGCTTACCACCCCACGTCAGTGCGCTGAAAAAAGCCGGGGCCAAACCGCTGGTGATGGCATTAATACTCTTCATTTGGCTGATTGTTGGCGGCGGCGCGATTAATCTGGCGGTTCACCAGTTGCTGTAATCGGTACGCCCGCTTTCCACACCGCAGCGGCTATGATAAAAAGCGTGCTTTGCTGGTTCGACAGGAGAAGTCCATGAAATACATAGGCGCACATGTCAGCGCATCCGGCGGTGTGGAACAGGCCGTGACCCGCGCGGTCGAAATTGGCGCGAACGCCTTTGCCCTGTTTACCAAAAACCAGCGGCAGTGGCGCGCCGCGCCATTAAGCGGCGAAACGATTGATAATTTTAAAGCCGCCTGCGAGCAGCATCACTTTACGCCGGGGCAAATTCTCCCCCACGACAGCTACCTGATAAACCTCGGGCATCCGGTAGACGAGGCGCTGGAAAAATCCCGCGACGCGTTTATTGACGAGATGGCGCGCTGCCAGCAGTTAGGCTTATCGCTGCTGAACTTCCATCCCGGCAGCCATCTGAAGCAGATTCCGAAGAGGCGTGCCTGGCACGGATTGCGGAATCCATTAATATCGCGCTGGCGAAAACGGAAGGCGTGACGGCGGTGATCGAGAATACCGCAGGCCAGGGCAGCAACCTGGGTTTCCGTTTCGAGCATCTGGCGGCAATTATTGACGGCGTGGAAGATAAATCGCGCGTTGGGGTGTGTATTGATACCTGCCACGCTTTCGCCGCGGGCTACGATCTGCGTACCGAAGCGGATTGCGAAAAAACCTTCGCTGAGTTTGAGCGCATCGTGGGTTTCCGGTATTTGCGCGGCATGCACCTGAATGATGCGAAAAGTGCGTTTGGCAGTCGGGTCGATCGCCACAACAGCCTTGGCGAGGGCAACATCGGCCATACGCCGTTTAGCTGGCTAATGCGCGACCCGCGCTTCGATGGTATTCCGTTGATCCTGGAAACCATTAACCCGGATATCTGGGCTGAAGAAATTGCCTGGCTGCGGGCGCAGCAACAGGAAGAAGCGGTCGTTTAAGCCGTTATTAAACGTAAAAAGGGCAGGTTATCACCTGCCCTTTTTTATTACCTTATGCGTGGTTTACGCGGTTTTGGTATTCAGTTCCGCTTCCGGACGTTTCAGGAACGCGTAGGCCAGACCGGCCAGCAGCGTACCGGCGATGATAGCGAACAGATAACCCAGTACCGGCGTAATCGCACCCGGGATCAGCAGCACAAACAGACCGCCGTGCGGCGCCATCAGTTTCGCGCCAATCGCCATGGAGATGGCTCCGGTTACCGCGCCGCCAACGATACAGCAAGGCAGCACGCGCATCGGGTCACGGGCAGCGAACGGAATCGCCCCTTCGGAGATAAAGCACAGACCCAGTACCAGCGCCGCTTTACCGCCTTCCTGCTGGCCTTTATCGAACTTACGACGGGCAACGATAGTTGCAAGGCCCATCGCCAGCGGAGGCACCATACCGGCTGCCATGATGGCTGCCATCGGCGCGTAGGTTTGGGTACTCAGCAAGCCCACACCGAACGCATAAGCCGCTTTGTTCACCGGACCACCCATGTCGGTACACATCATGCCGCCCAGGATTGCGCCCAGCAGTACTGCGTTAGCCGTACCCATGGTTTGCAGCCAGTGGGTCAGGCCCGCGAGGATACCTGAAACCGGTTTGCCGATGAGGTAGATCATCGCAAGCCCAACAACCAGACTGGAAAGCAGCGGGATGATCAGGATCGGTTTAAGCGCTTCCATGCTCGGCGGCAGCTTCAGTTTGGTGCTGATCGCTCTCGCAACGTAGCCTGCAAGGAAACCGGCCAGAATACCGCCGATAAAACCTGAACCGGTACTGACGGCCAACATACCGCCAATCAGACCCGGCGTCAGGCCCGGGCGATCCGCGATGGAGAACGCGATATACCCGGCCAGCACCGGCACCATCAACGCGAAGGCTGAACCACCGCCGATTTGCATCAGCGCAGCGGCCAGAGTATCCGGCGTTTTAAATGCCTCAATACCGAACGCGAAGGAGAGCGCGATACACAAGCCGCCCGCAACCACCATCGGCAGCATGTAAGACACGCCGGTCAACAGGTGACGATAGGCACCCGCGTTCTGCTTTTTGCCTTCCTGAGAAGACGTTGACGCGCCCTGTGCAGCCTGGTACGGCTTCGCTTCAACCACCGCTTTATCCAGCTCCTGAGCGGTTTTCTTGAGCGCCAGGCCGGTGGAGGTGCGGTACATTGGCAGTCCGGCGAATTTCGCCAGATCCACTTCGATATCCGCGGCCACAATCACCAGGTCTGCTTGAGCAATTTCTTCCGGCGTAATGGCATTGCCAGCGCCAACGGAGCCGCGGGTTTCTACTTTCACCCACCAGCCGCGTTTTTTGGCTTCGGTCTCAATGGCTTCTGCCGCCATAAAGGTGTGCGCCACGCCAGTCGGGCACGCCGTAACCGCAACCACACGTTTCGGGCCTTTTGCCAGGTTCGCCGCCGCAGGGGCTGCCACCGGCGCCGTGTACGGCGTGGCTTTGGCTTTCGCTTCGCTCAGGAACAGCTCAGGGTGCAGCACGGCGCGATCGATATCGCCGAGATACACTTTCTTGCCGTTCAGCGAGGTGTCAGCCGGGATCGCAGTGCCGACAACAATCGCCAGTTCTGCTTCGTTCGGATTATCGATAATTTCCAGGTGCGCTTTGTGAGCCGCCGTGCCCAGCAAGGTTTTTGCCAGGTATGCACGGGCCTGCCCGAGGCTCGGATCAATTATCAGCAGCGTTTTCATTATGTCTCTCCTGCTGTCAGTTAAAAGGGTTGGAGGTCGACGCGCGCCATCATTGCGGCCAACTGTGGTCTGTCGGTGATGCCTACGTTGCTCTGGCTCACGGCCAGCGCCGCCACGGCGGTCGCCAGTCGTAACGTGTGTTCGCTGGACTCACGCATCAACAGCCCATAAATCAGGCCGCCGACCATTGAATCTCCCGCGCCAACCGTGCTCACGACTTCGCAAGACGGTGGTTTGGCGATCCATTCGCCAGAGGCGTTAACCCACAACGCCCCTTCGGCTCCCAGAGAAATGACGACGTGGGCGATGCCCTGCTCGCGCAGCGCGTGAGCGGCCTCAATCACGTCTTTCAGCTCCGGCAGCTTTTTACCTGCCCATATTTCCAGCTCGCGACGGTTAGGCTTAACCAGCCATGGCGCGGCTTTCAGGCCAGCCACCAGCGCTTCGCGGCTGCTGTCGAAAATAATGCACGGACACTGACTGCGCAGTTTGGTCATCCAGTCGGTAAAGGCTTCCGGACTAACGCCAGACGGCAGGCTGCCGCTGACGCAAACCATATCGAACTGACCAAGCCAGCTCAGGGAATCATTAACGAAACGCTCCCAGTCGGCTGGCGTGACTTCGAAGCCGGAGAAATTGAAGTCGGTGACTTCGCCGTCTTTTTTCCGTCAGCTTGACGTTAATGCGGGTGCGGCCCTGAACAACCTGAAAGCGGTTGGCGATGCCGAGCTCGCTGAACAGTTGCTGAAAGCCATCCTGGTTGTCTTTACCAAGGAAACCGCCCACGGTGACGTCAATGCCGAGGTCTTTGAGCACTTTGGCGACGTTGATACCTTTACCCGCAGCGTGCAGGCCGGTGGTCCGCACGAGGTTAACTTCGCCGCGCTCAATATCTGCGCAGTAACCTACCAGGTCATAGGCCGGGTTGAGGGTAATGGTGGCGACACGTCTGCTCATGCTGCGCCCTCCCCGAGACCGGCAGCGATCGCTTCGCCAATCGCTTTCAGCGCCTGTTCAGCATCGTCGCCCTGCGCGGTGAAACGCAGGCGATGGCCTTGTTTAACGCCCAGCGCGACCACTTTCATCAGACTACGGCCATTGGCCGGTTTGCCGCTGCCGTCGAGGTTGGTAACGGTAATATCGCTGTTAAATTGTTTGACGGTATTGACCAGCACGGTGCCAGGACGGGCATGCAGGCCGTGCTCATTACGCACCACAAACTCCGCGCTCAGTACGTCGTCCAGCGGCGCGTCGTCACTGGTCAGCAGCGCCAGCAGGGTTGCGCCATCGGCATTCAGCAAACGGTCAGCTTTCTCGCTGACAATCAAATTGCTCAAACGCTTCAGGACGCTCAGGGGTTGCTGATCGGCAACCGCTACTGTCAGCAGCATCGCGACATGCTGGCCTTCGCTTTCAAACGGGCTGGCGCTACGGCTCACCGCAATGGCGCTCGCCAGGTTGCCTTCAGCGCTGTCGTTCAACCAGATGCCATAGCCCAGGTTCAGCGGCTTATCGTTAATAACGTGGCTGACGAAATGGTTGTCAACCGCGCCCACGGCTTTAAGACGCCCCGCGTTCAGCGCCTGTAAGGTGGTTAAATCACTGGCGGCCACGTCGAGGATGACCGTGTCGTTATCCAGTTTCAGCGACGCCTGCTGTTTTTCGCCCATCAGCAGCGCACGGAGCTCTTCTGCGCTGACGGCGTTTTTCAGCTGTTCAGCCACGTCATCATCGCTTAACACATGGGTAAGCTGACGCAGTAAACCGAGGTGCTCGTCGGAGCTGGCTGCGATGCCGATAGCCACGTAAGCCGTCTGCCCTTCGCCCCATTCAATGCCCTGCGGGAACTGGAAGACTTTGACGCCGGTTTTCAGCACCTGATCGCGGGTGTCGGTGGTGCCGTGCGGGATGGCAATGCCATTGCCTAAATACGTTGAGGTTTGCAGTTCGCGGGCCAACATGCCGTTCACATAGCCGTCGGCCACATTGCCTGCTTTAACCAGCGCGTCAGCAACCTGCCGAATCGCCTCGTCTTTACTCCCGGCACGGGCACCGGGATGAATATCTTGCACAGATAACTGGAACATAAGTCTCCTCGCTCGCTGAAATTGAATCGTTTCAGCCATCATGAGAAAAAATGCGCCCTCTCAATGTGGCAAGCCAATAAGACGACGCTGAAACGTTTCACGGAGTGTGTAACTATCAGGGGTGCCAGGCAAGAAATGTTGTTAACGGGATGTCAGATTTTTGAGTTTCCGCACATTTCGGTGTTGAAAAAGTGTCCTTAGCTGAAATTTTTGTGTCGCTTCAGCCAGCCTTCAGCACTTTCTTCAGCAGTGAAACTATGGTTCAAAAAAACGGCATTTTGACTGCAAACGCTGTTTATTTTGCGCCGCTGCGCGTAAACTGCGCACCTTCATCAAATCTGAACCTTCGACATGTCAAACAACACCACCGCCCTGCCCCCACGCACGTTCGATTTCACGTCCGCGTCATTCTTAATTGTGGCCTTTTTGACCGGAATTGCTGGCGCATTGCAAACGCCGACGCTGAGCCTGTTTCTCACCACGGAAGTTCACGCTCGTCCGGCAATGGTGGGGGTTCTTTTTTAGCGGTAGCGCCATTATCGGCATTATGGTGAGCCAGTTCCTGGCAGGCCGTTCTGACAAGAAAGGCGATCGTAAGACGTTGATTTTCGCCTGTTGTCTGCTGGGTGCACTGGCGAGCCTGTTGTTTGCCTGGAACCGTAACTATTTCATTCTGCTGTTTATCGGCGTTTTTTTAAGCAGCTTTGGTTCGACAGCGAACCCGCAGATGTTTGCGCTTGCCCGCGAGCATGCGGATAAAACGGGACGTGAAGCGGTGATGTTCAGTTCAATCCTGCGCGCCCAGGTGTCACTGGCGTGGGTAATTGGGCCGCCCATCGCTTACGCGCTGGCCATGGGATTTGGTTTTGACGTGATGTACATGAGCGCGGCGTTCGCCTATGTGTTGTGCGCCGCCATTGTCTGGTTCCTGCTGCCTTCCATGCGTAAAGTCCCGGTGCCGGTCAGCGCGAAGCTTGAAGCACCGCGCACCAATCGTCGCGATGCGCTGCTGCTTTTCACCGCCTGCACCCTTATGTGGGGCACAAACAGCCTCTATATCATCAATATGCCGCTCTACATCATCAACGAATTGCGCCTGTCGGAAAAGCTGGCGGGTGTGATGATGGGAACGGCGGCAGGGCTGGAAATTCCCACCATGTTGATTGCCGGTTACTACGCCAGACGCTGCGGGAAGCGCTTTCTGATGCGCGTTGCGACCGTCGCCGGGCTGCTGTTTTACATCGGTATGCTCTGCTTCCACCATCCTGTGGTGCTGCTGGGCTTGCAGCTGCTGAACGCCGTGTTTATCGGCATTCTTGCCGGGATCGGCATGCTCTATTTTCAGGATTTAATGCCAGGTCAGGCCGGTTCCGCCACCACGCTTTACACCAATACGACTCGCGTGGGTTGGATTATCGCCGGTTCGATGGCGGGCGTGATTGCGGAGATCTGGAATTACCACAGTGTGTTTTACGTGGGGCTGGCGATGATCGTGCTCACGCTGTGGTGTCTGTTACGGATTAAAGACGTGTAGCGCTTTGCATCGCTGAAAGGATAACAGGCTGCTGAGAGTGCCTCACCAGCCTGTACGTCAATTACAAATTACGCGCGATTTCAAATGCATCCCAAATTGCATACATGATGTTATTCACCCGTTTTGCGTCGCCCAGTAAATAACTTTCTACAGCGTCCGCTTTTATCTCGTTCCACAGACGGTTTTCGCTGCGATAACCCACGGCGTACACCACGGTATCCACATTCACGTCGCGCTCGCCTTCCGGGCCGACGATCCTGATCCCACGGGGAGTTATCTCGGTGACCCGCGTCTCACGGTGGATTTCAACATATTCATAATGAAGCAAGTCGGTGAGCATATCCGCATTCATAACAGGCATGCCGCCACCCAGTATCTTGTCACTGGCTTCAATCAATATGACCGTTCGGCCCAACCGTTTCAGCCACAGACCCAGCTCAGCACCCACTAACCCTGCGCCGACAATGGCCACCCGCGGGCCAGCCAGTTCAGTTTGCATCAGCACCTCGCTGGCACAGTAGGTGGGAATACTGCCGTGCCCTTTTATCGGTGGGATCACCGGCGTCGATCCGGTGGCGATAATCACGGCGTCTGGCTGAATGGCGCAGATGTCCTCACGGGTAATTTCGTGATTGAGGGTAATCTGGACGTCGGTTTCACCCAGCGCATGCTGATACCACTTCAGCAAATCACGATCGTCCGATTTAAAAGGCGGCATGCCACCTGGGATCACCACGCCGCCAAGCGCGCCGCTTTTTTCATACAGGCTGACGCGATGCCCGCGAATGGCCGCTACCCGGGCCGCTTCCATCCCTGCCACCCCGCCACCGACCACCACCACCTGCTTTTTATTCAGAGCTGGCGAGAGGGCAAAAGCCGCTTCGCGGCCACATGCCGGGTTTACCGCGCAGCTTAACCGGCCGCCTCGGGCAAAACGGCCCATGCACCCTTCGTGGCAGGATAAGCAAGGGCGAATAGCCGCCGTTTGGTTAAGGCGGACTTTATTGGGCAGATCGGGATCGGCTAACAGTGGCCGACCCAGACCAACCAGATCGCAATCTCCGTTCAAAAGCGCCTGGCGTGCCAGTTGGTCGTCATCCATCCGGCCAGCGACAATCACCGGCACATCCACGGCTTGTTTAACCTGCCGGGAAAATTCCAGGTAGATACCCTTTTTGCCGAAATACATAGGTGGATGATTCCAGTACCACGAATCGTAAGTACCGGCATCCACATCCAGTGCGTCATAGCCTGCCGCCACCAGGATTTTTGCCGCGGCAAGCCCCTCAGCCACATCACGCCCTTTTTCCTCAAACACTTCCCCAGGCACGGCGCCCTGACGGTGATCCTTGATAAAACTCTTCAGACTGAAACGCAGCGCCACCGGGAAGTCGTCTCCACAGGCCGCTTTAATGGCTTTCACAATTTCGACGGGAAACTTCAGGCGCGCCTCCAGACTGCCGCCGAACTCATCCTGGCGATTGTTATAGAAAGCGAGCGTGAATTGATCCAGTAAATACCCCTCATGCACCGCATGGATTTCGACACCATCAAAGCCGCTTTTTTGCGCAATTTTCGCGCTCTGCACAAAGCCCTCGATAAACTGATAAATCTCACTGCGCGTTAAGGCACGATGTTCAATTTCAGGCTGCCAGCGGTTTGCAATGGGAGAGGGGGCGACGGGTTTGGTGGCGACTGTCGATTTGCCTGAATAACCGAAGCCCGCGGTAAGTTGCAGAAAGATTTTGCTGCCCCACGCATGGACGCGCTCGGTCAGCTCAATCGCACTGTATAAAAATGCGTTGGGATTAAGGGTCGGAAGCGGCATATGACACGGCGTAATGCCTTCGATATGCGGGGCGACATCGCACAGTCCGGTAATGATAAGCCCCACGCCACCCCGGGCGCGCGCTGCAAAATAATCTACCGCGCTCTGGCTGAATGCGCCCTGTGCATCGGCATGACCCACATTACCCATAGGGGCCATCACATAGCGGTTTTTGATTTCGACATTTCTGATACTGATGGGCTGAAAAAGGATATCGGTTGCAATCATTAGTTAGCGTCCTATTAATTGGAAAACCAACTATTTATATACACCGATGAAAAGCAGGGTTATGACATTAAATGCGCATACCGTCCCGCTTTGCCGGGCGGGAGAGCGCTTAGCGCGAAAAAGCGAGCCCAGCCGTTAGCGCAGGCCGTTACGGGGCCGTATCCGTTTCAAGCTGGATCAAATACACCATGGCGGCGTCCCGACTGGTTAAACACATCTCCCGGCTGGGTTGTAAACCTGCGCACACGGCAGGACGCAGCGGCGAGGTAAATATCTGACACAGGTTATTATCTGAAAGCTGAATACAACGCGTATTCGCAGGCTTGCCATGCGGCATGCCGGGTATAGGGGTGGAAATTGAGGGCGCAATACAACACGCGCCGCAGTCGGGACGGCATTCCATTCGATGATCCGGCAAAGGGGGCGAACGGCGACTTTAACAGGCGATAGCCGACGGAACTACGACTTTTACGTTAAATGCCCATTACGTTCGAATTCCACTTGCCACAATGGCAAGCCGCGAGTAGTTTGGCGCGATATTTTACAGCCCTATTGACAGGATTACTCCGATGCCAAGAGCAAACGAAACAAAGAAAGGTATGGTTCTCAATTACAACGGCAAGTTGCTGTTGGTAAAAGACATTGATATTCAGGCGCCTAGCGCGCGCGGCGCAGCGACGCTGTACAAAATGCGTTTCTCGGATGTGCGTACCGGCCTGAAAGTGGAAGAACGCTTTAAAGGCGACGATATTGTCGATACCGTGACCCTGACGCGCCGCTTCGTGAATTTTTCTTACGTTGACGGTAATGAGTACGTCTTCATGGACGCCGAAGACTACACGCCGTTTATCTTCAATAAAGAGCAGATTGAAGACGAACTGCTGTTTATTCCTGAAGGCGGTATGCCGGATATGCAGGTGCTGACCTGGGACGAACAGCTGCTGGCGCTGGAACTGCCGCAGACGGTGGATCTGGAAATCGTTGAAACCTCGCCGGGCATTAAAGGCGCCTCTGCCAGCGCCCGTACCAAACCTGCGACGCTGTCTACTGGCCTCGTTATTCAGGTGCCGGAATACCTGAGCACTGGTGATAAAATCCGCATTCATATTCCGGAGCGCCGCTACATGGGTCGCGCCGATTAATATCACGGACAGGGCAGCGCTGCCCCTGTTTGTTATCGCCTGGTTATTTATCCGCGCCGTTATTGCCTCTCTCCCCGCCACTTTACAAAGTTGTCATACCAATTACACCTAAGCTGTCAGACTGTTTTTATCTGCGCTCCGCTAATTTCGCCATAATGCATGATCACCTTCACACTCTTCAGATTCTCGCGGCTTACCAATTCACATTGCTGTCGTATAACTTTACACTGCATATGTTAATTAATGGTTAATCAGGTAAAGCCGACAATGAAAAACCTCGCCACCGCTTCTCTTCCTCCCGACGTGCAAACGCCGGAATATGACCGCAGCGCATTAAAAAGCCGTATCGTGCATCTGGGTTTTGGCGCGTTTCATCGTGCGCACCAGGCATTATTAACGGACCGGGTGTTGCGCAGGAACGGCGGCGACTGGGGCATTTGTGAAATCAGCCTGTTCAGCGGCGATAAGTTGATGAGCGCGCTACGCGAGCAGGATCATCTTTTCACGGTGCTGGAAAAAGGCGCGCAGGGTAACACGGCGATTGTGGTGGGTGCCGTCAATGAATGCCTGAATGCTAAGCTGGACGGCCTTGAAGCCATTATTGAAAAATTCTGCGAACCGCAGGTGGCGATTGCCTCACTCACCATTACTGAGAAAGGTTACTGCATCGATCCGGCCAGCGGCCAGCTTGACGCAGCCAACGAACGCATTATTCACGATCTTGCCCATCCTCACGCCCCGCACTCAGCGCCGGGCCTGTTAGTGGAGGCGCTGGCGCGTCGCCAGGCGCGCGGGCTCGCTCCCTTTACCGTACTGTCCTGCGATAACATCCCTGAAAATGGCCGCGTGGTGCGCCAGGCGGTACTCGGTATGGCAGAAAAGCGTTCACCGGAACTGGCGCACTGGATTGCCGAACATGTTTCGTTCCCGGCCACCATGGTCGACAGGATTGTGCCCGCCGCGACGCCGGAATCCTTACAGGAAGTCAGCACCCTTCTCGGCGTGGACGATCCGTGCGCCATCAGCGCTGAGCCGTTTATTCAGTGGGTAGTCGAAGATCATTTTGTTGCGGGCCGTCCCGAGTGGGAAGCGGTCGGTGTCCAGATGGTTGACGACGTTCTGCCCTGGGAGCAGATGAAACTGCGCATGCTTAACGGCAGCCACTCCTTCCTGGCCTGGCTGGGCTATCTGGCGGGATATAAGCACATTGCCGACTGTATGGCTGACGAGAATTTTAAAACCGCAGCCCGCCGGTTGATGCTTAATGAACAGGCGCCCACTCTGCGTATTACCGGCGTGGATCTCAGCGCCTACGCCGACAGCCTGATCGAACGCTTCAGCAATCCGGCGCTGAAGCACCAGACCTGGCAAATTGCGATGGATGGCAGCCAGAAATTGCCTCAGCGTATGCTGGACAGTATTCGCTGGCATCTGGCGAACGGCGGTGACTGGTCGTTACTGGCGCTGGGCGTGGCGGGCTGGATGCGCTACGTCAGCGGTGTTGATGACAGCGGCGCGTCCATTGACGTACGCGACCCGCTGGTGGAAAAAATCCGCGCTCAGGTGGAAAGCAGCACAGAGGAAACCCGCGTGGAGGCGTTGTTGAGCCTGAAAGAAATTTTTGGCCAGGATCTGCCTGCTAACCCGGTATTTATCCATACCCTGAAAGCGGCATGGCAAAACCTGTGCCGAACCGGCTCGCGTGATGCCGTCGCACGCCTGGCACGTCGTTAATCTGCCTTGATTAAGGGGAGCAATGACGCTCCCCTCTTCTCTTTGCCGTCATTTTTAGCCAGGATTACTGGCTACACTATGTTATCGCCTTTTTGCGATATTGATTCGGCAGGAGCCCCCCGTGACTAAAACCAACCTGATTACCGGCTTTTTAGGCAGCGGTAAAACCACCACGATCCTACATCTGTTAGCCAATAAAGATCCCGCCGAGAAATGGGCAGTACTGGTGAATGAGTTTGGCGAAGTCGGCATTGACGGCGCACTGCTCGCCGATACCGGCGCACTGCTTAAAGAGATCCCCGGTGGCTGCATGTGCTGCGTCAATGGCCTGCCGATGCAGGTCGGACTGAATACCCTGCTGCGCCAGGGCAAGCCGGACCGTCTGCTGATTGAGCCGACCGGCCTGGGCCACCCCAAACAGATACTCGATATGTTAACCGCGCCGGTTTATGAGCCGTGGATTGATTTGCGCGCCACGCTGTGCCTGCTGGACGCCCGCCAGTTGCTGGATGAGCAATACCTGAATAACGATAACTTTCGCGATCAACTGGCCGCCGCCGACATTATTATCGCTAATAAACAGGACCGGGCAGACGACGCTGCAGTAAAGGCATTACAGCAGTGGCAGGAAAACATGGGCGATGAGCGCCAACTGATTACCGCGACTCAGGGCCAAATCGATGTGGCCTTGCTGGACGCCCCGCGCCGCAATACCCGTGAGCTTCCTTCCAGCCCGGACCATGTCCACGCGCATCCGTCGTCACGCGGACTGGCGGCGCTGAATTTAGCCAGCCATCAACGCTGGCGGCGCAGCCTTAATCAGGGTCAGGGCTATCACGCCTGCGGCTGGATTTTTGATAGCGAAACCGTGTTCGATACCATCGGCCTGCTCGAATGGGCGCGCCTCGCGCCGGTCGACCGAGTGAAGGGCGTGATGCGTATTCCGGAAGGTCTGGTGCGTATCAATCGCCAGGGAATGGACTTTCATATCGAGACGCAAAATGTGGCACCGCCGGACAGCCGCATTGAGCTTATTCATAACGATCAACCCGACTGGAATGCGCTGCAATCAAGTTTGTTGAAGATTCGTTTAAGTTAGTCCGTCTACCGTTGCCTGCGTGTAAAATTAGAGTGTGATAACGATCATGAAAACGCGCCTCCCTCTTATTGTGTTGATGAATCTTGCCGGGCTGGCTTTATTCTTTTCCTGGCTGCTGCTTCCCGGCCACGGGTTTTGGTTTCCGGTGGACGCCGGTGTATTCCGCTTCTTCAATAACCTGTTAACGGAGAATCGGGCCTTTTTATGGCTGGTCGCGATCACCAATAACCGCGCTTTCGATGGCTGCTCGCTGCTGGCGATGGGTCTGCTGATGCTCTCTTACTGGGTAAAAGAAACGCCTTATGGCCGCCGCCAGATTATCATCATGGGCGTTGTCATGCTGCTGACCGCAGTCGTGTTGAATCAGCTGGGACAAATGATTCCGGTGCAGCGCCATAGCCCGACGCTTTTCTTCACCGATATTAACCGGGTCAGTGATTTACTGAATGTCCCCACGAAAGATGCGTCTAAAGACAGCTTCCCTGGCGATCACGGCATGATGCTGATGATATTTTGCGGATTCATGCTGCGCTATTTTGGAGTGCGGGCTTTTGCGATTTCCCTGATTATTTTTGTGGTTTTTTCATTGCCGAGAATGATGATTGGCGCTCACTGGTTTACTGATATTTTCGTGGGATCCTTATCCGTAATTTTAGTAGGGCTTCCCTGGGTATTAATGACACCGCTAAGCGATATAATTATCACGCGACTGAACCACTATTTACCTGGAAAGAATAAATCTCTCCATAAACACAACTAAATTGTTCATAAATTAAACCGCCAGACAGGATAAAAACGTCTGGCGGTTTTTTTTACATTAAAAAATTTAGCTTAAATAACAAACAAAATATTTGTCATGTAAATGAAACACTTGCCTATTATCGCAACGAAAATGTTAAAACAATGTTGAAATATAAATTTTGTTTTTTAACATCACATTTTCTTATAAAAAATCGGATAAAAGCGCTCGCCATGCGAGTATCGATCGGGTAATCTCGGACTCGCTTTGTTGGCAAACGGTTAAATAGTGGCTAATGAGTAATCTTAGTGTGCGTTGTCCCACATTTTTGCACATCCAGAATTGTCTCATCACGCCTTGCTAATTAGTCTCGTCACGTTTGGCATTTTTTATAACGATATTTGTCGTTAAGGACTTCAAGGGAAAATAAACAACATGGTCAAATCTCAGCCGATTGTGAGATATTTCTTGCGGGTAATCCCTGCGATTGCAGTAGCGGTACTGCTTTCCGCTTGTAGCTCCACCCATACCGCGAAGAATGCGCATTCTGAGACGCATGCAGTAGGCAGTAACGACAGTTTTTTACTGCAAGCCTCTCAGGATGAATTTGAACAAATGGTCCGTAACGTCGATATCAAATCGCGTTTAATGGAACAATACGCAAGCTGGAAAGGCGTTCGCTATCGCCTCGGCGGCAGCACCCGTAGCGGCATTGATTGCTCCGGTTTCGTGCAGCGCACTTTCCGCGAACAATTTGGTTTAGAGTTGCCGCGTTCGACTTACGAACAGCAAGAGATGGGTAAACACGTTTCCCGTACTGGCTTGCGAACCGGTGATTTGGTTCTGTTCCGTGCAGGTTCAACCGGACGCCATGTCGGTATTTATATCGGCAATAATCAGTTCGTTCATGCTTCCACCAGCAGTGGCGTTGTCATTTCCAGCATGGATGAGCCTTACTGGAATAAGCGTTACAACGAAGCACGGCGCGTACTGAGCCGCACTTAATCTGTTGTCAGCTTCCCTTGACTGTCAATAAGATGCTGTTTGACATTAACGCTGCTTCGGCAGCGTTTTTGTTTGCTGTAATCTGAGTGATTACAGCTGTCTGCAACTACGTTATATTCTTCTACAACCCCACCCATCGCCCCTGCCCAGAAGGTTCCCCGGGATGAGAGCAGCTCATATCTTCGAGCGATATCTGGCGACGCCGCGCAAAATCATCCTCATCAGCATTATGGTCGGTTTGCTGCTGGCAATCTGCGCCTCCGTCATTAACGCACTGTGGCTGCACCATAAGCGTGAACAGGCTTACGATATTCTTACCCACAGTATCCGGGAGTATGTGCATGGCTACTTCCACGATCTCGAGGGTGTGGTCACGACGCTGCAGCCTCTGACGGTTTCCGGCTGTAATCAGGTCTCATCAGATCTTACCTCGCAAGCGGCATTTAACACTAACGTCCGGGCCTTTGTACTGGTGGATAACGGCACGGCCTACTGCTCGTCGGCAACGGGCGCAATGTCAATGCCGGTATCGATACTGGCGCCGGGAATCGATATCAAAAAATCTGTCGATATGGCTATTCTGCCCGGCACAACCATGGTGCCCGGTAAGCCCACTATTGTGATTTGGTTTCAAAACCCAGCCCATCCGCAGCGGGGGATCGTTACCACGCTGAATGTCAATTTAACGCCATATTTGCTGTTCACCGCCCGCCATCGCGATGCGCCGAGCATGGCGATGGTCGTGGGCGACAAAGCCATCACCACCCGTACGGCAGGCGTCCACACGCTTTCCCCTCTCTCCGCGCCGCCACTGCGTATTGTGAAGATCGCGGAGTATCCGATTCAGCTCTATGTGTACGGGAAAACCTGGTCCGGCGAAGACGTTCTGTTGTCAGTACTGGCTGGAACGCTATTCGGCCTCGGTGGCGGCGTGGTGTGCGGTTATATCCTGTATAACCGTCAGCGTTCCGGTAAAGAAATCATGCAGGGAATGCGCCGTAACCAGTTTTATATTGTCTGGCAGCCGGTCGTGGAATCCGAGGGATTAACGATGACGGGCGTGGAAGTTTTGATGCGCTGGGAACACCCCGACGCCGGGACTATCCCTCCTGACGCCTTTATCAGCTTCGCTGAGGCGCAACAGCTTATTGTTCCACTGACGCGCCATCTGTTTACGTTAATCGCTAAAGAGGTGCCGTTACTGAAGGATGTGCTGCCGCCGGGCGGCAAAATTGGCATCAATATCGCGCCCGGGCATCTGCATTCACCGGAATTCAAGGAGGATATCCGTCAGTTTGCCGCTTCACTGCCCTCAAACGATTTTCAGATTGTGTTTGAAATTACCGAGCGCGATATGATCGAAGAACAACAGGCTGCCTCGCTCTTTGAATGGTTACACCAGCAGGGTTTTGAAATCGCTGTGGATGATTTCGGTACCGGTCATAGCGCGTTGATTTATCTGGAACGGTTCACGATGGATTATCTGAAAATCGATCGGGGTTTCGTCAATGCCATTGGAACGGAAACCGTTACCTCCCCTGTGCTGGACGCGGTGATCACCCTCGCCCGCCGGTTGAATATGATGACCGTGGCGGAAGGGGTGGAAACATGTGAGCAGGCGAAATGGCTGAAGGAGCGCGGCGTCAACTACTTACAGGGGTTTTACTTTTCACGCCCGATGCGTGTGGCGCAGCTTATCGAATGGCAGCGAAACCGGTCAGAAAGATAAGCATGCGCGGGCGGAATGCGGGACATTTATTTCACAATCCTGCTCCCCTCACTTATTATTCACAGACAACAGCTTAGCCCCTGGTGATGATTAACCTGGCGTATCGCCTGGATAATGAGACCCACAACCGGATCACGCCATCGAATGTTCGCGCGCGCACTGATTTTGCTGCTTAGTCTGATAAGCACCGTGGGATACACGCAAAATATCAAAGAGAGTTATTCCCTGGCGGTATTGGGGGAACCTAAATATGCCGTGGATTTTACCCACTTTGATTATGTCGACCCTGCCGCGCCCAAGGGTGGAAGCATCACCCTTTCCAACATCGGCACCTTTGATAACTTCAACCGCTACGCCCTGCGGGGTAACCCTGCCGTGCGCACGGAGAGTCTCTACGACGCCCTGTTTACCACTTCTGACGATGAGCCTGCCAGTTATTACCCGTTAATTGCCGAACGGATGCGGTATCCCGATAACTACGCCTGGGCGGAAGTGGAAATTAATCCGAATGCGCGTTTCCACGATGGCAGCCCGATTACCGCCGAAGATGTTGCCTTCACCTTTTCAAAATTTATGACCGAAGGCGTGCCGCAGTTTCGTCTCTATTATAAAGGCACCACGGTAAAGGCTATCGCGCCGCTGACGGTCCGTATTGAGCTGGGCGCACCGGGCAAAGAAAACTTACTGGGACTGCTGTCGTTGCCGGTCATGCCGAAAGCGTACTGGAAAGATCATAAACTCAGCGATCCGCTGTCCCGCCCGCCGCTCGCCAGCGGGCCGTACAAAATTACCGCCTGGAAAATGGGCCAGTATGTGGTCTATTCACGCGTTAAGGATTACTGGGCCGCTAACCTGCCGGTTAACCGCGGGCGCTGGAACTTCGATTCCATCCGCTACGATTACTACCTTGACGATAACGTGGCATTTGAGGCTTTCAAGGCCGGTGCGTTTGATTTCCGTGCCGAAGTCAGCGCCAAAAACTGGGCCACCCGCTACACCGGAAAAAACTTCGACAGTAAGTTCATCATCAAGGACGAGCAAAAAAGCGAAGCCGCGAAAGACACCCGCTGGCTGGCGTTTAATATCCAGCGTCCGCAGTTTACCGACCGCCGGGTACGCGAGGCGATCACCCTGGCGTTTGATTTTGAATGGATGAATAAGGCGTTGTTTTATCACGCTTACAGCCGTCCGAATAGCTACTTCCAGAATACCGAATACGCGGCGCGCGATTATCCCAAAGCCGATGAGCTGGTGCTGCTGGCACCGATGAAAGCCGAACTTCCCCCGGAGGTGTTCACCACTATTTATCAGCCGCCGGTATCAAAAGGCGATGGTTTCGATCGCGAAAACCTGCTCAAGGCAATGGCATTGCTGAAAGAAGCGGGATGGGTGTTGAAAGACCAGAAGCTGGTGAATGTGAAAACCGGTCAGCCGTTCAGCTTCGAGCTGCTGCTCTCCTCAGGTGGTAATAATCAGTGGGTGCTTCCGTTTCAGCATAACCTTGAACGCCTGGGCATCACCATGAACATCCGTCAGGTCGACAATTCGCAGATAACCAACCGCCTGCGAACCCGGGATTACGACATGATGCCGACGCTGTGGCGTGCGATGCCCTGGCCGGGCACCGATTTACAGATTTCCTGGGCGTCGCAATATATCGATTCCAGCTATAACGCGCCGGGGGTAAAAAGCCCGGTGGTGGATAACCTTATCAACCAGATCATGGCGCATCAGGGCGATAAAGAAAAATTGTTGCCGCTGGGCCGCGCCCTTGACCGGGTGCTCACATGGAATTTCTACATGTTGCCGATGTGGTACATTCCGGCTGACCGTTTCGCCTACTGGGATAAATTTTCGCATCCGGCCATTGCGCCACTTTATTCACTGGGTTTCGACACCTGGTGGTATGACGTTAACCGTGCGGCAAAACTGCCCGCTGGTCGGCGCTAAGGGATCGCTATGGGTGCTTATTTAATTCGGCGACTGCTGCTGATCATCCCCACGCTGTGGGCCATCATTACGATCAATTTTTTTATCGTCCAGATTGCCCCGGGCGGGCCGGTGGATCAGGCCATTTCCGCTATCCAGTTTGGCCGCGACGGCGGTATTCCGGGTGTGAGCGCGGAGGGCAGCGGCCTGAGCCATGCCCAGCCCGGCGTACGCAACCCTGGCGACAGCCAGTATCGCGGCGCACGCGGGCTGGACCCGGAGGTCATTGAAGAGATAACGAAGCGCTACGGCTTTGATAAGCCGCTGCATGAACGTTACTTCACCATGCTCAAAGACTATGTGCGTTTTGATTTCGGCAACAGCCTGTTCCGCAGCGCGTCGGTACTGGAATTGATCCGCGACAGCCTGCCGGTATCCATTACGCTGGGGTTGTGGAGTACGCTGATTATCTATCTGGTCTCTATCCCGCTGGGCATTCGTAAAGCGGTGCGTAATGGCAGCGCATTCGACGTCTGGAGTAGCGCGCTGATCATTGTCGGCTACGCCATCCCGGCGTTTCTGTTCGCCATTCTGCTGATTGTGCTGTTCGCAGGCGGCACCTGGTTCGATATCTTCCCGTTACGCGGGCTGGTTTCAGCAAATTTCGACAGCCTGCCCTGGTATAAACAGATTACCGATTATCTCTGGCACATCACGCTGCCGGTGCTGGCGACGGTGATCGGCGGGTTCGCCACTCTTACGATGCTGACGAAAAACTCCTTTCTGGATGAGATCCGCAAACAATATGTAGTCACCGCCCGTGCAAAGGGCCTTAGCGAAAAACAGGTTCTGCACGGCCACGTATTCCGCAATGCCATGCTGCTGGTGATCGCCGGGTTTCCGGCGGCGTTTATCAGCATGTTCTTTACCGGTTCGCTGCTGATCGAAGTGATGTTTTCACTCAACGGACTGGGGCTGCTGGGCTACGAAGCCACTGTATCGCGGGATTATCCGGTGATGTTCGGCACGCTTTATATCTTCACCCTGATCGGCCTGTTGCTGAATATCCTTAGCGATATTGCTTATACCCTGGTCGACCCACGTATCGATTTTGAGGGACGCGGATGAGTCGCTTAAGCCCCGTTTATCAGGCTCGCTGGGCGAGATTCCGCCGCAATCGCCGTGGTTTCTGGTCCTTATGGATTTTTGTTGTCATCTTTGTGCTCAGCATGGCGTCTGAACTGATCGCCAACGATCGGCCGCTGATGGTGAATTATCAGGACCGCTGGTATTTCCCGGTGATAGCGAATTACAGCGAAAGCGAGTTTGGCGGCCCGCTTGCCACCCGCGCTAACTATCAGGACCCGTGGTTGCAGACGCGGATTGAACAAAACGGCTGGATCCTCTGGGCGCCGATTCGCTTTGGGGCTAATTCAATCAACTACGCCACCGATCGGCCCTTCCCCTCTCCTCCTTCAGCGCAAAACTGGCTGGGTACGGATGCCAACGGTGGCGACGTGCTGGCGCGCATTCTCTATGGCACCCGCATTTCCATTTTGTTTGGCCTGATGCTCACGCTGTGTTCCAGCGTCATTGGCGTCGCGGCCGGCGCGATACAGGGCTATTACGGCGGCAGGGTCGATCTGTGGGGTCAGCGGTTTATTGAAGTCTGGTCGGGCATGCCGACTCTGTTTTTGATCATCCTGCTTTCAAGCGTGGTGCAGCCAAATTTCTGGTGGCTGCTGGCAATTACCGTGATATTCGGCTGGATGAGTCTGGTGGGCGTGGTGCGGGCGGAATTCCTGCGAACCCGCAACTTTGACTATATTCGCGCAGCCCAGGCGCTTGGCGTGAGCGATCGCGCCATCATGTGGCGTCATATGCTGCCGAACGCCATGGTCGCAACGCTGACCTTTTTGCCGTTTATCCTGTGCGGCTCCATCACCACGCTCACCTCGCTGGATTTTCTCGGCTTTGGTCTGCCGCTGGGGTCGCCTTCGCTCGGCGAACTGCTGTTACAGGGTAAAAACAATCTTCAGGCGCCGTGGCTTGGCATTACCGCCTTTTTCTCCCTGGCGATACTGTTGTCCCTGCTCATTTTTATCGGCGAAGCGGTACGCGACGCCTTCGACCCCAGTAAGGTAGCGTAAGATGACGGCTCCTCTGCTTTCCATTGATGGACTCTCTGTCGCGTTTCGCCAGAACGATGTTGAACGACGGGTGGTGGATGATTTCTCGCTGCGCATTGATGCGGGGGAAACTGTGGCACTGGTGGGGGAATCCGGTTCAGGAAAAAGCGTCACGGCGCTGTCGGTTTTACGGTTGCTGCCAACGCCGCCCGTGGTGTATCCCCAGGGCGATATCCGCTTCGAAGGCCAGTCGCTGCTTCATGCCAGTGAGTCACAGTTGCGCGGCGTACGCGGCAACAAAATCGCCATGATCTTTCAGGAGCCGATGGTCTCGCTCAATCCGCTGCACAACATCGAAAAACAGCTGTATGAAGTACTTTCGGTTCATCGCGGCATGCGCAGAGAGCCGGCACGGGCAGAGATTATCACCTGTCTGGATCGGGTCGGCATCCGCAAGCCCGCCAGCCGTCTGAATGACTATCCGCACCAGCTTTCCGGCGGCGAACGCCAGCGCGTGATGATCGCCATGGCGCTGTTGACCCGTCCACAATTACTGATTGCCGATGAGCCCACTACGGCGCTCGATGTCACCGTGCAGGCGCAAATTCTGCAACTGCTGGATGAGCTGAAGCGGGAGCTGAATATGGGCCTGCTGTTTATCACTCATAACCTGACTATCGTGAAAAGGCTTGCAGACAACGTGGCGGTCATGCAAAACGGCAAATGCGTTGAGCAAAACACCACGCACCAGTTGTTCAGCCAGCCGCGCCATCCGTACACCCAAAAGCTGCTGGCGTCGGAACCGGGAGGCGATCCGGTGGCCTTACCTGAGGCCAGCCCGGTACTGTTGCAGGTAAAAGACTTACAGGTGGCTTTTCCGATCCGCCGCGGGCTGTTGCGCCGCGCCGTAGGGCATCACTACGCGTTACGTAATTTGAGTTTTTCATTACGGGCGGGGGAGAGTCTGGGGCTGGTCGGCGAATCCGGGTCCGGCAAAAGCACCACCGGGCTGGCCCTGCTGCGTCTCATCCCTTCTCAGGGCGAAATCCTGTTCGACGGGCAGCCGCTGCATCTGTGGAACCGTAAAAAAATGCTGCCGGTGCGCCATCGTATACAGGTGGTGTTTCAGGACCCGAACTCATCATTGAATCCGCGGCTCAACGTGCTGCAGATCATTGAAGAAGGATTACGGGTCCATCATCCGCAGTTAACCCGTCAGCAGCGGGAAGCGCAGGTTATCGACGTGATGCGGGAAGTGGGGCTTGATCCGGACACGCGCTATCGCTATCCGGCAGAATTTTCCGGCGGCCAGCGCCAGCGCATCGCGATTGCCCGGGCGCTGATCCTGAAGCCCGATCTGATGGTGCTGGATGAGCCCACCTCTTCACTCGACAGAACCGTACAGGCGCAGATTCTGGCGTTGTTGAAATCATTACAGGCAAAACACCGTCTGGCCTGGCTGTTCATCAGTCATGACCTGGAAGTGGTGCGTTCGCTGTGTCATCAGGTAGTGGTATTAAAACAGGGCGAAGTGGTAGAGCAAGGGCCGTGTGCAACGGTCTTTTCGTCACCAGCGGCAGACTATACCCGCCAGTTGCTTACCCTGCGTTAATCCTTAGAAGGGATTCTGGCCGGAAAATGACTCAGCGATAGCAACACCAAAATTTTTCAGGCGACAGGTAGCGGCGAATTCATCCTGGCGATCCACGAACAGGCAGGGTTCGCCTTCGCACTCCAGCACCGCGCAGTCTACTTCAATATCGGTCAATGCCTGGCTTAATTTATTCATTACCTGCCATGCGTCATCTGCCGGGCTCAGCAGCTTCAGACCAACCAGACAATCATCCTCGCTTTTAGCAGATTGCGGAATCGGTTCAACTTTCGAACCTGCAAATCCCGTCAACCAACGATAGCTGTTAGGCAAACGATGGACGATAGAAAGTTGTAACGTATTCATAGTACTTCCCCAGCAAGAGCAAAAAATCACAATCACTTTACATACAGGTTAACACAATGTTGATGAAACGTAACTTAATCAACACAGAAAACGGTTACACTGCCGTAAGAGTTTCGGTTACTCATTCATCGATAACCGTTTATTTTTGTGCGGTACTTCTCATTTCGGCGCTATATGTAACCCGTAACGCGATCTAACTCAACCTTTTTTGTCTACAAAAAAATGACTTTTTAAGAGCTTTACATTTACATTCGCGAAACAAATTGTACGTGCCCGGGATATTTATTCGTTGATATGGATTAATAAAGGGGTAGTTTTCGTACCCCTTGATGAGCAGTTAGCGCTGCCTTTTGGGACGACTGGCGTAGAAATAGAAGAGAACGGAGCACGTCGCGCAAAAGGCGATAGAGCCGATCATGGGCCAGGCGGAGTTGAAGGTAAACAGAGAGAGCAACGCGCCTGTTATCGCGCCGATACCGAAACGGAATGTGCCCGCGAGCGACGACGCGGTCCCGGCCATGTGGGGGAACTCATCCAGAATCACCGCCATGGCATTCGACGCCACCATAGAAATACAGCCGACGAACGCGGCGACACCCAATACCAACGCCCAAAAGCCGAAGTTAAACTGCGCGCTGACCACCATCCACACTGCCATCACGAACTGGATGAACAGCCCGGTGCGAAACATGCGTAGCGCCCCGATGCGGCGGACAAATCGGCTATTGAAGATCGTCATGACAAACAAAAACACAATATTCAGCGCAAAGTAGTAACCGAAATCCTGTGGCGAGACGTGGTTAATCTCAATATAGACAAACGGCCCGGCGCTGAGAAACGAGAACATGCCGGCAAAGCTGAAGCCGCTGGCGAGCATATAACTCAGTACGCGCTTGTGGCGAAACAGCGAGGCGAAGTTGCCTATGGTGGTACGGAAGTGGAACTTCTGACGCCGTGCTTCCGGGAGCGTTTCTGAAATCAGGAAGAAAATCATCGCCGAGGCGATAAGCGCGGCCGCCGCCAGGATCCAGAATATCGCATGCCAGCTTAACCACACCAGCACCGCTCCGCCTACCATCGGCGCCAACAGCGGCGCAATGGTGGTCACCAGCATGACGAACGACATCATGCGTGAGAACTCTTCTTTGGGGTAGATATCGCGCATCAGGGCATTAATCACCACGCTTGCCGCTGCCGCTGACAAACCATGAAGAAAACGCATCGCGATAAGTTGATCGATGGTTTGCGACAGCGCGCAGGCTATCGCGGCCACAGCGAACACCAGCGTACCGCCGAGGATCACCGGTTTGCGTCCCAGGCTGTCCGCCATCGGGCCATAAAACAGCTGACCAACCGCAAAGCCCAGAATATAGGTGCTGAGCGTCATCTGGGCGCTGCCGGCTGGCACACCGAACTGCTGGGAAATCACCGGCAAGGCCGGAAGGTACATATCGATAGAGAGCGGCATTAACATGGCTAACAGACCAAGAATAATGACGATCCCCATCGAGGAATTTTGCCTGGTGGTCACTCCACTCTCCCGGGGTTAGCGTGACGGCAAGCCGACACTGGCAATCTCTGCTTCGGTTAACGGACGGTATTCCCCTGGCGCGAGGTCGTCATCCAGGGCAATCGCGCCGATCCGCTCGCGATGCAGTTCGACAACATGATTGCCGACGGCAGCAAACATGCGTTTCACCTGATGGTAGCGGCCTTCGCTGATAGTCAGGCGCACGTCCGTCGGGCTCAATACCTCCAACACGGCGGGTTTCGTGAGATCTTTTTCGTTATGCAACTGCACGCCTTTCGCGAACCGCTCTGCGGTATCCTCAGCCACTGGCGATTCCAGTGTGACCCGATAGGTTTTCTCGCAGTGATGGCGCGGGGACGTGATACGATGTGACCACTGACCATCATCGGTGAGCAGTACCAGCCCGGTGGTATCAATGTCCAGACGCCCGGCGGCGTGCAGCTTGTGCGCCAGCGGCTCATCCAGAAAGTACAGGATGGTGGGATGATCCGGATCGTCGGTCGAGCACACATACCCCTGCGGCTTATTCAGCATAAAATAACGCGGCCCGGTCTGCTGGACGAGGGAGTTCCCCTCGTAGGCCACATCGTGTTCGGGGGTAAGTTTGAAAGCGCTGTCTTTTACCGGTTCGCCATCGACGGTCACCCGGCTGGCGCGGATCTCACGCCCGGCAATAGCGCGGCTGATGCCGAGCTGCTGGGCGATAAATTTATCAAGTCGCATTGAAGTTTTTTGCCTGTTAAACGCGGTCCAGCGTGGGCTGGTAATGAAAGAAATCATCAAGACCGGTCAGTATAGCGGGCTAACGGAGTCGCTCAAGATTAAAATGATGTTTCGCACGCTAATGAAATTGAAAAGCACTGAATGCTAACGTTACGACCCTATCAGCGCGAAGCGGTGGACGCCACCCTCGCCCACTTTCGTCAATCTGCCGACCCTGCCGTGATCGTCCTGCCGACGGGCGCGGGTAAAAGCATTGTCATCGCCGAACTGGCGCGGGTGGCGCGCGGCCGCGTGCTGGTGCTCGCGCACGTTAAAGAACTGGTGGAGCAAAACCACGCTAAATACTGTGCGCTGGGCCTGGAAGCAGATATCTATTCCGCCGGGCTTAAGCGCAAGCAGAGTCAGGCCAAAGTGGTATTCGGCAGCGTACAGTCGGTGGCCCGCAATCCTGACGATTTCCAGGGTGAATTTTCGTTACTTATCGTCGACGAATGCCACCGCATCAGCGATGACGACGACAGTCAGTATCAGCAAATTTTGCGCCATCTGCGCCAGAGCAATCCGCGGCTTTGCCTGCTGGGACTGACCGCCACGCCGTTCCGGCTGGGGAAAGGCTGGATTTACCAGTTTCATTATCACGGCATGGTTCGCGGCGATGAAAATGCGTTATTTCGTGACTGCATCTATGAACTGCCGCTGCGCTATATGATCAAGCACGGCTATCTTACGCCGCCGGAACGGCTGGATATGCCCGTGGTGCAGTATGATTTCAGCCGTCTTCAGCCGCAATCGAACGGGATCTTCAGTGAAGCCGAGCTGAATCTCGAACTTAAAAAGCAGCGGCGTATTACGCCCCATATTATTAGCCAAATCGTCGACTTCGCGGCCACGCGGCTGGGGGTAATGATTTTTGCCGCCACGGTTGAACACGCAAAGGAGATCACCGGCTTACTGCCTGACGGGGAAGCCGCGCTCATCACCGGCGAAACCCCAGGGCCGGAGCGCGATCGGCTAATTCACGATTTTAAAGCGCGCCGTTTTCGCTACCTGGTGAATGTGTCGGTGCTAACAACCGGGTTCGATGCGCCCCATGTGGATGTGATTGCCATCCTGCGTCCTACGGAGTCGGTCAGTCTGTATCAGCAAATCGTCGGACGCGGGCTGCGGCTGTATGAGGGTAAAACTGACTGTCTGATTCTTGACTATGCCGGAAACCCACACGATCTGTTTACCCCGGAAGTCGGCGCGGCGAAGAAAGGTGCAGACAACGTGCCGGTACAGGTGTTTTGTCCAGCCTGTGGCTTCGCTAATACGTTCTGGGGCAAGACCACTGCGGACGGTACGCTGATCGAGCATTTCGGACGCCGCTGCCAGGGCGTGCTGGAAGATGATGACGGTCACCGCGAACAGTGCGACTTTCGTTTTCGTTTTAAAAACTGTCCGCAATGCAATGCGGAAAACGACATCGCCGCCCGGCGCTGTCATCAGTGCGATACCGTGCTGGTAGACCCGGACGACATGTTGAAAGCCGCCCTAAAACTGAAAGACGCACTGGTGCTGCGCTGTAGCGGGATGCAACTGCAAAGCGGCAGCGATGCGAAGGGTGAATGGCTGAAGGTCACCTATTACGACGAAGATGGCGCAGACGTGAGTGAGCGCTTCCGTCTGCATACGCCCGCCCAGCGCACCGCCTTTGAGCATCTTTTCTTACGCCCCCATACCCGCACGCCCGGCGTGCCGCTGCGCTGGATCACCGCAGCGGATATCGCAGCGCAACATGCGCTGCTGCGCCACCCGGATTTTGTGGTGGCGCGCATGAAAGATCGTTTCTGGCAGGTACGGGAAAAAGTGTTCGACTATCAGGGTCGATACCGGCGCGCCAACGAATTACGCGGTTAGCGGCAGTTTTCATTGAAGCGAACGGCGGTTATGGCTATAATCCCGCCCGCTTTTGCATCCGCAAAGCAGATAATCTGCCTGTCGCTGGGTCGCCTGCGACAGGATTTAAAGAAGAGAAAAGTTAATGTTTACTATCAATGCAGAAGTACGTAAAGAGCAGGGTAAGGGTGCGAGCCGCCGCCTGCGCGCAGCTAACAAATTCCCGGCCATCATTTATGGCGGTAAAGAAGCTGCTCTCTCCGTCGAACTGGATCACGACCAGGTTATGAACATGCAGGCTAAGCCTGAGTTCTACAGCGAAGTTCTGACTATCGCTGTTGACGGTAAAGAAGTAAAAGTTAAAGTCCAGGCCGTACAGCGTCACGCTTACAAGCCGAAACTGACTCACATCGACTTCGTTCGCGCGTAATTGCCGGACCAGTCTGAAGAAACGCCGCGTTATGCGGCGTTTTTTTTACATTAAAAAAGGGCGACCACAACGGTTCGCCCTTTTGTTTATCGCCTGTTACTTGCCCGATGTCCGCCGCTGAAGCTGATCGCGCAAATTCGGTGGCGTGCCTTTAATGGTCAGTGTGTCGGTGGCCGGATCCCAGAAAATGCGCTCGCCCAGCAGCATGGCATCGAAATTAATCGTCAGCCCGCCGCCGCTACCGGCGTATTTGGTTAACTGGCGCAGCGTACTGCGGTCCGCCGGAAAACTCTCTTCCAGTTCGTAGCCCTGCTCGGCGGTAAAGGCTTCAAAACTGACTTCACTGACGCCAGAAAGCTCCTTCGACAAGGACGCCAGTTCAATCTCTTCCCCCGACTGAAGCTGCTCGTTGCAATAGCTGTACACCTGCTGACGCACGTTCTGGCGCTCGTTTTTATCAAGCTGCGCCTGCGCGGTAAAGTCATCCACCGCCTGCAACAGGCCACGGTTTTGCGCTTTGGCATTCAGCCCTTCGCTGGCACCGAGGAAATCCATAAAGAAATCGGCGACCTTGCGCCCTACCCGCCCTTTCAGAAAAGTCAGATAACGGGTCGATTCGGGATTGGTTTCCCACTCCGTGAGGTCGATGCGCGCCACGATATCCGCATGGTTGATATCCAGATAATGGGTCGAGCTAATATCCAGATTTTCATTCACGCGCATGCTGCTGAGATTGTTCAGCACCGCCACCAGCAGGTATTCCACCGCCAGATAACGGTAATGGCAGAACAACACGATCCCGCCGTCGGCAAACGGGTATTTTGCCAGCTCGTCGCGCAGACGCCCGGTCGCCGCGCGGCTAAAGCCCAGGAAATCTTCCTCGCCCTGGCGGCATAAACGCAGCGACTGCGCCAGTTCGCTCTCTTCATTAAATAAGCCATAGGCTTTATTTTTCGCACTGTAAACGCGATGCAGCTCCGCCATCATCTCTTCAACGGCGGCATTCGGCTCAAGCAATGAATCCCGAAGCACCAGCTCCAGATTCTGCTCATCACGCTTAATTAACTGGTGTATAGCAATCTGGTCGATATCCAGACTCATGATAAACTCTCCTTTTAGGCCGGGCGGTATTCAACCACCGACCGACGTCCGCTGCAACTGCTGATAAAAATGCGGAAATGTTAGCGTCGCTACGGTAATATATCGGACTTTCCCGAACTTAACTGACGTAGATTTATGCCACAACTCTCCCGCTATAGTGATGAACGCGTAGAAGCGCTGCTTACAGAAATGGTGAATGTGCTGGAAAAGCATAAGGCGCCGACCGACCTGTCATTGATGGTGCTCGGTAATATGGTGACTAACCTTATCAACACCAGTATCAGCCCGGCCCAGCGCCAGGCGCTTGCCCACTCGTTTGCCGAGGCGCTAAAGTCATCTATTCATCAAGACGACGCGCATTAAGGAATACAGTTAATACGTTATGGTGACTAACCGTCAGCGCTACCGTGAAAAAGTCTCCCAGATGATCAGCTGGGGGCACTGGTTCGCCCTGTTCAACATTCTGATGGCCATGGTCGTCGGTAGCCGTTATCTGTTTGTCGCCGACTGGCCCACCACCCTGGTGGGGCGTGTCTACTCGTATGTCAGCCTGGTCGGGCATTTCAGTTTTCTGGTGTTCGCTGGCTATTTATTGATTCTGTTCCCGCTGACCTTCATTGTCATGTCGCAGCGGTTGATGCGGTTTTTATCCGCCATCCTCGCCACCACTGGCCTGACGCTGCTGCTGATAGACAGCGAAGTGTTTACCCGCTTCCATTTACATCTGAATCCCATCGTCTGGGAGCTGGTGATTAACCCCCGATCAGAGTGAAATGGCGCGAGACTGGCAGCTAATGTTTATCAGCGTGCCGGTCATTTTACTCATTGAAATGCTGTTTGCGACATGGAGTTGGCAGAAACTGCGTAGCCTCTCGCGTCGTCGTCATTTCGCGCGGCCGGTAGCGATTTTCTTCTTTGTCTCATTTATCGTGACTCACGTGGCTTACATTTGGGCCGATGCTAATTTCTATCGCCCTATCACCATGCAACGCGCCAACCTGCCGCTGTCGTACCCGATGACTGCGCGGCGCTTCCTTGAGAAGCACGGTTTGCTGGATGCGGCGGAATATCAGCGCCGTCTGGTGGAACAAGGCAACCCGGAAGCGGTGTCGGTGCAGTACCCGCTCAGCGAACTGCGCTATCGTGATTTAGGTGCCGGACACAACGTGCTGTTAATAACGGTCGACGGGCTTAACTACTCGCGCTTCGAGCAGCAGATGCCTGCGCTTTCGCAGTTCGCGGCGCAAAACGTTAACTTTACCCAGCATATGAGTTCCGGCAATGCCACCGATAACGGCATTTTCGGTCTGTTCTATGGCATCTCGCCGGCGTATATGGACGGCGTACTCTCTGCGCGTATCCCCGCCGCGCTGATTACCGCGCTGAATCAACAGGGCTATCAGTTGGGTCTGTTCTCTTCGGACGGTTTTAACAGCTCGCTGTATCGCCAGGCGCTGTTGTCGGATTTCTCGCTGCCTGCGGCGCAGAGCCAGTCCGATGAACAAACCGCCTCACGCTGGATCAACTGGCTTAACCAGTATGCCTCGGAAGATAACCGCTGGTTCTCGTGGGTAGCGTTAAACGGCACCACGCTGCCTGAAGATACCCAGCAAAAAGAGTTTGCCCGCCGCTACGGTCGCGCCGTCAGCGATGTGGATGCGCAAATACAGCGGATTCTGGCGTCGCTGCAAAGTACGGGCAAACTGGAAAATACCGTGGTGATCGTGACGGCAGGCCATGGCGTACCGTTGGGTGAAGAACGTAACAGCTTTAACTGGTCACGCTCGCATCTGCAGGTGCCGCTGGTGGTTCACTGGCCGGGTACGCCTGCGCAGCGCGTCACCAAACTTACCGATCATCAGGATGTGATGACCACGCTGATGCAGCGCCTGTTGCATGTGCGCACCAGCGCCAATGAGTATTCCCAGGGGGAAGATCTGTTTGCCCCGACGCGTAAAAATAACTGGGTAGTCAGCGCTGATGCGTTGACCATGGCAATCACCACGCCTGAGCAGACGGTAGTGCTGGAAAACAGTGGCAATTATAAAATCTACAATCCAGCCGGTGAAAGAGTGAAAGAAACCAAACCGCAGCTCGGTCTGCTGTTGCAGGTGTTGACCGATGAAAAACGGTTTATCGCTAACTGATTGATTAATTATAAATCACTCAGTAAACGCACCCTTGCATTCAGCGTGGAAACAGGTAGTATTAGCGACCACAAATCGGCACGTAGCGCAGCCTGGTAGCGCACTGTCATGGGGGTGTCAGGGGTCGGAGGTTCAAATCCTCTCGTGCCGACCAAAATTCCCTAAGAAACAGCAAGTTGAAAAACTTGCTGTTTTTTTTATTTTACAGACTCGTAGAGAGTTCCCTTCATCACTCCGCAGCTTAAATGCCTGTTTTGTGTCTGATCAGCATGGACGACCAAAAGCTGAACAAACATAAACATAATTTCCTGAGTACATTCCCTGGATTATGGGGGTCGCTGCGATACAAACGCCACGACTGCGTAGTCAGAATGAAATAAAAAATCCCAAACCTGGCAGTAAGTTACATGCATTTTATGATGGCGCGAATGGGGGGCAGGATAACGTTTCAGGGCTAAAACGCGGGCAACTCAGGTCTGTTCATCCTGTCGCAGGTAAACGGCGAGCCATGAAAAGGTGCACCTGACTACGGGAGCGGAATAACCGTCGTCGCATTCAGGCCAGGCGGTCAACAGCCTGAAAAAAGCCCTCTTCTGTCATGCTAACCCGCTCACATACACTCTGATGCTCTCCTCTGAGATACCAGCCCGTTTCCGGTGCCATGCTCAGATGAAACACCTGGCGGGTACCCGGCGCCTCAACGCACATCGTCACGCAGCCAGTTTCCGCGCCCTGGCAGAGTTGCTCAGGGATAATGCTGGCGCTCCGTTCCCCGTTCTGTAACAGCACCGTTGTGATGTCATAACGACAAATGCCGCTGCTGAGGCTGTAACCAATAGTGCTCAGGTCATTGATGTGTCTGGTAGCGAAGATGACCTCAATCCCGCTGCCCTCAAACCAGGCGTTTATCTGTTTTGCCAGCTCGTCCACCCGCTGGCAAAACTCCCGGATTTCTGCCTCTGCCGACTTTTTGTCGGGAGGCACGCGGTTGCTGTTCTGCTGTACTTTTTTGAAAAATCGTTCTCTGGCTGACACGTTGTCGTCCCTGTTATCTTTTCACACTTATTAAGCCGAATTCAGCGAGACAAACGCTTACCGGCCATTTTCTTTTTTTCTCAGCCACTCTCCTCCCTTTTTACCGATATCCGGCTCCGGCGCGGGCATCCAGGTACTGCTGCTGTTTCATATGGCGGATAAGGATTTTGCCCTCCGGCATAAACTCGGTGCCGTAACGTACCAGCCCAATACCTTTCAACTCCGCGTCTATGGCATAGCGCAGTTCACCGGGCTGGGTCTGCTCCAGCATCACGACCGTGATTTTGCTCAGGCGCGGCTCGTATTTCAGCAGCACCGCCGACAGCGTGGTAATAAGCTGGTGTGCAGTTCCGGGCATCCCCTGCAGGATTTTCGTCATATCCGGCAGGCCGTAATCCGGCAGATGCGCCAGTGTCCCGGCGCGGCAGTTGAGAATACTCTGCATATTGTCGAGTACCGACAGGATTACCTGATTTTCCTCACTGACCTGGTGCAGGTCTAGCCCACCGGCGAAATTGCCGAACAGGGTTTCATACAAAGAGGGGCGCGGCATCTTAGTCTTCCTTCAGCGGTTGCAGAGTCAGGCGGTTATTGCTGGCTTCAATGATACGCGGCGTATCCGGGTCAAGTTCGTCGCGGGTCAGTACCAGCCGCCAGGTATCATTTTCCTGGTCTGGTGCCATAAACATTCCGGCCACCGCTACAAATTGCGCCCCCTCTTCCATCGGCATATCCAGCGAGAAGGATTCTCCCGGACGCAGGCGGATATCTTTTTCAGCCAGTAAATCCGTCTTTATGGCCTGGCTGTCCTGGGCAAACAGCGACGGATAATCGGTGCTGTCGAAGGCCTTACGGTCTTTCAGCTGGTAAATCCGCACCACTGTCGCCAGAGATACCCCTTTTGCGTTGTTATTCACCCCTTCTCGCGCCCGGATATCCAGATGCAGAGACTTTACTTGTTTATAAAAAATAGACCGGGTGACAGCAGCCGTGCCGTCAGACACCTTCTGTGTTAGTCCGCAGCCTGTTAACGTTGCAGCCAGGCACAATCCCAGCAGCGTGGCGGAAGTATTACCAGCGGTAATCGCCATCTTCATCGCTCTCCCTTCGGTGAATATTTTCCCGGATGCACTGCCAGCGCCCCAGGTGAATGGTCAAAATGTCGTCTCTTTTTTGCCGCGTCTCCAGCAGCTTCATGACCGCAGTTTGCCCCAGTCGTGCGGCACGGCTTGTGCTGCATTCCAGCCGCGCATTCGGCAGCAGATGCCGGGCCACGCACAGCTGTAACCGCACATCCAGGTGCGAGCCCAGATAAACATGCAGGAGCGCCATCAGGTCCTGATGCAGTTCGCCGCCAGGCAGCCAGCCACGCACGTCGTCAGGATTTGTCGTGGTCAGCCGCAACAGTACCTGGCCGTTAACATCCGTCCCGTAATTGCCCATGACGGGACGGTGTTTCAGGCTGACCGGCTGCCGGGTGTTCATGGTAACCCGCTGTGCCAGCGGAACCCGACACCGGTCATGGTGATACACCGTTGCATGGGTATCGGGTGCCAGCAATGTCACCAGCGAGGCCATCCCCTCCGCTGTCCGCCCCGGCAGCAGTAGCGCAGGGAGCACTGCCAGAAAGCGCGACAGCGGCGTTCCTGCCGTTGCCGCACATCCCCGGATGCCCAGGCCAGCCAGCCCGAGCAGATACTGCGACGTGTTATCCGCCCCTCCCGCCTGATAAGTCGCCGGATACGAATATTTGCGCCAGATGCGGTAATACTCGGTTATCAGTCGGTGATTGAAGATATCCAGAAAATCGCGGGTGGCTTCATACCCATCCCGCTGCTGGGCAATATCATCGATGTAGTGCGTCGGCAGCGGCGATTCGACGCCATACAGCCCCATAAAATTGACGCGCACCGTCGGCCGGAGATGCGAATGTTCAGGTTCCGGATCTTCTATGCCCCGGATTTCACTGGACGGGAACCCCATCCCGGGATGGGGCCTAAACCGCACCGGCTCCTGGCGTACGAGCCAGCCGCTGCCGGGAACCGGCGCATCCGTCTGGCTCTGCTCAAGCAGTTGGCAGAAGCGGTAAAAATTCATGTACGGCAGGTGCTGCCGTACCTGTGCCATCAGCCGGGCAGGCGCGGATTGTGATTCTCTTTCCACCGGATACATTTCCCTTCTGGCTGAACAATGAGCGTAAGCTGGTTAAACTGATTCATGTCGGCATAGAGTGCAAAAAAGCGATTAAGCATTTCGCCAAACAAATGCAGATCCCCTTCGCCGGTAAAACCGCTACTGTCGAGTGTGACCTCAACGTCAAGACCGCGAAGCAGGTAACCATCCTCAAAGCGCTGAATACGGTGATGCCTGACGTCAAGAACAGCGTCCAGACGACGGTTATTGAGTTCATTATCAAGCCAGTTGTAGAGCGACAGCGTGCCGCGCAGCACTTCTGCACTACTCATCATATTCAGAAATCGGGTACTCAGATGGCTCATGACCCGCCAGTGGAAACGGTCCTCTGACGGCGGGTAGGCAGGCAATGTCGGTTTGCAGAGATTACGGACCGTGAACGGCGTTTCGCTAACCTGTTCGCAGCGGTCAAGCAACGTGCTCTGTAGCGCCCGGCGCGGCAACTGGCCATTGGTCCCGGTGATACGCAGCGATACGGTCTCCCGCGCCAACACCCGGTCAGCCTCCCACTGCTGACCGCCAAGAATGAGCCATGTGTCGTGCATCCCGGTGACGCCCCGCTTCACACGGGTGTGGTAGTACCGCTCCGGTGCGTGGCGGCGCATCATCCCGCCCCGGTGGCGAAAGCTGGTGAACGGCACGTAACGCGCATCCCCGGTTCGCCCGGAGCCGGTCACGCTGTCGACGGAGTAAATCTCCGTGTGCCCGTCCTGAAGGCGTTTAGGACGCAGCAGGTACTCGCTCTCCAGCCCGTTGATAGTCAGCGGATCAGCCTCAAGCGTAAAGAGGTTAATGACCGGGACGCAGTGCAGGCGCAGGGCGCCGTCCGTTACCGGCAGATCGCTTTGCCACATCTGGCTGAACACCACCTCAATATCAAAATGGCTGATGCCCGCCGGGAGCGTGATGTTCTCCAGGCCGTTGAGGTGCACGAACATAAACTTCTCGCGAAAGGTAAAATACTCCAGCAGCAGTTGCCAGCCGCTGAACGCACTGTCGCCCTTTGGCCACAGCCGGTCCTGTTCACCAAAACCGCCCGGTGAAAAGTAACCGTCCAGCCTTATCCGGTCTTCCTGTCCCGGCAGCCGGATGTACATTGCCGCCTGGCGCTTCGTCAGCCACAGGTGCAGAGCGCTGCCCGTCACGGTATCTTCTCCCAGATACAGCGGTAGCCGCATCAGGTCGGCCTGCTGCCAGTCTGCCTGCGGGCTGCAGGCAAAACGGATGCGCAGGGCTGAGCGCCCATCCGGCTCCGTAGTCATGGTGACAGCCGATACCGCAATCGGATTCAGCGTCACGTCCCGGGTGGTGCGGTAGCGGCAGACGGTGTTTTTCGGCCCCACGGGACGGGAGCTGATTTCCAGCCCGGCGGAAATGACCTCAGCCATTTTCATCGCTGGCAGGTCCGGCGTTAGGGCGACCACTGACAGCGACGGGATGGTTCGCAGATAATGCGGCCACAGCATGCTGACCAGTCCTTCCGTCAGCTCCGGCAGGTCGTCGTCAATCTTTTCGCGCAGGCGGCCGACGGAAAATGCGAAGCCTTCAAACAGGCGTTCAACATACGGATCTGGCGTACCTGCTTTGTCGAGATCAAGCATCGCCGCGCGGTCGGGGTGAGTTTGCGCAAATTCTTTTGCCGCCTCGCGCAGATAACGCATTTCGGCATCAAAATAACGCAGGGTTAAGTCTTCCATTGAGTTTCCTGGGTATTGCAGAATAAAGTTCAGCCACAAAGCACGGCGTACGCCCGTCCCGATAGCTTCAACCTGCGGGGGTTAAAAAAGCGTTAGCCTCACGCAGCGGCTTTTTCGGTTCAGTTCGTAGCGAAATGCCGGCCTCCCCTGCCGTTCCAGCAACCGGCAGGTGCGTCATCATCGTCGAATGAGGATTTTGCCCGTGCGCCAGGCTGCCTGATTGCCGGGCTGCCAGCAGAATTAACATGCCAGGCGGGGTGAAAGGCTTCAGCACCGCGCGTGAAAGCGGTCCCGTTTCCGGGACCGATGGCATAAGCAGGTAATCTCAGCCAGGCATGGCCGAAGGGTCATAAAGCATCACGGTGGGTCCGGGTCAGTCTTTCGGAACCTGTCCGCACGGGTAAACCCGCCGGGATGCTGACGACTGTTCTCATTCGGCACCCTCTGCGCCGGATGAAATGTGGTCATCGCCATATTCCCCGTCTGTTGATTTATTTCCGTTCAGCATGGCGGGATCCACGCTGAATATCTGCGCCGGCAGGGTAAAGTTTCGCAGCTTCAGCAGCGCCAGCGGGCCCTCTCCGGCTTCGGTGCGCAGCGTATAGTGCAGCGCTTTACCGTCCTGAGCCTTCCAGCTCAAACTCCAGCTACTGCCCGTGCCGGGATAGGCGCTAACCGTGGCCTTGTCCAGCAGCCGTATCCAACCCCACGCCCCGGACATGTCCGCATACTGGCGGGTACCCGCTTTTGTGCTTATCCAGCTCAGGGCCGCCCCCGGTGCTTCGGTGTCCGCCGGCCAGCTAAAACGCTTCCAGACGGGCATCTGGTTCATGTACGTCAACTTCTGGCTGTCTATCACCAGGTCCGTCTGCATCACGCCGTCTTCCGTGCCGGGGCGCAGCTCAAAATGCAGCCCTGCCTCACCACGGGTAAACACCACGTCCGAGAGATGGCTAAGGGTGTTCATGGCCTTAAGAAACGCGGGGTTGAAGGTCAGCCCCTGCGCATTGATGCTGTCTGCCGTCCAGCGACTTCCCTCTTTATGAAGCACGCCACTGAGACGAGTCTGTAAAAAGCGGGTAATGCGCCCGGAATCACCGTTCAGGTATTTCCCCAGCAGCGGCAAAGACACTTCACTGCTGACGTCCTTAAACGGATAACGCCCGCCAAAGGCGTTGTTCCAGTCGTCCACCACCGCGCTGCGCCACTGGGCATTGAGGCTTTCGGCTGCGGGCGTGAGTACCTGCTGCCAGGCCTGCTCCATCGGGCGAACAAACACCGTTTGCCCGAAACCGCTCCATTCCTGACCCAGCCCCGCTGCCACCAGGCTTCCGTAGTCCCGGGTTTCCGTTAAATCCACCGCTTTCCCCTGGAAGACCGTCTGCGCCAGCGCCTGGGTCATCGCCTGTGGGTCCGTGGCATTGGTAACCTGCTGAAGGCGCAGGCGTACCTGGGTAACACGAGTCAGGAAGGTCTGCAGGCTGAGGTCACTATTTCCCGCCCCTTTCGTTTGATTGCCCAGCAGCGCCAGTACCGGACCAAAGGTTGCATCCAGGGGGCCGTGCGCGCCGCTCTGCTGGTCAATGACAGCCTGTTCATCGCGGTTAAACAGGTTCTTCGCCGACTTCACCAGCGAATCCGACAAAGCGTCGCCGGTCTGCCCGGTGCGTCCCTGTACGCTCAACGTGTTCATCAGCGCCACCAGCGGCGACTGGCGGACATCTGCCATCAGGGTCAACTGGTCAATGGCGTCCGACAGCGTGGCTGCCGGCTGAAGCCGCAGGCTGTTGAGAAAGTCGAGCCAGACGCCGCCGAAGTCAGCAAAGTAGCGTTCCGTCAGACGCGCTTTTAGCGCTTCCGGAGAAGTCTGCTGCGTGACAGGCTGCCTGCTGTCGCTCAGCACCCAGTCCATTTCGTCACGGCGCCCGGTGACCACCTTTTCTATGGCGGGCTGGACGGCCTGCTCCCACGCCTGGCGGGTGAACATCCCCGGCACCACTTCATCCGTCGTGAACAGGCGCGACGCGTCCGTATCGCCGGTCATGTCAGCCAGGTGCAGGTCGGCATACTGGTTCGCCACCTGCGCGAGCATCTTCTGGTACAGCGTGGATTCGCTGTTGCGCATTCCCATCTGACGAATCAGCAGGGTGCGCACCTGGCTTATCAACCCGTCATCAGGATGCAGTCGCCAGGCCGGATGGGTTGCGAGACTCTCTCCGTAAAAACGCAGCAGTGAGGCACCACTCCCCTGCCAAATACCATCTTTCACACCGGGACGCTGCGGCCAGTCCTGCATCAGTGCCCCGGAGAACCAGGCCGCATCCATTCGTTCCGGACGGGCCAGCATCAGGTACAGCTTCAACTGTTCCCAGGCCGTTTTGGTCATTTTCTCGCGCAGCGGACTGTCCGGCGGAAGCTGTACATACGCATTCAGTTGCTGCTGAAGATGAACGGCGGCAGCATCACGCAGCAGCGGTATCGCGTTTTCGCCATAACGCGGCAGCAGCGCCGCCAGCAGGTCATCATTCTGGTTCAGGCCGAAACGGCTGTACCACGGCGCGCCGTGTTCAGTCTGGTACTGAAGACGGGAAAGGGTTTTCTGTAATTCTGAGAGTGCATGCAGACGTGTCGCCAGGGATTGCTTCTCAGCAGATACGAGTTGCACCTGCTGCTGTGCCGTCGCCAGAAGGCTGCGGTTGGCGGTGAAGGAGATTGCCATCATCGCGCCCCAGAGTAGCATCAGTGTGGCAGCGGCAGCGACCAGGGCTTTTATCCATGAGAATCCCGTTTTATGTGCTTTTAACCCGGCAGGCAATGTTACGAGGGAGTTCAGCAATACATCCCAGCGTTCATCTTTTCCCCAATGATGTTTTACACGGTGGGCTCCATCCGGAGACGAGGGACTGAACAGAAGCCCGGCCAGAGACAACGAATGGTATTTATTCAGAAGTGTAGAAACAGAAGCACATATTTTTTCTGCGGATACTGAAAGTAGCCGTTTCAGATCCAACAAAAATGTGAATTCTGGATTAAGACAAATTTGCTGTATACCCGGGAGCGTCAGTTGTCCGGCCAGATTTTCTAATTGTGCATTAATATCAGCGGGCTTCGCACGTTCCGGCAACAGGCAGCAGCCCACTGGCTGGGTTGTTTTCCCCTTTTGCCAGCTCCCCGGATGCACAGACCAGATATACAAGGGTAACCGCCAGCCTGTGTGCTCATACCGGATAACAAGCCGATTCGAAAGACTGCCCATTTCATCAGATGATAATATGCTGTCATTTACCGGCTCGTTAAGTATCGCAAACTTATCAAAAATGGATGTCACCCAAACCAACGCATCCACCGGGCAAGAACATAATTTGCGGACTGCCTTAAACCAGTCGCTGTCTGCCGGATTGTTAATATCTTCCCCCCAAAGCAATACTGTTCCCTGATCTTCCAGCCAGTACTGACTACTCAGACCTGGTGCAAGATGTTCCACATCAGTAATGCTGCCTGACAGCATCAGAATGGTGACCTTACGCCGCCAAAAACGCCCATACTTATCGCGAAGCGCCTGCTTCAATGTGGTCAGTATCGCCAGATGTGTCGTAAGTTGTCCCTGCGGAGATTTTTGAGATGATGAAGTGCGGGTGTCTGTATCTTTGTTTTTGTACCTGAGCCAGAAGAACTGAACTATCAGTCCCCCATAACGCAACAGAAACACAACAATACACAATCCTGTGAAAGCACAGAACTTTGCCTGAAAGCTTGTCAGACCAATCCTGTCACCAAAATGATAAATCCCCCAGGCAATGCCAGCCAGTACCAGTACGATAAACCAGAAGCGGCTGCTCCAGTGCTCAGTACTACCCGATGCAATCATCCTTTTTCCCTGTTCTGCTAATGTTGATTCAATTCTCCGGCCCGTTTTTATTGTGCCTTATCCGTTTTACTGGAGCGGCAACTGAAAAACCGTTCCCTGCTATTCCTTTGCGGGTTTCATCACTGTCACCCAAAGTGGCGTATCCACACAATTATCACCACTTACAATCAATTGGGCCGCCCCATCACTGCAACCCTGCGTAGCGCTGGCAATAGCCACCCAAGGTGCAGCCGGGCCTGCATATCCCAGGGTAGTGTTCAAATCGCGCAGATCCTGACCGGGATTGATCGGGCTTTTTAATGCCAGTAATCCTGTCGCAATTGCCATATACCACTCGGGCTTAATACCTACCGACCAGCCGCTTTTTAGATCGTCAGACGCCAGCTCCCCCCAACTGAGGGCCTGTTGCATGGCATACTGCAAATCATCAGCGCCTGTCAGATGCGCCTGCTCAGGGCGATGCAGGTAAGCAAGTGGCAATAAAGGTATGTCCAAAGTCGGATTGCCAAGTAATAAGCCAACAACGCTTTCAGCCGTTCCCTCTGGCTGATCGGGCACGATCTGTATTGCCACGACCAACAGCATTGCACGCTCAGTACTACGGTAATCCAGCCACTGATCCACAACGTCCAGACCAAAGCCCTCAATACGCGTGACAGGTTGTCGGATATGGCTTTCAGCCCAGCATTTCTGCCAGATTGCGTCTGTTTCGCGTTGTTGCAGGCTGGTGTTACTTTCCATCAATAATGAAAGTGGTACATCGGCAGGGACTGAAGCCAGCGCGGTACTGAGTTCTTCAAGAGTTTTATTCAGAACCCGCGTCAGCGTTTGTTCTGCCGTCTCCCCTTCAGATCTGACCAGGCGACTGTGTCTTATCCCTTCCTGGCTTTTCCAGGAAGGCTGGGTTTTAAGGATTTGTGTTTTTTTTAGTAGGGCGTTCCGTTGTCTCTGACCATCGGTATCAGCATGTTCACGCAACCCAGTGTGCAGACTAATACCCAGAACATGCAAAAAACGGCGACCACGCAGGATTTCACGACGAAGTCTTTTTTCACGTTCATTATCCCTGCTCCGGGCAATTGCCAGTTGTCCCTTATACCAGGTACTACGTACTATCAGCAGGACAAGCCAAAACAATGCAGGAAGTCCCAACGCAGTTTCCCAGAATGCATTCGCATTGATCTGCGGCTTTGCCGTACTGTTCAGAATCGTCCCCACTGTGCCTGCCAGCAACATAACAACCAACAACAGTAACCACATCCACCAGACCGGAGGTTGAGGTTTGATGGCTGGCGCCTGAATTAACTTTAAATTTACTGCCATAGTTAACTCACAGCTGCCTGTGGCAGGCTTGAAATGAGTGTACATCCACAGGCACAGCGGTGACCGTGGAATGCAACAGGTACACCATTGTCTTTGAAGGTTGGATGTCCTTCAGCAATAACCGTCGGGTTATGGCCTTCTATTGGGCAGCTGACAGGGTCCCCTAGCCGTGCCACGCTGATACTACAGAATGTCATATGTGTGGAACCGCTTAATACGGCACCCCCGCCAGTATTTTTATCACCAACGCGAATAATACCTTTCATTTTTATCTAACCTCGCCCTATTCCCCTGAAATTCATCAGTGGAGTTCTTTTATTGGTCCGTTAAAATATACATAAACAAAAAATTAGATAATGGTTAATGCAATGGCTGAGAAAATAAAAAGCACAATACCTAATAATGTTTTCATTATCTAAATTCTTCTCCAGTATAAATATCCATTTTATTCCGGCCCTCCCGTTCAATGACCCGGGAGTATTTATATCAGGCCAATAGATTTATACCTCACCCATCAGCCGCCACTTACCTGCTGCTCTTCCTGTACCCACCTGTCCTTCAGCGGCCACGGACGCGCGAGTACCCGCTCCACCCTGTCGGTGGGCATAATGTCACCCTCTAAAAAGGGGGACCTCTTCTTTGCTGATGCTGCTTCCCGGGATCCAGGCTATCTGCCAGTAACCGTTTTTCGGGCACGGCTCACCGGTTTTACACAGCAGAACGATGGCGGCGTTTTTATCAAAGTCCGGGGAAGACGGCAGCGGCCTGCCCGTCGCCGGGTTCAGCTGTTTTGCTTTCGCCAGCTCCAGTATCAGTGCCTCGCCAGGTTTTGGCGGCGGGATATTGGCCTCCCATTCCTCCAGCCACTTCAGCCTGCCGCCCCACTCTGGCAAAGGGCGGGCGGCAGCGGGACGATATCGTTGATTTCCGGAACCACCGGGCTGGCATAGGAGTAGTTGCTCAGTATCTTACTGATAACCTTATAACGCCGGGCACGCTCCGGTTCTGCCTGCTGGGCCAGATAGTAGAGTTCGTCTGTCGGTTCGGGACCGTTAAATCCATTCGCTAAAAACCTTGCTGAACTTCCGTCACCAGCAGCCACACCCAACTGAAAAGCTTTAATGGCATCCTGATAATGTCCTTTTCCCTGTAAGTTAATTCCCAGCATCACCGCAGCTTTTCCTTCCCCCTGCTCCGCAGCACAACGACGCAACTGCCGTGCAATATCCGGTGCCATTCCCACCGGCGCCAGCTTATCACCCACATACGCCTGGGCCTGGGGATTGCCTTCATCCGCTGCCTTGCGGTAGTAGCGCAACGCCAGTTCCGGATCCTGCTTCAGCCCCGCCGCACCATGCTCAAGGTAAATGGCGATAAAGTAGTAGCCGGTCGCCACTTTCGCATCGATAAGCCGCTGGCTCAGACGCAGACGTTCATGGCTGCTCAGCGCAAACTGCCCGCGCAGCGCCCCGTTCTGCAGGTTGATACTGGCTTTGTAATGGCCGTTTTCTGCCGCGATGCGGTACAGACGCTCCGTTTCCGCGTCCACAGCTTTGTCCTGTTTCAGCAGATTGTTCTTCTGCATCCAGCGGGCGTAGTTAAACAGCATATCCGTGTCCGTAGAAGCTGCCGGGATGGTTTCATGTACGCAGGTAAACGCCAGGCGGGCGTTAATGTCGGTCAGCGGGTTCATGGAGGCATTCTTGTTTGCATGAATATCAGACAACGGTGCGCTGTACTGGTCGCAGCCCGTCAGCAACAGACTGACAAACACCACCCACGCTATTTTTACTTTCATCCCTTTGCTCCCTTTCCGTAACTTCAGTTAGCATCCCCTGCCAGTAAACCTACGCCTCCCCCACAAGACGCCACTCCACCTGCTGCTCTTCCTGTACCCACCTGTCCTTCAGCGGCCACGGACGCGCGTGTACCCGCTCCACCCTGTCGGTGGGCATAATGTCGCCTTTTTTAAAGTAAGTGATTTCTTCCTTACTGATGCCCGTGTTCGGCAGCCACGCTATCTGCCAGTAGCCGCTCTGCGGGCACGGCTCACCGGTTTTACACAGCAGAACGATGGCGGCGTTTTTATCAAAGTCCGGGGAGGACGGCAGCGGCCTGCCCGTCGCCGGGTTCAGCTGTTTTGCTTTCGCCAGCTCCACTATCAGTGCCTCGCCAGGTTTTGGCGGCGGGATATTGGCCTCCCATTCCTCCAGCCACTTCAGTTTACCGTTCCAGGCAGGCAGCGGCGCCGGGGGTAACGGCACGATATCGTTGATTTCCGGCACCGTGGGATGGGCCCAGGAGTATTTCGCCAACACTTCGCCTACTTGCTCATAACGCCGGGCACGCTCCGGGTCTTTTTTCAGTGCCAGATAGTACAGCCTGTCTGTTGGTGCAGGCCCGGCAAATCCATGTTCAAGAAAACTGGCAGAGCCTGAATCTCCTGCTGCAACGCCCAACTGAAATGACTCAACCGCCTCCGGATATTTTTCATCGATAGCAAGCATTATTCCTAATGATTTTGCCGCCTTACCCTCCCCCTGCTTAGCAGCACAGGAGAGCATCTGCATGGCTACCTGCGGAGCCATTTTTGCCGGAAATAGTTTTTCGCCCAAATAAGCCTGCGCCTGGGGATTACCCTCATCCGCCGCCTTGCGGTAGTAACGTAGCGCCATCTCCGGATCCTGTGCCAGTCCCGCCGCGCCGTACTCCAGATAGATGGCGATAAAGTAGTACCCGGCTGCCACCTTCGCATCAATCAGTTGCTGACTCAGGCGCAGACGCTCATGACTGCTCAGCGCAAAACGCCCCCGCAGCGCGCCGTTCTGCAGGTTAATACTGGCTTTATAGTGCCCGTTTTCCGCCGCAATACGGTACAGCCGGGCAATTTCCGTATCCACTGTTTTATCCCGGTCAATAAGATTATTTTTTTGCATCCAGCGGGCATAGTTAAACAATATATTCGTGTCAGCTGACGCCTCGGGAATAGTCTGGTGTTGACAGGTAAATGCCAGGCGGACGTTTATATCGGTCAGCGGGTTCATGGAGGCATTCTTGTTTACATGAATATCAGGCAACGGTGCGCTGTCCTGGTCGCAGCCCGTCAGCAACAGACTGACAAGCACCACCCACGCTATTTTTACTTTCATCCCTTTGCTCCCTTTCCATAACTTCAGTTAGCATCCCCTGTCAGTAAACCTACGCCTCCCCCACAAGACGCCACTCCACCTGCTGCTCTTCCTGTACCCACCTGTCCTTCAGCGGCCACGGACGCGCGAGTACCCGCTCCACCCTGTCGGTGGGCATAATGTCGCCTTTTTTAAAGTAAGTGATTTCTTCCTTACTGATGCCCGTGTTCGGCAGCCACGCTATCTGCCAGTAGCCGCTCTGCGGGCACGGCTCGCCGCTGCGGCACAACAGTAGAGCTGTACTGCCCTTCTCAAAATCCGGGGAGCCCGGCAGCGGCCTGCCCGTCACCGGGTTCAGCTGTTTTGCTTTCGCCAGCTCCACTATCAGTGCCTCGCCAGGTTTGGGCGGCGGGATATTGGCCTCACGTTCTTCCAGCCACTTCAGCCTGCCGTCCCACTCTGGCAAAGGGGCGGGCGGCAGCGGGACGATATCGTTGATTTCCGTAACCACCGGGCTGGCATAGGAGTAGTTACTCAGTATCTTACTGATAACCTTATAACGCCGGGCACGCTCCGGATCTGCCTGCTGGGCCAGATAATAGAGTTCGTCTGTCGGCTCGGGACCGTTAAATCCATGATTTAAAGCAAGAGCTGAGGTAGTGTCTCCGGCTGCCACACCCAACTGGAAAACTTCAAGTGCATCCTGATATCGCTTGTTAATTTTCATATCAATACCAAGCTCACCTGCCGCTTTACCATCACCTTGTTCAGCGGCACAACGGAGCATTTGGCGGGAAATATCCGGCGCCATTCCCACCGGCGCCAGCTTATCACCCACATACGCCTGGGCCTGGGGATTGCCTTCATCTGCCGCCTTGCGGTAGTAGCGCAGCGCCAGTTCCGGATCCTGCTTCAGCCCCGCCGCACCATGCTCCAGGTAAATGGCGATAAAGTAGTAGCCGGTCGCCACTTTCGCATCGATAAGCCGCTGGCTCAGACGCAGACGTTCATGGCTGCTCAGCGCAAACTGCCCGCGCAGCGCCCCGTTCTGCAGGTTGATACTGGCTTTAAAGTGACCGTTTTCTGCCGCGATGCGGTACAGACGCTCCGTTTCCGCGTCCACAGCTTTGTCCTGTTTTAGCTGGTTATTCTTCTGCAGCCAGCGGGCGTAGTTAAACAGCATATCCGTGTCTGCAGAGGCCGCCGGGATGGTTTCATGTTTACAGGTAAACGCCAGGCGGGCGTTAATATCAGGAAGTGAACTCACAGATAAATCCTTTTCAGCAGACAGTACACTATGCTGGCTACACGCCATCAGCAACAGACAAAACAATATTAACTGGCGCATTAGTCAAGATCCTTTAATTCATTTTTCGTGTAACGAAATTCAATCACCGGGGCAACAGGTTCTCGGTGATTTTGCTGGCGCTTTTTATTCTCGCTAAGAATATATCCCCACTCATCAAACGCATCAGAAGCATTATCCTGTGCCCCCAACTTATTCGTATGCAAATCCCATAAGCGTTTCCGCAAAGATTTGGTCACACTGCTCCACTCGTGTGCAATATTCATTTCACTGTCGACTTGCATACTGCGGGTATTAATATTCGCCGAACCGTGAGTGGTAAAAACATCATTAATAATCATCAGTTTTGAATGAACATAAACCGGCATCCAGTTTTGTGGGGGAGAGTCCAGGGCAACCAAAGAGCAGATATGTATTTTCAGGCCCGGCACCGGCACCATTTCAATATCACTATCTTTTAACTCTTCTGCTTTTTTGAGTTTTGCTTCATATTCTTTCTGCTGACGGATAAATCCTTCATTGATTCGCTCCTGAGTTGCAGGGTCACGAGACCAGGCACCAGAAGCATATTTTCCCGGCGCTTCATTCCTGATTTTTTGAATCATTCGCGCTCTGGTCACCCCCGGTATGGTGTCAGCACGTCCCAGGCTTTCGAGCATGCGTTGGGTATTTACCGTACCTGCCCCAATTCCCCCTTCCGTTACGTTGGTAATGACAAATAAATGTAACGAGCCGTTCTTTCCTGGCGTACGCCCTTTTTCCATCTGGACAAGCGCCGCTTTTTTGAAGGCCTCCGCAAGAGGTGGCCAGCGGAAATACTGATTTTCAATATAGATAAACTGCGTCGCATTGTTGACCGCCTGCAGATAGACTTTTTCAATATCGCGTTTATTTTCCTGCGGCTGAGTACGCAAAAGCTGGGCAATTAAAGGGGTACCATATTCTTTTCGGGGTTTGAGCATTTTCCCGACCGATCTGGCATTACGTAATGAAATGAGATCCTCTCCCGTTTCTTTACACCACGCCTTAGCAAAATTTTCATGGAGATGTTCAAGGATTGGCCCCGTCACCTGACTGGAAATATCCTGCCGAGGAAGAAAACCACGCACGCCTTCATCAGGTCCCCATGGCGCCGGACCACTGACCCGATTTAATGATGAATGCGCATCGGTATCCCAGTATTCGTCCAGCATATTGTGCCCCATCACAAAACCAACGGCATGTTCAGGTAATTCATAGTCAACCAGCACCGTTTTTTGATGGTGCGAGGGGGCAGCTGCCATTGTCCCCACCGTACTGGCACTGAGCCCTTTGTCGAGCGCCCTGTATTTTGCGCGCCAGGCAATTTCGGCCCGTTCTTTCTCATTAAAGCCGCGGCCAACGAACAACGGATTTTTTGTAAGATGATTCATTTTTTTTAATCCAGAGCTCAATACTGCATTGAGTTCCAGTAGATCATCACTATATGAATGTTCAAAAAACCACTGTCGATCAAAATCATACTGCTTTTCTGTCGCACTTTGTCCTGCCCGATCCTTTACCGGAATAGACCCTTTTCCTGGAAGGTTAGCTTCCCCCGCCGCTCCAGCTGTATTGAAAGGCGCTTCCCAACCAAGAATGCGCACCTGCACTTTTTTTTTCCCTTCAGCTATCTTACAAAGCAGTTCGCCAATACAAGGCTCCTGACCATCGCGGATAAAGTACATAGAAGGCTGGAATCCCCAGCAGATGATGTCTACGGTTTTCTTTGCATGCGCGATAGCGTGATGCACTGCAGCAAATGCCTCTTCACCGTTTACCAGCGGCTTGTAGGTCGCCAGTGAAGGCGGATATTCCGTATTCTGAACAAACCAGGGAGAGGTGAGCATGCACTGACTTGTGTCAACGGTGGCAATGGGTGTAACAATGTATTTCTTGCTCACTAACATTCTTCCTTCTCCATCTGGCCATCAAGCAAATCAGCGTAAGTATTACGATGCTCAGTATGTGAGGACGGGGAATTGATTTCAGCGGCAGCCTGAGAGGCATGGTGGTGAAATCCTCGATTAGCGAGTTTACCCTGTTCAGGATTACGGTATGCTTCAACGACCGGAATCTGATAGCTGACGCCGTTAGCCATCTCCAGTTTGTAATTTTGCGTCACGACCTGGTGATCTATCTTTATCTGTCCTTTTTCATCCAGCACACCTTTTTTCAATGGCGCGCCATCGGCATAAAGGGTATAGGGCATTCCTGCCCAGCTACTTCCCTGTGCATTAGGAGATTGCATAATTTTCAGATTCAAAGACTGCCGGACATTGGACTGGAGCGGAGGATAGTCAGGATGATCGGCCTTCATGCTGGCCGGCCCGCTATACATAAAATCGGCGGCTTTGACTTCAAAATCACCGTTAGTACCGAGTTCTATCCGACAGGGATCGAGAGTCAGATAACTCCCTCCGGCGTTTATAATGATTTTCTTCTTCGCAATAATGTGTATTTCATCGTCAGTACTGACGATCTCAAGATCTTTACGGGCCAATAATTGCAGTTGGTCGTTTTGTGCCTGAATTGTCACTGGCCCCTGATTAGAGATAAGCTTCATACCCATCTTGCGCACAAACAGACTAAGCCCTTCTCCAACACCGATAAAAAGACGCTTCATTACCCCCATATCTGCATCAGCCCCGGCATTGATCATCAGATTGCGATTTGCCGTCAGTTGCAAATGTTTTCCGCTACTTATAGCAACACCTTTTGGCGCACTGAGTACGGCAACAGCCTCTTTAAGTTGGTCGATTTGCTCACGCATAAATGCTAACTGTTGCTCAACCTGGGCAGGATCAGCTTTGGCAGACTGAGCATCACAAGACAGGGACTCCATTTCATCACCCGCTTGCTTTAGCCTGTCCAGCATATCCTGCATTTCAAGCATCGAACCACTGGCTAATGGCCGGGCATCTGCTGTAATAAATATCCCCTTACCACCACGAATTGCTCCCCATGAGTCAGTACGCAGCTCAAATCCTTCCCCACGACGTTTCCGTTCGGAATCCACGTTATGACCCAGGTTCAGCTGCGTCTTCCCGCCGTACTCGGTACTGAGCTTGATATGCTCCTCGCCGCGCTTGTCTTCCATCCGCAGCTTGTTGTTTGTCGGCGTGCGGATCACGTTGCGGGTGCTGTTCTTCTCCGTTACGTGGTCAACATGGCGGGAGTCATGCAGCGCATGGGCGATATAAGGACGGTCAGGGTCGCCCTCATGAAACGCTATCGCCACTTCCGTGCCCTGAATTAACGGGAAGTGGAAACCGTACACGTCACCGCCATAAGGTTTGGCGAGGCGTACCGGCATGCTCTCCTGCCCCTGCGACTTGTCATCCCGGTCAGCGTCAAATTTCACCCGGTACAGGCCGGACGCATCCTGCCAGGCATAGATGTCATTCGCCTTTGCGCTGGTCACCCGCGCCGTCATGGTACCGGCCACCTTCGGGCGCGGCAGCAGCGGCGGACGCCAGCACAGCGTTTCGCTGTAGGGAATCGCCATGATATCCACGTGTAACGCATCTTTTCGGCTGGCGGTGAACTGCGTGCTGACAATCAGAACCGGTCCCTGTAGCACCGCTGGTAGGGTTGGCGGCAGGCTGTCGGTTATAGTCAGTACCTGAGCCGGAGCAAGCCATGCTGCTGTACTGGTGCCAGTTATGAGCGTCTGGTTTGCCAGATAACGTTCATGGTCAAGGCGGGCATAAAAGTTGGCGGTTTCAGCCTGCGGATCAATCTTGTCGCCGCGCTCAAGGTGGCGCAGTTGGTAGTTATATACCTCGCCATACATCATCCCCTCGCCGTCTCCCCGCGTCATATCAGCCGGGGCGGACTGGAGCACGCTCTGCGCATCGCGGTGGTTGTAATCTTTGGTCGTAACGTTCGCTTCCACCACGTTATGGGCAACGTTTAGTCCCCCATATGGATTCCGCGCCGCTGTCGCTCATTCCGGACGGACTGTTTACTGGCAACGTTTTGCCAAACATCAGCGCCCGCTGTGCATCGGCAAAGTGAACCACTTCCGTCTGCGCCTCTTCCTGCAAGGTGAAGAAATAGAATATTCCCACTTCGGACAGCAGGCGCTGAATAAACGCCAGGTCACTCTCCTGGTACTGGTTTATCTGCTCGCGTTTCGGGTAGCTCTGCTTCAGGTTGAATTCATACTCCCAGCCGTGCAGGCCATGCTCCTGCAATACCTGCTCCACCACCTCCGGAACGGATTTATTGACGAAAAAGCGGTGGCTGTGGTGCTGTCTGTCCAGTAATTTAAGAAAAGGCTCCAGCGTAATCCGGTATTTTGCCTGGTCTGCCGAGCCGGATATTCGGTGAAAATCGGTAATCACACCGTGAACGACTTTCTTATCTGTCAGGGCCTGTAAAATACCGAGCCCCATTGTCAGCGTGGCGGGTTTACGCAATACAGTAGAGGTATCAATATTTTTATCCGTGCTGGTGAACGTAATGGTGTAATAACAGGTCTGGCTTAATGCTTCCCTGCCAGTGAGTTCTTCAACGTCCAGCGGTGACGGACAGGATGGAATATCCAGGTGGTAACGATTCAGGGTGGTGCCGGTAATACTTTCAACTTTATTACTGACAAAACTGTTCAGACTCACGACAATCACTCCATGATGTTATTTTGGCTATTGATATATACTCATAACTCAGTAAAGAGTTGAGTTTGATTTATTTTAAAATAAGTAAAGCTATTTTAATTCTCAGGCAACTGTTACATAGCTGCGAAAAATGAATTAAAAACCTTATAAAAAATCAAACCAAATATTCCACATTAATTGAAAAGTATAAAATTACGCTAATCCATTATGCTTCTTTTAATAAAAGGGGCGTAACCTGTAAAGGCAGTGAAATCCTGTAATTAATCCTCTGGTTGCAATTACCCTTATACACGTCCTCAGACCTCACCCAAAAAACGCCAGTCGGCGTGCTGTTCATGCTGCTCATGTTTATCGCCAAACGGCCAGGGACGGGCGCGATAAATATCCACAACATCAGCGGGCATGATGTCACCCTCTTTAAACATCAGAATGGCATTCCGGCTCACCCCTTGCCGGGGTGGCCGGGCAATCTGCCAGTAGCCGCTTTTCGGGCAGGGCTCACCGGTTTTACACAGCAGAACGATGGCGGCGTTTTTATCAAAGTCCGGTGAGGACGGCAGCGGTCTGCCGGTCGCGGGGTTAAGCTGTTTTGCTTTTGCCAGCTCCACTATCAGTGCCTCGCCAGGTTTTGGCGGCTCGGTATTAGCGTTATAGGTCTCCACCCATTTCAGTTTGCCATCCCAGGCGGGTAACGGTGCAGGCGGTAACGGAACGATATCGTTGATTTCCGGGACTGAGGGAGAGCGGTAGGAATAACGGCTCAGGATGTCGCCGATTTTTTTGTACCGACTGGCACGCTCAGGATCTTTTGGTTGCCCCAGATAGTAAAGTGTATCTGTCGGTTTCGGACCTCCAAATCCCTTCTCAAGCGCGTAGGCAGAAATCTCATCACCCGCAGCCACACCTAACTGAAATGCTTCAAGAGCTTCCTGATGTTGGCTTCGATTCTTCAGGTCAATCCCTAAGGCCTTCGCTGCCTCTCCCTCGTCCTGCTCAGCGGCACAACGGAACATTTGTCGGGAAATATCCGGAGCCATACCGACCGGCGCCAGTTTTGTCGCCAATATACGCCTGTGCCTGAGCACTGCCCTCATCAGCCGCCTTGCGGTAATAGCGCAACGCCATGTCCGTGTCCTGCTGCAGACCTGCCGCTCCGTTTTTCAGAAATATGGCCACAAAGTAGTACCCGGTCGCCACACCGGCATCAATCAGTTGCTGACTCATCCGCAGGTGCTCTGCGCCGGTAAGACTGAACTGACCGCGCATGGCCCCGTTCTGCAGGTTAATGTTGGCTCTGTAGTGCCCGTTAGCCGCCGCTATGCGGTACAGCCTTTCGGTTTGGGCGTCCACGGCCCTGTCTTCTTTAAGCCTGTTATTCACCTGCAGCCAGCGGGCATACCTGAACAGCATATCGGTCTCCGCCGACGGGGCGGGGATAGTTTCATGTTTACAGGTAAAGGCCAGGCGGGTGTTGATATCAGAAAGCGGGTTCATGGCAAAATCCCTGTTTACCGTGGCCGGGGCACTGCCCCCGTCGCACGCTGCCTGTATCAGGCAGGACAGCAATAACAGTCGGCGCATAAATCCTTTTCCTTCAGGGTATTAACCGTACAGAGATGTTATTAACAGGATGCCGTCGCTCTTACACATATCCTCAGACCTCACCCAAAAAACGCCAGTCGGTGTGCTGTTCATGCTGCTCATGTTTGTCACCTAACGGCCAGGGGACGGGCGCGATAAATATCCACAACATCAGCGGGCATGATGTCACCCTCTTTAAACATCACAATGGCATTCCGGCTCACCCCTTCACGGGGTGGCCGGGCAACCTGCCAGTAGCCGCTTTTCGGGCAGGGCTCGCCGGTTTTACACAGCAGAACGATGGCGGCGTTTTTATCAAAGTCCGGTGAGGACGGCAGCGGTCTGCCGGTCGCGGGGTTAAGCTGTTTTGCTTTTGCCAGCTCAACTATCAGCGCCTCGCCAGGTTTTGGCGGCTCGGTATTAGCGTTATAGGTCTCCACCCATTTCAGTTTGCCATCCCAGGCGGGTAACGGTGCAGGCGGTAACGGAACGATATCGTTGATTTCCGGGACTGAGGGGTGAAGATAAGAATAGTCCGCCAACATTTTCCAGATTGCCTTGTAACGTCTGGAACGTTCAGCATCTTTCTGCTGCCCAAGGTAGTCCAGAGTATTCGATGGCGCAGGGCCACTAAACCCACTGGCTAAAAAACTTGCAGAAGTATCATCGCCAGCCGCAACACCTAACTGAAAAGCTTCGACTGCTTCCTGATAAAGTCCTTTACCCTGCAAATTGATGCCGAGGTTACTGGCAGCCTCTCCTTCACCCTGTTCAGCAGCGCAGCGACGCATTTGGGCTGCAACATCATATGCCGTACCAGCCATAAACAATTTCTCAGCCACATACGCCTGTGCCTGAGCGCTGCCCTCATCAGCCGCCTTGCGGTAATAGCGCAACGCCATGTCCGTGTCCTGCTGCAAACCTGCCGCCCCGTTTTTCAGAAATATGGCAACAAAGTAGTACCCGGTTGCCACGCCGGCATCAATCAGTTGCTGGCTCATCCGCAGGTGCTCTGCGCCGGTAAGGCTGAACTGACCGCGCATTGACCCGTTCTGCAGGTTAATGTTGGCTTTGTAGTGCCCGTTAGCTGCCGCTATGCGGTACAGCCTTTCGGTTTGGGCGTCCACGGCCTTGTCTTCTTTAAGCCGGTTATTCACCTGCAGCCAGCGGGCATACCTGAACAGCATATCGGTCTCCGCCGACGGGGCGGGGATAGTTTCATGTTTACAGGTAAAGGCCAGGCGGGTGTTGATATCAGAAAGCGGGTTCATGGCAAAATCCTTGTTTACCGTGGCCGGGGCACTGCCTCCGTCGCACGCTGCCAGCATCAGGCAGGACAGCAATAACAGTCGGCGCATCAGTCCTTGTCCTTTAACGTCGTTTTGTCGTAAAGAAATTGAATGAGGGGGGTTTCAGGCGTTTTCTTCTCTTCTCCATATTGGTTATCATGGTTTCGTTTGATGAGCTTATTCCAGGCATCAAACGCATCCGCAGGATCATCCTGCACACCCTGACCACCGGTATGTATATTCCATAAACGTTTACGCAGGGCTTTTGTCACTTTCGCGCATTCATGGGCGATATTCATTTCGCTGTCGACTTCCATACTGCGGGTATTGATATTGGCTGAACCGTGTGTGGTGAAAACATCATTAATCAGCATTATCTTGGAATGAACATACGTTGGCATCCACGCCTCTGCCGGAGAATCTTTGGCGACCAGGGAGCAAATATGTACTTTCAGACCGTCTATGGGGACCATGAAATCATCAGCAACTTTCTTTTTTAGCTCCCCGGCGGCTTTTTCATATTCAGCACGTTTTCTGAATCCTTCCGCAATACCTTCATCCGACAACGCCGGATAAGGCGAAGGTTCGTACATTTTGGCTTTCAGTTCCTCCATCCGACGCAGCCGGGTCAGTTCAGGTATGGTATCTCCACGCCCCAGACTGTCGAGCATGCGCTGTGTATTTGCCGTGCCTGCCCCTATCCCTTCATCCGTAACATTGGACACCACGAACAGATATAAATAACCGTCTTTTTCCGGAATACGCCCGGCCTTCTTCTGGGCTTTTATATTTTCTTTAATTGCTTCGGCCAGCGGTGGCCATCGGAAATACTGGTTTTCAATATAAATATACTGCGTCGCGTTATTAACGCTTTTCAGGTAAAGTTTTTCGATATCTCGCCTGCCTTCCCGCATTTGCGTACGAAGGAGTTGAGCCATTACAAGATCGCCATTACCTGCAAGGGGTTTGAGTTTTTTAGCAACACATTTGGCATTGCGGGACAGAAGCAAATTTTCTTCCGTCTCCCGGTTCCAGGCCTGGGCAAAATTTTGATGAAGATGTTCCAGAAGAGGGCCGGTAACCCGACAGGACATATCCTGTCGCGGCCACTTACCCCGAGGCCCTGTATTGGGTGCCCACGTATCTCTGTCGGGAAACTCTCTACCTAACGCGGGAGGGCGGCGTTTTGATGAATGTGCATCCTTATCCCAGTATTCATCAAGCATGTTATGACCCATCACAAAACCAACGGCATCATCTGGCAGTTCATAGTCAACCAGCACAGTTTTTTGATGATGCGTTGGAGCGATAGCCATAACAGCCGCGGACATTCCAGAGAGCCCGCTGTCAACGCTGTACAGCAACTCCTGATAAGCAATTTCTGCACGCTCAAGTAAATCAAATCCGCGCCCGACAAAGACAGGGGTTAATATTGGTGAATTTCGGGTGGGCTGCGCGGGGCTTACGATTGGCCCATTAATTGCTTTTATCCACTCCCCGGAATTTGAGAACCGGGAAAACCACCACCGATCATAGGCATGTTGCTTATCTTCAGCGCTTTGCCCATTCCGGTCACCGAACCTGATAATGTCTTTTCCGGGCACATTAGACTCACCGGCAACACCGGCGGAGTTAAACGGTGCTTCCCAACCCAGAATACGGACCTGTACATTCTTCTCTTTGGCTATGCTGACGAGCAGTTCGCCAATACACGGAGCCTTGCCATCGCGAATAAAATACATCGAAGGCTGAAATCCCCAGCAGATGATGTCGACTGTTTTTTTGGCATTAGCAATGGCCTCATGTACCGACCGGAAAGCTTCTTCACCATTAACTAATGGCATATATGTCGCCGGCACCGGAGGGTACTCAGTATTTTCAACGAACCACGGGGTGATGATGGCACACTCACTGGTATCAACAGTCGCGACAGGAGAAATAATATCGTTTTGACTCATTAGCGTTCATCCTTGTTACCGAAACCGTTCAGGCGTTTATCGTATAAACTGCGGTGCTTCGTCCGCGAGGCGTACAGCCACACGTTGTGCAGTAAGCTCTGTAAGCCGTCCGGGAGCTTTGGACGGGCGCACACCGGACGCAAGAGTTTATCCAGAAACGCCAGCAGATCCTGCCATATCGCGTCCATACCCCACTCGTAGCGGCGGGCAGCCACCGGTGCTCAGACAGGATTTCCGCATGGCCGCATGTCTGGCAGAGCGAAGCCGTACCTTCCATCGCGCGTGCACAGTAGGGGTTAAGACCCCGTAACAGAACAGCTGGATGTTCCATGAGATTCTCTCCTTAACAGTTCCGGGCACGCTACCGCCCCTCGCTGTTGACATACCAAAGCGCATCAGGTCAGGCAGGCAGATTGTGTGTTCTTTGCTGAGCGTCCGTTATGGCAGGCGCTCAGCAAAAACGGCGGACAGGAGTCCCTGTCCGTCTGGGAATCATGCGGTGGTACGTTCGTTCCAGGAGTCAGAATGAATGATGTTGCCGTCTTTACAGGTCCAGGTGATTTTTTCGTAGCGCAGCTCAATCTGTTCCAGATGGTTGTGCTTCTCGAACGCCGGGTCCTTGATGTCGTGCATTTTTGGCGCAACCTTCACCACCTTCACGTTTTCCAGTTTGGTGTTGAAGTACTCCACTTCCTGGCCCGCGTCGTTGATTTTGTACCACCTGAATTCGGCAGACTTCAGGGTCTGACCGGTGGTCACCGCCTTGTACAGATAGGGGCTGGAGGAGTCGATTTCCTTGGTGAACAGGAACGGCGTGTGGATACGCGTGCCGGTCAGCTTGCCGGTGTTGTTGTCGGTCGGGATGTACAGGTTATGTTCCTGCGCCACCACTTCGATGCTGCCCTCACGGTCCTTAACGTCCACAGACCCTTTGATGTCCGCGCCGCCGTCGTCCTTCAGCCACAGATAGACAGGTATTGCCATGTTAATTACTCCTTTTATACACGTCGTCCTTCAGGCTGCCTCTTAGTTAGCTGCCTTCATTTGCGCCGTTAACATAGTGAACTATGCTCCCGGGGATGCGTTCAGTTACCGCCGCGATGCAGCCCGAATGACTTGTGTATTTCCATTTTAAGAAGCGCCATCATCCTGTGATGGCGCGCGGGTTTCGCCCGGCAACTGGCAGGCGTTCGCCTGTGGCACCAGACTGATTTCGACACGGCGGTTCAGCGCCCGACCTTCCGGCGTGTCGTTGGTCGCGACAGGGCGCTCTTCACCATAACCCTGCACTGCGAAACAACTTTCCGGCACGTCCCCGGTGTCGCGCATCCAGTCCCGGACGGACTCTGCACGCTTAAGAGAAAGCACCTGGTTGGATTTGTCGTCGCCGGTATTGTCCGTGTGGCCCGCCACCACAATCAGCCAGCCGGGTTTGGCCTTAATACCCACCAGCGAGTTCACCAGCAGCTTTGTTGAGCCAGGTTTCAGCACCCATTTACCGGTGTCGAACAGCGACATGCTGTCAAGGCGGATGGTCTGCGGCCCCTGCACGACTTTCTTAATCACTGGTCGCGGAGGCGGCGGTGGCGCCCAGTCACTGATGGCCGCTTCAACCAGGGGGATCAGTCGCATCCCCTGGTATAAACCCAGCCCGTAACGCTGCGGCTCGCCGCGGCGCTGCCATTCGTCAAGCAGATGGCTGTCCACACGCAGGCGCTGCTGGGCCTGCTGCTTTGGCGCGGGCGGCGTACCGCTGAGACGATGATAAATGGCAAGATGGTCATTCACGCTGCGTACCAGACGCTGGTTGTTGATAAAGGAGGCCAGCATTGCCAGCGCGAGGAAGACAAAGCAGATCGAACCCGCCAGCCGAATATCCTGCATCCGGCGGCTCACGCCGTGACGACGGGGCAGTGACGCCAGCAGCACATCCGGTAGAGGCAACAGGTCATCTACTGCCAATGTTGACGGAGGCAGTGTGGTTGTCCCTGCTATCTGTCGTGACCAAAGGTTTTCCGGTACACCCGCGACAGGAGTCAGACAGCCCCCAACAGCACAGAGATTACAGACGGGGAGTTCCTCCTGCCGGATGCGGAGCGGCCGGAAGAGAAGCGAGCCACTCAGCCTGAGCACGCTGTCGAGCCACAGTGCAGCAGCGAGACGGGCATCATCCCCCGCAGCTTCCTGTTGCCAGCCAGTCACTGGCAAAGCAACATGACCGTTCTGCCGTATACGCACCCCCGGCAGGTCAGGCGTGACGGTAAACCACAGTGCCTCATCCGCATGGTAAACAGGTGGTGACACCCAGAGCACACTCCAGACGGGCGGCAGGCCGTTCAGCCATGTCCGGCACTGGACAATACTGCGCCGCCAGTGACGCAGGACCTGTGAAAATACCTCCACAGACTCATGCGTCTCCGGCGTTACCGCCAGCATGACCGAAACCTGAGACACCAGTGCCGGGCGGACGGCGGCCAGATGCTGCGCCAGCAGCGGCAGTGCTTCGGCACTCTGTACCCGCAGATACCAGCCGTGACGGGTTTCACGCCAGCCCGTATCACCGGAAAACAGGGAGGCGGTATCGCCGCAGATCAGCACCACTGCGCCCTGAAAATCTTCTGGCGGCAGACTGTGCTCCGTTATCGTTTCACTGATAGCCCGACGGTGCAGATGCTGCCGCCACTGACGCCAGAGCGCGACACCGCCCGCCAGCAGAATACACAGACTCAGTACGAGGCGACTGCTCGCAGAGAGCGGCCAGAATCCCAGCACCAGCCACAGCGCAAGAAGGAGGGCAAACGCTGTCAGTAAACCACGGGAGAGTACGCGCATCCGTTAACCCTGCCCTGCAATTTGGGCCACCATCTGCGCCAGAGATGACGAGAAGATAAGCCACAGCGCGGCCAGCACCACAATACCTGCTGCCCAGCCCAGCCAGTACATCCGCCGTCCGCTACGCAGGCGTGATGCCCGAACCACTACTGGCGCATCCTCACTTAGCGCAAACGGCGGGACGCGCTCGCCGAGCGCACGTACCACATCCTCCCGCCGCTCGTCGTCCTGCTCACGGTACTGGCCGACAAAGCCCAGTTGCAGGGTCCGGTAAAGACAGGTCAGTACCGCGCTGTCGGGTGCAGGCTCACGTAAAACAGTACGGATAAGCTCCCACAGCTCTTCCCCCGCATTCAGAGTGCTGAAAAACCGCGCCTGTAACGGGTCCCTGCGCCATTTACGGTAACCATCGTCCTGCCTGTCGCGGTTCAGTACGCTCTCATCAAGTAGCGCGCAGTAGGCATAAAGCATGCGCTCACAGGAAGCGGCGCTGTATCCACCGTCAGTTAATGCCTCGCGGGCCTCCGCTACCCAGCGGCAGGCGCGGCGGTAAAGCGCATCACCGTCCTGAATCTCCTGCCCGCTGCGCAACTGACTGACCATCAGCCAGCCCGGATAAAACGTTTTATTGATTAAATCCAGATTATTCAGATTCATGAGCGCAGCACCGCAAACAGTTCCAGCTTCACGTCACCGAGCGACTCCGGCGTGTAGAAGGTGCAGTTTCCTGCATCCAGCATCGCGCGGGCCGCCGCCGTCGAAAGATCGAGCGCAAAATACTGGTTTTCCAGACGCACCGGGATAGCTGCCGGGACGTGGCTCAGCGGTTTAATCACCATCCCGCTCAGGGCAATGTTGACGACTTCAGATACGTCGTCATGGCTACCCGCCTTGCACAACTGAGGGAAACGGGTCTGCAACTCGTGGTTCGGCATGGAGGAGCGCACCGAGAGATAGAAGTCTGCACCTTCACGCAGCCGCGTGTCGTGTAGTCGCCCTCGCCAGATTTCCCTGTCCTCGCCTTGCTCGAGCGCAATGGCGACGACGCGGGACGGCAGGCTGGCTTCCAGTAGCCGGTCCAGCAGGGTAAACAGCGTCGGAAAGACCTCTTCAGGCGTATCGTGCCGGTAGAGCGGGATATCGTCCGCGTTATGTTCGAGGGAAAAGGTCAGCAGGCTGCCAGCTAGCCTTGCCAGCTCGCGGTACAGCAACTCAGGATGGCGGGACGGTGTCTGGTGGAGCTCCATCAGCACCGGCTCCGCGCTGTTGAGCGCATTCAGCAGCCAGAACAGGGAGACATCCGCCACCGCGAAGTCCGCCATCCGTTCATTGCTTTCCCGTCGCATCGCCATCAGGCGTTTGCGCCGGGCCTGAAGACGGTGCAAGAGATCGCCCAGTTCACTCACCAGCGCAGGGCTTGCCGAGAGCGACAGCATCGGGGGAATAAAACCTCGGTCCAGGCTCCACTGCCCCTGCGCATTACGGATGACTCTGGCCACCGGGCAGGTCAGATATGCCGCATTTTCCTGGGTGGAGAGGCGCAGCGTCAGCGCGTGGCGCAGCACGGCGAGCTCGCTGCGCTCGTGTCCGGTTAGCTCCTGCACCGTGACCCGCTCCGACTGCCAGCGACGCGGGCGGGCACTGTCGTGTCCGTCGTCCAGATTACCGCCGTTCGCACTAAGCAGCGGCAGGCACAGCAGCACCTCGACACTCTCCAGCCCCGTCGCGGATAAATCACAAACCGGCGGCAAATTATCCGCCAGATCCGTATCGATCAGCGTTCCATCTGCAAAGCGTACCGCCAGACGGATGGCATTGAGCCGTGAGAGTGTGAGTGCGCTGTCATCAAACTCAGCGCACAATACGCCCCAGGGATGGGCGTGCGCCATTCTTGAAACGGTATCGGCAACGTGCGCATCCCAGCGTGACTGCTGCTGGAACTGCTGCGGGACCAGAAAGGCCCCGTCTTCCCATAACGGGCGAAAAATTTTCATCTCTGCGGCCCCGCCTTACGCTTTCGCTTTCGGCATCTGGGAAACCAGCGACAGGTTCACATCCATCCCTTCTACCTGGAAATGCGGCACCGCATACAGACGCACGCGGAAGAAACCCGGGTTGTCCTCAATATCTTCCACCACCACCTTCGCATCGCGCAGCGGGTGTGAGGCCTGCAACTCGTCGCCCGGATCGGTCATTTCCGTGACCAGTCCTTTTACCCATGTATTGAGTTCCAGCTCCAGAAGACGGCGATCTTTCGTCGTACCGATATTTTCGCGCTGAATAAGCTTCAGATAGTGCGCAATGCGCGACAGCAGGAAAATATACGGCAGGCGCGCGTTGATGCGGCTATTGGCGGTTGCATCGGCGGTGTCATACAGGGCCGGTTTCTGGGCGGAATTCGCCGAGAAGAAACACGCGTAGTCACGGTTCTTGTAGTAAGACAGTGGGATAAAGCCCAGGTTAGCAAATTCAAATTCGCGGGTTTCCGGGATCATCACCTCAGACGGGATTTTCACCTGATTGCCGGTCCCCAAATCGTAAAGGTGGATCGGCAGGTCTTTCACCGCGCCGCCGGCCTGCGGGCCACGGATCTGCACGCACCATCCGTTATTGATGAAGCTCTTCACCATATTGGATGCAAAGGCAAACGACGCGCTGGTCCACAGGTATTTCTCGTGGTCCGGGCCTTTCACCTGCTCGACGTAGTTGAAGCTGCGCACCGGCACGGTGTCCGGACCATACGGCAGACGGCCCAGCACGCGCGGCATCACCAACCCGATATAGCGCGAGTCGTCAGTGTCACGGAAGGATTTCCACTTGATGTATTCGGCGCGGTCAAAGTAATTGCCGATATCTTTAATCGCAGCGACCTCTTCCATGGAGTCTTTCAGGAAGAATTTCGGGCCAACGGACCCGATGAACGGCATATGTGCGGCGGCAGACACCCGGGAGATGTTGCGCAGCAGTGCCACGTCTTGTGGGCTGGCATCGAATTCATAAGCGGAGATCACCGACCCAATCGGCTCGCCGCCCGGGGTGTCATACTCGGCAGTGTAGGTGTGCCAGTAGAGACCGCTCTGGATCAGCTCCGGCGCATCTTCGAAGTCCTGGCGCAGGTCGTCTTTTGAGATGTCCAGAATCTCGGTTTTCACGTTCTGGCGATAATCCGTGTTGTCCACCAGCTGTTTCAGGCCGCGCCACAGGGATTCCACTCTCTGGAATTCAGGGTGGTGCATCACCGCGTCAAGCTGGCAGCTAATCTGATAATCCAGCTCAGCGATGTGGTGGTCAATCAGCGTTTTGTCGAGTTTTTCCACCTGCTGCCCGGATTTACGGATACAATCCATAAACACCTGCATCGCTGCGGTCAGACGTTCGCCTGCCGGGGTATCCGATAGCGCGGCATCGTCCAGAAACGCATTGATATCGCCCAGGCTTGACGCGGGTGTGAGATTGATTTTATCGAACAGGGAAGCGTAAACGCTCTCTTGTGTAAGGCAGGTGGTTTGCCCCTGAGCAGAACCAGTTTCAGTATTAACAGACATCAGCATTCTCTCGGTTAATCCATTAAAAGACATCTCCGAATATCATTTCGGAGCAAGCGCACTCATTTCGTCGCGTAATTCCCGGGACAGCGCCGGGTCTTTAAGAATGTTCTCGAGCTCTTTTCTGAAAGTGGAGTTATCAAGCAGATTGGATTTGAGGTCGCGTAATAAATTACGCATTGCCAGCATAGCGCGGAGTTGGGGAATTTGGCGGGCAACCCGTTCAGGTTCGAAGTCTTTCATATCGGAGAAACTCAGCTTTACACTTTCTTCAGAACCCTCTCCTGCCAGAGTATTTTGTACAGTGAGATTCACTACTGGATTAAATTCTGAAAGTACGCTGTTGAAATTATTTTTGTTAACGTTGATTTTTTCTCTTCAGATAATGGCCGGGATTCTTTACCATTACTGAAATCACCGACAGTAAGGAGCTTTAGCGGCAATTCAGCTTTTTTCTGCGCGCCCCCCGTATGCAGACTCAATTTTAGATTTATACGTGCTTTAGGCACTTCATTCTGGAACGTATCAGCCATAGCATTCCCTTTCCCTGAGAAATGATTAGTGAGTGAACTGGCCTTTCTTTACAAAATCATGTTAGAACAAAAAGCCATCATTGATAAATAAAAGAGTCATAAAATCCAAAACAGGACAACATCTGGGAAATTTAGTCCAAAAATTAACATTGTGATGATTACCGTAATGGTACAGAAGATGCGAAACATTGACTGCTTTTATACAAAATAAGCAAATTGTTCATCTGGTAATAAAACCATTTTAAAGTTCACACTGAAATCCTTTTACTGACGTTAAGCAATTAAATTAGCAATCAATAATTGCTACTGACATTGATAATATTTATATCAGTAAAAGCTTACATTTAGCCTGTTTTATTACAGGCCGTATCAGAAAAAAGTCCATTACCGAATATAAATATATTGTGCATTTTGATAAATCAGGATAAAAAATACAAATTCGGCATCATGCTCTGTTAACGCGGGTATTTATTTGTACAGGTATTTCGCAGGACTGTTGTTGGATTGGTAAACTCACCGGCCTTTCTTCCCAGGGAAAAGTACGTTTGCGGATTTCTGAAATCATGATTATGCAGGGCAGTAGATCAACCGCAAACGGCTCGCTTCATCTGAGACTCGAAGCACGGAATCAACAGGCAGTATATAAATGAAGAGAACACACATTCATTAAACGATTCAATCAGGCTATTGGTCAGACGCAACACCATTTTCTGAACAAAAAAATGTTCATAAAAAACACCTTAGCGTATCGATTCCACCTATCTCGCGCCGACCAAAATTCCCTGAAAAAAACCAACCCATTGCGGTTGGTTTTTTTATGCCTGCGATTTGCTGCCTATACTTTCTGTAAACTACGGGAGGTGATTATGTGCGGACGTTTCGCCCAGGCGCAAACGCGTGAAGCGTATCTCAACGAGCTGGCTGAGAACATAGAACGCGATATTCCCTACGATCCCGAGCCGCTGGGCCGCTATAACGTCGCACCCGGCACCAAAGTACTGCTGTTAAACGAGCGTGACGGAACACTCCATCTCGATCCTGTGCACTGGGGCTATGCGCCAGGCTGGTGGAATAAACCACCGCTTATCAATGCCCGCGTCGAAACTGCCGCATCCAGCCGCATGTTTAAGCCTCTGTGGCAACATGGCCGGGCGATTGTTTTCGCCGACGGCTGGTTCGAATGGAAAAAAGAAGGCGACAAAAAGCAGCCATATTTTATTTATCGCAAGGATGGCAAGCCGCTATTTTTCGCCGCCATCGGCAGCGCACCGTTTGAACGCGGCGATGAAAACGAAGGATTTTTGATTGTGACCGCCGCCGCGGACGAGGGGTTGATTGATATTCACGACAGACGCCCGCTGGTTCTCACCCCCGCTGCGGCATTAGCCTGGTTGAGCCAGGAGACAAGCGGTAAAGACGCGGAAGATATCGCTAAAAAAGGCGCGATCCCGGCGGGCGAGTTTACCTGGCATCCGGTTACGCGCAGCGTGGGAAATATCAAAAACCAGGGGGCGGAGTTAATCGCGCCGCTGGCGTAACGGCGTTATTTATGGCTCCAGTAGGCCATAAAATTCACGCAGGCACGATCCAGGTCGCGCTCGCCGGTGAGATAGCGACGCAGGTTTTTGACCGTTGTAGACTCCCCCGCCACCCAGGCATAAAAGGGATTTTCACCGTCGGCGCGCTCCCAGATTTCATCTTCAAGCAGACTGCTGGACGCCAGCGACTGCGCCTGACGCTGCGCCCAGTCGGGAATATCCACGCTGTTTTTCACCTCTTCCAGCAACGTCTCGCCGTGGCGCTTCACGCCTGCGCGCTCACGGGCAATCCAGTGGATAGTGGCAAAGCCATATGCGCTCATGTCGAGAATGTCTTCCGTTAAAGGGACCTCAAAGAAAGCCTGTACCTGTGGCGGATTTTGCGCATTTGCCAGTTGTTCGAGAATCCCTGTAGCCGCCGGCAGCGCGGTTTCATCGGCGATCAACAGCGCCTGGCGGATATTTTCAGGCGGGTTCCATTCATAGCCGCCGCTGTCGCCGTCAAACGCCGCATCCGGCGCTACCGCCAGTAATCGATCTCCAGGTTTCGCATGCGTCGCCCAGCGTGAAGCCGGGCCATTTTCGCCATGCAGCACAAACTCGACATCCATTTCGCGCTCGTCCAGCCGCAGCGCGCGCAACGTATAGGTACGCATGGCCGGGCGATTCGCTTTCGGCAACGCCAGATAATCCTGATACCAGTTATCCCCCTGCCCTAATCCCTCTGGAAACGCGCCGTTCTCGCTGAACAGCAGTTTGATGCGTTGATCCGGCGCTTCATGTTTCATTTGCGCCACGTCGTCGCCGGTAAATACGCAACGCAACAGCGAAGGCGTAATCTGATGGCGGGATTTCAGGCTGAGTTCAAAGAGTCGATAGCTGGCAGACATGGTAATGAGGTTCCTTGTTACGACCAGCGGTCACAGGGGGTCTATAACCGCTCAATAAATAAGGAAATTTCCGCGGAAAATGAAACTGAATATTGCAAAAATGCTTGTCTTTGTAAATGGAATAAATATCATTATGAGAATAATAACCAATACTGCTTACCGTATTTACAACCGTTGTGCTTACCTTCATTCACCGTGGGCGGGCACTCTTAATGGAATAACAATCGATGATAGCCAACCGCCGTAACCTCTGGGTGCTCAACCCCGTACTGCTTGCCATGCTTTCCACTCCCGCCTTCGCCGCGGATACCAAAGAAGAAACTCTGGTAGTTTCCGCTAACCGCGCGCATCGCAGCGCCACCGATATGGCGCAAACTACCTGGGTCATTGAGAAACAGGAAATCGAACAACAGGTACAGGGCGGCAAAGAGATCAAAGAGATCCTTGCTCAACTGATCCCGGGGATGGATGTCAGCAGCCAGGGGCGCACCAATTACGGTATGAACATGCGTGGCCGTTCAATGATGGTGATGGTGGACGGCGTACGTTTAAACTCTTCACGTACCGACAGCCGCCAGTTGGACGCGATCGATCCGTTTAACATCGATCGTATTGAAGTCATTTCCGGCGCAACCTCGCTGTACGGCGGCGGCAGTACCGGCGGTTTGATTAATATTGTGACCAAAAAAGGCCAGCCGGAGCAGGAAGTCGAACTGCAACTCGGCGGCAAAAGCGGGTTTAACAGCCATAACGATCACGATGAAAACGTCGCGGCAGCGGTGAGCGGCGGAAATGATAATGCCTCGGGCCGTATGTCCGTCTCTTATCAGCGCTTTGGTGGCTGGTATGATGGTAAGGGTGATGAAGTCATCATTGATAACACCCAAACTGGCCTTCAGTACTCCGATCGACTCGATGTGATGGGCACCGGGACGATCAATATTAATGAAACCCAACAGCTCCAGCTCACCACTCAGTATTACAAAAGCCAGGCCGATGGCGATCACGGCCTGTTCCTGGGACGCAACTTCTCGGCGGTAACCGGCCAGGGCAAAGCGTATAATGCGAATAACCTTGATTCCGATCGCATCCCGGCCACCGAGCGTCATTTAATCAACCTGCAATACTCCAATACCGATTTCTGGGGCCAGGATTTGGTGGCGCAGATTTATTACCGCGATGAATCCCTGACCTTTTATCCGTTCCCGACCCTGGGCCGCACCGGCGTAACCAGCATTGGTGCATCCCAGCAGAAGACCGATTTCTACGGCGGTAAGTTAACGCTCAACAGCACCCTGTTCGACAGTCTGGATCTCACATACGGTGTGGACGCCGAACATGAAACGTTTGACGCTAACCAGCAATTCTTTGACCTGGCGAAAGCCCAGCAGTCCGGCGGTATGACGCTGGAAGACAGCTATAACGTCGGACGTTACCCGAGCTACAGCATCACCAACCTCGCCCCGTTCATGCAGACGAGCTACGACATCAACTCTGTCTTTACCCTGAGCGGCGGGGTGCGCTACCAGCACACCGAGAACAAAGTGGATGATTTTGTTGGCTACGCGCAGCAGCAGGCGATCGCCACGGGCGCCGCTACCTCGGCGGATGCCGTGCCGGGCGGAAAAACCGATTACAACAATTTCCTGTTTAACGCCGGGTTACTGGCGCACCTGACCGAACGCCAGCAGGCGTGGTTTAACTTCTCCCAGGGCTTTGAGATCCCGGATCTGGCGAAGTATTACGGTTCCGGCACCTATCGTCTGAACAACGGCCACTACCAGTTGCTGAACAGTGTTAACGTCAACGACTCCAGGCTGGACGGCATTAAAGTCGATGCATTTGAGCTCGGCTGGCGTTATACCGGCGATAATTTGCGCACCCAACTGGCCGCGTATTACTCGATTTCCGACAAGACCATTTCCATTAACAAAACCGACATGACCATTAATCTCGACGATGACGAACGTCGTATTTACGGTCTGGAAGGCGCGCTGGATTATTTCTTCACCGACAGCGACTGGAGCACTGGCGCCACCTTTAACGTCATCAAATCGGAAACCAAACAGGACGGTAAATGGGAGAAACTGACCATTGACGCCGCCAGCCCGTCGAAAGCCACCGCCTACGTGGCCTGGGCGCCGGGCGACTGGACATTACGCGTTCAGTCCCAGCAAACCTTCGATTTATCCGACAGCGCGGGTAAAAAAATCGACGGTTATAACACCATCGATCTGTTAAGCAGCTATAACCTGCCGGTGGGTAAAGTGAGCTTTAGCGTGGAAAACCTGCTGGATAAAGATTACACCACCACCTGGGGGCAGCGTGCGCCGGGACTGTATAGCCCAACCTACGGCGCAGCGGATCTTTACACCTATAAAGGTCGCGGACGCACCTTTGGGTTAAATTATTCCGTCCTGTTCTAAACAACAAGGGAGCCAAACGGCTCCCTTTTTTCATCTCTTTTCGCGTTACTGGGTCATGCTCAGTATCGTGCGGATATTGCGCGCGCTGGTGGCGATCACATCAATCGCGCCGGTGCGTAATGCGCCCATAATCGACATGGCCTTGGTGTTTTCGGAGGCGATCGCGATAACACAGGGGATCTGGCGTAGCTCTTCCACATTCAGCCCGATAACCCGGTCATCCATCACCGTATTCACATGTTTGCCCTGGGCGTTAAAAAAATCATAGCCCGCGATATCGCCAATTACCCCCTGGTGCAGGCTGGCGTCATTAATCTCCTGCGGCGTAAACCAGCCCAGCTTCACCATATAGCTGTTCTCATTCATATCGCCGATGCCCACCAGCGCGATATCCGCTTTGCGGGCGCGATCGAGGGTTTCTTTGATGGTGCCGTTGCGCATCAACGCGGCTTTCAGCTCGGGGTTTTCCACATAAGCGGGCGCATACAGCGACTCGCTGCTGCCACCGAATTTTTTCGCCAGCAGGCGGCTGATATGGTCAGCATTGATAACATCGCCGGTGCGATGCGTACCGCCGATCCCGCAGATAAAGCGGCAATCTTTCGCCTGAATCGGACTGGTGTATTCCGCCACCGCCGCCACGTTACGCCCCTGGCCGACGGTCACCACCATATTGTCGCGCAAATTATTCGCCAGATAGCCGGAGACCAGGGCGGCCACCTGACGGCGCTGCTCGTCTTCATCGTTATGATCGAGGGCGATCAGCGCGCGGCTGATGGGAAAGCGTTCCTGCATTTGCTTTTCGAGCTGGGTGCTGAAAACCGGGTGATAGCGGACATTGATCTCAACAATGCCCTCTTCTTTGGCGCGCTTAAGCAAGCGGCCTACTTTAATGCGGGAAAAACCAAAACGATTCGCGATCTCTTCCTGAGTCACCTCATCGCAGTAGTACGCAATTGCGATCTCGGTGAGTAGTTCAAAATCCTGACTCTGGCTGGATTTATCCATGCGAGGCGCGTTCTCCAATGAGGGGGGAAGTAATGAATACTCTGTTAAGTTGCGCAAATTATACCAGAAAGAGCACATTATGCCGAAACTGTACGCTGCCACCCGAAGGTGGCAGCGAGTCGCTTATCAACGCCTGATGCTATCGATTTTGAGCATCCGGGCAATCACTTTATCCAGTTCCTGCTCCTCGAAAATCACTTTCCAGTCCGGCTTCACAATTTTCTCGCGGCCATATTCCATGGCTATCATGCAGGCATCAGAGAACGGATTGGTGGCGCGGAAAGCCACGGCCAGCGCAATCTGGATATGACCGTACAGCATCGCTTTGGCGGCCTCTTCCGGCACGCCGCTGTGCCTGACGGTTTCATCCAGCGCCTCTTTCATAAACGCGCCGACCATACAGGCGACGGTTTCCACCAGCGTCGGCTCCAGATAAGCCAGCTGTTTTACCGTGACCCAGTGCACCTGTTCTACCGGGCCGTACATGCAGCTGATGACATTGCTCAGTGCCGCTTTCTGCTCTTCGCTGCCGGTCTCGTAAGACGCCGCAACGTGCTGCACCGCCGCCACGCCGCCAAACGCATCGGCATGCTCTTCTTTGGTGTAACGCTCAAGGAAAACCGATGGATGGCACGGGTGCGCCACCGCATATTCAATACCGTCACGCTGGGCAATCAGGTTAGCGTAGGCGGCGGCCGGATCGAGCGTCAGCAAAATCGCGCCCGGTTTCATCTGCGGCACCACAATTTCAGAAACTTTCCCAAGCACGATATCCGGCACCGCCAGGATCACCACGTCGCTCACTGGCACCACGGATTGCGCGTCGGAAAGCTCGCGTCCCATTCCGGTCACCTGTTGTTGCGCAGCGGGCCGAGTTTTCGCAGTAGAAAACGTGATAATCGCTCTTCTGGAAATTCGCTGAAATACGCATTCCCATTTTGCCGCCCGCGCCGATGACGGTAATCGTTTTCAATTCAGCAGACATGATGTGACTCCCTGGTGTTCGTTGAAAGAGGACTGGAGGATTGTTTATCCAGCAGATACTTCATATTGTGTTCGGTCCATGCCGCCTCGAGGCGACAGGTGCTTTCACCGTCGCCCTGCCAGGGCAACCAGTGCTCAATAATTTGGTTAATGCCGCGGGTTTGCGGCTCGATGCGCTGGTATATCTCGTCGTAGCGCAGCAGACCTTCCCCGAGCTTAGCGCCCGCGAGTGTAAAGCCCACCCAGCCGTCGCGGCGGGAGAAAGCAAAATCTTTCACGTGCCAGTTCAGAACGTACGGCGCGGTCTTCTCTACCACATCCCCAGGCTGCTCAAGACTGGCGACGCAGTTCGCCGGGTCGAGGCAAATCCCCACCAGCGGCGAGTCAATCGCTTTTACCAGCGCGACGTTGTCGTCGGTTGACACCTGCTCATAGGTTTCCAGGCAAATCGCCACGCCCTGTTGCTCGAAGGCGGGTAATACGCTCTCCAGCTGGCGCCGGGCATCGCTTAAGGTTGGCCGCGAGTCGGGGCTGTTGATCATGGTGCGCAGCAGCGCGCAATCGAGCGCCTCTGCAATCGACAGATAGCGCTGAAGATGCGCTGGCATCACCCCTTTGGTGCCGAGTTCCAGTGCAATCCCCGCCTGCGCCGCATGCTGTGCCAGGCGAGCCAGCTCGCCGGATGACCAGTCGGTTATCTGCGGGTAATCGCAAATCTGGAACACCGTCGCGCCAAGCCGCTGACTGTCGTCAATCGCGTCGAACAGATTCATCGGCTGCGGTGCTTTTTCTGACAGTTGCCATAAATATGCGTAAGTACTGATCCCGATTTTCATGCGTTCTCCTTAAGGTCAGCGTGCGTCAGCAACGTGTGGGCCTCATCCAGAATCGCCTGCATCGCCGCAGGTTGATGGGCAAAGCGGCCAAGAAACAGCCCGTCCACATGCGGCCAAAGCTGAGTCAATAAACCTGGCCCCGCGCTTCCGCCATAAATCACGCGATGGTCGCCCGCCGGGGACGCCAGATGGGCCCGCAGCCCTGCGCACACGGCCTGAATGTAGTCAGCTGAAGCCGGTTGTGGCGCGCCAATGGCCCACTGCGGCTCCCAGGCGAAAATAAGATCCCCGGTGAGGGCGTGTTGATGCAAAAAATTGACAATGTTGTCCGCTTCGCGAATGGCGAAAGCGGTGGCGCTCTGGATAGTCATTTGTTCCGGCTCGCCAATGCAAATCACCGGCGTCAGCCCCTCTTCCAGCGCCAGCTGGACCTTGCGGCAGATCACCGCGTCGTCTTCATGAAAATGACGACGGCGTTCAGCGTGGCCGATTTCGACAAACTTTCCGCCCATTTCGGCGATCATCGCCGCGCTGGTTTCGCCGGTCCACGCGCCGGGTCCGGCGGGCGCGATATTCTGTGCGCCCACCTGCATAGCGGTGCCGTCGAACGCCCGCAGCGTCGCGTCAATTGCCGGTGCGGACGGGAAGGTAAACAGCGTGGTGTCCGGATGCTGGCGCAGCAAGGGGTGATGACGAACAATGTCGGCCACCTGGCGGCTCCAGTCGAGCGTTTGCTGAAAGCCGAAATACATCTTCAGGCTGACGCCGAGCGTCAGTTTTACTGACATACCGCCCCCTCTTTTGCATCAGCAGGGACGCCGGTAAAACAGTGGCCCACCGCCGTGACGATCATCGCCAGCGAAACCGCACCGGCATCGGGTGTACCCAGACTGCGTTCTGCGAGCGGACGGGCGCGGCCCATTTTGGGCAGCAGTTGCGCGGTCTCTTTGGCGCACTGTTCCGCGTGACGGGCAGCGTTGCTCCAGGCCTGCGACAGTGGTAAACCTTGATTTACCTCAGCGCTCAGCGCGTCGCTGAACGGCAGCAGGACGTCCACCAGGGTTTTATCGCCGGGTTTGGCTTTGCCGAAATGCATCACGCCGTGGGCGGCGTCGTTGACGGCCCTGGCGACACGACTTGCATCTGGTCGTTGTTGATTACCGATGCCGGTGCCGATTGTGTTTAAAATCACGCCCCAGATCGCCCCTGAGGTACCGCCAGCCTGGTCGGCCCAGGCGTCGGCGGCCCGTTGCAAAACAGTGCCCGCCCCCGCGCCCAGTGAAAGGCAGCGATGCGCACATTCCCGCGCCGCACGAACGCCGCGCTCCATACCGATACCGTGGTCGCCGTCGCCTGCGATAGCGTCGATCCGGCCCAGCTCTTCCGCATGTTCAATCACCACATCGGCCAGCGCATCTATCATCGCGACCACGCGAACGGCGGCTTCACGCGAGGCGTCGGGAGGCGTCCGGCACCGTATCCTGCTCGCATTCTCCGTCGACATTCGCCGCTAACGGCTGCGCAGTCAGTACAGATCCGCGTTTGAAAGCCGGGCTGTAGGCCGGTGCCAGCCACAGCGCTTCCAGCTCTTCGGTAAACCAGGCCAGCGTCAGGGACAGGCCTGCCATATTAAAACTGGTGACGAACTCCCCAACCTGCACATCCGCCAGCACTACGCCACGATCGTTCAGACGTTGTTGAACCCCGTGCCATACCACGAACAGCTCTTCATATTTCACCGAACCGAGGCCGTTGAGAATCGCCCCCACGCGTGCGCCTTTGACGCTAACGCCGGATGGTAAATCGTTGAGCAACTGTTCCACCAGCATATCCGCCAGCTCGCTGGCTCCCGGTACCGGCATGTCGCGGATACCAGGCTCGCCGTGGATCCCCATTCCGAAGCCCATCTGGCCTTCCGGTACGGTAAACAGCGGGTGTTCCGCTCCCGGCAACGTACAGCCGGAAAACGCCACGCCGATGGTGCGGGTGCGCTGATTGGCCTCTCTGGCGACGCGCAGCACCTCTTCCAGGGAAGCGCCCTGCTCCGCCGCTGCCGCCGCGGCTTTAAAGACCACCAGATCGCCCGCCACGCCGCGGCGCTTTTCGCTTTCGTTTGGCGATGCGCTGGTAATGTCGTCGGTGACGGCAATCAGTTCGCAGGGAATGCCTTCAGCCATCAGGCGTTCCCGCGCCAGGCCAAAGTGCAGCACGTCGCCCGCGTAGTTGCCGAACGCTAACAGTACGCCCGCGCCGTTGTTGGCCGCTTTCGCCACCGAGCAAATTTGCTGAGCGGACGGCGAGGCGAACAGGTTGCCCATCGCCGCGCCGTGCGCCAGTCCTTGTCCCACCAGCCGGCGAACGCCGGGTAGTGGCCCGAGCCGCCGCCGATGACGATAGCCACCGTCCCTGGCTGACTTTGGGTATTGCGAATAACCCCGCCCGGCACCTGCCGTACGATTTCCGCATTGGCGTTGACAAAACCCGCCACCATCTCTTTGGCAAAGTCGGAGGGATTATTAAATAGCCATGTCATATTAGTGCTCTCCTGCTCGTTTCATCTTCACATCCGGGGCGGGCGTTGAGTGGGGAATGCGGCTCAGCACCAGCATCAGAATGGCCGACAGCAACATAAATCCACCCACCACCATCATCGGTGCCAGATAGCTGTGCGTCACATCGTGCAACGCGCCGGTAATGTAGCCCGCCGAGAAACCGGCCACGTTACCGAGGGTGTTGATGAGCGCTACCGCCGCTGCCGCAGAGGCACCCGACAGGAATTGCGTCGGTAAGGTCCAGAAGTTAGGCAGCGCGGCAAAGATGGCGCTGGCGGTCAACGAAATCACCACCATGGTGGCAAACGGCGTTTCCATATACAGCGCAGTAGGAACGGTCACGGCACCGACCAGGGGCTGGAATGGCGATATGCCAGGTTTTGATGCCGCGACGGGAGACATCACGCGACCAGAAGTACATGACGATGGCTGCGACCAGGTACGGCGCACCGGTGATCAAGCCTTTTTCCATCACGCCGAAGGTGACGTTGAACTGGCTCTGGAAGCCGCCAATGATGGTGGGCAGGAAGAATGCCAGCGCATACAGGCCGTAAACGAAACCGAAGTAGATCAGGCACAGCACCCATACGCGGCCATTGGCCATCACCGAACGCAGGCTGTGGTTAGCGGCGCTGGATTTTTGGGCGTCTTCACGCGCCAGCTCTGTGTTTAGCCAGTCTTTCTCATTTTGGGTGAGCCACTTCGCGTCGGACGGCTTATCAATCAGATAGAACCACGCCACGATCCCGACCACGATAGCCGGTACCGACACACCCAGGAACATCACACGCCAGCCTTCCAGGCCGAACAGGCCATGCTGATTAATAAACCAGGCCGCCAGCGGCGCGCCGAAGACCACTGTCAGCGGTTGCGCCAGGTAGAACAGCGCCAGAATTTTGCTGCGATGGCGTGCCGGCACCCACGCGCTCAGGAAGAAGATCGCGCCGGGAAAGAATCCTGCTTCCGCCACACCCAGCAGTAACCGCAGGATATAGAGGCCTTCCACATTACTCACCCAGGTGAATAACAGTGAAACGATACCCCAGGAAACCATGATGCGCGCCAGCCAGCGGCGTGCGCCGTAGCGGTGCCAGTGCCAGGTTGCTGGGCACTTCAAGCAGGATGTAACCGATAAAGAAAATCCCGGAGGCCAGGCCGAACTGCGCAACCTGGAGGCCCAGATCATCCATCATGCCGTTAGGGCCGGCAAAGGAGATGGCCGTTCTGTCGAGGAAGTTAATAAAGAACATCAGAGCAACAAATGGCACAAGACGAATCGAGATCTTACGAATGGCTGACTTTTCAACGTCAGTCGCTACGTTTTGATGAGTGCTGGTCACAGTGTCTCTCCTTCCGGGGTAACCTGGTTACCGGTGGGATCAGGGTAAAGGGTGATGTCGTATTACTCGCGATTATGGATATGCCAGATTGCATAGCTAATCACATAAATCATTCACATTTTCGCTACATGACAAATGAACATTAACAGTTCATAAGATTTGCGCATATGAACATCATATGAAACTGTGATCGCCCTCAAAATGTGTTTTTTGAGCGCTACGGCGGCTTACGCACACTAAAAAAGAGGTATCAACCATCATTTTTTAATGTACATATGAAAATGTGTTGAACTAATGTTTATTAAAAGCTACTTTTTATCCAGCTGATAATTGTTCACATGTATGGCAACCGCTCAGATGAACAGCAAAGCTTCCCCTGTACCCCGATGTGAGGAAAACATTATGTTAACAATTGCGATTGGCGCGGATGACGCGGCGACAGAGCTGAAGAATCTGGTGAAGTCTCATTTGCAGTCGAAAGGCATTGAAGTTGTCGACTTCAGCCATGACGTGGCCGACAACTCGCTGATCTACCCGGATATCGCGTTTAACCTTGCCAGCGCCATCGGCGATGGCACCTATCCCCGAGGTATTTTGCTGTGCGGCACCGGTATCGGTATGGCCATCGTCGCCAATAAAGTCCCGGGCGTACGCGCTGCACAATGTCATGACACCTACTCCGCCGAGCGCGCCCGCAAGAGCAACGATGCGCAAGTCATGACGCTGGGCGCACGGGTCATCGGCGCGGAGCTGGCAAAGAATATCGTGGACGTGTGGCTGGCCTCGGAATTTGAAGGCGGACGCTCGGCACCGAAAGTCGACAAAATCAGTTATTACGAGAAGCTGGGTAAGCCTGCGTAACCGCTGCGGGCCGCTTATTCTCTGTCTCTGAAAGGATCAAAACATGAGTCAGTTAGACGAACTCAAACGCGTCACGACCGTCGTGGCAGACAGCGGTGATATTGAAGCCGTTCGCCGCTTCAAACCGCAGGACGCCACCACCAATCCGTCGTTGATTCTGGAAAGCGGCGGCTATTCCTCACTATCAGCCGCTTATCGACGACGCAGTCCGGTTCGCCATTGAACAAGGCGGTTCCCGGGAAACGCAGATGATGAATGCCGGCGATAAACTGGCGGTGAACATTGGGCTGGAACTGCTTCGGCATGTGCCAGGCCGCGTTTCCACCGAAGTGGATGCCCGCCTTTCTTTCGATCGCGGCCTGTGTGTTGCCAAAGCGCGCAAATTAATCCGCCTGTATGAGCGCGAGGGAGTGGATAAATCACGCATCCTGATTAAGCTCGCCGCGACCTGGCAGGGTATTCGCGCCGCAGAAGAGCTGGAAAAGGAAGGAATCAACTGCAATCTGACGCTGCTGTTTTCCTTCGCCCAGGCCCGGGCCTGCGCCGAGGCGGGGGTGTATTTAATCTCGCCGTTTGTCGGGCGAATTTATGACTGGTATCAGCACCATCAGCCGCAGGAGCACTATCAGGCAGAACGCGATCCGGGCGTGGTATCCGTGCGTGATATCTATAATTACTATAAAGCCCATCGCTACCCAACGGTGATCATGGGCGCGAGCTTTCGCAAAGCCGAGCAGGTACTGGCATTAGCCGGATGTGACCGCTTAACCATTTCCCCTGCCCTGCTCAGCGAGCTTGAGGCCCGGCATGAAAGTGTTGAGGTTAAACTCAGCGCCGATGTGGCCGTGGAAAATCGCCCGTCGCCAATGAGTGAAGCGGAGTTTTACTGGCAGCATCATCAGGATGCCATGGCGGTGGACAAACTGGCGGAAGGAATCCGATTGTTTGCCGCAGACCAGGAGAAACTTGAAGCCATGCTTGCCGCCCGGCTGGCTCACGCGAAAACAGCCAGCGCGTCGTCTGCGCCAGCCGATGCAGGCGTGTGAAGTATTCGGTTATGCTGAAAAGCAGAGAAGTCGGCGTGTAAAAGAGGCGATATTGCCCGCTAACAGCCAAAAAAAAAGCCCTCCATCGGAGGGCTTTTTACGGGATTACTCTTTATCCGATGGCGCGAGCGTCACCGACGAAAGGTAATTCAGCAGGGCGATATCGTTATCGACGCCCAGCTTCATCATGGCTGATTTTTTCTGGCTACTGATGGTCTTAATACTACGGTTAAGCTTCTTGGCAATTTCCGTCACCAGGAAACCTTCAGCAAACAGGCGCAGAACCTCACTTTCTTTCGGCGACAGGCGTTTATCTCCATAGCCGCTGGCGCTGATTTTTTCCAGCAGGCGCGAAACGCTTTCCGGCGTGAATTTCTTACCTTTTTGCAGCGCAGCCAGGGCTTTCGGTAAATCCGTTGGCGCGCCTTGCTTCAGTACAATGCCTTCAATATCCAGATCCAACACGGCGCTTAAGATCGCCGGGTTATTGTTCATCGTCAGCACGATAATGGACAGGTTCGGGAAATGGCGTTTGATGTATTTAATCAGCGTAATGCCGTCACCGTATTTATCTCCCGGCATTGAGAGATCGGTAATCAACACGTGCGCGTCAAGCTTGGGTAAATTGTTAATCAGTGCTGTGGAATCTTCAAACTCGCCGACAACGTTCACCCATTCGATTTGTTCCAGAGACTTACGAATACCGAACAGTACAATCGGATGGTCATCGGCAATAATTACGTTCATATTGTTCATGTAATAGGCTACCTTGCTACAGCAAGCGATTGACGTAAGCGTCAATGTCACTGATATCTTTTTCAATACCTGGAGCATCCATCTCGCGAATATTATGCTCCAGCGTTTCACATAACTGCTTGCCGGGGACAAGATTGAGCATAGCGAACACCCCTTTCAGGCGGTGCGCCGTCTGAGCCAGCGCAGCAAAATCGCTTGTCGCTGCCTCAGTATACAATCTCTTCACATCGTCCGGTACTGTGTCGACAAACAGCGCGTAATAGCCGCTGGCGTGAAGTTGAGCATTTTCATCGCCGCCCAGAGGAGATTCCGGAACAGCTTCTTGCGCCAGTTGCTCTTCTATTAGTTGTAGCACTGCTTCCTGCAAAGCTGCGCTGATATTAAAATTAACACGCAGTTTACCAGGCGCTAACTGTTGTACGCGGTCTTCATCATCGCTTAAAAGCAACCCCGTTGCTGTAAGATTTGACGGATTATCAGTTAAGAAAATATCAAACTCTTGACTTATCAGTCGTTCATCTGGGGTGATGCAGCTGGCGCCCCAACTTTCCAACAGGCGCACGACCACGGAACGCACTTCGTTAGATGTTACATCCACCATGGCGATGACATCGTCCAGCAGCCGCTCTTCGTCTTCTTCCTCTTTGGATTCCACCGCCATATTGACATGAAGCGAGTAGCGCGTCCCTAACTCATTCCGGGATTTAATATTCAGATAACCACCCAGCTGTTTCGCCAGCTGGTTGCACAAATAGAAGGTGAGCCCGTTGGCCTTGCCGAAGCGGTCGCCCGATGTGTCATTCAGGAACGGGAAATGAAGATTGTCGATTTCCTGCGGGGTCAGCCCCTGCCCGGTATTGAGAATACGTAAGTTCAGGCGCTCTTTCGCCGACTCTTCCTCGTTCACTTCCAGCGTAATTTTGCCGATGTCCGTGGTGGTCACCGCGTACTGCAACAGCATCAACAGGATCTTTTGCAACGCTTCACGGTCGCCGTAACGGGTTTCATTGGCCGCCAGTTGGTTTTTCACCAGCAGTTGCAGCCCTTTACGCTTGGCGGCAGGCAGAACCAGCGGAACCACTTCATCGATCACTTCCTGGATGGAAAATTCGCGTTGAGTGGTTTTCCAGCTCTCGGTTTCCAGCTGGTTTAACAGCTGAATCTCATCCACCAGACGCACAATTTCATCCGCCTGGTTTGCCAGCGCACGGTTATCGTCGGACGCCATACCCGCCTGCTCCGCCAGCTTTCTAACCGGCGTTTTCAGCGCTTCGCCAATATTTTGCATAAAGGCCGCACGTCCCTGCTGATTCTTCTCATACAGCCGCTGCGCTTGTTTCAGCTTCTTATTAACCAGAATCTCCCGATCCTGTTCGCGGATGAGAAAAATTTGCGCACGCGGCACAACCTGACTGCGGAACTGGCGGATTTCATAGAGCTCATTATTGATAGTGGCCTGAATAACACCCTGATGCTGATCGGCCATTGCCGTGATGTTCTGCAGGTTTAGATGGGGCAATAAATGGTCGGCGGTACTGTTGCTGATGATCGTTCGATTGGATTCGAGGTCATGCACCAGCAGGCCCAGCGGCAACAGCGTAACGATTTCTTCATTCAGGGCACGCAGCTTTTTCATCTCCCGCTGCCAGGAGCTGTTGGCGCTACTTTCCACCTGACGTGTCGGCTGATTACGGAAAGTGGTAAAGCCGAACAACGCCAGCGCCAGCAAACCAATATTCAGCAGCAGCGGCAGCAGGATATTTTGCAGCGTTTCCATGACCAGGGTGCCGAACGGAACTTCCCACACCAGCTTCAGATGCGTGGAGTTAAGCGGCGATGTAACTTCAATGCGCGAGCTGTTGAAGTTGATGGTTACGCTATCGGGATCTTCACGATCGTTGCCCGACTGAACGCTCTGAACGCTATCCTGATCGAGGCGGAAACTGTCCAGTGCCATACCGGGCGGAATAAGATCGTTGATGGGCAAGTCAAAGGCCACCACGGTCGCCAGATGGCCGGGCTGATTAAAGGTCGTACGCAGGGTGAAGTAATACCCATTTTGCCAGGCAAGGCGGCGCAGCGCAGAGAAACTTTCGCGTTCGTCGAGGGCATTCGCCTGTTGCAGCATTTCCGCACGGCGTGAATCCACGACACTGGCGATTGAGCCTTCTTTAAAGCCTGTAGAGAGATCTTTTAACGGCAGCGTGGAGACCAGAATCATGCTGTTATCCTGGCCATTAAGGTAGTACATCGACCACGGCACATTCTCGGCGCCCCACAGCGTGTCGAGATAGCCAGAAATCCGCTGGCTCATTTCCAGGGTTGAACTGTCGTGGGAACCAAATATCAGCGCTTCGGTTTTCCGGCGGGGGTTTTTCAAGATAGTACACATCCTGGCGCAGGCGGGTTTCCTGCAAGCCGTCGCTGGCGGACGATGTCGCCGGGGGCGATGTTGTCGTAAATCTGCCAGGTCGCATAACGGTAGGTATCAATCCGCTTATGCAGCGCATGGGTAATATCCACGATTTGATAGCTTTTATCTTTCAGCCAGGCATTCACCGCGCTTTGGGTGATCACGCCCATACTTACCAACAAAACCACGATGAGCAGAAGAAAAAACCGCGTGATGCTGCCCGGCATCAAGGAAAACTTGTTGGGGATCATTGTGTCTGACTGACTCATTATCGTGTTTAACCCGCTGGCAATTGGCGTTAAGAAAAAACGTAAAGCGCCATATCTATGACGCAATGGCGGCACAATGCGGCGAGTCGCTCATCATTACCGACACCGCAGTATAAAGCGAACAGCGTGATTTTCCAGACTGAGCAAGCGAAACACATTGCCACAGACAAAGATTGCACAGCGAAATTATTTTCTGTGTGACAGGAAATAAGCGGTTGGAATGGTTAAATAATCGGCGTCATGAAACGAAGCAGTAGAGGCACAAATTATCATCCGATAACGAGGCGCTAATAAAATTGTGCGCGGGAAAGTGAAGGGCGTTGTAAAAAATACCCGTTTTTTAATCAGGCAATTATTCACATTACGTAAAAAAGGGTAAAAAAAACCGGATGCATGCATCCGGTTGAAATAGGGGTAAAACTGACATTCGGGATCGAATGACGGTAATAAATAAAGTTAATGATGATAGCGGTATCTATTTTAGTTATGAATTTAGAAAAGGTTTTGTCATTCAGTGCGGTAAAGATCAACTCATAATAACATGATGATTTTATTAACTAATTATATTTTTTTGATTATTAGTGCTGATATTTTTAGCGATTAGTGCTAAAAAAAGTTCCGTAAAATTCACAAATTGTTACATCCAAAGTGCAAAATGAAACACCTTAAAAGTTTTAGTATCATATTCGCATTGGATTATTCTGGTTTTGTTTTGGACAATGGGTTCGCCGACTGATTACAGGATTGATCAGTAAGCAGTGGTAATAACAAAAGATATATATAAAAGGCATATAACAGAGGGTTAATAACATGAAAGTTAAAGTCCTGTCCTTATTAGTACCGGCGCTCTTAGCTGCGGGTGCTGCAAATGCGGCTGAAGTTTATAATAAAGACGGCAACAAACTGGACCTGTACGGGAAGGTAGACGGCCTGCACTATTTCTCTGACGACAAAAGCGCTGACGGCGATCAGACTTACATGCGTCTCGGCTTCAAAGGCGAAACCCAGGTCAACGATCAGGTAACCGGCTACGGCCAGTGGGAATACCAGATTCAGGGCAACACCTCAGAAAGCGAAAATGACGCCTGGTCGCGTCTGGCCTTCGCCGGTGTGAAATTTGGCGACGCGGGTTCGTTTGATTACGGCCGTAACTATGGCGTCGTTTACGACGTAACGTCCTGGACCGACGTTCTGCCGGAATTCGGCGGCGACACTTATGGCGCGGACAACTTCCTGCAATCCCGTGCAAACGGCGTTGCCACCTATCGTAATACCGATTTCTTCGGTCTGGTTGACGGCCTGAACTTTGCGCTGCAATACCAGGGCAAAAACGGCAGCGCACGCGGTGAAGATTTCGCAGGCCGTAGCGTTCTGAAACAGAACGGTGACGGTTATGGCATGTCCCTGACTTACGATCTGGGCTCTGGCTTCGGTATCGGCGGTGCGATGTCTTCCTCTAAACGCACTGACGACCAGAACAATCTGGCTGGCATCTACGGTAACGGCGACCGCGCAGAAACCTACTCTGGTGCGCTGAAATATGACGCCAACAACGTTTACCTGGCTGCACAGTACACCCAGACTTACAACGCAACGCGTTTCGGCGGCAGCTCCAGCGCTAACGCCTTCGGTTTTGCAGACAAAGCGCAAAACTTCGAAGTGGTTGCACAGTACCAGTTCGACTTCGGTCTGCGTCCTTCCGTGGCTTACCTGCAGTCTAAAGGTAAAGACATCACCAATGGCGTAACCAACTATGGCGACCAGGATCTGGTGAAATATGTTGATGTTGGCGCGACTTACTACTTCAACAAAAACATGTCTACCTATGTTGATTACAAAATCAACCTGCTGGACGAAAACAACTTTACCCGTGCCGCAGGCATTGGCACCGACGATATCGTCGGCCTGGGTCTGGTTTACCAGTTCTAAGTTGCAACGCAGTTGAATGTCGTACGAGGGGAGCCCACGGGCTCCCTTTTTTTGTGCCAGGCAATCGGTGGAGGGGTGCCGTTCTTCAGACCAAAAACGTGCGCGATGCCAGTGCGCATAACGCATTTCTCCCCGACAAGCGGCCAAAATTATTGTACTCTTCGGCCCTTAATCAGGGGGAATAATGAGACGTTTATCAGGACTCTGCATCGGAATGGTCGCCGCCGTTCTGTTGCTTACCGCATGTGACAATTCGCCAAAGAAGGCGGAAACCACTCAACGCGCCATGGTGGATGGAAGGCAAAACCATGGGCACCTTCTGGCGGGTGAGCCTGGCCGGGGTTGCGCCAGAGCGTGAAAGCGCGCTGCGCGAAAAAATTCAGGCTCAGCTCGACGCCGATGACTGGCTGCTCTCCACCTGGAAAAAAGATTCCGCGCTCATGAAATTCAATCGCTCCACCAGCACTGAACCGTGGCCGGTGAGCGAAGCCATGAGCGACATCGTCACGTTGTCCCTGCGAATCGGCCAAAAGACCCAGGGCGCAATGGACATTACCGTCGGCCCGCTGGTAAACCTCTGGGGATTCGGCCCGGACAAGCAACCGGTAAAAACGCCGTCAGAGCAGGACATTGCCAGCGCCAAAACGCGCGTGGGTTTATCCCATCTTACCGTGCGCCAAACCGCGCAGGGCCAATACCTGCAAAAAGATATTCCCGATCTGTTTGTCGATCTCTCCACGGTCGGCGAAGGTTACGCGGCGGATAATCTGGCGCGTTTAATGGAAGAGGAAGGCATCAGCCGCTATCTGGTTTCGGTAGGCGGTGCGCTGGCAAGCCGGGGAACCAATCCGGAAGGACGTTCATGGCGCGTGGCGATCCAGCAGCCTACGGATCGCGAAAACGCCGTGTCGGCGATTGTTGACATTAACGGTCACGGTATCAGCACCGCCGGAAGCTATCGCAACTACTACGAGCTCGACGGCAAGCGCCTGTCACATGTTATCGACCCGGCAACCGGCCATCCCATCCAGCACACGCTGGTTTCCGCTACGGTGATCTCCCCGACGGCGCTGGAAGCTGACGGATGGGATACCGGCCTGATGGTACTGGGGCCGGAAAAAGCCAAAGCGCTGGCGCTGGAACAAAAACTGGCGGTGTATCTGATCATTAAAGAGCCAAACGGCTTTTCAACCTGGATGTCGCCCCAGTTTAAAACCTTCCTGCTGTCACAGAAGAATTAAAAAGCAAGAAACTGAGTTTTCTGGCGCAGCCTCACTGGCAGAGTGAGGCTACCCTTACAGAGGAGTGAGCCATGAAACGACCTGTCTATCACACTGATGATGCACGCTGGCAAGCGGTGGAAAACCGCGAGGCGGCGGCCGATGAGCAGTTTGTCTTCGGCGTTATCACAACCGGTATTTTCTGCCGCCCGTCCTGCCGGGCGCGCCATCCCCTGCGCCAGAATGTTCGCTTCTTTCAGGATGCCGCCGCCGCGCAAGAAGCTGGTTTTCGGCCCTGTAAACGCTGCCAGCCGGATCGTGCGCCGCTGCATCAACAGCGCCTTGAGCGCATCCGCCAGGCCTGTGCGCTGATGGATGCACGGGAAGAAACCATGAGCCTTGAGGCGCTGGCGAGTGAAATGGCCATGAGCCCGTTTCATTTTCATCGCCTGTTCAAATCCGTGACCGGCCTGACGCCCAAAGCGTGGCAAACCGCCCGTCGAAATCAGCGATTGCGCCATGCCCTCACCCAGGGCGAAGCGGTGACGCCCGCGCTTTATCAGGCGGGGTTTGGCTCAGGCAGCAGTTACTATCGTGACGCCGATAGCGCGCTCGGCATGACGGCGACACAGTTTCGCAATGGCGGCAAACAGCTCAGCCTGCGTTACGCCATGGTCGATTGCCATGTCGGACGCTGCCTGGTGGCGCAAAGCCCACGCGGGATATGCGCCGTGCTGTTAGGCGATGATGATGCCCAGCTTGAGGCGCAACTGACGGCGCTCTTTCCCCATGCCGAACGCCAGCTGGCGCAACATGATTTTAGCGATATCCTTGAAAAGGTGGTCGCCTGTATTCAGACGCCGGAATATCTTCCTGACCTGCCGCTTGATTTTCAGGGCACGCTGTTCCAGCAACAAGTCTGGGAAGCGCTGCGCACCATCCCTGCCGGAGAAACCATCAGCTATCAGGCGCTGGCGGCGAAGGTGGGCAAACCCAGTGCGGTGCGCGCCGTTGCCAGTGCCTGCGGCGCTAACCGGCTGGCGATTATCGTTCCCTGCCACCGGGTGATCCGCCAGGACGGGCAGCTGTCCGGTTACCGCTGGGGCGTCGCGCGTAAAGCGATGCTCCTGCAACATGAAGCCAAAAAGGAGACCTGATGCTGGATCTGTTTGCTGAAGACGAACCCTGGCAGGAACCCCTCGCCCCTGGCGCGGTGATCCTGCGGCGTTTCGCCCGTCAGGAGAGCGCGCAACTGATGACGGCGATCCAGCATGTCGCCGCGCAGTCGCCGTTTCGCCATATGGTCACGCCTGGCGGCTATACCATGTCGGTGGCGATGACCAACTGCGGTTCACTGGGCTGGACCACCAACACGCGTGGTTATCTGTACGCGCCAGTCGATCCGCAAACCGATCAACCCTGGCCTGCCATGCCGGACAGTTTTCAACACCTGTGCGATGCAGCGTCCCGGGCGGCAGGCTATCCGGATTTCGCTCCTGACGCGTGCCTGATCAACCGCTACGAGCCAGGCGCGAAACTGTCGCTGCATCAGGATAAAGATGAGCCTAACCTGGCGGCGCCGATCGTTTCGGTGTCGCTCGGTTTGCCCGCCGTGTTTCAGTTTGGCGGCCTGACCCGCAGTGCACCGCTGCAACGCGTTATGCTGGAGCATGGCGACGTGGTGGTATGGGGCGGCCCTTCGCGCCTGGTTTATCACGGTATCCAGCCGTTAAAACCGGGGGATCATCCCCTTACCGGCAGCTACCGTTACAACCTCACCTTCCGTGCCGCAGGGTATTACGAATAAAAATAAGAATTATTCTTGCCGTCATCCGTCAGCCGTTTACACTGCATGCCTGATTTTTTTTTTGCTGTGGATTACTGCTATTTATGGAACTCCTGCTGGTCGTCTGGCGTCAATATCGCTGGCCTTTTTTGATGGTGATGGCGCTGAGTCTTGCCAGTGCCGCTCTGGGTATTGGCCTCATTGCATTCATTAACCAACGCCTGATCGAAAACGTCGATATTTCTCTGTCGGTATTACCCGAATTCCTCGGTCTGCTGTTGCTGCTGATGGCGGTGACTCTGGCCTCACAGCTTGCCCTGACCACTCTGGGCCATCATTTTGTTTACCGGCTGCGCGGCGAATTCATCAAACGCATTCTCGATACGCCGGTTGAACGGATAGAACAGTTGGGCAGCGCCTCGCTGCTGGCAGGGTTAACCAGCGATATTCGCAATATCACCATCGCCTTTGTGCGTCTGCCGGAACTCGTGCAAGGCATCATCCTGGCGATGGGTTGCGCCTGGTATCTGGCGGTGCTGTCGCCGAAAATGTTGGTGATTACTTCCGTCTGGCTGGTGATCACCATCTGGGGCGGTTTTATGCTGGTCTCCCGCGTCTATCGCCACCTGGCGATCCTGCGTGAAACCGAAGACAAACTGTATAACAACTACCAGACCGTGCTGGAAGGCCGTAAAGAGCTGGCCCTCAACCGCGAGCGCGCCGAATACATTTTCGACAAAATCTATCAGCCGGATGCCAAAGAGTATCGCCACCATATTGTCCGTGCCGACACCTTCCATCTGAGCGCGGTGAACTGGTCGAACATTATGATGCTGGGCGCAATCGGCCTGGTGTTCTGGATGGCCAACAGCCTTGGCTGGGCAGACACCAACGTTGCGGCCACGTTCTCCTTAACGCTGCTGTTCCTGCGTACGCCGCTGCTGTCGGCTGTGGGCGCACTGCCCACCTTGCTGACCGCACAAGTGGCATTTAACAAGCTCAATAAATTCAGCCTTGCCCCCTATCAACCTGAATTTACCCATCCGACGCCGCGTGCGCCCTGGCAAACGCTGGAGCTGCGCGATGTGACGTTCCGCTATGGCGACAACTCTTTTGCCGTGGGCCCGATTAACCTGACGATGCATCGCGGGGAGTTACTGTTTCTGATTGGCGGCAACGGCAGCGGTAAATCCACGCTGGCGATGCTCCTGACCGGGCTGTATCAGCCCGTGTCCGGTGAGATTTTGCTGGATGGCCAGCCCATCGACGCGAGTAACATGGACGCCTACCGCAAACATTTCTCGGCAGTGTTTACCGATGTCTGGCTTTTCGATCAATTGCTCGGTCCTGATGGTCAGCCTGCTAATCCGGCGCTGGTGGAGCAGTGGCTGCAACGCCTGCAAATGTCTTCCAAACTGGAACTGGATAACGGCAAAATCCTTAATCTGAAGCTGTCGAAAGGCCAGAAAAAACGCGTGGCGCTCCTGCTGGCGCTGGCGGAAGAGCGTGACATTATCCTGCTGGATGAGTGGGCCGCCGATCAGGACCCGCATTTCCGCCGGGATTTTTATCAGGTGTTACTGCCACTGATGCAGCAAATGGGTAAAACGATTTTTGCCATCAGCCACGACGATCACTACTTCATTCACGCCGATCGCCTGCTGGAAATGCGCAACGGTATTCTGAGCGAGCTGACCGGTGACGAACGCGACAGCGCCAGCCGCGACGCGGTAGCGCGCACCGGCACCTGAGACAGGCCAAAGCCAGACGCCAGCAGCGACCGTTGATGCTGGCGTTTTTTTAACCCGTCGTCTCCGCCGTTTAGTAAAATTTACAAAGCCCCCGCTATGCTTAACACATCCTCAACAAACGAAGGGGCGGGAAAGCCCTGCCGGTTTTCTTTCCACGGAATGCGCGAAACATGTCCTCGACAATACCCTATAACGTAAAACAACGAGCCGAAGACCGGCTGCAAATTCTGAGACTGCTGGCGACAGACAAAGCCGTCACCCACGGAATACTCGGGAAATTCGCGCCAGGCCACCACGACGCCGAACAGGTGTTGAACGCGATTGATGACATCGCGATACGGGTGCAGCGCCTGCCTGCGCCCGATCTTGCCGACACGCTCGAAGCATTGCCACCGGAAGAACGCCACGCCGTCTGGCGACTGGTCGGCGATGAAAAGCGCGGTCATGTCCTACTGGAAGCCTCGGATAACGTCTGGGACGACCTGATTAATGACATGAGCGATCGGGCGCTGCTCGCCGCCATCAGCACGCTGGATATCGATGAACAGATCTATATTGCCCAGCACCTGCCGCGAAACCTGATCGGACGCCTGCTGACGTCGCTCCCGGCCCGCGAGCGCGCCCGGGCGCGCCAGATGCTGATGTATGACAAAAACAGCGTCGGCGCGATCATGGAGTTTGAAGTGATCACCGTGCGTCCGGAGATCACGCTGGCGACCGTTCAGCGCTATCTGCGCCGCCTGGGCAGAATGCCCCACAACACCGACAAGCTGTTTGTGGTAAACCGCGATAACACGCTGATTGGCGAACTGCCCCTGACCACTATCCTGCTCAACAGGCAGCAGACAGTGGTATGCGACGTGATGACCGCCAACCCGGTGATACTCACGCCGGAAGTGCGGGATGAAGACGCCGCGCGCATTTTTGAACGCGATAACCTGGTGAGCGCCGCCGTGGTTAATGCTCAGGGCAAACTGACTGGCCGATTAACCATCGATGAGATCGTCGACGTGGTGTATGAAGAAACCGATAACGATCTGCGCCGTATGGGGGGCTTAAGTACCGAAGAAGATGTGTTCGCCCCGGTTGGCAAAGCGGTAAAAAATCGCTGGGCATGGCTGGCGGTCAACCTTTGCACCGCGTTCATTGCCTCGCGGGTTATCGACGGCTTCGAAAACACCATCGCGCAACTGGTCGCGCTGGCGTCGTTAATGCCGATTGTGGCGGGTATTGGCGGCAACACCGGCAACCAAACGATCACGATGATCGTGCGCGCCCTGGCGCTGGGGCAGATCCAGCCGGGGAATATCCATTTTCTGATGCTGCGCGAGCTCGGCGTGGCGCTGATTAACGGCCTGGTTTGGGGTGGCATCATGGGCGGGGTCACATGGGGGCTGTATGGCGACCCGGCGCTGGGCGGCGTCATGACGCTGGCAATGATGCTTAACCTGCTGGTTGCGGCGTTTATGGGGGTCGTGATCCCCATGGTGATGACCCGTCTGGGACGCGATCCGGCGATTGGTTCCAGCGTAATGATCACCGCTATCACCGACACCGGCGGATTCTTTATTTTTCTCGGTCTGGCGACGCTGTTTTTACTCTAATCACGGCGGTTGCGTCCGCCCGGCCAACATGGCGCGGGCGGCACAGTTCGGTCAAATCAGGAAAGATCAGCGACGGGCTTTGCGCACCCGCTCGGCATAAAGCATCAGCGTCTGCTTGAGCACATCCAGCGTGACCGGTTTCGACAGGCAGCTGTCCATTCCCGATTCGAGGCAGCGCTGTTTCTCTTCTGCCAGGGCATTAGCGGTAACGCCCACCACCGGCAGCGTCAGGCCAAGCTGACGAATGCGCTGAGTAAGACGATAACCATCCATATTCGGCATGTTGACGTCGCTTAATACGATATCGATATGATTTTTTGCCAGTACGCTCAGGGCATCCACACCGTCGTTTGCGGTTTTACACTGATAGCCGAGCGATCCCAGTTGATCGGCCAGCAGACGGCGGTTGATTGGGTGATCGTCCACCACCAGGATCATCATGTCATCATTTTGCTCGCTGGTGGCAGTTGGCGCAGGTAGCGCGCCGTTGCCCCCGGCAGTGCCGACATCGATGCTGTAAATGCGGCCCAGCAACGCAATCACATCGTGCGGTGCCGCTACGCTCTGCACCCAGCGGCCCGGCGCCTGTTCAAGCGGCATACCGATGTGTCGGCGGCAGAACATAATGGTCGCCCGCCCTTCCCAGTCGGCGACGGGCGCGTCGTCCGTTATCAGGACGTCTTCAAAATCGGGACGCTGCCCTTCATAGCGCTGAGTGCGAATACCGTTGCGTTCCAGCAGGGATTCCAGATAGGCCTGCAATGAGGCGTTACGCACCGCCAGCAGGCAGCGCTTATCGCTCAGGCCTTCCACCCCGTCGACCGGGGCTGGCTGCGCCCGATAGAGCGGAATACGCACCGTAAACTGACTCCCCAGGCCGGGTTCCGTATCAATCGCGATATCGCCATCCATCATGGTGGTCAGCTTTTCACAAATGGCGAGGCCAAGCCCGGTGCCCTGGAAATTGCGCTGGACGCCGGTTCCCACCTGGAAGAACGGATCGAACAGTTTAACCACCTCTTTCGCCGGGATGCCCACCCCGGTATCCCGCACCCGGAAGCGCAGGTAGCCGTCCGCCTGATCGACATGCAGCACAATGCATCCCACATCGGTAAATTTGATCGCATTGCTGAGCAGGTTAGAAATCACCTGTTGGATGCGGATCGGGTCGCCCAGCAGGGCCAGCGGGACATCCGGCTCGATAAAGCAGTAAAGCCCTAATTGTTTGCGCACCACCAGCGGCAGGTAGTTGGCGGTAATGTGGCTCATCAGCTCGCGAGGTGAAAACTCACGCGGCTCAATTTTTAGCTGTTCAGATTCGATTTTCGAGAAGTCGAGAATATCGCTGATAATCTTCAGCAGCAGGCTGGAGGAGTTATTCATCGCCGTCACCAGCCTGTCGACGCCTTTCGGCAGCGGTTTCGTCTGGAGCAAATCGAGGTTGCCGATTATGCCGTACAGCGGGGTACGCAACTCGTGGCTGACGGTGGCGAGGAACATGGATTTTGACTGGCTGGCCTGCTCCGCCGCCTGGGCCATTTCCTGCAATGACTCTTCCATTTTGACGCGTGCGGACACATCAACCAGCACGCAAATCGCCACGTTTTCATTGCGGTAACGCGAATGCACAAAGCTGATTTGCAGATTGGTATTATTGCTGGTCAGCACGTCGACGAAGTTGACCTGCTGACCGCAGATGATTTGCGTCAGCCGCTGCCGGTCCTCGTGCGTGAGCATATTGAGATAGTTGTGCGCCAGCTCGTTACTCAGGATATTTGAGCCATCCTGGGTGCGCAGAATACAAATCCCCACCGGCGCGGACGCCACAATCTTGCGGTTAAATTGCTCATGTTCCTCCAGACGCTGGGCATCCACTTCTGCGGGGATAAAAATCCGTCGCTCGTACATGCGCGCCAGGGTAAACAGCACAATTCCGACCAGCACATTGAGCAGCACCGCGTTTAAAATCAGCATCCGAATGCGCTCAAGCACTAAATCAACCGGGACCGAATAAACAATGCTGAGGGACGACGGCGGCAGGTTCTTTTTCAGGATCAGCTCTTTAAAACCAGCAGTATAGCCAAACCATGCGCGGTCCTGGACCCAGCGCGGATCCGCGACGATACGCGTATCCGGCCCGCTCAGGGAGATCAGCGGATGGTTGTTTTCATCAAGTACCGTGACGCCCATCGGCAAACTGCCTGGCGTGAAAAAGTTTTCCACGCGGATCGTTTGCTCCGTGCCAAGCAGCGCCTGGAGGCGGTTGGCCAGATAAACCGGGGTGATGGCATAGAAATTACCCCACGCCTGGCTGCGGCCCCTGCCCTATCCAGTACAAGCTGCTGGTACGCTCATCCTGGGGAGCGTTGCGGTATTTGACGATGCGATCGTGAAACGCCTTCAGAATGCCTTTCGCGCTCGACCGGCCGATCGCGCAGGCCGAAATTCGCCACGCAAAGATTATCCGCCCCGATCAGAAATACGCGGTTCAAATCATACGCCGCAGAAAAATTATCCCGCCAGTAACGCAAAAACCAGGCCATAGACTGCAACGAGCCACGCCAGGCGTTACCCATGGCGCTGCAGTCAGAATCAGACCACAGGGGCGTAAACGCCGGAATCTCGGTGCCGATATCGCGTTTACCCGCGCTCAGCAATGCGCCATCCGGCGTGTTAAGCCGGTTTTCCGCAATGAACTTCAGCTCTTTCATCACATCGGAGGTACGCTGGATATAGCGCTGCGCCTGATCGAAGCTCAGGTTAAACTCCTGGCGAATTTCGGACTCTTTTTCATGCAGGGCGCTGACGATATAAAACACGGAAAATAAGGCGATCAGCAACCAAAGCAATAATGCCAGGGCGCGGAACAGATAACGAGAAACTTTCAGCGTGTTGCGAAAGGAGACGAAGTATTTCAAAGTGGTACCGGTCGCTGTGGCAGGCAGTGAAAAAAAATGATGCCGTTAAGGTAGCCGTAAAACGGCACTGCCGCAATCTTCAGTGCTTGTCTGTATTTTGAATGTCCCTCACGAAATCCCCTGAAATTCCAGCGATAATCGAAATTTACTTCTCAGGGAAAGGGATTTTAAGACGTGCGCTTTTCATACTTACGGAAGATTCTCACCCCGCTCATTCCTCGCAAACTTCGCAATCAACTGATAATGCTGGCTGTCGGTATGGTCACCCTTCCGCTTCTCACTATCGGGTATGTGGCAGACAGCGAAGGACGGGCGGCGCTGATTGCGGAGAAAGAGAAAAAGCTCGCGGCGGTGACCCACCTGCTGGACGAGGCGCTGGGCGACCGTTTTAACCAGCCGCTGCCCCTGCCCCGCGAACGGCAAATCGCGGCGTTGAATCATCAGCTTAGTGAGCAAACCGAGCGTATCGCCCATGCGTTTCCCGGCATCGGCGCTGGCTACTATCACCGGAAACTGGACGCCATTATTACCTATGCGCCTCAGGCCCAGTATCAGGACAACGTTGGGGTGACCATCGCAGCTGACCATCCGGGTCGCGAGGTCCATGGCAAGCGGCGAACCCCGCGTCTTCTCAGGCAAGCAGGTGCGTGGGCATATTCTGAACTCCATGATACCCATCATCCGCCACGGCGAGGTATTGGGTTATATCTGGGCTAACGAACTGTCGGAAGATATCCGTATCCAGGCGGAACGGTTGGATATCAATATTCTGATCGTGTTGTCAGCAGGATTGCTGTTAAGTCTGTTGCTGATCGTACTCGCATCCGGACGCGTCAGCGCCAATATCGATGTCATTACCCGGGGTCTCGATAACCTTGCCCAGGACCATACCACTCGCCTGCCAGCACTGCCGGGAGAAATGGGCCAAATCAGCCGTAGCGTTAATACGCTGGCCCAGACGCTGCGCGAAACGCAAACGCTCAACGATCTGATTATCGAAAACGCCGCAGATGGCGTAATTGCGGTGGATAAACTGGGCCGTGTTACCACCATGAATCCCGCAGCCGAACACATCACGGGCTATCCGTTGCGCGAGCTGTTAGGTAAGCCCTATTCCAGTATTTTTACCGATACCGGATTCGACAGCCCGGTACTGGAAACCCTGCAACAGGGCACCGGCCATGTTGCGCTGGAGATAAGCTTTCCGGCCCGCGAGCGGACCATCGAAATCAGCGTCACCACCAGCCAGATTCATAATGCGCAGGGCGAGTTGATTGGCGCGCTGGTGATATTCTCCGACCTGACCGCCCGAAAAGAGCGTCAACGGCGCCAGGCGCAAACTGAACGGCTTGCCACGCTGGGCGAATTAATGGCGGGCGTGGCCCATGAAGTTCGCAATCCGCTGACCGCGATCAAAGGCTATGCGCAAATCCTCAGACAGCAGGATATGCAGCCCACGCATCAGCAATATCTGTCGGTGATCCTCAAGGAAATCGACTCGATTAACCGGGTGATTCAGCAACTGCTCGATTTTTCCCGACCCCGCCACGGCCACTGGCAACCGGTCAGTCTTAACCAGTTGCTTGATGAATGTCTGATCCTGATTCAAACCGCCGGGGTGGAAGCGCGAATTGAGTTCACCACGACCTGCGACCCGACGCTCGGGATGATTGAAGCCGACGGCGAGCTCCTTAAACAAGTGCTGCTGAATATGTTAATTAACGCTGTTCAGGCGATTACCACCCGCGGTCATATCGCCATTCGCACCTTTATGTGGGATGACGACCACCAGGCGATTGAAATCCGCGATGACGGGTGCGGGATCGCGCCAGACTGTCAGAAGAAAATCTTCGACCCCTTTTTCACAACCAAAGCCTCCGGCACCGGGCTTGGCCTCGCGCTGAGCCAGCGCATTATCACTGCCCATCACGGCGATATTTTACTGACCAGCGAGCCAGGCCATGGCGCGACTTTTACCTTACTTCTGCCGCTTCATTTTCAGGGAACGCAGCCGCTATGAAACCGATGTACCGCATTTTGATTGTCGATGACGAAGAGAACGTCCGTCTGATGCTGGAAACGGCTTTTACGCTTTCCGGTCACCAAACGTTGAACGCCCGAAACGGCAAAGAGGCGTTGCGGCTATTTCGCGAAAGCCAGCCTGATGTGGTGTTGATGGATATCCGCATGCCGGAACTCAACGGTCTTGACGCGCTTTCCCGCATGCAGGAAATCAATCCGAAAATCCCTGTGGTGCTGATGACGGCCTATGCCGCCGTGGAAACTGCGGTGGAAGCGCTCCGTAACGGTGCTTTTGATTACGTGATCAAACCCTTCGATCTGGATGAGCTGAATCTGGTGATTAACCGGGCGCTTCAGTTGCAGTCAATGAAAGAAGAGATACGCGAGTTGCATCAGGCACTGAGCGAGAGCTGGCAATGGGGGCATATTCTGACCAATACGCCCTGCATGATGGAAATTTGCCGTGATACCGCCAGAATCGCCCTGAGTAACGCCAACGTGCTGATATCCGGCGAAAGTGGCACCGGTAAAGAGCTGATTGCCCGAGCCATTCACTATCACAGCCGACGCGCCAGCGGGCCATTTATTAAAATCAACTGCGCAGCGTTGCCGGATTCGCTACTGGAAAGCGAGCTGTTTGGTCATGAAAAAGGGGCGTTTACCGGTGCGCAAGGGCAACGCCAGGGATTATTCGAACGCGCCCACCACGGCACCCTGCTGCTGGATGAAATCGGCGAAATGCCGCTAAATTTGCAGGTCAAATTGCTGCGCGTCTTGCAGGAGCGGGAGTTTGAACGGGTGGGCGGTAGCCAGACAATCAAAGTCGATATCCGCATCCTTGCTGCCACCAACCGTAACCTCGCGGAAAGCGTCGCCCGGGGGGCATTTCGCGAAGATCTGTATTATCGCCTCAACGTGATCCACCTGGAGATCCCCCCTCTGCGCCAGCGGGTCGGGGACGTCCCCCTGCTGGCAAATCACTTCGCGCAAAAATTCGCGGCGGAAAATCAGCGCGATATCATTGAAATCGACCCCCAGGCGCTGGCGCTGTTGAATGCCTGGCCCTGGCCCGGCAACGTCCGCGAACTGGCAAATGTGATTGAACGCGCGGTGATTATGAGCACTGGCGCAGTGATCTTTGCGGAAGATTTACCCGCGCCGTTTCAGCGCGAAACGATGATGCCTGAGGATCCCCTGATAAACCAACCTGTTGAAGGCGGGCTGAAAGAAGCCGTGAAAGCCTATGAAAGACAGCTGCTGGTTGCCGCGCTGGCGCGCAATGGGGGAAACCGTACCCACACCGCCATTGAGCTTGCCATTAGCCGCCGGGCGCTGATGTACAAACTGCAGGAGTACGGCATCGAATAACGTCCCCATCGCCCAGGATTTGCCAGGCAGGTTTTTGCACAGTGCGCAAAAACCTGCCTGGTAATCTTCTTACAATCCTGCCTTCACCAAATTTAAAAACCCATATATAACAATAAGTTAATTGATAATATAACGATATAAAGATGCTGGCATTCCCTTTGCTATTACGGCTACGTACCCATTACGGAGTCATCATAGGGAAGTCACATGAAAGAAAAACAGATCACGCTACAGCAGGCCAGTCGCTTCTTTCGCGATGGCATGACGATTATGGTCGGCGGCTTTATGGGCGTCGGTACGCCTCCCCGGCTGGTAGACGCGCTATTGGCCTCAGGCGTACGCGATTTAACGATCATTGCTAACGATACCGCATTTGTGGATGTCGGCATCGGCCCACTCATCGTTAACGGTCGGGTCAAAAAAGTTATCGCGTCGCATATCGGCACCAATCCGGAAACCGGACGGCGAATGATTGCCGGCGAAATGGACGTCCAGTTGGTGCCCCAGGGCACACTGATTGAACAAATCCGCTGCGGCGGTGCGGGCCTGGGCGGCGTGTTAACCCCAACCGGGGTCGGCACCGTGGTAGAGGAAGGTAAGCAAACCCTCACCTTTGACGGCAAGAAATATCTGGTCGAGCGCCCTCTGCGCGCCGATCTGGCGCTGATCCGCGCCCATCAGGCCGATCCTCTCGGCAACCTTACCTATCAACTTAGCGCACGCAACTTCAACCCGCTGATCGCCCTTGCGGCGGATATCACGCTGGCGGAAGCCGACGAGATTGTTCCGGTCGGCGCGATCACCCCCCGATCAGGTTATGACGCCCGGTGCGGTAATCGACCATATCATTTCTCAGGAAGGTTAATCATGGATGCTAAACAACGTATTGCGCGCCGCGTGGCGCTGGAACTCAACGACGGCGATGTCGTCAATCTGGGGATTGGTTTACCGACGCTTGTGGCGAACTATTTGCCCGCTGACGTGCATATCACACTGCAATCTGAAAACGGTTTTCTCGGTCTGGGCCCGGTGACCGAACAGCATCCCGACCTGGTGAACGCGGGCGGCCAGCCCTGCGGCATTCTGCTGGGCGCTGCGATGTTTGACAGCGCCATGTCTTTTGCCCTCATCCGCGGCGGCCATGTGGATGCCTGTGTGTTGGGCGGCTTACAGGTGGATCAGGACGCCAATCTGGCGAACTGGGTCGTGCCCGGAAAAATGGTGCCCGGCATGGGCGGCGCAATGGATTTGGTAACCGGCGCACGCAAAGTCATTATCGCAATGGAACACTGCGCCAAAGACGGTTCGGCAAAAATTCTGCGTCGCTGCACCATGCCGCTCACCGCGCAACACGCGGTTAATCTGCTGGTGACGGAGCTGGCGGTATTTGAATTTACTGACGGCAAAATGTGGTTAACCGAAACCGCGCCAGGTGTCGACATTGACACCGTTCGTGCCCGTACCGAAGCGGCGTTTATCGTCTCTCCTGCGCTCAAAACCATGGCGGAAGGAGTGGCGTTATGATTGGTCGCATCTCCCGTTTGATGACGCGCCTGGTCAGCCGCTATCTTCCTGACCCGTTGATTTTTGCCATGCTGTTGACGCTCATCACCTTTGGCGTCGCACTCTGGCTGACGCCTCACACCCCGCTGGATATGGTGAAAATGTGGGGCGATGGCTTCTGGAACCTGCTGGCTTTCGGTATGCAGATGGCGCTGATTATTGTCACTGGTCATGCGCTGGCCAGTTCCGGGCCGGTAAAAAAAATCCTCCGCACCGCCGCATCTGCGGCCCGCACACCGATTCAGGGCGTGATGCTGGTAACGTTCTTTGGCTCAGTGGCGTGCGTTATCAACTGGGGCTTTGGCCTGGTGGTCGGCGCGATGTTTGCCCGCGAAGTCGCGCGCCGCGTCCCCGGCTCCGATTATCCACTCCTGATCGCCTGCGCTTACATCGGCTTTTTAACCTGGGGCGGTGGATTCTCCGGTTCAATGCCGCTGCTGGCCGCCACGCCGGGGAACCCGGTGGAACATATCGCGGGAGTGATCCCGGTCGGGCAGACGTTGTTTACCGGCTTTAATATTTTCATCACGCTGGGCCTGATTGTAGTCATGCCGTTTGTCACTCGCCTGATGATGCCGAAGCCGGGTGACGTGGTTTCCGTCGATCCAAAACTGCTGATGGAAGAACCGGATTTCCAGAAGATACTGCCGAAAGACGCACCGCCATCCGAACGGCTCGAAGAGAGCCGCATTCTGGCACTGATTATTGGCGCGCTGGGCATAGTTTATCTTGGTTATTACTTTGCTGAGAAAGGGTTCAACATCACCATCAACACCGTCAATATGATGTTTATGATTGTCGGTTTGCTGCTGCACAAAACCCCAATGGCCTATATGCGCGCTATCGGTGCTGCCGCCCGCAGCACCGCAGGCATTCTGGTGCAGTTCCCGTTCTATGCCGGTATCCAGTTGATGATGGAGCACTCCGGGCTGGGCGGGCTTATCACTGAGTTTTTTATCAACGTCGCCAATAAAGACACCTTCCCGATCATGACTTTTTTCAGCTCCGCGCTGATCAACTTCGCCGTGCCGTCAGGCGGAGGTCACTGGGTTATTCAGGGGCCATTCGTCATGCCTGCCGCCCAGGCGCTGGGCGCGGACCTCGGTAAGTCCGTGATGGCCATCGCCTATGGCGAACAGTGGATGAATATGGCGCAACCGTTCTGGGCATTGCCCGCGCTGGCTATCGCCGGTCTCGGCGTGCGCGACATCATGGGCTATTGCATTACGGCTCTGCTGTTCTCCGGGGTCATCTTTGTTATCGGTCTGACGCTTTTCTGACAGCGAATCTATAAGGAATTGAACATGAAAAATGCCGTTATTGTTAGCGCCGTTCGTACGGCGATGGGCAGTTTTAATGGCGCGCTGGCGGGCGTCAGTGCGGTTGAGTTAGGCGCGCTCGTTATCCAGGAAGCACTGCATCGCGCCGGGCTGGATGGGCAGCCGATTGACGAAGCGATTATGGGCAACGTCTTACAGGCGGGGCTCGGGCAAAATCCGGCGCGGCAGGCGTTATTAAAGGCGGGCCTGCCGGAAACGGTGTGCGGTTTCACAGTGAATAAAGTGTGCGGATCGGGGTTGAAAAGCGTAGCGCTGGCAGCGCAGACAATTCAGACAGGCCACGCGAAAGCACTGGTGGCGGGCGGAATGGAAAGCATGAGCCAGGCCCCCTATTTGCTGAATGCGAAAGCGCGCTGGGGCTTTCGGTTGGGCAACGGCGAGCTTGCCGACGTGATTTTGCGCGACGGCCTGATGTGCGCCATCGAAGGCTACCATATGGGGATCACCGCGGAAAACGTCGCTAAAGCGCATGGCATCACGCGCGCGATGCAGGATGAAGCCGCATTGCATTCCCAGCAAAAGGCCTTGCCGCCATTGAGTCGGGCGCATTTACCCGTGAAATCGTGCCGGTAACGGTGAAAACCCGTAAAGCAGAAAGCCAGTTTAGCGTGGATGAATTCCCTAAAGCGGGCACCACGCTGGAAGGCCTGGCGCAGTTGCGACCCGCGTTTGATAAAAATGGTACTGTTACCGCCGGTAACGCCTCCGGGATTAATGATGGCGCGGCTGCGCTGGTAGTGATGAATGAAGACGCAGCGCGAGCAGCAGGCTTAACGCCGATGGCACGTATTCGCGGTTATGCCTGCGGCGGTGTCGCTCCGGCAATGATGGGGCTTGGCCCGGTGCCTGCCACGCAGAACGTATTGCAGCAAACCGGCCTGACGCTGGCGGATATCGATCTTATCGAAGCCAATGAAGCCTTTGCTGCGCAGTTTCTTGCGGTCGGGCAACGGTTAGGTTTTGACGCTGAGAAAGTGAATGTCAACGGCGGCGCGATTGCGTTAGGCCATCCCATCGGCGCGAGCGGCGCACGCATTTTGGTCACGCTTCTCCATGCGCTGGCAGCACGGGATAAAACCCTCGGCCTGGCAACGCTGTGCATTGGCGGTGGGCAAGGGATTGCGATGATCGTTGAGCGAATGAGCTGAGCAACACACCCTTATGCTGAACCTGCTATACCCATAAAAAAAGGGCCGGATAATCCGGCCCTTTTTACTGTTTCACGGTCAACTACGATTACTCTTCAGCATCGTCAGCTGCATCATCGTCGTTATCCGCTTCCGGCGCGATTTCATCATCGCCTTCTGCGACAGTACCGTCGATGCTGTCCAGCTCTTCGTCGTCCACCGGTTCGGCGACACGTTGCAGACCCACAACGTTCTCATCTTCGGCGGTACGAATCAGGATCACACCCTGAGTGTTACGACCCACAATGCTGATTTCAGATACGCGGGTACGGACTAAAGTACCGGCATCGGTAATCATCATGATCTGATCGCAGTCATCCACCTGCACCGCGCCGACCACAGGGCCGTTACGATCGGTGACTTTAATGGAGATAACGCCTTTCGTCGCACGGGATTTGGTCGGATATTCATCCGCCGCCGTGCGTTTGCCGTAGCCGTTTTGCGTCACGGTCAGGATTGCGCCTTCGCCACGCGGAACGATCAGCGAAACCACGCTGTCGCCGTCCATCAGACGGATACCGCGTACGCCGGTCGCGGTACGGCCCATCGGACGCACTGCGTCGTCTTTAAAGCGCACCACTTTACCCTGCGCGGAGAACAGCATGACTTCATCGCTGGCGGAGGTCAGATCCACGCCAATCAGCTCATCGCCTTCGTTAAGGTTAACGGCGATGATACCCGCCGTACGCGGACGGCTGAACTCTTTAAGCGCGGTTTTCTTCACGGTGCCGCTGGCGGTTGCCATAAACACATTGACGCCTTCGGCATATTCGCGCACCGGCAGGATCGCCGTGATACGTTCGTTGGCTTCCAGCGGCAGCAGGTTAACGATTGGACGTCCACGGGCACCACGGCTCGCTTCCGGCAGCTGATAGACCTTCATCCAGTACAGACGGCCCCGGCTTGAGAAGCACAGGATGGTGTCATGGGTGTTGGCCACCAGCAGGCGGTCGATAAAGTCTTCTTCTTTGATGCGTGCGGCAGACTTGCCTTTACCGCCACGGCGCTGCGCTTCGTAATCGGAGAGCGGCTGATACTTCACGTAGCCCTGATGCGACAGGGTGACGACCACGTCTTCCTGGCTGATCAGATCTTCGATATTGATATCGGCGCTGTTGGCGGTGATTTCAGTACGGCGCTTATCGCCAAACTGATCGCGCACCAGTTCCAGCTCTTCGCGAATCACTTCCATCAGACGATCGGCGCTGCCGAGAATGTGCAGCAGCTCAGCGATTTGGGTCAGCAGCTCTTTGTACTCGTCGAGCAGTTTTTCATGCTCAAGGCCGGTGAGTTTCTGCAGACGTAAATCCAGGATCGCCTGGGCCTGCTGCTCGGTCAGCCAGTATTTGCCATCGCGAATACCGAATTCCGGCTCCAGCCATTCCGGACGCGCAGCGTCATCGCCTGCGCCTTCCAGCATCGCTTTGACATTGCCCAAATCCCATGCCTGGGCAATCAGGCCAGCTTTCGCTTCCGCCGGGGTCGGCGCACGGCGAATCAGCTCGATAATCGGGTCAATGTTCGCCAGCGCAATCGCCAGCGCTTCAAGGATATGCGCACGATCGCGCGCTTTACGCAGTTCGAAAACGGTACGGCGAGTCACCACTTCACGACGGTGACGGACAAACGCCGACAGGATCTCTTTCAGGGTCATGATCTTCGGCTGGCCATGGTGCAATGCCACCATGTTGATGCCGAAAGAGACCTGAAGCTGAGTCTGAGAGTAGAGGTTGTTTAGCACCACCTCGCCCACCGCGTCGCGTTTGATTTCAATCACGATGCGCATCCCGTCTTTATCAGACTCGTCACGCAGCGCGCTGATGCCTTCAACGCGTTTGTCTTTTACCAGCTCGGCGATTTTCTCAATCAGGCGCGCTTTGTTCACCTGATACGGAATTTCATGAACGATGATGGTTTCACGGCCGGACTTCGCGTCCACTTCCACTTCGGCGCGGGCGCGAATATAAATTTTGCCGCGGCCGGTACGGTAAGCCTCTTCGATACCACGACGGCCATTGATGATCGCAGCAGTCGGGAAATCAGGACCCGGGATGTGCTCCATCAGCCCTTCTACGCTGATGTCTTCATCTTCAATGTAGGCCAGGCAGGCGCTGATCACTTCAGTAAGGTTGTGAGGCGGGATGTTGGTCGCCATGCCCACCGCAATACCGGAGGAGCCGTTAACCAGCAGGTTCGGAATTTTGGTCGGCATAACGTCCGGAATTTTTTCCGTGCCGTCATAGTTGTCGACGAAATCGACCGTCTCTTTTTCGAGATCGGCCATCAGCTCATGGGCGATTTTCGCCAGGCGGATTTCGGTGTAACGCATCGCCGCTGCAGAGTCGCCGTCGATGGAACCGAAGTTGCCCTGGCCATCGACCAGCATATAACGCAGGGAAAACGGCTGCGCCATACGAACGATAGTGTCATAAACCGCGGAGTCGCCATGGGGGTGGTATTTACCGATGACGTCACCCACGACACGCGCGGATTTTTTGTAGGCTTTATTCCAGTCATTGCCCAAAACGTTCATGGCGTAAAGTACGCGACGGTGTACCGGTTTCAGGCCATCTCGGACATCCGGAAGCGCACGGCCGACAATGACCGACATCGCGTAATCCAGATAGGAGCTCTTGAGCTCTTCCTCAATGTTGACCGGTGTAATTTCTCTGGCAAGGTCGCTCATCTGACCGTTATCCCTCTACTGTGTCCCGGAATCAAAGGTCGCAAATTATAACACAGTACGCCTGATTCCGGTAAGTCGAATGACCGAGGGCAAGGGTTTATTACCCGTCTTCGCCTGTTATAATCCACAGAATTGAAACCAATGGAGTAATAGCGCTGATGAATGCCGAAAAATCACCGATCGCGCACAACGTTGATCGGGGCGAAATCGCCAAATTTGAAGCCGTGGCTTCGCGCTGGTGGGATACCGAAGGCGAGTTTAAGCCCCTGCACCGCATTAACCCGCTGCGTCTGGGCTACATTACCGAACGCGCGGGCGGCCTGTTCGGCAAAACGGTGCTGGACGTCGGCTGCGGCGGCGGCATCCTGAGCGAGAGCATGGCGCGCCAGGGGGCAACGGTCACGGGGCTTGATATGGGCGCTGAGCCTTTGCAGGTGGCGCGTTTACATGCCCTGGAAAGCGGCGTTGAGCTGGATTACGTCCAGGAAACCGTGGAAGAGCACGCGGCGAAGCACCCGGAAAAATACGATGTTGTGACCTGCATGGAGATGCTCGAGCACGTTCCGGACCCGGCTTCCGTGGTCAAGGCCTGCGCCCGGCTGGTCAAACCCGGCGGCCATGTGTTCTTTTCCACTCTCAACCGCAACGGCAAATCCTGGCTTATGGCGGTTGTCGGTGCCGAATACATTTTGCGCATGGTGCCTAAAGGCACCCACGATATTAAGAAATTTATTAAGCCTGCCGAATTGCTGAGCTGGGTGGATGGTACCACGTTGCAGGAGCGCCATATGACCGGGTTACATTTTAACCCGTTGACCAATCGGTTTACTCTCGGTCCGGGTGTGGATGTAAATTATATGTTGCATACACAGGCCAAAACCGGGGATCAGTAATAGGTTTTTGTTCTCATGATTGCGCAGCAGCCTGTTGCGCAATTTGGCTTAACGGCCAGGAAATCGGCACTCGATCAAATTTTGAATTTTTTTTCTAAGTTATTGACATAACCCTTAGGCCTTATGACACCTGCACTTAGCGAAAAACGCCGTTTCGTAACCGCAAATTAACATCAAAATCAACCCTTGTTCTGAAAAGAATCCCTACTAGAATACTCACCATATAGCGTTTCACTTATCTCAAAGACCCCATATATAGTATTTATCCACAGGTTTAATCACAAAAGCCGGATTGTGGATAAACGGGGGGATATTTTCTTTTTTCACGGACATTCACGGACAGGTAAACATGAATCAGAGTCTGCTGGTTACAAAACGCGACGGCCGCCAGGAGCGTATCAATCTGGATAAAATCCACCGCGTTCTCGATTGGGCTGCGGAAGGGTTAAGCAACGTATCGGTCTCGCAAGTCGAGTTGCGCTCGCACATCCAGTTTTATGACGGCATCAAAACCTCCGATATCCATGAAACCATCATCAAAGCGGCCGCGGATTTAATCTCCCGTGATGCGCCGGACTACCAGTACCTTGCTGCGCGCCTGGCGATTTTCCATCTGCGTAAAAAAGCCTACGGTCAGTTCGAGCCGCCAAAACTTTACGACCACGTTGTGAAGATGATTGAGCTCGGCAAATACGACAGACATCTGCTGGAAGACTACACGGAAGAAGAGTTCCAGCAGATGGACGGTTTTATCGATCACTGGCGCGATATGAATTTCTCCTACGCCGCCGTGAAGCAACTGGAAGGCAAATACCTGGTGCAGAACCGCGTGACCGGTGAGATTTACGAGAGCGCGCAGTTCCTGTACATGCTGGTTGCCGCTTGCCTGTTCTCAAACTATCCGCGTGAAACCCGCCTGGACTACGTGAAGCGTTTCTACGACGCGGTTTCGCTGTTCAAGATTTCACTGCCGACGCCAATTATGTCCGGCGTACGCACCCCGACCCGTCAGTTCAGCTCCTGTGTGCTGATCGAATGCGGCGACAGCCTGGATTCCATCAACGCCACGTCCAGCGCCATTGTGAAATACGTTTCCCAGCGCGCCGGTATCGGCATCAACGCGGGCCGCATTCGTGCACTGGGCAGCCCGATTCGCGGCGGCGAAGCGTTCCACACCGGCTGTATCCCGTTCTATAAGCATTTCCAGACTGCGGTGAAATCCTGCTCGCAGGGCGGCGTGCGTGGCGGCGCGGCCACGTTGTTCTACCCGATGTGGCATTTAGAAGTTGAAAGCCTGCTGGTGCTGAAGAACAACCGTGGCGTGGAAGGCAACCGCGTGCGTCATATGGATTACGGCGTACAGATCAACAAGCTGATGTATACCCGTTTGCTGAAAGGCGAAGACATCACACTGTTCAGCCCGTCCGACGTCCCGGGCCTGTATGACGCGTTCTTCGCCGATCAGGATGAATTTGAGCGTCTGTACACCAAATATGAAAAAGACGACAGCATCCGCAAGCAGCGCATTAAAGCCGTTGAGCTGTTTTCGCTGATGATGCAGGAACGTGCGTCCACGGGCCGTATTTACATTCAGAACGTTGACCACTGCAACACTCACAGCCCGTTCGATCCGGTGGTTGCGCCGGTGCGCCAGTCTAACCTGTGCCTGGAAATCGCCCTGCCGACCAAACCGCTGGACGACGTGAATGACGAAAACGGTGAAATCGCCCTTTGCACGCTGTCCGCGTTCAACCTTGGCGCTATCGACTCGCTGGACGATCTCGAAGAGCTGGCGACCCTGGCGGTACGCGCGCTCGACGCGCTGCTGGATTACCAGGATTACCCGATCCTGGCGGCCAAACGCGGCGCAATGGGCCGTCGTACCCTGGGCATCGGCGTGATTAACTTCGCTTACTACCTGGCGAAACACGGCGTGCGTTACTCCGACGGCAGCGCCAACAACCTGACGCACAAAACCTTTGAAGCTATTCAGTATTACCTGCTGAAGGCCTCTAACGAGCTGGCAAAAGAGCAAGGCGCGTGCCCGTGGTTCAACGAAACCACTTACAGCCAGGGCGTTCTGCCGATCGATACTTATAAAAAGGATCTTGATGGCATTACCCAGGAGCCGCTGCATCTGGACTGGGAAGCACTGCGCGAGTCCATTAAGACCCACGGTCTGCGTAACTCCACGCTCTCCGCACTGATGCCGTCCGAGACCTCTTCGCAGATCTCCAATGCCACTAACGGCATTGAGCCGCCGCGCGGCCACGTCAGCATTAAGGCCTCCAAAGACGGTATTCTGCGTCAGGTGGTGCCGGACTACGAGCTGTTGAAAAACAACTATGAACTGCTGTGGGAAATGCCAGGCAATGACGGTTACCTGCAACTGGTCGGCATCATGCAGAAGTTTATCGACCAGTCCATTTCTGCTAACACCAACTATGACCCGACACGTTTCCCGTCAGGGAAAGTGCCGATGCAGCAACTGCTTAAAGATTTGCTCACCGCCTATAAATTTGGCGTGAAAACCTTGTATTACCAAAACACCCGCGATGGCGCGGAGGATGCGCAGGACGATCTGGCTCCGTCGATTCAGGACGACGGCTGCGAAAGCGGCGCGTGCAAAATCTAAAAAATCAGGGCGGGGATTTCCCCGCCTTTATTCCGTAAGACAGGACTCTTATTCATGGCATACACCACCTTTTCACAGACCAAAAACGACCAGCTACTGGAACCGATGTTTTTTGGCCAGTCGGTTAACGTGGCCCGCTACGATCAGCAAAAATATGACATCTTCGAAAAGCTGATTGAAAAGCAACTCTCTTTTTTCTGGCGCCCGGAAGAAGTGGACGTTTCCCGCGACCGTATTGATTACCAGGCGTTGCCCGAGCACGAGAAGCATATCTTCATCAGCAACCTGAAGTACCAGACGCTGCTGGACTCCATTCAGGGCCGTAGCCCGAACGTCGCGCTGCTACCGCTGATTTCCATTCCCGAACTGGAAACGTGGGTAGAAACCTGGGCGTTCTCCGAAACGATTCATTCGCGCTCCTACACCCATATCATCCGCAATATCGTCAACGACCCGGCGATTGTGTTTGATGACATCGTCACCAACGACGAGATTTTAAAACGCGCGAAAGATATCTCAGGTTACTACGATGACCTGATCGAAATGACCAGCTACTGGCATTTGCTGGGTGAAGGTACCCACACGGTGAACGGCAAGACCGTAACCGTCAATCTGCGTAACCTGAAGAAACAGCTGTATCTGTGCCTGATGAGCGTTAACGCGCTGGAAGCCATTCGTTTTTACGTCAGCTTCGCCTGCTCTTTCGCCTTCGCCGAGCGCGAACTGATGGAAGGCAACGCCAAAATCATCCGCCTGATCGCCCGTGATGAGGCGCTGCATCTGACCGGTACCCAGCACATGCTGAACCTGATGCGTTCCGGTGCTGATGACCCGGAAATGGCGGAAATCGCGGAAGAGTGCAAACAGGAGTCTTACGATCTGTTTGTGCTCGCGGCACAGCAGGAAAAAGAATGGGCGGATTATCTGTTCCGCGACGGCTCAATGATTGGCCTGAACAAAGACATTCTTTGCCAGTACGTGGAGTACATTACCAATATCCGTATGCAGGCCGTGGGCCTTGAACTGCCGTTCAAAACCCGCTCGAACCCGATTCCGTGGATCAACACCTGGCTGGTGTCAGACAATGTGCAGGTGGCGCCTCAGGAAGTGGAAGTGAGCTCCTACCTGGTCGGCCAGATTGACTCGGAAGTCGATACCGACGATCTGAGCAATTTCCAGTTGTAATGCCGGAAAAGCGTATGGGGCGTATCACGCTTCGCATCACTGGCGCAGAATTACTGTGCCAGGATGAGCACCCTTCACTGCTGGCGGCACTGGAATCGCATAAGATTGCGGTAGAGTACCAGTGCCGCGAAGGCTACTGCGGCTCGTGCCGCTGCCGTCTGGTTGCAGGCGAAGTAACGTGGCTCAGTGAACCGCTGGCATTTATCCAGCCTGGTGAAATACTCCCCTGCTGCTGTCGTGCGCAGGGGGATATTGAATTAGAAATGTAACGGCGTCTGCCGTTACACTGTCATCCCGCCATCAATCACCAGCGATTGCCCGGTGATATACCCACTCGCCTCGCTGATTAAAAATGCCGCCGCTTTCGCCACCTCTTCGGGTCTGCCAGGGCGTCTGAGCGGAATTTGCCCAATCATTGTTTTACGTTTCGCCTCCGGGATCGCTGCCAGCATATCGCTCTCGATAAGCCCCGGCACCAGGCAATTCACCCTCACGCCGAACCGGCCCAGCTCCTGTGCAAGAGAGCGGCTCATGCCCAGCAGTGCCGCTTTACTGGCTGCATAGGCTGTCTGACCAATATTGCCTTTAATGCCTGAAACGGAAGACATTAATACAATCGATCCTTCCCCCTGCAAGCACATGCCGGGTATCACGCAGCGGTTCCAGTAAAAAACGGCGTTAAGATTGGTGTCCATAACATGCTGCCAGCGCGTCGGATCCTGATTCACATGCAACGCATCCAGCGTAATCCCCGCATTGTGAATCACCGCCCACGGCGGCCCATAGCGATTAACCAGCGAGTCCGCCAGCGACGTCACGGCATACCGATCGCCGCCATCGCACTGAACGCCCTGCGCCCCACCAGAAAACGATGCGCAGGTTTGCTCCACATCTGCCGCCGCCACCGCATCGCTACGCCATGTAAAAATAACGGGATAGTCTTTTGCCAGCATTTCAACAATTGCGCGGCCAATACCCCGGCTCCCGCCAGTGACCAGCACCCAACGCGATGAGGACGTCATGCCGGAACTTCCTGACTTTTCGTCAGAATGAATTCACATAACTCATTCAGCGTCATATTCGGGTTTGTGGCAAACACTTCGCCTGTTAGCGTTACGCCAAAGTTGCGTTTTACCAGCACCGTCATTTCTACATAATCAAGGCTATCCAGCTCCAACTGGTTAAGCGGGGTTGCCCCGCTCAGGACATCAGGGCTGATGTCTTTGGCGTCACACAACATGTCACTTAATGCGTGGTAAATCGTTTCAATATTCATTAATTTTCCTTGTGATTAATCGTGAGATTCCTTCCCGGGCAGCGTTTTTAGCGTCACCACGGATGACATAAGCGGCCCGTCTTGATCGGCCGCCGCTATGGTTAACTGGCACACCACCCCGGTTCTTGCATCGCCTACGAGCAAGGCCGGCGGAATGTGCCAGTCGAGAGAGAAAAATTGCGCGGTGTTAATGATTCGCGGATGAAAACGGGTTTCATGGTGGGTCTGCACCACCACCAGTTGCCGAAAAAGCGCGCTCAGCGAACAGTGTTGAAGTTCGGGATATGCCGTGCGTAAGGTTGCGGCTATGACGTTTGAACTCAGTAGCTCACGGAACAGTACCGCATCAAGAAACGCCCACTGCCACACACCGTTGAAATCCAGCGCCGGGCAATGGGTTATCCCTGCGTCGAGCTGGTCACGCTGAAGATGGCCGGTAAGTGCCTCTTCAGTCTGCCATTGCGCACGAGTACTCTTTTGCAACCGTGCGGAGATGCAGGGTTTAGTCGTTGTCACGTCCACAAGTTGGCCGTTGAGCCGATCCTTCTTCCCTTCAATCATTAGCCGGCTTTGCTGATGGTAGCGCAGCGGCTCCAGCATGCGGGCGCTAAAGTAGAGCCAGTCGCTGTCGCTGTCGGTTATCCAGGCGTTAGCCAACGCCTGTTTAACATCCAGTAACGCCCGCATCCCATGCACGCTGTTGGCCATTCTTTGCGCGCTGCCGGATAAGGTGCCGTCGAAATGGATGGGATTGTCATCGCCCGAAAAATCCGCCCACTGGAGGGCGTCGGCTGGGGTATAAATCCACTCCATCATTGCACCTGACCTATCACCAGCGCTGCATTCGCACCGCCAAAGCCAAAGCTGAGATTAAGGGTGTTTTTCACCTGGCCCTGACGGTGCGTACCTGGAATGTAATCCAAATCGCACTCAGGATCGGGATGCGTCAGATGCGCGGTAGCAGGCATAATTTGATGTTGTATGGCCTGTAAACAAACAATGGTTTCGAAGCTTCCCGCCGCTGCGATCAAATGCCCGGACCAGGATTTGGTGCTGGAGACCGGGATTTTATAAGCCTGTTCGCCGAGGGCCAGTTTGATCGCCTGGGTTTCGTTAAGATCGTTAAGCGGCGTGGACGTGCCGTGGGCATTGATATAATCAATATCCTGCCCCCGCATTCCCGCCTGACTCAGTGCCTGGGTAATAGAATGAACCCTGGCTTCGCAATCGGGAGCCGGGGCGGTAAAGTCATAGGCATCCGAAAAGTTGCCGTATCCTTTGATTTCGCCAAGGATCGTCGCCCCGCGTGCGACCGCGACCTCGTACTCTTCCAGGCATACCACCGCCGCGCCTTCCGAAAGCACAAACCCGTTGCGGTCAAGGCTGAACGGGCAGCATGCTTTCGCCAAATCTTCGGTTTCGCCCGTTAACGCCCCTAACACATCAATATTCCATATTGCCGCCGTACTGCGTAACGATTCGCCGGCACCGGCCAGCATCATCGTCGTTCGCCCGCAGCGAATGGCTTCAAAGGCGTCGCCGATGGCGATCGATCCCGTTGCGCAGGCTGCAACCGGGGTGTTCTGATAACCGCGCAGTCCCCAGTTTATGCTGCAGGCGGCAGTTGCAACGCTCGGCATGGCGTGAAAACAGCTAAAAACATTCCCCATCCCGGCTTCGAGAAACTCGTCATAATAGCGGTAGCTTTCATCCTGCCCTGCCCAACCGGTTCCTATGACCACACCGCTTTTTAACGCAGAATGCCAGCGCAAAGGGCTTTGTCCGTGAAAGGCCATGGTCACCGCTTCATTCGCGGCCCCCATCACCATGCGCGCGAAACGTGGCAACCGACGGCGTATCGCTGAAGGGAGCGCCCGCAAATCAGGCTCCATATCCACAAGGCCAAATACGTGTGCGCCAATTTCCTGGGACGACGTCGGGTGGAAAGCATAACCAGGGCGATAGTCCATGATCGACGCCCAACTTTCCGATGCGCTCATTCCCAGGGGCGTGATCGCCCCATACCCTGTCACCGCGACCCGGCGAGGAAAGTTAGCCTTTTCCATAAGTTGATCCCCTGTTTGATTGTTTTCTTTCTCCACCCAAAGCAAGCCACAGTTGCATCGTTGCATTGAGATAGTTGTAACGTTGCGTCAGCAGTGCGTTCTGCCCGTCAAGCAACGCATCCTGAGCATCCAGAAGGGTCTGGAACGACACGGCACCCGCCGCATATTGCTCATTTGCCAGCACCAGACGCTGCTGGCTTAACGTAAGGTTGCGCGCCTGCGCGTCCATTTGACTCTGCGCGTTCAGGCGCTGAGCCATGGCGTTATCCACATCCTTCAACGCCTGATAGACGGCATCCCGGAATACGATCTCCGCTTGCTTCGCCTCAATATCCGACTTCTCTACAGTGAGGCGAACGGTATTCCATTCCAGAAAAGGCAACGAAACCGCGCTGCCGAGTGTCCGTGCCGGTTGCGAAAACCACTGAGAAAACAACGCACTACCAGAATTTAAACCAGCGGACAGCGAGAGAGTGGGATAAAAGCTGAGTCGCGCCACCTGTGAACCGGCAAGTGCCGCGCGCAACCGCCATTCCGCGGCCTGCACGTCAGGACGCGCCGCAATCATTTCCACGGGCAGCGTATCCGGCACAGAAACCACGACGTTTTCCGGTAAGGTCTGCGCCTGGGCGACGCGCCAGGATGGCGGACGATTGAATAAGATCGCCATGGCGTTGCGCGCCTCTTCCCGCTGCTCCTGGAGATCTTTTAAACGATTAATTTTGCCGATCAGCGATTGCTCAGCCTGAAGCGTATCCATCTGCCCGACCGCGCCAGCCAGATAGCGGGCATCGACAAACGCCACGGTTTGTCGGGCGATCTCCACGCTCTGCTCCTGGTTGCTGATCTGTTGATTAAGGCGGGCAATTTCCCAGTACAGCTGGGCGGTCTGACCAATCAACGTTAGCGCTGTCGCCTGTTTGTCCTGCTCTGAGGCATTAACCAGCCAGGCCGATTGTTCACGGGCGCGAGCCAGCTTGCCCCATAAATCGAGTTCATAACTGAGGTTAAAGGTCGCGTTATAACTTTCCGTCGTTGGCGCACCGCCGCGCAGTTTTTTATCGCTGCTTGTCTGGGCACCTGCGGCCACATCCGGGGTGAGATTGGTATCTGTTAACCCTGCCGCTATTCGCGCCAGCTGCAATTGCAAACCGGCTTTTGCCAGGTCGTTATTGGTAACCAGCATCTGGTTGATCGCCGACGATAACTGCGGATCGTTAAAATGATCCCACCAGTGCGGAACATGGGCGACATAGCGCGCCCCGGTGTCCTGCATCTGCCAGCCTGGCGGAATAATTAATGCGGGTTTGCCGTCAGGCATAGGTGCCCAGCCGCAACCGGTCAGCGCCAGCGTGAGCGTTAACATAAAAAATCGATTCATGATTATTCCCGCGCCAGCGCCTCTGTAGGATGGAGACGAGCCGCATTACGCGCCGGGAAAAAGCCAAATCCCAGGCCGATGAGCACGGAAAAACTGAACGCCAGTACCAGCGGCAGTAAGGTGAAAACCATAGAAAATTCCTGCGTGAACCAGGAAAAAATCTCGCCAGCCAGCCAGGAGCCCGCAATGCCGATCAGGCCGCCTGTTACGCAGATCACCACCGCCTCGATCAAAAACTGCACCATGATGTCGGAAGGACGCGCGCCTATCGACAGCCGAATGCCGATTTCCTGAATGCGTTCGGTCACGGAGACCAGCATGATATTCATGACGCCGACCCCGCCAACAATTAACGAAATTGCGGCTATCGCGGTGATCAGTAACGACATAGAGTCAGAGGTCTTGCGCATCGCCTCGGCCATTTGATCGTTGGTCTGGGTAAAGAAATCACGTTTGCCATGCGTCTTTTCCAGCGTTTGCTCAACGCTACGTTGCGCACCTGCCAGGGAAATGCCTTCGTTGACCTGCAGAGTGATGTATTCCAGCGGCACATCACCGGACATCCGTGCCATCAGGCTGGTATAAGGCATCCACGATGAAAGCGCGCCGCCGGTAATTTTTCCGGCCTTATTTGCCGCTACGCCTGCAACGCGAAACGGCACACCATCCAGTAATATAATGCTGCCGAATGGGTCTTCACCGGCGGCAAACAGCGTATTGCGTGTCCTGTCATCGATGACAACAACCTGCTCCCGCTCCTCAACGTCACGGAGGGTAAATCGGTTGCCGAGGGCCAGGTCCATGCCTTGCACTGTGAAAAATTGCTCATTAACCCCGTAAACCACCATCGCAGCCACTTTCGAACCGCGCACTGCGGTCACGCCTTTGCTGAAAACCGGCGACACATTTTTTATCCAGTGTTGCTGCTGCAGTAGGCCGACATCGGCCATTGATAAGGCGTTAAGGTATTCAGGGGACAGCATTCCCCAGTCAAGGCCCGGGCGCACATCCAGTGTGGTATTACCCAGCTTGCCAATCTCATCCATAATGCTTTTTTTTGCCCCTTCCCCGACCGCCATGGAAGACACTACGGCGGCAATACCAATAATGATGCCGAGCATGGAAAGAAACGCACGCAGACGATGGCCGAGCAGCGCGCTCCATGCCATCTCCATCGCATCCCGTAAACGACGCCATGCAGACGGTCTGCTGTACCGGATCAACTCAACCTGCCTGCGGGCTTCACGGGGCGCGGCAAAGGCGGTGTTTTTCCGGTCGGCGACAATCTGCCCGTCGCTGATTTCGATAATGCGCTCGGCCTCGGCGGCGATTTCACGATCGTGGGTGACCAGAACAATGGTATGCCCCGCCTGGTGAAGCGTATGCAATATCGCCATCAGCGCCTGTCCGCTGGCGCGGTCGAGCGCGCCAGTGGGTTCATCCGCGAGAATAATATCCGCACCGTTCATCAGCGCCCGGGCGATACTTACGCGCTGCTGCTGCCCACCGGATAGCTGGACGGGACGGTAGTCCAGACGATGAGCCAGCCCGAGGCTTTCCAGCAACTGCGCCGCACGCGCGTTGCGTTCGGCTGCCGGCATCGCGGTGTAACAGGCCGGGATCGCCACGTTCTCACTGGCCGTGAGATAAGGCATTAAATGGTAGCGCTGGAATATAAACCCTAAATGATGGCAACGAAGTTCCGAGAGCTGCGCGTCACTGGCATGCTGCGTCTGCACGCCGCATATTGTGACCTGGCCCTGGCTCGGCTTATCCAGACAGCCGATGATATTCATCAGGGTGGATTTGCCCGATCCGGATGCGCCAACAATCGCCACCATTTCCCCTGCGTAAACGTCGAGCGAGATATCGCGCAGAACCGTGACGGTTTCCTCCCCGGAAAGAAAACGCCGTCCGACGCCCGCAAGGCCGATGACTTTTTCCCGGGTTGTCATGATGCGCCACCCTGTTCAGCGTGGCCGCCTAACACCACCACCCGTTCGCCTTCAGCCAGGCCTTCTTTCACCTCAGCGAATTGCCGATCGTTGATGCCGGTCCGGATAATGCGGCTTTCGAGGACATCCCCGCGCTGCACCTGAACCTGATAACGGTCTTTACCGAGCGAAACCCCTAACGCGGCAATAGGAATACGCAGCGCATTTTTTGCCTGAGAGGTAACGATAAACACCTGCGCCGTCATTGAGGTTTTCAGGCGATGATCGGGATTGTCCACCTCAAACACGCCATTGTAATAAATGGCGGAGCGTGGCTGCCCGCTGCCAGAACCCGCTGCACCTTGATCCTGCAAAGCTTCATCCGGCGCTGACTGAATTTCACCCAGTACGCTGTGGTAGCGTTCGTTCGTGTTCGCCAGTACGTAAAACCACAGCGGTTGACCTGGCGCGACCCTGAGAATGTCGGTTTCCGAGATACGAGTACGCACCCGCATGACGTCGGTGTTCGCCAGTACTAACAGTGTGGGGGCAACCTGGGAAGAGACGATTGTTTGACCTTCCCGGGTCACGATACCCAACACTTCACCGCTCACCGGGGCCAGGATACGGGTATATCCCAGATTGGCGCTGGCAGTCTTAACGGCAATTTCCGCCTGGGTTATCTGGGCGCGGTCCATGCGCAGCTGTTCCTGCATCATGTCATATTGCGCCCGGGCTTTCTCATACTCACTTTTTACTGCCGCGCCGCGGGTATCCATCTGTGTTTGACGCTGCAATTCAAGAAAATACTGATGTAGCGTGACACGATGTGAACGCTCCTGAGCACGGCTGTTATCAAGCTGGGCTTTGGCGGTTTGCAGTTCGTTTTCCTGCAATGTCGGGTCGATCTCAGCCAGCAGTTGCCCCTTTTCGACCCGATCGCCTTGTTTGACGTAGAGCCTGGTCAATTGTCCGTTAACCTGGGCGCCCACGTTAACTTGCACAGAAGGTTCAAGTACCCCCGTTGCCAGAACCGTTTTTTCGATGTCTCCACGGGTGATGGCTTCACTCACCACGCGGGGCACAGGCGCAGTGAAAATGCGGAGCGCCATGAACACGCCCAGCGCAACTATCAAGGCAACGGCAAGGAGCGGCCACCGCTTACGACGCAGGATATTTTTTATGACGGATATTAGTTGCATACGCCGACCTCCCTGTTTGCGCACGTTTCATCAGACCAGGCTAACAGGTCCGTTACCGCCTCAAGCGTGCCATTTTTCAGACGCCATACATCATCGAACAGCGGCAACAGCGCTTCGCTGTGCGTGACGGTAATCAGCGTTTTCCCTGTCGCGCGGCAGTGATCGGTCAACGCCTGCATAACGTGGAAGGCGGTTGCGCTGTCAAGGCTTGCAGTGGGTTCATCAAGCACCATGATCGGTTTATTGCTGTACATGGCGCGGGCAAGCAACAGCCGCTGTCGCTGCCCTACCGATAAGGCAACGTGGCTTTCACGGACTAACGCGTTGAGTCCGCCAGGCAGTTGGCTGACGACCTCATCCAGTTGAAGTCCTTCCAGAGCATCCCGAATGCGTTTGTGTTTGGCCTCATCAAGCCGATCGTCAAACAACGTAATATTGTCCTGAACAGAAGCATGAAAGAGGATGTCTTCCTGAGACTGTAAAAAAGCGAGTGCTGCAAGTTGCCGGGACGTCACTGTTTTGCCATCCAGCGAAATTTCGCCCGCCGATGGCGGCATTAAGCCCACCAGTATTCTCAGCAACGTTGTTTTACCTGCGCCTGACTCACCCACAATCGCCATACGCCGTCCTTGCTTCAGCGAAAAGGAAAGCTGATGTAAAACCTTATCGCGGTCATAACGGAAATCGATGTGACGAAAGATGGCCTCATGCGTAAATGACGGCACATCAAGCACTGGCTGCGGCGGCGTTTCTTCATCAAGAGAGAATAAGTCCTGCGCGCGGGTATCGATAATATGAAGCTGATTCTTCTGGATAATCGACCAGAATATTTTGGTAACGTTGGAGGTAAAAATCTGGCGAATAAAGCTGTAGGCAAAGAAGGCGCCCATGCCTATTGTGCCTTCGCGAAGCAAAGGTAAGGCCAGCGCCATAAATAACACCATCTCAGCGCTGCCAATGAACTGATAGATAGCGCCTTTATATTGCTCATAGATGCGTTGCTTTTGGATCCAGGTAAATAACGTCCAGGTATACCGCGCAAATTCTTTCTTACGCTGACTTTCCAGTCCGGCAGATTTAATGCAGGAGAATCCCTGAATGCTTTCAAGAATGAAATCATTCTGCTCAGCACTTTTCGTTTGTAGTTGCTGGGTATAGAAACGGTCGCGATAAATAGCCCAAACGCTGACTGCACCCATTAACGTCACGCCCACACCAGAAATAGCCGCTAACAGCGGACTTATTGCACACATCACGCCCAACGCGATCAGCGCAATAATCCAGTCCGTGCGTAAGCCGTTATCCAGTTCTGCTTTACGCGCTAATCCCATTTGCCAGGCGGCGAAGCGGCTGAAGATATCACCGGGAGAGCGCTTATCAAAAAAGCGCAGATTGTTATCCAGTAAATGAGAAAACCCCATCGTACTGCGCAGTATGACAAAGCGTTTAACAAGCCGTTCGGTGACGATACGCAGGACGACGGCAAGCGCGCTTGAGCCAATAAAAATCAGCAAAAATAGCGGCCAGTCGAACGATGAAACAGATGTGGATGAAAAAAACTGGTTCATGGCCATATTAATCATGCCAGGCATGACGAAAAGCGTTAATGAAACCAGTAGTGAAAATAACATTAACCCGTAGATACCGGGGATGCGCGCGGTTTCCGCCAGGCTCAGGCTTTGCAGGCGTTTTGACCGCTGCGACGGTGTAGCCATCTTCGGAGAAAGTACTTTCGGCGCGCTATTATCAAGCACCAGTGCATAGCCGCTAATTTGGCTCTTGAGCGCCGCCAGCGGCAGTATTTGCTCGCCGATAGCGGGATTCATGACACAAACATAATTCCCTCTCCGGTAGGCAAGCAAGACGTAATGGCTTGCGCCATAGTGAAGAATAGCCGGTAGCGGTAACGCATCTAATTCGTCAAAAGAAAATGCTACCGGGTAGACCGGTACAGATAACGCTTCCAGTATGCTGCATAACGTTACAAGAGAGGTGCCGTGTTCAGAGGCAGGGAAAGTTTCCCGAAGTTCAGGTAACGTAACATTAAGGTGTTGAGTTTCCGCCAGCATCGCAATGCACGCCAAACCGCACTCATGCGTTTCCCCCTGGTAAACCATTTCAGGAATAATTGTTTTCATAATCCTTTATCAACATTCATTGAAGAAAAACAAAGAGTGCGTATGCCACAATAACCACTCATCCGGGTGGTTAACGATGGATTGTTCAATAATGACGGGTAATTTCTGATTAACCTCCCGGTAGCTAACCGGCGGGTAAATAAAAATTTTGATACCTTTGTCATAATAAAGATAAAAAAAACACCACCTGAGCCGCCATCATCCTGCTAATACGAACAATCCCATTATGCAGATGAGCCGTGCGGTTAAATAAAACGTGTTTTGCTTTAGCCGAACCAGAAATATTCGCCTGATGAGTAAAATCTGGCGTGATGTCAGGAAACAACATGATATTTCTTTTATGTTCAACGGCCTGCTCAAGTGACATCAGTAAATTGCTGGCGATTTGGTGTTCATTGTCATGGATTGAGCAATAGGTTATTGGTATCCCGTTACCCGGTGGAAACTGCTGAGCGCTGGAAGAGACAATAATCGTCGCTTCGCCGGGATATACATTGCTTCCAACAATACCAGCCAGCACGTCAGACACCATATGTAACGGCGCCAGTACCACCGGGCAACCCGCATCATGTAGCGGGCCGACGATGGCATTAAGCGCTTGTGTGCACGTTGCCAGTTGATCCCGTAACGCGCGATTGGCGCCCCAGGTAGCCGCAAGCTCAAGGATCCGGCGCCGTTTGTTAATCCATGTGTAATCTATGCGAGTGCCTGGCTCGCCCAGTAAACAACGTCTGTTTTCATTGGCAACGTGTTGTAATAATTTGTCCTGTCTGCGGGCAGGAAAACAAAAATGCAATATCCTGGCGAAGGCAACGATATGCTGGTAATCGCAACGCGCTAAAAGCATACACAAAATACGCGTCCGCAAAGAAACAAACATTTTCACAGCAGAAATAAATTTATCAGTAATGTTTTTCCAGGTAATAGTGAGCCATAAAAAAACTTGAACCATTTACTTCTCCAGAGGCAAATCTTTTTCAACCAGAGAAAGAAGGTGATCGCTGAATGCCGGATAGGATCGATCCTGAAGCGCAACCCATTTTTTATTGATAATAAAGGTGGGCGTGCCCCGTATTTTGTAATATGCGGAGATTTTCGCCATATAGTTAAGCAGTGCCTGGGTCTGTGCGGAAGTGCTTGCTTTATCGAACGCAGCAACGTCGATATTGTTTTTTTGCAGCCACATATCACGAACGGCCTGCGTACCTAAATCAATGTGCTCTTCATTAATGGCGTGATAGATTTTTTCCCGGTACTGCTTTTCGATACCCATAACCGTTAATGTGGCGAACAAGGTGTCTGTACGCGAGAATGCCGCCCCAGGAAGACTGAGATGCAACTGGCGAAATGATTTACCTGCCGGAAGTCTGGCGGCCATTTTGCTGAGATTATCTTCATTGATGGCGCAATAGTGGCAGCCATAGGCAAAAATTTCGATCAGTGAATCGGAATCCTCAACCGGGCTTGCTGCAGCTTCTGTTGCGCTAAGCTGAACAAGATCCTGAAGTTCGTCCTTGTCAGCCGTGGATGCCGTTGGCGACAGATATTTCATTGCCGCAAACGCAATGGCGCAAGAAATAATAATAAACAGAGCGGCATAAATGACTGGCGTTTTGAAATTCCTTTTGCCCATGAGGTTTACCCTTTTCCCTGAATGTCAAAAGCCTGGCGCAATGAAGCGCCAGGCATGGCGTAAATATTAGTTTGGTACGTTCGGTGAGGACGGGCAGTATGCCGCATTAACCTGGTTTACAGTACGGGTTTCATGACCGTATTTATCAACGCAGGTAGTGGTTTCAACACAAACCGGAGTATTACCATTAACAGACACGGTGCTGTAAGTAATAGAGCAAGTCTGGCAGCAACCGCCAATAACATCCATCACGTCATTCATAGCTAATTTTTTCATCATACAATCCTTATATTTAAAAGTTTCATTTATTTTCCCAAAAGGGAGGGTATGAATAGCATCTACTATTCAATTCTGAGCGCGGCGCGATAAAGCGCCACCTGTAATTCAATATTTTATGGATAACTAAAATTTAATTCCATTACGCTTGCCAGCGTGCCACTTTGCGCATTTCCCTGTTCACTATACATTCTTGCGACCAGAGGAAATAATGCTTCGTGAGTTGCACTATCAACGTTGACCTTCATGGTGCTGCCATTCCCCTGAATAAGCGCCGTATTGTTACGTTGCGCCACCTGGACTGCGACATTGGTTGCATCGCCGGTATTCGCGTACAGATCGCCCGCCACGCCTGAAGGCACGCCAGAAAACGTTGCGGTAATGGCATTTACCGATTCCGGACAATTAACCACTTTAATATCAAATGATTTCCAGGTATGCCCACTGCCCGGCTCGGTTAATCCTGAAACGCTTGCCGTTCCCAGGTCCACGGTTTTATTGACAGAATCCACATCAACTTCACACGGAAAGGCAATAACATTGCCACTAATATCAAGCGTTATCGCGCTAACATTAAATACAGGGAGTAATAAAATCAAAAAACTAATGCTTAATAAGCTTCGCATATCCCACCCCGTATTTTAGCTGTAAGTAAAAGTTAACTGGATTGCGCTATGTATTCCACCACCCGTCGCTCCGCCTTCGGTTGAATATGCGCGCGTACGCAGATTCAGTATTGCCGATGAATCAACAATATTGCCCGTTAAGGTACTATTATCGTCGAGGATATCCCCGGCCTGAGACTGCAATTCCACTTCTACATGCGACGCCGATCCATCATTATTATATTTAGTCGCGTCTGCATTAGCAGGTGCGCCGTCAAAGTTTGCAGTATATTTCTCTGTCGTTTGCGGGCAATTCCTTAATTCAATCGAAAAATTCTTCCATTCAGATGCATCGCCAGGCTTATTTAAATTCTGTGAAGGGATATCACCCCAGATTTATATAAGCCGTATTTTGATCGCCCTCGCCGCCATTAATAACCACATTGCAAGGTGCAGCTTCAATACTATAAGTAAATTGTAATGTTGCCGTTGAATCCGCATTCGAAGTAAAGCTTACCAGAACCACTAATAAAAGAAATACTTTTTTATATCCAAAATTACCTACATTTAAAGTTTTCATTATTGTCCTTTCGGCTCCGCGACTATTGCAATTCAATAGTTATGGTACTTGTTGCGCTAAACGCACCCTGACCAGGTTTATTTCCCGTCGTATTTACCGGTACGGCATCAAGCTTAATATTGCCAGTTTGTGATGTGTAATCACTGTAGTCAGTTATAATACTGCCGCTGGCAGGAAATACGCCTCCAGCGGGCGAAATCGGCGTATTTGAATCGTGTTCAGTGATACGTATACCAACGTCGGGATTCGTCGTTTTCAAATAATTCGGATCATTCGCATCCTGCTCGCCATTTAATCTCATTTTTACGGCAACACCGGATGAGATATTGGTACATTTGATATCCAGATTGATCAGTTTATTTCTACCGTTTACGGGTCCTTTGGCGGCTATCTCTGGCAGCATAATTTTACCAAAGTCAACTTTAATCACTTTACCGCTGGTAAAGTCACAGGTTTGGGTGGCCAATACCGAACCTTTCAGACTCACCTGACTCAGTACTGCGGATTCATCATGATAGGCAGGGTTTAATGTCCCCCAGAGCGATGCCACAATGGTCGGAGGAATTATACTTTCGCCAATGAAAGGCTTGAGAATCATTAATGATATCGTTCCCTCCGTGCCCGTATTAAAAGCTTTATGAACTGTCGACGCGGTCGACTGACCGTTATCGACATCTTCATAAGGAAGCGGCTTATTAACAAAGGTAGAACTACTAATACGCGTTTTTATCTCAATCGCCACCGCCAGGTTTTCAGTTACTTTGTAAAAAGTCAGCCCGTCTTTGACAGCGACCTGCTGTAGCCCAGGCACTTTAGCGGTAAAGAACGTATGGTTATTATTTGTCGCGGTCGTACACCCCGATTTACAGGTAGCATAATAGGTTCCGCTGATAACAAAACCGCTGCGTAACACCGGTACCTGACCGGGTACGTTCATGTCGGGATCGGTAACTTTTTTCTGCCCCATATCATAGGTAAATGCAGCAGCTCCGTTATCCGGGTACCAGACATAATCCCACGTAAGCGTAAACGCTTGCGGGCAAAATGGTGCCCGCAATGCATCCGGCTTTGATAAGCTTAACTATATTTTTGGAGGCTCAGGGCTTTTTTCATGACGGATTCCCGGAACGGTTAATTTTATAATGACAAGTGGCTTTGACCATCTGAATACCTGAAGCAGGCGCTAAAGGCGGCAGTGCGTAATTCAGATGACACTGTTGTTTGACATCCTCACCCCATGAGACGCTCAGCGCGCCGCTGTCTTCCAGACCACTTAAAATAAATCTGACCGCCATCGCCGACAATGTTCGATATGGTGTTGCTCTTTTTGCCGTCAACAGAAGCAATTGCGCCAAAGGGCACATATTTATTTTCTTCAGTCATCAGCGTAAACAGCACGCGCTGGCCCGCTTTGGTATCAAAATCAACACGCACGACAGAGCCTCTCGCCGGAATGACTTTGTGCGAGCTGATGGTGGTATCCACATCATCATTTAAAGTCTCGGTATCTAACTCAATGTCGGTTTCCCGGTAGGGAGTGAGATAAGGAATAACGGCGTAGCCGCGTGTATCGGTACTAACGCCTAAATTATTACTGATACGAGCGCCATGCGTGTCCGGGGCTTTAATAAGCGCAACGGTTTCGTCCATCTCCTGAGATAACGTTAAGCCATTCTCATGCAGGAGCAGTCCGCCGCGAAGATCATAATTTAATGTTTGTTGATGCTTATCATAGGCATAATTGCCCGACAGTCTCCCTCTTTCCCCGGTATACCCCAGGTTCGCATAACCACCATAAACATGATCCTGTGAAGTGTAGGTTTGGTTAACGCTATAGCTAAGGTTATTGCCATCCAACAATGTTCCGTTAATGCCCACGTTATTAACGGTGCTGCCATTTTTACTGCTGCTCATATTCCAGCTGGCCCAGGCGCGGGTATTTCTGTCAAATATGCTCAGCGGCACGTTAACATTAATGGCGAACATATGGTCGGCCTGATCCATCTGTTGACCATCCTGGTCATAACCATTTTTTGTTATAGGAATAGTTAACGCTATAGCTCACACCGCCATAGTTATTGTTATAACCCACGCTCGCGGATTTCATATCCCGGTTGCGATTCCAGTAATTTTCTTTAATCAAACTTAACGATATTGAACCCAGCGACGGCCCAATATTCTGGCTTAAAGTCACATCCATGCGGCTACGTTTGTGATCGTTGTAATAATCACTGTTACCGCTATAACCTTCCATCGCTTCCTGGAAGGTATAGAAACCTTTTGTCGAGTAGCGGTAGCTGGCCAGAGAGAAGTTAGTGCCGGTATCAACAAAGTTTTTACCATATCTCAGCCGCCACGACTGTCCGTTGGCATCACCTGATGCTGACCGCTGCGTATTGGCTTGCGTGACGTCAGCTGAAATGGCGCCAATCGCGCCGAGGTTTTGACCCCAGCCCAGAACCAGAGCACGGTATTTGTCTGCATACTGTAAACCGCTATAAACCGTCGCCCCATGTGGAAGACCGTATATCACCGTGCCCTGATAGAACATCGGCTCCTCGGCATTGTTCGAGTTAGAGCGATATTTACCGGCCGTAAGGCTATATTTGAGATGCCCTTCCCTTTGCAATACAGGCACAGCTGCATAGGCGACAGTGAATGACCGTTCACTGCCATCCGATTCCTTAATTGTTACAAACAAATCACCGCTGCCAGAGGCAGGATAAAGATCGTTGATTTCAAAGGCGCCAGGCGCGACATAACTTTGATAAATGACATAACCGTTTTGACGAATAATCACCTGTGCGTTGGTTTTCGCAATACCACGCACTACCGGTGAATATCCCGTCATATTATCCGGCAACATATCATCGTCAGACGCAACCTGGGCTCCGCGAAACGGTACGCTATCAAACACATCGCTGGTAGAACTGCTTTCCCCGGCGACAAACTGACTGCGTAACGCAGGGATATCTTTTTGCACCCAGGAGTTGATGGTATTCCAATGCTGAACGCCCTCACTATCACGACTCCACGTCGAATAGTTACGTAAGCGCCAGGTGCCTAAATTGATACCGGAGCGCAAATTAAGATAATAGTTGTCGTAATCCACGCCCTGATTATCCCGGGCCTTGCTGTTAACGCCGTTAAAATCATAATTAACCAGCAGCGCGGGTATACCATAGTCCCACTTTTCGGGCGGGAATATAGTTTCTGGCCGTATGATCTAAGGCAGCTTGCGGGATGCTGACATCCAGGCGTTGTTGATTAAACACCAAATTCGCAGAAGCTTGCGGGATAACCGCTGGCAGATAAACACACTTGTCATCCGCTTTAATGCCTGGAAACAGATTGACCTTGACGCCCAGCTTCTTAAGCAGTTCAGCGCTCAGGCAAGGCTGGAGTTCTTTTTCCCCAGCCGCATTCACTTTCTCTTCAAAATGAATGTCATAGGTATCGACCATATCTCTGTTTAAGTAGAGATCGACGTGATAAATACCCGGTTGCTGCTGGCCATTTTCAAAAGAAGAAAGGTCAACTTTACTGGAGTCTGGTCCGCCTGGATTGTCGATTTCCAGTAATACGGGATTAAAATAATCTCTGGCGTAAGATTTTGAATTAAAAGCAACCACCGCCAATAAACATGAGATTAGGCATGGCAGTTTTTTTACTTTGAAATATTTCGGATGCAAAGCTGACATTAACCCATCCCTTTCTCATGGATTCTATAGAACAAGTGAATATGTTTTACTTGCACCACCAAAATCATTAATGATTTGCCACTCAACTTTGTTCGCTTTGTCTTCATTAGGTAAATCAAACGACAATTCACTTAATGGCGAAACCATTCTCACGTCCTGGTGCAGTTTGACGCCATTCGTTTTCACTGAAAAAAAGGTGAAATAGAACGGACTGTTATTTTTTACAACAAGTTTTTTACCTTGTTGGTGCCATGCCAGAACTTTGGCAGACTCTTCGGGCGTTTGTTTTATGGACGCCGGGCGATATATAAATTTAATTCTGGTTTTAATGGCAATTTGTAACGTGTTGTCTTTTTTCTCTGAAGACGGAATAGCTTTCACATTCAACCAATAAAGCGACTCCCGGTCCTCCGGAAGATTACCGCCAACTCTGATAACACGTAATATATTGTCTTGCCCTGCATCCAGGCGAAAAAGCGGCGGTGTAATGATAAAAGGAATATTAGTACGTACGCCTTCGGTGGTATCCACCCAGGACTGAATCAAATAGGGAATTTGATCCGGGTTTTCAATTCGAAGTGAGGATTCTTTACGCGCGCCGTCATAGACAAGCCGAGTTCCTCCAACAACGACACCGGCATTTGCGTTACAGGCAAATATGATGAATAGTGTCGTTATGATTCTGAAAATAAATGAACGACTCACAACGGCATTCCTTTTCAATGAACAGAGACAAGTTTACCTGGTGTCAGGTAAATCTTGTCTCAGAGGATTAATAATTATTACTGATAAATAATAGTGAATTGCGCGCTGGAATTAGCCGTGCCTGCGCCAACTGTATCAGCGGTTGAAATATAACGTGCCGTAAAGTTGAGGTTATTGTCGCCCTGAACCAACGTGTAAACAGAGCTGTTTTCAAATAACTTCACAACTTTATTAGCGTTATCTTTAATTTGAATGCCGACGTCAGTAGCAACAGATGCCGCGTCCAGTGCAAGCACACTTGGATCGCCATCTTTCGCCATACCATCAAAACGGACTGCAGCGCCGTTTGTGGTTACGTCGGTCGGGCAGGTAGTGAGTTTAATAGTAAAAGATTTCGCTGCCGCAGTATCCCCCTTTGCGCCAAATGCTGTGGTAGCAACGGTTCCCATATCAACAGTTTGGTTTTTGCTCCCTGTATCGACAGTGCATGCCTTATCGGTAATGGTCCCGGTGAAATTCACCGTACCATCTGCAGCTAATACGGAAGCGCTCATGCTCATAGCCGCCAATACTACGGCAAGCGTCAATTTGCTGGTCATCTCAATTTCCTTGATTAATGTAGCGTCTCTTTATTCATAACTTAGAGATCATTCAAACAACGTTCTCATCCATAATATTTATATGAAATATCGGAGATGGCTTTGGTTCAAAAGCTGTTGAACTACATGTAACGAGTCAATTTGAACCAAAGTGACAACTTTAGTTTTTTATATTAAAAGGGGTTTTAGTATCAGTGTTTTATAATGTTTCAATATAATTTTTAGATATATATTTCATTGCGATATAAAAAATAATGTTTCTCCGTCCTGCCTTTAATTATTTGCTTTGTGAATTAGATATGACTTTAAAGGTCAATAATCATATACATAATATTTATAATCTATAACTTGTTGTATTAGTTGATTATCTGATAAAGAAAAGCTATGGCGTAGGGAATATTGACTTCGGAATACCACTTCTCTAGAGTAGATAACACTTTGGTTCAAAATGACAACTTTTAGATATATTTTCACTCAACCAAATCCATTATTTAATAATAATTCCCAACCCCTGGTAATTACCAAACATCTTTAAATCGATTTGCGTTACTCGCGGTATATAATACGGTATGTTGAATATTTTTATGACCCAGATAATCCTGAATGAGCCGGGTATCTACACCTTTATCCGCAAGCGCAAATCCGCATCCGTGTCGCAGCATATGGGGATGTGCATGAACATCTAAATTAGCCGCTTCGCTGTAGTTTCTTAATAACCAATAGATTCGTTGCCGCGATAATTTATTACCGCGATTTGAGAGAAACAGCCACTCACTCTCTGCGCCGCGATAGTGTTTCCGCACCTCCAGCCATTCCGTGAGTGCCTTGCGCTCACGAGCATACAAAGGATGGATAGTAGAAAAGCCATTTTTTAATCGATGAACAAAAACGTTCCCATTTTGCAGATCGATATCTGATAATCGCCAACGTCGAATTTCGCTTACCCGACAACCATGTATGAAACACATCCATATCAGACAATAATCTCGCTGAGGATTAGGACCCGCTTTTACCACATCAAGGATGCGTTCCACTTCAGACGGTGTTAAATGCTTTCGCTTTTTCATATGGCCTCACTGACTTTAAATAAGCAATTCGTAGTAATTTTTAATGGTGAAATGAAGAGCTAACTGATAAATATTTTTTAGTTTCTCCTTTTTGCAAGTGGCTGAATTTATTTTGTTTAACAGGGGTTTGAAAATAACTATAGCATTACTTATGGGCTTATCAATGACGGGAAAAGAGCAAAAAAAGATATTTCGGGAGGGGGATGAAGAAAGGTAAATTTCCGTGCCATTATCGAAACATTCAGATACCACGATAAATTTTATGAATGGATAATTGGGTTAATGATGAAAAAAGCCGCAAATAACAGAATTATTTGCGGCTTTTTCGAGCGGTTATATCTTTGTAAGCTAAAGCATTTTATGTATAAAACGCGTTAATAACATGCTTTTCTACACCATTTTAGCTTTTCACTGGTTCATTTTACACAGTCATGTTTTACGTAAACCGGCTGTGAACTCTGCACCAACACCCGCTTATGACCTTTTCGCTTGCATTTCGCGATGGTGTTTACGTTCCCCCACCATGACGACTAACAACAGCAATACCGCCAGCACACTTCCGCCAATCATGACCATAAAGCCGCCATCCCAGCCGAAAAAGTCTACGGTGTAGCCAACAATAGCGCTCGCGGCAACCGAACCGCCAAGATACCCGAACAGACCGGTAAAGCCTGCCGCTGTCCCTGCCGCTTTCTTCGGCGCCAGCTCAAGGGCATGCAAACCAATCAGCATGACCGGACCATAGATAAGGAAGCCGATCACTATCATACAGGCCATATCCACACCTGGATTCCCGGCCGGGTTGAGCCAGTAAACAATGGTCGCGATGGTCACAAGGGTCATAAAAAACACGCCCGTTGCGCCGCGATTGCCTCTGAAGACTTTATCCGACATCCAGCCGCAAAGCAGCGTACCCGGGATGCCGGCATACTCATAAAGGAAATAGGCCCAGGAAGATTTATCCAGCGCAAAATGCTTCACTTCGCGCAGATAGGTCGGCGACCAGTCCAGGATGCCGTAACGCAGCAGATAAACAAACACGTTGGCAATTGCGATATACCACAGCAGTTTGTTAGGCAGGACGTACTGCATAAATATCTGCTTTGCGGTCAGCTCTTCTTCATGCTTCTCGCTGTAATCATCCGGATAATCGTTTTTATACTCTTCAATCGGCGGCAGACCGCAGGACTGCGGCGTATCGCGCATCAGCGCAAAGGCAAACAGCGCCACGATGATCGCTGCGAAAGCTGGCATATACAGCGCCGCTTTCCAGTCGTTGAACCACGCCATACCGAGCAGGAATAATAAAGGAGGAATACCGCCACCCACGTTATGGGCGCAGTTCCAGACCGACACAATCCCGCCACGCTCCTTCTGCGACCACCAGTGCACCATAGTACGACCACACGGTGGCCACCCCATACCCTGGAACCAGCCGCAAAGGAACAGCAGCACGAACATGACCGCAATACTGGATGTCGCCCAGGGCACAAAGCCCATAAATAACATCACTGCCGCCGCCAGTATTAAGCCTGCGGGCAGAAACACTCGCGGGTTGGAGCGATCGGAGACCGAACCCATAATGAATTTCGAGAAGCCGTAAGCAATAGAAATACCTGACAGCGCGAAACCCAGATCCCCGCGTGAAAATCCTTGTTCAATCAAATACGGCATCGCCAGCGCGAAGTTTTTTCGCACCAGATAGTAGGCCGCATAACCAAAAAATATCCCCATAAAAATCTGCCAGCGTAAACGGCGATATACGGGATCGATCTTTTCTGCAGGCAACCTTGACGCGTGCGCAGCAGGTTTAAAGATACTTAACATTGCTCTCTCCTGGCCCAGATAAGTACTCAACGAAAATAATAAACACCGGAAACTTTCTTTTCCGAGCGTGATGGTAGTCAAAATTGAATGCAAATGCTGTGAAACATCGCACAAATTGTTTCATTTTTATTACAATCGAACAAAAATGCGCATCACAAAGGAATATATTTTCGTTTTTCGCTCGAATTTGCTCGTTATCAAACAAACCACAAGAGTTATGTGGCTAAATAGTTAACATGAGCACAGCGTTGAGAGGACGAGGCGATGGGACCAGAACAAGCGGATGTGGTGATTATCGGCGGCGGCGCGACCGGCGCAGGTATCGCCAGGGATTGCGCGCGACGCGGCCTCAAGGCCATCTTACTGGAGCGCCAGGATTTCGCCACGGGCGCAACCGGGCGTAATCATGGGTTATTGCACAGTGGCGCGCGTTACGCGGTCAATGATGCTGAGTCGGCCAGGGAATGTATTGCGGAAAACCGCATTCTTAAAAAAGTCGCCCGCCATTGTATTGAGCCTACTGGCGGCCTGTTTATTACACTGCCGGAAGATTCTTTCGAATGGCAGAGCCAGTTCATCACCGCCTGCCACAGCGCAGGCATCGATACAGAATTACTGACCCCAGAAGAAGCGTTAAACATTGAGCCGAGCGTCAATCCTGCGTTGGTCGGCTGCGTCCGGGTGCCAGACGGCACCGTCGACCCTTTCCGTTTAACGACGGCGAATATGCTGGATGCCCGCGAACATGGAGCTGTGCTGTATACCTGGCACGAAGTGACCGGCCTGATCCGTCACAATGACCGTGTTCGCGGCGTGCGCGTTTTCGACCATCAGCATGGCGAAACCCGTGAAATTTATGCTGAGGTAGTGGTAAACGCGGCCGGGATCTGGGCGCGCATATTGCGGAGTATGCGGATTTGCGCATTCGTATGCTTCCGGCCAAAGGCGCATTACTGATACTCGGCCATCGCATTAATCAGCATGTAATCAATCGCTGCCGCAAGCCTGCCGACGCCGATATCCTGGTGCCGGGCGACACGATCTCGCTGATCGGCACGACCTCCAGCCGCGTCGATTACGATCAAATCGACAATACCCGCGTCACGGCAAGTGAAGTCGACATCCTGCTGCGCGAAGGGGCGAAACTGGCCCGCGCATGGCCCAGACGCGGATTTTACGCGCTTACTCCGGGGTGCGCCCACTGGTGGCGACCGACGACGATCCCAGCGGCCGTAACGTCAGCCGCGGCATTGTGCTGTTTGACCATGCCGTGCGTGACGGGCTTGAAGGATTTATCACCATCACAGGCGGCAAACTGATGACCTATCGCCTGATGGCGGAATGGGCGACTGATGCGGTATGCCGCAAACTGGGCAACACGACGCCCTGTACGACCGCCAGCGCGCCGCTGCCGGGATCGCGCGAAGAACCCGAAGCAACGCTGCGTAAAGTCATCTCCCTCCCGCCGGTATTGCGCGGTTCCGCCGTTTATCGTCATGGTGAACGCGCGGCAGACTGGCTTAACGATACCCGCCTCAATCAAAGCCTGGTCTGTGAATGCGAAGCGGTCACCGCCAGCGAGGTGCGCTACGCCGTCGAGTCGCTGGCCGTCACCAAACTGGTGGATTTACGCCGCCGCACCCGCGTTGGGATGGGGACGTGTCAGGGCGAACTGTGCGCCTGCCGGGCCGCCGGACTGTTGCAGCGTTTTGGCGTCATGAGCGGCATGGAATCCTGCCATGAGTTATCGCGCTTCCTCAACGAACGCTGGAAAGGCATTGCCCCGGTTGCATACGGCGATGCGTTGCGTGAAGCGGAGTTTACGCGATGGGTTTATCAGGGATTATGCGGTATGGAACAGGAGCAGCCACATGAAATTTGATGCAGTGATTATTGGCGGCGGGCTGGCTGGCCTGATTTGCGGAATTAAGCTGGGCGAAGCTGGCCTGCGCTGCGCCATTGTCAGCCGTGGACAGAGCGCGCTGCACTTCTCTTCCGGCTCGTTGGATCTCCTCAGCCACCTCGCCGACGGCACGCCGGTTGAAGATATCGAATCCGGTTTGTGCGAATTAATCAGCCAGTCGCCGTTACACCCCTATGCACGCGTGGGCGCGTCAAGGGTGCTGGATTATGCCGATCAGACGGAAGCGCTGCTGGCGCGCGCCGGACTCACCTTACAGGGACACTGGCGCTACGCCCATTCACGCTTAACCCCGTTAGGACAATGGCGTAAAGCCTGGCTGAGCCAGCAGGATGCGCCCTGCGCGCCGCTTTCCGGTAAACGTATCCGGGTAGTGGGCATCGCGGGCTTTCTGGATTTCGAACCGCTGATGGTCGCTGAAGGATTAAAGCGGCAGGGTATTGAAGCGGATACCGCCGAACTGGCGCTGCCTGCGCTGGATGCGTTACGCCAGAATCCGAGCGAATTCCGCTCGGTGAATATAGCCCGCATGCTGGACGATCCGCGCTTCACGCCGCAACTATTGCAGGAACTGACAACGCTGGCGTCAGGTTACGACACCCTGCTGTTGCCGGCCGTGATCGGGCTTGAGCAGCCTGAGCTACCCGCTCAGTTACAACAGGCCCTGCCCTGCGCATTGAATTTTATCCCCACGCTCCCGCCTTCAGTGCCCGGCATGCGAACCCATAACGCATTGACGCGTTATTTCCGCCAGACCGGCGGCATCATTATGGAAGGGGATGCGGTCACCGGTGTGACGCTCAATGACCAGGCACTGCATCACATATCGACACGTAATCATGGCGATATTCCGCTAAAAGCGCGCCATGTGGTATTAGCCAGCGGTAGCTTCTTCAGTAACGGTCTTATCGCCGGGCGTCAGCAGGTCCGTGAAGCCATTCTCGATTTGGATCTTCAGCCGTACAACACTGAGGGTGACTGGAGCCATCCGGATTTCTTCCACTCCCAACCGTGGCAACTCATCGGCGTAAATACCAATGACCAACTTCAGCCGTCGCGCCACGGTCAAACGCTGGCAGGCCTGTACGCTATCGGCACCGTTCTTGGCGGGTTCGATCCCGTTACCCAGGGGTGCGGCGGCGGCGTCTGCGCCGTTACCGCCCTGCATGCCGCCCATCATATCCTCAGCACAGGGAGCAGATTATGAGCCTGAATGAGACCGGTTTCGAAAGCTGCATTAAATGCACCGTCTGTACTACGGCCTGCCCGGTCAGCCGCGCCAATCCGCACTACCCGGGGCCGAAACAGGCCGGTCCGGACGGCGCTCGCCTGCGCCTTAAAGATCCTTCGCTGTATGATGAGGCGTTAAAATATTGCACCAACTGTAAACGCTGCGAAGTGGCCTGCCCGTCGGATGTGAAAATTGGCGACATCATTCAGCGCGCCCGGGCGGAATATGCGCCCCATAATCCCTCGTTACGTGACGCCTTGCTGAGCCATACCGACCTGATGGGATCGCTCTCCACGCCGTTTGCCCCGTTGATTAACGCCGCGACCGGCATGAAGCCAGTACGTCAGTTACTGGATAAAGCATTAAAAATCGATCATCGCCGTAGCCTGCCCAGGTATGCATTCGGCACGTTTCGCCAGTGGTATCGCAAACAGGCGGCGGCCCAGGCGAAATTCGCCGATAAAGTGGCGTTTTTCCATGGCTGTTATGTCAACTACAACAACGCAACGCTTGGCAAAGATCTGGTCTCCGTATTCAATGCGATGAACATCGGCGTGACATTGCTGAATAAAGAGAAGTGCTGTGGCGTCCCGCTCATCGCCAATGGTTTTGTCGACAAAGCGCGCAAACAGGCGCGGGTCAATGCCCGTTCGCTGGAAGAAGCGATTGTGGAACGCCAGCTACCGGTCATCGCCACCTCCTCCACCTGCACCTTTACGCTGCGCGATGAGTATCCGCACGTGCTGGACGTCGACACCACCCCGCTGCGCGATAGCATTGAGCTGGCGACGCGTTTCTTGTGGCGGCGTCTCGAAGAAGGCGCCACCCTGAATCTAAAACATACGCCGCTACGCGTGGCCTATCACACGCCCTGTCATATGGAAAAAATGGGCTGGGCGATTTATACCCTTGAGCTGTTGAAGCGTATTCCTGGTGTGGAAGTCCTGGTGCTGGACTCGCGTTGCTGCGGGATTGCCGGGACGTATGGTTTTAAATCCGAGAACTATCCCACCTCGCAAGCTATCGGCGAACCGCTGTTCAAACAGATTGAAGCGAGCGGCGTAGATATGGTGATTACCGACTGCGAAACCTGCAAATGGCAAATCGAGATGTCCACCAGCAAACGCTGCGAACATCCCATCACCCTGTTGGCGCAGGCGCTGGCCTGAAAGAAGCCGGGCGACATGCCCGGCGATGCTTCATTCAATAAATAACGATTCCACCACGTTGATCCAGCCGTGGTCGCTGACGATATCTTTACCGTTCAACCAGCGACGCAGAATGTTTAACGCCATCATCGCGCAGACTTCCTGACGCACCTGGAGCGTATGACGGGTGGTGTTGAATTTCACACGCAGGGCGTGCGTGCCTTCCGGGGTCGACAGTGCAAAGTTGAGGTGATCTTCTTCCAGCCCGGATACTGCCAGCGCCAGTCCGGCGAAATGGTTAATACGCCGCTCCGCCGTCCAGTGGGCGGTCTGGGTGAGCGTCTCCTGCTGAGCGGGTACGACTTCACTGGCCAGTAAAGGCGCGCACTCCCGGGAAAGCTGGAGCGCCAGCAGACCGCCAGTGAACTGTTCGCTCAGCGTCAGGCTTAACTGTCTTTCATTCAGACAACGGGCGATTTGCGCCGGTAAGCCTTCGGTGCCTTCAAAAATGACACTCTCCCCGGCCACCTTGCGGATTTCCGGCCACAACGCTTCCATCGCAGCACGCTGTGCGCCAGGCCCGGTCAGCTTGAGTTCAATAATGGGCATGGATGAGCGATAGCCGATCACCACATCCGGCGGCAGGGTTAATCCGTCGAGGGATTGCGCGAGATCGCTTTCCGAACGACCAAAGGTTGTTAACCGCAGGCACACCGGCGCATCAGGCAGCGTGAATTGCTGTTGCAGGCGCGGCAAAATTTCCTGCTGCACCATCTGTTTAAATTCTGAAGGAACGCCCGGCGTGAAGAAAATTCGGCAACGGTTAAGCGTAATCGCGAATCCGCAGGCCGTGCCAACCGGGTTATCGATCATTTCGCTGCTGGCGGGGATCATCGCCTGTTTGCGGTTGCTGGGAGCCATCACGCGGCCACGCTCAGAAAAGAAACGCGCCATATGCTCAAGCCATTCTTCGTGCAGCACCAGCTCTTCGCCCAGCGCCTGAGCGGCGGCTTCAGCGCTTAAATCGTCGCTGGTTGGCCCCAGCCCGCCATTGACGATCAGAATATCGGCCTGCTGACTCCGCTCCAGCAGCACGGCGACTAAATCTTCGAGTTTGTCGCCAACGGTATTGCGACGGGAAAGTGGAACACCCTGATTAAAGAAAAAATCGGCAAGCCAGGCTGCATTGGTATCCACAATTTGACCATGCAGCACTTCGTCGCCGGTTGACAGCATTTCTACTTTTAACATTATTTTCTCCGCGAAATGGGAACGCCTTACTATAACGCAAGGGGGCAGAGAATTTGCAGAAGATGACGCGGCGGATGGCCGCGTCAGAGGAAAGAGGAAATCAGAAGTGCGCGCTTACGCCGACATACGGGCCGTCGGCCACTTTACTGTCCGCATCGCCGTCTTTACCCGTCATGCTGATATAGCGGTAACCCGCTTCCACGCTGATCGGTCGCATGACAGTGAAACGAGCGCCCGCGCTGGCTTCCTGGTAATCATTCACGCCGCTGGACAGTGAATCCGGTGAGTAATAATAGTCACCGAAAATGCTAAAGCTGTCGCCGAGTTTCCAGCTCAGGCCGCCGCCTGCCGCTACCGCATACCCTTCATCGCCTTCATTGGGATTCAGGTAGAGACCTTTCCCGCCTACCGTAGCCATAAACGGACCCAGCGGCAGGTTCAGGCCGAGACCCAGACCGGCGATATCCCCGTGGTCATCGTTATGCGCCCAGTTACCGCTTAATGCCAGGCCACTGGTATCGGTGCCCATTCCCACGGCGAGGTTGGTGTATTTCTCCCCGGCCTGACCGCTGACACTAATCGCACTGGCAGACAGTGAAACCAACATCGCTCCGGCTGCGCCAGCCAATAATAATTTTTTCATTCCTTTTGCCTTAATCAAAACGTCCCGAAAACGCCACGCTAACTACCCAAAACGGCGCATTGTACCGTTATCCTGGCGCTAAACAATGTCTCCAACTATTTCATTGATAGCTCAAGTGTAACCACATGAAAACAAACATCATTATCTTAAAAATACCGACACCAATAATTGCGATAGAGAAAGCCGGTTTGTTATCGATCAATGCAGGATTTAAAAAGTAACGCCAAGGTGGTACTCGATACACTTATGGATGAAACGGTTATATTCACCCAGGAGATAGACAATGACGAAAAAAGGATTAACCACGGCCTCAGGCGCACCGGTTGCGCATAACAATAACGTGGCAACCGCCGGTCCGCGCGGCCCCATGCTGCTTCAGGATGTCTGGTTCCTTGAAAAACTGGCGCATTTTGATCGTGAAGTGATCCCAGAGCGCCGCATGCACGCAAAGGGTTCCGGCGCTTACGGCACGTTTACGGTAACCCATGACATTACGTCCTACACACGCGCCAAACTGTTTTCCCAAATCGGTAAAAAAACCGATCTGTTTGTTCGATTCTCGACTGTCGCGGGTGAGCGCGGCGCAGCGGATGCGGAACGTGATATTCGCGGCTTCTCCATTAAGTTTTATACCGAAGAAGGCAACTGGGACCTGGTGGGTAACAATACGCCCGTATTCTACCTGCGCGATCCGCTGAAGTTTCCCGATTTAAACCACGTCGTTAAACGCGATCCGCGCACCAATATGCGCAACAGCACCTATAAGTGGGACTTCTTCTCGCATCTGCCCGAATCATTGCATCAGCTCACCATTGATTTCAGCGATCGCGGGCTGCCGTGCTCGTATCGCACTATGCACGGTTTCGGCAGCCATGCGTTCAGCTTTATCAACGCCCGCAACGAACGGTTCTGGGTGAAATTCCATCTCAAATCCCAGCAAGGCATTGCAAACCTGATGGATGACGAGGCGAAACGTCTGGTGGCGGAAGACCGCGAAAGTTCGCAGCGCGACCTGTTCGAACACATTGAGAAAGGGGATTTCCCGCGCTGGAAACTCTACGTGCAGGTGATGCCGGAAGCCGAAGCGTCGCAAACGCCGTATAACCCGTTTGATTTAACCAAAGTCTGGCCCCACGGCGACTACCCGCTGATTGAAGTGGGCGAGCTGGAACTGAACCGCAATCCGGATAACTATTTTGCCGAAGTGGAGCAGGTCGCCATGTCTCCGGCGAATGTGGTGCCTGGCATCGGCTTTTCGCCTGACCGGATGCTACAGGGCCGCCTGTTCTCCTATGGCGACGCCCACCGCTACCGTTTAGGCGTGAATCATCATCAGATCCCGGTGAACAAGCCGCGCTGCCCGTTCCATAACTATCATCGCGACGGCGCGATGCGCGTTGACGGCAACAGCGGCAACGGCCCGACTTATGAGCCGAACAGCTTTGGCGTCTTCCAGGAGCAACCGGATTTCAGCGAACCGCCTTTATCGCTGGAAGGCGCGGCGGATCACTGGAACCATCGCGAAGATACCGATTACTTCAGCCAGCCGCGCAAGCTGTATGAGCTGTTAAGCGAGGAAGAACACCAGCGCATGTTCCGGCGTATCGCAGGGGACATGAAAGACGTGCCGGAATTTATCCAGCAGCGTCAGATTGGTCTGTTCAGCGAGGTTCATCCTGAGTATGGCGCAGGCGTCGCCGCCGCGCTGGCCGCCATCAAAGCCGCAAAATAATCTTCACACGGGAGCGCAGGCTCCCGTTTTTCCTTCCGCCGCGTTACACTCTCTTTCACTTTTTCCTGATAAGCCGCCCACGGCGCATCACAGGACTAAGCCTCCAGGCGTTGAACAACGCTTTGACTTGCCCGAAAGAGCAAAACTACCCCTCTGCAACACCAACGGCGATGAGCTTAAGGATATCACCATGCGTCAACGGATTATTGTCTGCCCGCTAATTGAAAATCAGGGAGAGTATCTCCTGTGTAAAATGGCCGATGACCGCGGCGTGTTCCCCGGTCAGTGGGCGCTTTCTGGGGGCGGTATGGAGCCGGGTGAGACCATGGAACAGGCGCTGCGTCGCGAAATTACCGAAGAGCTGGGCGATCGGCTGGTGATATCCCAGGTGACGCCCTGGGCGTTTCGCGACGACGTGCGGATCAAAACTTACGCCGACGGCAGTCAGGAAGAGATCTACATGATTTATTTGATTTTTGACTGTGTGGCAGCGAACCGGGACATCGTGCTCAATGAGGAGTTTCAGGATCACGCCTGGGTGAAGCCGGACGCGTTCCCGCACTACGATTTAAACGTGGCGACCCGCGCCACGCTGACTCAGAAAGGCCTGCTCTGATTTAACCGGGGTCATGATTAACCCACTGCTGGAGCGCCCGACGCGAGATCTTAATCCCGCCGTTTTTAAAATGCGGCGGCAGAACCAGCCAGCGCACCGGCTGCTGAAAGCGCGCCAGTTTGTCGCTGACCCATTCGGCAAGGCTGACCAGATCCAGTCCGGCGTCGCCTTCCACAATCGCTACCGGGCGATGACCGAACTCGCTGTCCGCCAGCGGCACCACGAAGACCTGGCTGACTTGCGGATGGGTCGCGATCACGCGCTCCACCTCTTCGGGCTGGATGCCCTCGCCCGCGCTGAAAAACAGATTGTCGATACGTCCGAGTATGGTGAGCCGCCCCTCGCGAATCTCACCGCGATCCCGGGTGGCGAACCAGCCATGCTGATTGAGCAGCGGAACCAGCGTGCCGTCACGCCAGTAGCCGCTGGCAAGGCTGGCGGAACGCAACCACACTTCACCATCCACAATTTTCACCTCGCGCCCCGGCAGCGCCACGCCGACGTCTGGCTTTCCGTCAGCTCGTTTAGCGCACACTGTTGAAGCCGCCTCGGTTAGGCCGTAGCCGCACCAGCAGGCGATGCCGCGTTGTGTCGCCGCATCGGTCAACGCAACCGGGATTGCCGCGCCGCCTAACAGTACCGCTTTCAGGGGTGAGCGGGTGCGGGTCATTGAGCAGGCGCCAGAGTTGGGTCGGCACCAGCGAGGCGTGGGTACATCCGTTCAGCGCCTGATGCAGCGGCTGTGTTTCGCGCACCACCATCTGCGCCCCTGCCAGCAACCAGCGCCATAAAATGCCCTGCCCCGAAACATGGAACAGGGGCAGCGAAAGCAGCCAGCTATCCTGCGGATGGAACGGGATCAAGGCCAGGACGCCCTGTGCCGAAGCCAGATGTGCCTGGGCGGTGTGTACCGCCGCTTTCGGCAATCCGGTTGAGCCGGACGTGAGCGTCATCGACACGACCCGCGTCGGCTGCCACTCTCCATGCGCGTCAGACTCGCCCGGCGTTAACGTCAGCGTGGGCAGGCCGGTTATCTGCGCCTCGCAACCCAGCTCCAGCGCAAAATCGGTATTGAGGCGAGGCAGTAACTGTTCGAGCAATGTCGCAGGCAATTGCGGATTAACCGGTAATACCCGTGCGCCGCACTGCATTAGCGCCAGCCATGCCAGCACCATTTGCGGGCTGTTGCGCCCGCGTAACGCGACACAGGCACCTTCGTTGACGCCCTGCTGCCTCAGCCCCGACGCCAGCGCGTCCACCTTCCGGCAAAGCTGCCGCCAGGTGAGCGTCTGGTCATCAAGGATCAGCGCCGCCTCGCCGCCGCGTCGCCGCGCCCAGTGCTGCCAGGGCCACTGCGTGAAAATCACAACAGCGGCTCCAGCGCCTCGGTAGACCAGACTGGCAGGGCGCTGTCAGGCCATTCACGCACCAGTTGCGCCTGCATCAGCGACAGCGTGTCGAGGCCAGGGATGGTATTCGGCGTCAGCCAGGCGGCGATGCGCGCCAGCTGAGTCAATCCAAGGCTGGATTCAATCGAGGAGCTAATCACCGCCGTTAAGCCCTGAGCATGGGCCGCCGCCACCTGTTCGCGAACGCGATCCAGGCTGCCGGTAAGCGTGGGTTTAATCACTACCGCCTTAACACCCGGTTCAGCCTGCATGACGAAATCCGCTTCGCGCAGGCTTTCATCCCAGGCAATGGCGATGCCAGTTTCTGCCGCAAATGCCCGTGACTGATCGCGGGTTTTGCAGGGTTCTTCCAGAAAAGCGATGCGCGCGCGGTAATCAGGATTAACGTATTTGGCGAACTGCTGGGCTTTGAGCGGCGTCCATCCGCGGTTGGCATCAAGACGCAGCGACAAATCCGGGATCGCTTCAAGCAGTAAATTAACCACCCATGCCGTCGCGTACCGCCTCATACAAGCCGACCTTAATCTTGGCGACTTTCTCGCCCGGCATGGCGCTGAGCAGCGGGAACAGCTCATCAGGATCGCCGGTGCACAGCGGCGCGGCGCGGTAATCAGCGGCTTCCGGCAAGGAAGCGGTCAATTCCGCCAGCGCACAGCTCAGGCCAAATGCCACGGACGGAAGCGTCGGCAGCGCAGCGTCATCGCCCTTTTGCCAGGCGTTGAGCCAAATCCGTGCCGCGTCCGTTGCCTCTTCCAGCGACTCGACGCTAAAGCCCGGCAACGGGCGATTTCGCCCCACCCCTGCGCCCCGTTCAGTTCCAGGCGCACCAGTAAACCGTCGCGGGTTTTCAGGCGACGGTCGCGAAGCACAACGCCTGCGTCCATCGGTACCTGATACCGCCAGAGTTGCGCCTGTCGCATTATGGGTTCCGTTTGAATTTGCTGAAGTCCGGGTGACGTTTTTCGTTGAACGCGTTACGCCCTTCCTGCCCTTCTTCGGTCATGTAGAACAGCATGGTGGCGTTACCCGCCAGTTCCTGCAGGCCAGCCTGTCCGTCGCAGTCGGCGTTGAGTGCGGCTTTCAGGCAGCGCAGGGCCATTGGGCTGTTCTGCAGCATTTCGCGACACCAGCGTACGGTCTCTTTTTCCAGCTCGGCAATCGGCACCACAGTATTGACCAGGCCCATATCCAGCGCTTCCTGGGCGTTGTATTGACGGCACAGGAACCAGATTTCACGCGCTTTTTTCTGGCCAACGATGCGTGCCATGTATGACGCGCCCCAGCCGCCGTCAAACGATCCCACTTTCGGGCCAGTCTGGCCGAAAATGGCGTTTTCCGCCGCAATGGTCAGGTCACACATCATGTGCAGCACATGACCGCCGCCGATGGAGTAGCCCGCCACCATCGCAACCACCGGTTTCGGGCAGGTACGGATTTGGCGCTGGAAGTCCAGCACGTTAAGGTGATGAACGCCGGACTCGTCCTGGTATCCGCCGTAGTCGCCGCGCACTTTCTGGTCTCCGCCGGAACAGAAAGCTTTATCGCCTTCGCCGGTAAGAATGATAACCCCGATGTTGTCGTCATAACGGGCATCCGCCAGCGCCTGGATCATCTCTTTCACGGTAATCGGACGGAAAGCGTTACGCACCTGTGGGCGGTTGATGGTGATTTTGGCAATCCCTTCCGGTGACTTGTGGTAACGGATATCGGTATAACCTTCAGAGCAATCCTGCCATTCAATCGGGGCGGTCAGCATCTGTTCATCGAGATGGAGCATGGTGGTTCCTTAGTCTGGTTGAGGCAAAAGGGACGACAGGCATTGCGCGAAGGCCAGCGGCGCTTCGCGATGGGCATTATGGCCCGCAGCCGTAATCAGGTGGCAAGGCACGTTAAGCGTGGCGGCAATGCCACGAAACTTACTGTCCTGCTCACCGCAAAAAATAGATAAAAGGGTGCGGTAGCTGTTTAAGCTGCGCGCGTAAATCGGCCTGACGGCCCAACGATGTGACGTCAAGCATATCGGCCAGCGCCTGCGGATTGTTGCTCCGACGCAGGGCGACCAGTTCCTCACGCGCCGCAGCGCTGAGGGTGGCAAAAACCGGCTGTTGATACCAGGCATTCAGCACCTGTTCGAGGGGCGCTTCACGAAATTGCGCAGCCCAGCGGCGGTCCGAAGCGATGCGCGCCTGACGTTCCTGCTGATCGGTTAAGCCGGGATGACTGCCTTCGACTACCAGGCCGCATAAGCCGGGACGCGGTTCACCACAGGCGTAATGCATGGCGATGCGCCCGCCCAGCGAGTAACCAATCAGCCAGTAATGGGGGATGGCGTAATGCGCCAGCGTGGCGTCGAGCAACGCGCAGGTTTCCTGGAAGCTGCCGACGCGAATAGCCGCGCTGCCGCCGTGACCGGGTAAATCGATAAACAGGTGATGGTAATCGCTGAACTCCGCGGCAACCTGGCACCACTCTTGCTGACTACCGAGAAAACCGTGCAGCCAGACCAGCCAGGGCTGCGATGCGGTTTTCCCGTGACGGACAGCGGCGTTAAGGATCATGCCTGGCTTACCGATGCCAGCAGTGATTGCAGCGTATGAGTACCATCCGTGGAAGGCACGTTAATTTCCACCACGGTGGCGTGTGGGCGTTTCCACCCCTCGCTGACGGCGGTTTGCAATTCCTGCCAGTTAGTCGGGTTGCGATAGTCGAGATCGAACATGGCCGCGCCGTGCTTAAAGGAAACGTTCTGCGGCATACAGTAAAAACGTTCACGCTCGTTCACCGGCGTCGGCAGCAGCGAGAAAATCTGCCCGCCGTTGTTGTTCACGATAATCAGCACCAGCGGCGCGGAAACATGCCGCAGCAACGCCAGCGCGTTTAAATCGTAAAGGGCAGAGATATCCCCAACGATGGCAAGCGTCGGACGCGCGGTGCCGCGTTGCACGCCGGCAGTGGTAGAAATCAGCCCGTCAATCCCGCTGGCGCCGCGATTGCTCAGAACCGGATACCCTTGCGGCATTTGCGCCAGGGCATCTACCAGCCGCACCACCAGGCTATTGCCGACGAAGACCTGGCCATGCTCCGGCAGCAATTCCGGCAGGCGATGCGCCAGTTGGGCTTCGCCGAACGACTGCGTGGCTTTCACCACCTGTTCCAGGGCAATTCCGGAAAGCGTAGTGAGTTCTGGTGCCCAGCGCACACGTTGTTCGGCTGGATGACGCGCCAACCACTCGCTGATGCGCGCGGTCAGTCGACGTCCGCGATGATGCGCCGGGTCGAGCCGTCCAATCAGCGAATCCACCAGCCAGAACTCCTGCGGCTGGCAGTTCGCCTGCCACTGCAACAGGCGTTTACCGGTCAGGCTGCTGCCGAACTGAATAACAATCTGCGCTTCAGCCAGTAACGCCTGCGCACGCGGATTGGCCAGCCAGAGATCGGCGCAAGGCAGCGGTTGCCCGGTCTGGGACAGCACGTCGCCAATCAAAGGCCAGCCCAGGGTTTGCGCCCACTCCGCTAAAAGCGCGCCTTCTTCTACCGACATCCGGCCCGCGATCACTACGCCTTTTTTACGCCGCCATGCGCCCCAGTCGTGCTGCAAGGTGGCATGGTGATCTTCGGCCGCCAGTAACCAGGGTTTGTCATCCTGCCACCAGTCGCCGAGGGATTCCTGCCACGCGAGGCCTGAGTCATCCACTTCGCCATACAGCGGCTCGGCAAAGGGGCAGTTGATATGCAATGCGCCGCCACGCTGCTGGCCCAGCAGAAGGTCAATGGAAGAGACCAGCCATTTGGCGGGCGTTTCCGGGCTCGGTTTGGGAAGATCCAGCGCGGCGGTAGGGTGCGAAGAAAAGATGCCATGCTGGCGGATAGCCTGGTTGGCACCGCAGTCAATCAGCTCAGGCGGACGGTCAGCCGTAAGCAGGATGAGTTTCTCGCCGGTCAACCCGGCTTCAATTACCGCCGGATACAGATTCGCCACCGCCGTACCGGAGGTTACGATAATCGCCACCGGTTCGCCGCTGGCTTTCGCAAGCCCAAGCGCCAAATGCCCCAACCCGCGCTCATCAAAATGGGTATGGTGAGTCAGGTTGCGATTATCCGCCGCCGCCAGCGTCAGCGGCGTAGACCGTGAGCCGGGCGCAATGCAGATATGGCGTACGCCATGGCGGGTTAATGCTTCGAGGATCACCGTCGCCCAGCGCCGGTTAAAAGTACTTGTCGACATGAAGTTGTCCGGTATCAATTTTGCCGCTTCATTATAAAGCGTACGACATTCTCTGTTTTGATATGAGTCGGGATTCTGGCGTTAGCTCACCAGCAAGGTACGCAGTCCCGCCGCTTTATTGGTGATTTCCTGCCATTCCTCTTCCGGTGTTGAACCCGCGACAATGCCTGCGCCGGCGTAAAGACGAACCGTCTGCCCCGTTACCCGCGCACAGCGTAAGGCAACGCAGAACTCAGTCTGGTTTAAAGAGAGATATCCCGCCGACCCGGCATACCACTCGCGCACAAAAGGCTCATGGGCGGCGATAAACTGGCGCGCCGGCTCCCGGGGCAAACCGGCTACGGCGGCGGTAGGCTGGAGTTGATGCAGGCAGCAGCTGTCGTCAGGCTGATCCAGTTCAGTCCAGATGCAGCGGCGTAAATGCTGAACTTTGCGCAACCTGACGATCTGCGGCGGCAGGACATCCAGCGAGCTGACGGCGTTTTGCAGACGCTGGCAGATATCTTCCACTACCAGCATATTTTCCCGCTGATTTTTGTCGTCTTTCATCAGCCAGTCCCCCAACGCCTGCGCTTTCGCCTCGTCCGTATGGCTGGCGACGGTGCCCGCCAGCGCTTCTGTGCGCAGGGCCGTGCCGATGCGTCGCCAGAGGCGCTCAGGACTGGAGCCTAAAAACGCATCATCCGCCGCAAAGGCCATAAAATAATGGTAGCAATTGAGATTAACGCGACGACTGGCGGCCATAAACGCGGCCGCTGAAACCGGCGACGAAAATTGCAAATCGCTGGCGCGGGCTAGTACCACCTTTTCAAACTGCCCCGCCGTAATTGCCTCGGTGGCCTGAGTAATTAATGCGTACCAGCCTGCCCGATCCGGAAAATGCCTCTCGCCGATGCAGTCGAGCGGCGATGACGGCAGTGAATTTCCGGTTGTGAGCGACGCGATAAAGTCCAGCGCGGCACGGGCGTCATCGGCGAGCGATGTTTCGCTTGCCAGGGTCAGCGCCAGCATCACCTCGCCTGCGTTACGCCGCCACTCAAGGCGCGGTAAGAACAACGCGCTGCGCCGGGTATCAAACGCGTTCAGCCCCCACACCCGCAGGGAAACATCGGGTTGGCTGGCGAGAAAGGTTTGCGCCTCATCGAAAGTGGTGAAATAGCGGCTGGCGCCCAGGGCGGCCACTTCTTCGTCGCCATTGCGCTGCTGCCAGTAAAACTGCGGATAGCTTGTCTGACTGGCAAGCCAGGCCAGCGGGTCGGTTTGATTCAGGGAAACCGGGACAGCGAAACGCCGCACGCCGGCGGAGGCAGGAAAGTCTGCGCGCAATTGTTGCGCGATTTGCTGCAACGCGGTGGTAATGGAATGCACGTGTACCTCGTTTCCCTGAAAAACCCCGTATTATACGTGGTCTGCCCGGCAAACAAAATTACACATAATGAGGGATAACCCTCACCCCTGAATACAGGGGTGAGGCGAGATGATTAGCGACGAGCCAGCAGGATGCCCAGCACCAGGCCTGCGGCAGCGCCGATACCGATGCCTTTCCACGGTTGCTCGTGAACATAATCATCCGCACGGTATACCGCTTTCTTGGCGCGGAAATAATAGTTATCCGACGCACTGGATACGCGGGCTTTAACATCGTTTAACGCCTTCTCGGCGCGCGCTTTCAGTTCGATGTATTTCTGATCCGCCGGATCGCCGGACGAACGCAGTACTTCTTCCAGCGTATCGCTAAGCAGTGACAAATCATCATCAATACGGGTATTGAACTGTTCGTTATTATCAGTCATCGCTTCTCTCCATCAGGATTTAACATATGTCAGCTAAATATAGACAAGGGAAGCGCTTTTTGCCGCTTATTCTCGGGCCATTCCGATATGGGGAATGCCGTCTTCCTCGTACACCTCAGTGACGGGCATGAAACCAAAGCGTTGATAGAACCCCTGCAAATGTGCCTGTGCGCCAAGGTACAACGCCTTGCCAGGCCAGTGCTGCTGGCACGCAGCGAGCGTGTGGCTCATCAATTGCTGGCCCACTCTTTCACCGCGCAAACTGGCGTCGACAATCACCCGGCCAATGACCACCGGCTCATAATCGTGCTCGCTTTTCAGAATCCTCGCATACGCCACCAGCTTCCCGTCACGCCAGCCAAGGATGTGGCGGTTTTCCCCCACTAAGTCGTCACCATCAACGTCCTGATAGGCGCAGGCCTGCTCAACAACAAACACTTCGCAACGTAACTGCAGTACGGCATATAAGGTTGGAACATCCAGCGCGGAATGGTGAAGATCTTGCCAGTGGATCATGGTGCGCTCCTGTATGGTGCATAATAGTCGTTGAATGTCAGGCTAATACTAAATCATTGCGGGAGAAGAACGCTTCATGGAACTGACTTTTTTAGGCACATCCGCCGGGGTACCGTGCAAAAGCCGCAATGTGACCGCCATGGTGTTTAATCCCATGAACAATGCGGCGCAATACTGGCTGTTTGACTGCGGCGAAGGCACCCAGCATCAGATGCTGCATACCGTCTTTAATCCCGGCAAGCTGAACAAAATTTTTATTACCCATCTGCATGGCGACCATATTTTTGGGTTGCCAGGGCTATTGTGCAGCCGGTCCATGGCGGGCAATGAAAACCCGCTTACGGTCTATGGGCCTGCTGGCATTCGTCAGTTTATAGAGATGGCGTTGCAGCTCAGCGGTTCCTGGACCGGGTTTCCGCTGGAGATCGTCGAAATCACCGCCGGTGAGGTATTTTGCGATGAGGAGTTTCGCGTCACGGCGTATCCCCTCACCCATCCGGTCGAATGCTATGGCTATCGGATTGAGCAGCACGACAGGCCAGGCGCGCTCGACGCTTCGCGTCTCAAGGCTGAAGGCATCACGCCTGGCCCCCTGTTCCAGCAGTTAAAGCGGGGTGAAAGCGTTATGCTGGATGATGGCCGAATGATTAACGGACAGGACTACTTAGGCCCGGCCCGGAAAGGCAAAACATTGGCGATTTTCGGCGATACCGGCCCTACGTCCGCTGCTCTCACTCTCGCAAGCGGCGTTGACGTTATGGTGCATGAAACGACGCTGGAGGCCGCGATGGCGGAAAAAGCCAATAGCCGGGGCCATTCCACTACCGTGCAGGCCGCTGAAGTGGCAAGGGCTGCCGGGGTTGGACGACTGGTTATAACCCATTTCAGCTCACGCTATGATGACGCAGGCTGCGAAGCGCTGTTGCGCGAATGCAGGGAAATTTTCCCTGACACAATCGCCGCCAAGGATTTTATGACGGTGCAGATATAAAAAAACCGCCAGCAAGTGGCGGTTTTTTCACAACATAAGCCGTTACATCAGCGGTTCGGCCAACTGCACCAGGCTAATCAACGGCTGCGGCCAGACGCCAAGCACCAGTACCAGCAGCGCGGAGATCAGCACCACGATACCGCCTGCGCTGTATTGCCAGTTAGATGGCGCATCGCGGTTCAGCTGTTGCGGTGCGTTCAGATACAGGCTCACCGCTACGCGCAGGTAGTAGTAGAGACCGATGGCAGAACCTACCACCACGGCACCGACCAGCCACCACAGGCTATCCTGCACACCCACGGCCAGCACATAGAACTTCCCGATAAAGCCCAGCGTCATCGGGATACCCGCCAGCGACAGCATCATCACCGTCATTACCGCAGACAGGATCGGACGGTGCCAGAACAGGCCGCGGTAAGAGAACAGTGATTCAGCATCCGGGCCACGGTACGGACTGGACATCAGGCTCACCACGCCGAACGCGCCAAGGCTGCTGAACAGGTATCCGGCCAGATAAACACCTACGGTTTCCATCGACATCTGGCCGCTTTGCAGCGCAATCAGCGCCACCAGCAGATAGCCCAGATGAGAGATGGAGGAGTAGCCCAACAGACGTTTGATGTTGGTCTGGCTCAGCGCCATCAGGTTACCAAAGATGATCGATGCAAAGGCGATAATCCCCAGCACCACACGAATCGCTTCGCTGTCACCAACCGGTGCGTACAGGAACAGACGCATCACCACGCTAAAGATGGCGATTTTGCTGGCGGTCGCCAGGAAGGTGGAGACCGGCGCAGGTGCGCCCTGATAAACATCCGGCGTCCACAGGTGGAACGGCACCAGTGAAAGTTTAAAGCCCAGACCCACGATCATCAGACCGAGGCCCGCCAGCAGCAGCGGCTCATGGAGCATGTTATCCGCCAGGCTCTTACCGAGGCTGACAAACGACAGGCTGCCGGATTCCGCGTACACCAGCGCCATCCCGAACAGCAGGAACGACGAGGCCGCTGCCGACAGAATGGTGTATTTGATACTCGCTTCCAGCGAACGTTTCTGACGATACGCATAACCCACCAGGCCAAACAGCGGCAGGGAGATCAGTTCAATACCCAGGAACAGCGAGGCCAGGTGATTGGCGTTAGCCAGCAAAATGCCGCCCAGCGCCGCAATCAACACCAGAAGATAGAACTCTTCTTTGTTGTCGTAATAGCCTTCTAACCACGGGTAGGCGAAGGTACAGGTAGCGAGGCTCGCCAGCAGTACCAGGCCGGTATAGAACATAGCGTAGCCGTCAACGCGCATCAGCGGCGTCACGTCCATCGCGCCCGCCTGGCCGACAAACCAGAGCGAGATGAGCGCAGCGTTAAGCCCAAGCACTGACAGGGTGGCATTCACAAAGTGGTTGCGTCGCCACGCAATGGAGAGCATCACCACCACTACCGTAAAGCCCACGACGAGCAGCGGTAGCAGCGCGATCAGTTGTTGTGGAGTTATTGTCATGGCGAATTACGGCCTTGTAGTAGAAACAGAATTAACAAACCACTGCTGGATATTGCCCATAGCAGAGTGCGAGGTATCCAGAATCGGCTGCGGATAGAAGCCAAGCAGCACCAGCAGCGCTACCAGCAACAGAATAATAAACAGCTCGCGCAGTGACATCCCTGGCAGTTCCTGGCTGCTCAACTGGCTTTTCGCCTTACCAAAGTAAGCGCGATGCAGCATCGCCAGCGAATAGACAGACGCAAACACCAGACCGAAGGTCGAAATCACAGTGATCACCGGCACAACCTGGTAGCTGCCGAACAGAATCATGAATTCGCCGACGAAGTTACCGGTGCCCGGCATACCGAGGGTCGCAACCGCGAAGAACATCGACAGCGCAGGCAACCACTTAATTTTGCTCCACAGGCCGCCCATCATGCGCATATCGCGGGTATGCAGGCGTTCATACAACTGACCACAAATGATAAACAGACCTGCCGCAGACAGACCGTGAGCAATCATCTGGATGACGGCGCCCTGGTAAGCAAGCTGGCTGCCTGTATAGATAGCAATCAGAACGAAACCCATGTGGGAAACGGAGGTATAAGCAATCAGGCGTTTGATATCGTACTGTGTGAAGGCCATCCACGCGCCGTAGAAAATACCGATGACGCCGAGCCACATAGCAACAGGCGCAAATTCCGCCGACGCGTTCGGGAACAGCGGCAGCGAGAAACGCAGCAGGCCGTAAGCCGCCGTTTTCAACAAGATCCCCGCCAGGTCAACAGAACCTGCTGTCGGTGCCTGGGAGTGGGCATCCGGCAACCAGCCGTGTAGCGGCACCACGGGCATTTTCACAGCAAAAGCGATAAAGAAGCCGAGCATCAGCAGCCATTCAACGTTATGAGACATCGGCGTTTTCAGCAGTTGCTCATAGTTGAAAGTCCAGTCACCGGTCGCGTTGTAGTGAACAAACACCAGCGCCAGGATAGCGATCAGCATCACCAGGCCGCTTGCCTGGGTATAAATGAAGAATTTGGTAGCCGCCGTGATACGCGTTTTACCGTCAGAGGCTTTATGCCCCCACAGTGCGATCAGGAAGTACATCGGCACCAGCATCATTTCCCAGAAGAAGAAGAACAGGAACATATCGATGGCAAGGAACACACCGATAACGCCGCCCAGGATCCACATCAGGTTCAAATGGAAGAAGCCCTGATATTTCTCGATCTCATTCCAGGAACAGAGCACGGCCAGCACGCCCAGCAGCCCGGTCAACACCACCATCAGCAGTGAAAGACCGTCAATCGCCAGGTGGATGGTGATCCCAAAGCGCGGGATCCACTGCATCACAAATTCAGACTGCCACTGCGGCAGGCCGGCGGCTTGCGTTAAACCGTAACCCCCCTGCAACCACAGCTGCAGAGAGAGCGCAAGCGTCAGTCCCATGGTGATCAGCGCGATCCAGCGCGGCACCTTCACGCCAAAGCGTTCGGTCTGCCAGCACAGAAAGCCGCCGATAAAGGGAATTAATATCAACCAAGGCAATAACATAGCTAAGTATGTCCCTTATTTTTATTCCTGCTCAGGCTATCTGACTAACCGATAACGCCTGTACTTCAGGAAGGTAATCTAATTTATTCTTAGTTTACAAACCCGGCATTCCGCCGGGCCTGTTCACACAGCCAACAAACTCAACGCAACACCATCAGCAGGCCGAGAACCACGACCGCACCAATGCTCATTGACGCCACATACCAGCGCAGGTAGCCGTTCTCACTAAACAGCAGGCCTTTACCTGCGAAGCGGGACAGCAGCGCTGGCGTGTTCATCAGAGCATTCAGCGGATCGCGCTTAATCAGCCAGGCGATACCAAGGAACGGTTTTACGAAGATCATGTCGTACAGCCAGTCAAAGCCCCAGGCGTTATACCACCAGGTGCCCAGCAGACGGCCCGGCGCGCTGTTGGCAATAGACGTCACCAGCGTGCGTTTGCCCAGCCACAACCACGCGGCAATCAGAATGCCCGCGATAGCCACCACGCCGGACGTGATTTCCAGAGTCAGCATGCTACCGTGCTCAAGCTCGGTGGTATCCGGCAGGACGCCCTGCAACGGCGGTACGATTAATGCGCCAATAAAGGTCGACAGAACCAACAGTACGATCAGCGGCAGATGATGGGTGATCCCCTTCCCTGCATGAGCGTGAATTTGTTCTTTGCCGTGGAAAACAATGAAAATCATACGGAAGGTATACAGCGAGGTCATGAATGCCCCCACCAGACCCGCGATCATCAGATTGATATGACCGTTAGCCATGGCACCTGCCAGGATTTCATCCTTACTGAAGAAGCCTGCGGTAATCATCGGCAACGCCGCCAGTGCCGCGCCGCCCACCAGGAAGCAGACATAAACCAGCGGAATGGACTTACGCAGACCACCCATTTTGAAGATGTTCTGTTCGTGGTGGCAGGCCAGGATCACCGAACCAGACGACAGGAACAGCAGCGCTTTAAAGAACGCATGGGTCATCAGGTGGAAAATCGCCGCATCCCACGCCTGCACGCCCAGCGCCAGGAACATGTAGCCAATCTGGCTCATGGTGGAGTAAGCGAGTACGCGTTTGATGTCGGTCTGCACCAGCGCGGCAAAACCCGCCAGTACCAGCGTCACCGCACCGACAATGCCCACCAGATGCAGCACTTCCGGCGTCATCAGGAACAGGCCATGGGTACGGGCAATCAGGTAGACGCCCGCGGTTACCATGGTAGCGGCGTGGATCAGCGCAGAGACCGGCGTCGGGCCAGCCATCGCATCCGCAAGCCAGGTCTGCAACGGCAGCTGCGCCGATTTACCAACCGCACCGCCCAGCAACATTAACGTTGCCCACTGGATCATGGTGTTGCCGTCCGCGAAATGCTGCGGAGCCAGTTCCACCATCTCGCGGAAGTTCAGCGTGCCCAACTCGTTATAGAGAATGAACAGCGCAAACGCGAGGAACACGTCACCAACACGGGTCACCACGAAGGCTTTCATGGCTGCCGCGCCGTTTTTCGGGTCGGTGTAGTAGAAACCAATCAGCAGGTAGGAACACAGGCCCACGCCTTCCCAGCCGAGGTACATCAGCAACAGGTTATCGGCCAGTACCAGGATAACCATGCTGGCGATAAACAGGTTGGTGTAGGCGAAGAAACGTGAATAACCCTCTTCGCCGCGCATGTACCAGGAGGCGAACATATGGATCAGGAAACCAACGCCGGTGACGACAGACAGCATGGTGAGCGAAAGCCCGTCCAACACCAGATTAAAGCCGATGTTGAAGTCGCCGACCGACATCCACGTCCAGAGCGGCTGAACGAACGGTTCACGACCGCTGTTCAGAAAGTCGATACCCGCATACGCCGTGACCAGCGCGGCCAGGCCCACAGAGCCCATACCGATGGTGGCAGATAAATTTTCAGACCAGCGTCCGCGAGAGAACGCCAGCAGTACATAGCCAATCAATGGCAGAACAATGGTTAACCAAAGGAGGTTCATCCACGCATCTCACTTACTGAATCGATATTCAGATTCTGGCGACGACGATGGAGCTGTAGCAACAGCGCCAGGCCAATACTGGCTTCTGCGGCAGCCAGGCTGATGGCCAGGATATACATCACCTGCCCGTCCGTCTGCCCCCAGTAGCTTCCCGCGACGACAAACGCCAGCGCGGCAGCATTAATCATGATTTCCAGTCCAATCAGCATAAACAGCAGATTGCGACGGATGACCAGGCCCGTCAGCCCAAGCACAAATAATATGGCCGCGAGGATCAGCCCATGTTGTAAGGGGATCATGCTTGCTCCTCCGATTTTCTTTTCGCGCGGTCTTCAGGACGGTTGCTCAGCACTTCGCCAGGACGATCTTCGCGTCCGACGTGGAAGGCAACAACCAGGCCTGCAAGCAGCAGCATAGACGCCAGTTCAACCGCCAGAACGTAAGGGCCAAACAGCGTAATCCCTACGGCTTTGGCAGAGACAGGCGTGCCGTCGATACCCTGATCGTTGACGCTCATGATGGCGTAAACCAGCACCGCCAGCAGTACGGCGGAAAGCAGGCCCGGACCAATCCACACCTGCGGTTTCAGCCACTGGCGTTCCTGCTCGATCTCGGAACCGCCCAGGTTGAGCATCATCACCACGAACACGAACAGCACCATAATGGCACCCGCGTATACGATGATTTCCAGCGCACCGGCGAAGTAAGCGCCCAGTGAGAAGAACACGCCCGAAATCGCCAGCAGCGAAATGATCAGATACAGCAAGGCGTGTACCGGATTGGTGTGCGTGATAACCCGTAAGGTGGCGAGTATTGCCACAAGGGCGCAAATATAAAATGCGAATTCCATTGCCACTCTCCTTACGGTAACAGGCTCTTGACGTCGATAGGCTTGGCTTCATTCTCAGCTTCACCTTTATCTTTCCCGTCGATTGCCATACCTGCCATCCGGTAGAAGTTATATTCCGGGTATTTGCCCGGACCGGAAATCAGCAGATCCTCTTTCTCGTACACCAGGTCCTGACGTTTGAACTCGCCCATTTCGAAATCCGGCGTCAGCTGGATAGCGGTGGTTGGGCAGGCTTCTTCGCACATGCCGCAGAAAATGCAGCGTGAAAAGTTGATACGGAAAAATTCCGGATACCAGCGACCGTCCACGGTTTCTGCTTTTTGCAGAGAGATACAGCCTACCGGGCAGGCTACCGCGCACAGGTTACAGGCAACGCAACGCTCAGAGCCGTCCGGATCGCGCGTCAGCACGATACGGCCACGGTAGCGTGGCGGCAAATAGACCGGCTCTTCCGGATACATGCGGGTTTCGCGTTTGGCAAAGGCATGCAAGCCAATCATCCAGATACTGCGGACCTGGGTGCCGAAACCGACCACTATTTCTTTCAATGTCATGGTTTTTTCACCCCTTATTGCGCCTGCCACAGAATGACAGCCGCCGTTGCCAACAAGTTGATAAGCGTCAGCGGCAGGCAAACTTTCCAGCCGAAGGACATTACCTGGTCATAACGCGGACGCGGTAACGATGCGCGAATCAAAATAAACATCATCATAAAGAACGCGGTTTTCAGCGCGAACCAGATGAAAGGAGGCAACCATGGGCCATGCCAGCCACCGAAGAACAGCGTAACCATCAGCGCCGACACGGTAACGATACCGATGTATTCGCCCACGAAGAACAGACCGAATTTCATCCCGGAATATTCAATGTGGTAACCATCCGCCAGTTCCTGCTCAGCTTCCGGTTGGTCAAACGGGTGACGGTGACAAACCGCTACGCCGGCAATCGCAAAGGTCAAAAAGCCAAAGAACTGCGGAATGACGTTCCAGATGTCCGCCTGGTTGTTAACGATGTCGGTCATGTTGAATGAACCGGCCTGCGCCACAACGCCCATCAGGGAAAGCCCCAAAAATACTTCATAGCTCAGGGTTTGCGCGGATGCGCGCATCGCCCCCAGCAGGGAGTATTTGTTGTTGCTCGACCAGCCTGCGAACAGCACCGCGTAAACCGCGAGGCCTGCCATCATCAGGAAGAACAGGATCCCGATGTTCAGATCGGCCACCACCCAGTTCGGGCTGACCGGCACGATTGCGAAGGCCAGCAGCAGCGAGGTGAAGGCAATCATCGGCGCCAGGGTAAAGATGACACGGTCCGTAAAGCGCGGAACCCAGTCTTCTTTAAAGAACATTTTGATCATGTCCGCGACCAGCTGGAGCGAACCGCCCCAGCCCACGCGGTTCGGTCCATAGCGGTTCTGGAACAGACCCAGAAGGCGACGTTCGCCGAAGCTCATGAACGCCCCGCAGGTCACAACCACTAACAGAATGACAACCGCTTTGAGGATGGTCAGCAGAATCTCAATAACATCCGGTGTTAACCAACTCATTGTTGAGCCTCCTGCAGATTCTCAAGGCGCGCACCGGCCAGTACTGGCGCGATACCCGGCATGCCCATCGGTAAGCCGACCTGCCCTGCCGTCAGCCCTTCGGAGATGATCAACGGTAATGTGACGGTTTGGCCTTCGTAATTGAAGGAAACCTTCGCGCCCGCGTTCACGCCAAGCTTCGCGGCGTCTGCCGGATTCAGCTTGATGTAAGGCTGCGGCATACGCTGCTGGAAGACCGGTGAACGCTGGGACATTTCATCGCTGCCAAACAGATGGTAGTAAGGCGCGATACGCCACTCCCCTTCCTGTGCCGCGAATCCTGCCGGTACGTCGCTGAAGTACTCCAGGCCAGTTTCCGACGCTTCGATCAGACGCACGCCCGGATCGCCATGACGCAGTTTACCGCCCACTTCATCCTGGAATTTGTTCCAGGCCTGCGGGGAGTTCCAGCCTGGTGCCCAGGCAAACGGTACCTGGGAACGCGGCGCGTCCGGATGGTTGTTCCCTTCCATGGAGAAAGCGAACATGGTGTCTTTATCCTGCGGCTGGCGCGGTTCATGCACGCTGATATTGGCGCGCATTGCGGTACGGCCACTGTAGCGGTGCGGTTCACGAGCCAGTTTCTGACCGCGAATGCGGAACGAGGCGTCCGGCGCGGCATTTTTGATGCCCGCGAGCTGCGGCAGTTGTTCCACCACGGCATCGATGACATGGTCAAGCTGCGTCCAGTCCACTTCACGGCTCTTCACCGTGCTGTGCAGTGAGTGCAGCCAGCGCCAGCTTTCCAGCATGATAGTGCTGCTGTCGTAATAAGAAGGCTCATAGACCTGGAAGAAACGCTGCGCGCGGCCTTCATTGTTGATGACGGTACCGTCGCTTTCTGCAAAGCTCGCGGTGGACAGCACAAGGTGGGCTTTGTCCATGATCGCGGTGCGCTGATGGTCAATCACCATTACCAGCGGCGCTTTGCTGAGCGCCGCGTCAACGCGGGCCGCAGAAGCGTGGCGATGCAGATCGTTTTCCAGCACGATGACCGCGTCAGCGGCACCGGTTTCCAGCTCGGTAAGGGCATCATCAAGTGTGCCGCCGCCAATCATGCCGAGACCAACACTGTTCACCGCACGGGCAATCATGGTGATCCCTACATCAGCACCACGCCCTTTCAGTGCTTTTGCCACGTTGGCTGCCGCATGAATGACGTCTGCGCTGCCGGCGTTGGTGCCGGAAATGATTAGCGGTTTTTTCGCACCGGCCAGGGCCTGAACGATCACGTCGATCTTGTTTTGCAAATCGCGATCGATGCCGTCAACCGCCGGGCGCTGTTATCCAGACCATGAGCGATGGCGAAACCTAAACGCGCCTGGTCTTCTACCGGCGCACGGTAGGTCCATGCAGCGATATCATCCAGACGGGTGTTATCCACGTTTGTCACGAACAGCGGTGTTTTGCGCGCTGGCCGATATTCAGAATGGCCGCAATCTGCCAGTCAGCGACTTTCTGCGCCGCTGCCATTTCACGCGCTTTGCCTTTCACGGCCTGACGCACCGCTAACGCGGCGCGTGCGCCGGTCTGGGTGAGGTCTTCACCGAGGATCAGCACCGCATCGTAGGATTCGATTTCACGCAACGCCGGTGTGTGGATCCCGCTGTTGCGCCAGCACGTCGAGCATCAGTTTCAGGCGCTGTTGTTCGCCCGCTGCGATACCGGTATAGAAGTTCTCTGCGCCCACCAGTTCACGAAGGGCGAAGTTGCTCTCCACACTGGCGCGCGGGGAACCGATACCGATGACTTTCTTAGACTGGCGCAGAATATCCGCCGCGCCCTGCATCGCCTGTTCGGCGTTCAGGGTAATCCAGTCATCGCCACGGCGCTGAGCTGGCCGACGCGGACGGTCTTTCAGGTTGACATAGCCATAACCGAAACGACCACGGTCACACAGGAAGTAGTGGTTAACAGTGCCGTTATAGCGGTTTTCGATACGACGCAGTTCGCCATAACGTTCGCCGGGGCTGGTATTACAACCCAACGAGCACTGCTGACAGATGCTCGGCGCGAACTGCATATCCCATTTACGGTTATAGCGTTCGGAGTGAGTTTTATCGGTGAAAACGCCGGTTGGGCAGATTTCCACCAGGTTACCGGAAAACTCGCTTTCCAGTACACCATCTTCCGGGCGGCCGAAATAGACGTTGTCATGCGCGCCATAAACGCCCAGATCTTCGCCGTCGGCATAATCTTTGTAGTAACGCACGCAGCGGTAACAGGCGATACAGCGGTTCATCTCATGGGAGATAAACGGGCCGAGGTCCTGATTGCGGTGGGTACGTTTGGTAAAACGATAGCGGCGGAAGCTATGCCCGGTCATGACCGTCATATCCTGAAGGTGGCAGTTACCGCCCTCTTCACAGACCGGACAGTCGTGCGGGTGGTTAGTCATTAACCATTCCACAACGCTTTCACGGAACTGTTTCGCTTCTTCGTCATCAATAGAAATAAAGGTGCCATCGGTTGCCGGTGTCATACAGGACATCACCAGGCGACCGCGGGTATCTTCCGCGTTCTGATACTGCTTCACCGCACACTGGCGGCAAGCTCCAACGCTCCCCCAGCGCTGGATGCCAGCAAAAATAAGGAATATCAAGACCCATAGAGAGACAAGCTTCTAACAAGTTGTCTGCTCCATTGACCTCATATTCTTTGCCGTCTACATGAATCGTAGCCATAGTCAGCATGCTTCCAGTTATCTCAGTTCAGGACTGAGCGTTAATCAAATTTTATATATCGCGTCTTTCGCGTCTCTTGCTCATGAGACGTCAGGATCACCAGCGTGCTTTTAAAAGGTTCGGCTGAATCCCATTAATCAGATGGGTGTTGCTGAACGGCTGTTTGATCCCGGCTTCGAATTCGTCGCGGAAATATTTAATCGCACTCTGAAGCGGCTCGACCGCACCTGGCGCATGGGCGCAGAAGGTTTTACCTGGCCCCAGGAAGCGGCACAGCTGCTCCAGGGTTTCGATATCCCCTGGCTGCCCTTCGCCGCGCTCCAGCGCTCGCAGGATCTTCACGCTCCACGGCAAACCGTCGCGGCAAGGCGTACACCATCCGCAGGATTCGCGGGCGAAGAACTCTTCAAGGTTGCGAACCAGCGAGACCATACCGATTTCGTGGTCAACGGCCATAGCCAGCGCGGTGCCAAGACGGCTACCCGCTTTGCCAATGCTTTCGAACTCCATCGGCAGATCGAGGTGCGCTTCGGTCAGGAAGTCGGTACCCGCGCCACCTGGTTGCCAGGCTTTGAACTTCAGGCCATCGCGCATGCCGCCCGCATAGTCTTCGAGAATTTCACGCGCCGTGGTGCCAAATGGCAGTTCCCACAGACCCGGATTTTTCACGCGACCAGAGAAGCCCATCAGCTTGGTGCCAGCATCTTTGCTCTTCGAAATGTTCTGGTACCACTCCACGCCGTTTGCAAGGATCGCCGGGACGTTACACAGGGTTTCGACGTTGTTAACGCAGGTCGGTTTACCCCATACGCCGGAGCTTGCCGGGAACGGCGGTTTGGAACGCGGGTTAGCGCGACGCCCTTCCAGCGAGTTGATCAGCGCGGTCTCTTCACCGCAGATATAACGACCCGCGCCGGTATGCACGAACAGTTCGAAATCAAAACCGGAACCGAGAATGTTTTTCCCGAGCAGGCCCGCTTCGGTGGCTTCCGCAATCGCGCGACGCAGACGCTCAGCGGCTTCGATATATTCGCCGCGCAGGAAGATGTAACCCCGGTAAGCTTTCAGCGCGAACGCAGAAATCAGCATGCCTTCTACCAACAGGTGCGGCAGCTGTTCCATCAGTAAGCGGTCTTTATAGGTGCCAGGTTCCATTTCATCGGCGTTACACAGCAGGTAACGGATGTTCATGGATTCATCTTTCGGCATCAGGCTCCACTTCAGACCCGTGGAGAAGCCTGCGCCGCCGCGGCCTTTAAGCCCGGAATCTTTAACCTGGTTGACGATCTCATCCGGCGACAAACCGGTCAGGGCCTTACGCGCGCCTTCATAACCGTTTTTGCTGCGGTATTCGTCAAGCCAAACCGGCTGTTCATCATCACGCAGACGCCAGGTCAGCGGATGGGTTTCTGGAGTGCGAATGACGGTTTTCATTTGTACTGCTCCAGCAGGTCAGGGATTTTCTCCGGCGTGAGGTAAGCATGGGTATCTTCATCGATCATCATGCTCGGCCCCTTGTCACAGTTGCCCAGGCAGCAGGTCGGCAGCAGGGTGAAACGTCCGTCAAACGTCGTCTGACCCGGCTTGATCTGCAAATGCTTTTCAATGGCCGACTGAATGCCCTGGTAACCGGTGATATGGCAAACCACGCTATCGCAATAGCGGATAACGTGGCGGCCGACCGGCTGGCGGAAAATCTGGCTATAGAACGTGGCCACGCCTTCAACGTCGCTTGCCGGAATGCCCAGCACCTCGGCGATGGCGTAGATTGCGCCGTCCGGCACCCAGCCACGCTGTTTCTGAACGATTTTCAGCGCTTCAATGGACGCCGCACGCGGGTCTTCGTAGTGGTGCTTTTCGTGCTCAATTGCCTCACGCTCTGCCGCACTCAGCTCAAAAGCCTCGGTCTGTGGTTGTTGATTCTCGTGCATAATTAGCGATCCACATCAGACATAACAAAATCGATACTACCCAAATAGACAATCAGGTCGGACACCAGGCTGCCGCGAATCGCAGACGGTATTTGCTGCAGGTGCGGGAAGCTCGGGGTACGAATACGCGTACGGTAGCTCATGGTGCTGCCGTCGCTGGTCAGGTAGTAACTGTTAATACCCTTGGTTGCCTCAACCATCTGGAAGGATTCGTTGGCCGGCATGACCGGGCCCCAGGAAACCTGCAGGAAGTGAGTAATCAGGGTTTCGATATGTTGCAGCGTGCGCTCTTTCGGCGGCGGCGTGGTCAGCGGGTGATCCGCCTTGAACGGGCCTTCCGGCATGTTCTTGTAACATTGCTCAAGAATACGCAGGCTCTGGCGCAGCTCTTCAACTTTGAGCATGACGCGGGTATAGCAGTCGCTGACGCCACCGCCCACCGGCACTTCAAAATCAAAGTTTTCGTAACCGGAATACGGACGCGCTTTACGCACGTCGAAATTGATACCGGTTGCACGCAACGCGGCCCCCGTGGTGCCCCACTCCAGCGCTTCTTTCGCGCCATAAGCAGCAACGCCCTGGGAACGACCTTTCAGGATGGTGTTGCGCAGCGCCGCTTTCTCATAGGAGTCGAGACGCTTCGGCATCCAGTCGAGGAATTCACGCAGCAGACGTTCCCAGCCTTTCGGCAAATCGTGGGCGACGCCGCCAATGCGGAACCAGGCCGGGTGCATACGGAAGCCGGTAATGGCTTCGACTAAATCATAAATTTTCTGGCGGTCAGTAAATGCAAAGAACACTGGCGTCATGGCGCCAACGTCCTGAATAAACGTCGAAATATAAAGCAAATGGCTGTTGATGCGGAACAGTTCAGAGAGCATCACGCGAATCACGTTAACGCGATCCGGCACGGTGATCCCCGCGAGTTTTTCTACCGCCAGCACGTAAGGCATTTCATTAACGCAACCGCCGAGGTATTCAACACGGTCGGTGTATGGGATATAGCTGTGCCAGGACTGGCGCTCACCCATTTTCTCTGCGCCACGATGGTGGTAGCCGATGTCCGGTACGCAATCGACAATCTCTTCGCCGTCGAGCTGCAGAATAATACGGAACGCACCGTGCGCAGACGGGTGGTTAGGACCAAGGTTCAGGAACATAAAGTCTTCATGTTCCGTACCCCGTTTCATGCCCACTCTTCCGGCTTGAAGGTCAACGCCTCCATTTCCAGATCCTGCTTCTGCTTCGTCAGTTCAAACGGGTCGAACTCGGTCGCGCGCGCAGGGTAGTCTTTACGCAGGGGATGACCTTCCCAGGTATTCGGCATCATGATACGCGTCAGGTGCGGGTGCCCGGTAAAGGTAATACCGAACATTTCCCATGTCTCACGCTCATACCAGTTGGCGTTCGGGAACAGTTTGGTCAGCGTCGGCACATTCAAATCGTTTTCTAAGAAGGCTACCTTCAGCATGATGTCGCGGTTGCGATCAAAAGAAATCAGGTGGTAGAAAACGGAAAAATCCGCGGCCGGTAAACCGTCGCGGTGGGTGCGAAGACGCTCATCCATGCCATGCAAATCGAAGAGCATGACGTAGGGTTTAGGGAGCCGCTTGAGGAAATCAACTACTTCCAGTAATTGCTCACGCTTTACCCATACCACCGGTACGCCGGTGCGGGTTGCCTGAACAGTAAAGGCATCCAGCCCAAAACGGTTACGCAGTTCGCCGATAACCGGATCATCGAGATGATCGCGGGTTTGCCATGCTGGCAGTACGGCGTCTTGCGCGGTTAAATCGGTCATATTGTTCACCATTGCAAATGGTTCTTTGGTGACTGCCGGAAGTGGCTTCGCGCTATTGTTTATTGATATGCGAAGGCAGTTCCACATCCAACAGGCGCAAATTAAATCTCGTCAGGTGTACGCAAGTTAGTTACAGCAATGCGTTCGCCACGTTTACGGTCGCGTTCCGACTGCATATTGGCGCGATACACGCCCTGATCGCCAACAACCCAGGACAAAGGACGACGCTCCTTGCCAATGGACTCCTGCAGCAGCATAAGCGCTTGCATATAAGCCTCGGGGCGCGGCGGGCAGCCAGGAATATACACGTCTACCGGAATGAATTTATCCACGCCCTGGACAACGGAGTAGATGTCGTACATGCCGCCAGAGTTTGCGCAGGCACCCATGGAGATAACCCATTTCGGCTCAAGCATCTGGTCATAAAGACGTTGGATAACCGGCGCCATTTTGGTGAAGCAGGTACCGGCCACCACCATCAGGTCAGCCTGACGCGGGGATGCACGCAAGACTTCTGCGCCGAAACGCGCTACGTCATGGACTGCGGTAAACGACGTCACCATTTCCACGTAGCAGCAGGAAAGGCCAAAGTTATAAGGCCAGATTGAGTTTTTACGACCCCAGTTCACCATGTCGTGTACGGCATTCTCGAGTTTGCCCATATACACACTACGATGAACGTGCTGCTCCAGGGATCGGTTACGATCTCCTGTTTCTGCAGGGGGTAACGGTCATTCTCACCGTCAGGATCGATGCGGGTGAGCGTATAATCCATCTTAATGCCTCGCTGTTACTGCGGATGACGATTAGTGTGACTGCCAGGTTCAGGGTTAATTTGGCTACGACGCGAGCGAGCGGGCGTCCAGTCCAGCGCACCAATACGTGCCAGATAAACCAGACCAGCCAGTAACACTAAAATGAAAATTGCGGCCTCGACAAAGCCTACCCAACCGCTTTCGCGGATAGAGGTTGACCAGGCAAAGAGATACAGGGCTTCTACGTCGAAGATGACGAAGAACATCGCCACGAGGTAGAACTTAGCGGAAAGGCGCATGCGCGCAGTACCGACGGAGTCGATCCCTGATTCAAAAGGCGTATTTTTCTGACGACCGCGCGCGCGACCACCCAGAAAATACGCTCCCGCCAACATCAGGCAACACAGGCCGATGGCGATGATAAGAAAGATAGCGAATGCCCAATGATGAGCGATGACTTCAGTGGATGTAGACATACTCATTGCTTAACTCTAATGGTGGCGTAGTTAATCTCTGCTCTTACTGGCAGATAAACACCACATTGATTCATGGGGAGGAATAAAAAAAAAACCGTACAACCACTACCAAAACGGGGCTCAAGCAGCGAATTGATGGGCTTTTTTACTCCTTTCTATAACCTTTTGTCAACTTTAACAAAAGTATCCTCACATTAATTTACATCAACACCACAGCATTAACATTTCGTGCCGTTTACCTACCTGAAAAGCCTGGCAGATTTTTACGTTTTCATGTTGTTGAATCGTGTCCGTTGTAGGTGCTATGTAAAAACGCCCCTTTATTTTGGCAGGAATTCTCAACTATTCATCCCCCCAGGCAAAGGTATTTTCTTGATCTGAGACACGGTTCTGTTAATTGTCCCCAAAAAAAAAACAACAAACGGGCTGTTTTCTTAACATCATGTGCCGTTCCATTCATTTTGAAAGCCCGTTTCGCTTCTGGCGCTACACTTAGCGCAGGGTCATGGAGACAAAAAGAACGTTTTTTAGCCGCTTATGCACGCAGATAACGGGCAAAAAATAAGCCCCTGATACCATTATAGGCATCAGGGGCTTATTTCTAACAATTATCCTTTGGGAGGAGGCTAATCAAGCTGGTCTTCAGTTAACGCGCTATCGCCTTTCGGTGCAGGAAATTCGTATCCCCACGGATTATAGTGGGTTTGCATGGCCTGGAAGACAACCTGGGTTAATTCATTACCGCCTTGCGGGTTATGGCATAACAGGTATTCCGTTTCCGGCAGCATTGGCAGACCCTCGCTAACGCCTAATACCCGCAGTTCCGGACTCATCATTTCAACCGGACGAGCCGTTACGCCCAAACCTGCTTTCACCGCAGCGCGAACCGCGGCTAAGGTTGATGCCATGTAAGAGATTCGCCATGGAATATTTACGCTATTGAGATGCGAAATAATCACGTCGCGATACGGGCTGGGTTCGTCCAGAACCACCAGCGGCACCGGCTCCCCTTTCGGCAGGATAAAATCTGCCGCGCAATACCACAGGGTTGGCGATGTGCGTAGCACCATACATTCCGCATTCTCAGGTTGCATTGTCGTGACCACGAGATCCACTTCATGCTGCATCAACATCTCAAGCATGTAAGGGTTGCGTTTAACTCTTACGTCCAGTGAAATCTTCGGATATACCGAACTAATGCGATTTAAAATAAAGGGCAGAATGGTGTCTGCTGATTCGTCGGAGGCCCCAATGGTCAAGGAACCTTGTAGGCTGCTAAACATTAGCGATGTACATGCTTCATCATTGAAGCGCAGGATCTTACGTGCATAGCCAAGCAACTGGATGCCATGCTCCGTAAGCAATTTGTTTCGACCATGACGTGCGAACAGTTCTTTGCCAACAAGCTGTTCCAGACGTTGCATTTGCTGGCTAACTGCTGACTGGGTCCTGCATACCGCCGCAGCGGCTGCCGCAAAGGTGTTCAAATCGGCAACGGCTACAAACGTTCTTAGCAGATCGAGGTCGAGATTTAGGATTGGACGATTTGCATTTATCATATTGTTATTCACTATCAGGTTGCTCATAGGGAGCTGCCCCGGATCTGTTGCTATGTGTTATAGAAGCGCCAGCAATTCCATTTGAAGCATGCATCCTTTCAGTAAAATCCACTGGATGGGTCGTAATCCATCGTTCTCGTTTTTTCGATTGTGCTTTAAGTCATACATATAGCGACATCATGTCAGCTAAATAATAGGTATAGATATAACATACAAATCCTGAAAAAAAATTACCAGTAGCTTAAATCCCTGTAGGGGTAATAATTTTTATTTATTTTGGTTAAACACAACGAGAAATCCACTTTAGAAGTTATGCAGTTCAGGACATTGTTAAAAGAAGCTTATTATTACTAAATAACAAATACTCTATAAACAAGCAGTTAAATAGCATCAACGCAAAAACCGCGTGAAAAAACGATGAAACAGCGCACAGAGTAAGGTACAACCAGGTGATAATATCCTAAATTGCTCCTTTTTTTAAGCGACGATGCGATGAATTTGACGAATTAAACTTTATAACGCCATATTTAAAGATTGTTCAGTAAATCTGTTTGTGTATACAGCCTTCCGACTAATAATTAACTTTTCTTAATAATTGCTAAATTGGTTTTGTTTAGCGTTAACACATCGCTCACATTGAAAGTTCCAGCGTGAAGGTTGCTTAACAAGCGGATGAAATTTATTAAACATTCATTTTTACTGAGTATTTGTGAGCGCAAACTTGTTAAAAACAGCATTTAGCAAGCAAATATTTCACATAAAAAGCATAAAGCGCCCGCCACGGCATGTTTCACAACCATCTAAAACTATGTAAAAACGAATTTTACAATATATTAAACTATAAAACTCATTACACAAAATACAATATTCCACAACCTGATTATCCGGCACGTTTATAGTCGCCTTCAAAACCGATGCGCGGAGGAGTACATTGTGCGCATCCGCTTCCATGGCAGGAAGCAACGCTCACAAAAAGGTTTGATGAATGTCTACCATCGAAAAATCCAGCAAGCTCGATAACGTCTGTTACGACATCCGTGGCCCCGTCCTTAAAGAAGCAAAACGGCTTGAAGAGGAAGGCAATAAGGTCCTCAAATTAAACATCGGCAACCCTGCCCCGTTTGGCTTTGATGCGCCGGACGAGATTCTGGTTGATGTCATTCGCAACCTCCCTACCGCTCAGGGCTATTGCGATTCCAAAGGGTTATTCTCCGCACGTAAAGCCATCATGCAGCATTACCAGGCACGTGATATGCGCGACGTGACGGTTGAAGACATTTACATCGGCAATGGCGTTTCTGAACTTATTGTGCAGGCCATGCAGGCGTTACTGAATAGCGGCGATGAAATGCTGGTACCCGCGCCGGATTATCCGCTCTGGACCGCCGCCGTATCGCTGTCCAGCGGCAAAGCCGTGCACTATCTGTGCGATGAGTCCGCAGGCTGGTTCCCCGATCTGGACGATATCCGCGCTAAAATTACGCCACGGACGCGCGGTATCGTGGTCATCAACCCCAACAACCCGACAGGCGCGGTTTACTCTAAGGAGTTGCTGCTGGAGATCGTTGAGATCGCCCGCCAACATAATCTGATCATCTTCGCGGATGAAATTTACGACAAGATCCTGTACGACGAGGCGCAACACCACTCCATTGCTGCGCTGGCACCGGACTTATTGACTGTCACTTTTAACGGCTTGTCCAAAACCTACCGCGTGGCAGGTTTCCGTCAGGGCTGGATGGTGCTTAACGGACCGAAAAAACACGCTAAAGGCTACATTGAAGGGCTGGAAATGCTGGCGTCAATGCGTCTTTGCGCTAACGTGCCGGCGCAACACGCCATCCAGACGGCGTTAGGCGGCTATCAGAGCATCAGTGAATTTATTACTCCTGGCGGCCGCCTGTATGAACAGCGCAATCGCGCCTGGGAACTGATCAACGATATTCCGGGCGTCAGTTGCGTTAAGCCGCAGGGCGCGCTGTACATGTTCCCGAAAATCGACAGTAAGCGTTTTAACATTCACGATGACCAAAAGATGGTTCTCGACTTTTTACTTCAGGAAAAAGTGCTGCTGGTACAAGGCACCGCGTTCAACTGGCCGTGGCCCGATCACGTGCGTATCGTGACGCTGCCGCGCATCGATGACCTGGAAATGGCGATTAACCGTTTTGGACGCTTCCTGAATCATTACCATCAGTAAAACGCACGGGGGAAGGTTTGCATCTTCCCCCAACACCTCGCACAATGGCACTCCGTCGTAGCAAGAGATCGCCATAAATGAGCCAAAGCCACTTCTTCGCTTATCTTTCCCGCCTGAAACTGATCAACCGCTGGCCGCTGATGCGCAATGTGCGCACCGAAAACGTATCGGAACACAGCTTGCAGGTTGCCATGGTCGCTCATGCGCTGGCAGCGATTAAAAACCGTAAATTTGGCGGACAGGTGAATGCCGAGCGTATCGCGCTGTTGGCGACGTATCACGACGCCAGCGAAGTGCTGACCGGAGATTTACCTACGCCAGTCAAATACTTCAACAATCAAATCGCACATGAATACAAAGCAATAGAAAAAATTGCTCAACAAAAACTGCTCGACATGGTTCCCGATGAATTGCGTGATATTTTCATGCCGTTAATTGACGAACATTACAGCAGTGACGAAGAGCGCGCGATTGTGAAGCAGGCCGACGCGCTGTGCGCTTATCTGAAGTGTCTGGAAGAGCTCTCTGCCGGCAATAACGAATTTTTACTGGCTAAGTCGCGCCTCGAGAAAACCCTTGAGACGCGACGCAGCCAGGAGATGGACTATTTCATGCAAATGTTTGTGCCGAGTTTTCATTTGTCGCTGGATGAAATCAGTCAGGATTCGTCGCTGTAAGCTGTTAAAACGGGAACAGTAACGGAATCATCACTACGCACACAATCATCACAATCAGCGTAAACGGCACGCCAGTCTTCACGAAATCACTGAACCGGTAGTTCCCTGGTCCCAGCACCAGGGTATTCACCGGCGAAGAGACCGGTGTCATAAACGCTGCCGAAGCTGCCATCGCGACCATCATGGCAAACGGATAGGGCGATACGTCCATCGATTTAGCTGCCGCCAGGGCAATCGGCGCCATCAATACAGCGGTGGCGGTATTGGAAATAAACAGCCCAATAGTCGCGCACATCACAAACAGGCAGATCGCCATGAGATAGGGTCCGTATCCTCCGCCCAGTTGCATTAATCCCTGGACAATCAACTCCACGCCGCCCGTTTTCTGTAACGCCATGGCAAACGGCATCATGCCGACAATCAGAATGATGCTCGGCCAGTGGATCGCTTTCCACGCGCTTTCAGCATCGATACAGCGGAACTTGCCCATTAACAGGCAGGCGATAATGGCGGCAATGGGGTTGGGGACTTCATCGGTCAGCATCATTGCCACCATCAGCGCCAGACAAAAGATGGCGTGCGGTGCCTGACTGTGCGCAGGCGAGGCGTCGCCCTCCTCCACTGGCAGGTTGAGCACCAAAAAATCTCGCTTTTTCTGGCCGAGCTGGGCGATCAGTTTCCAGGCACCCACGACCAGTAAAATGTCGCCGAGCTCAAGCGGCTCGTCGACAATCCCCTCTTCCAGGGCTTCACCATTTCGGCGCAGGCCCACCACATTCAAACCATAGCGGCTTCGAAAGCCGATTTCCCGCACCGTCTTGCCCACGATTTCCGAATCCGGGATCAGCGACACCTCTGCCATACCCACATCTAACGCCTGATCGGAAAAGTATTCGCCACGTAAAATCATGGGTTCAAGCAGTTGCTCGCTGCAAAATACCCGTAAATCAACGTCCGACGCGGACATATCAATCAACAGCACATCACGGGCGCGAAATTCAGTCACACCATGAACATTGACCATTACCCGGCGAAAATGCCGCCAGCGTTCAACGCCAATGACATTCGCCCCGTAGCGCTCGCGCAGTTTTAAATCATCCAGACGTTGACCGATCATGGGCGAGCCAGGCCGGATTGCCAGACGCCGCGCCCTGCCCGCCAGGCGGTATTCTTTAATGAGTTCGCGGAACGTGCGCTGCCGCCAGCTGTCAGCCCCTTCGTCGCTATGACTGCTGGTTAACACGCTACGCATGACCAGCATGTACACAATGCCCAGCAGCAATATCACCAGCCCGAGCGGCGTGACGCTGAAAAAGTGAAAGCCGGCAAACCCTTCGCGCAGCAATTCGCTGTTGATCACCAGATTAGGCGGCGTCGCGACCAGCGTCATCATGCCGCTGATTAACCCGGCAAAGCTGAGTGGCATCATCAGGCGTGATGGCGACGTTTTCATACGCATTGAGACGCTCAACACCACAGGAATGAAAATCGCCACCACGCCGGTTGAACTCATAAACGCGCCAAGCCCGGCGACAGTAAGCATTAGCAACACCAGCATGCGCGTTTCGCTGCTGCCCGCCATGTCTACCAGCCACGCGCCCATTTTGGTGGCCACACCGGTGCGCACCAGTCCGTCGCCGATGATAAACATTGCGGCGATAAGAATGACGTTGGGATCGCTGAAGCCGGAAAAGGCTTCGCTTAAAGTAAGCGTGCCGCTTAACACAAAGGCCACGATAATCATTAACGCGACCGCATCCATGCGGACTTTACCGGTTGCGAAGAGTAATACCGCTACAGCCAATAAAATCAGAACCCATATCAGTTCGCTGTTCACTCGCTTTCCTTGTTAGATGACGCGGGCTTTGGGTGCCAGAGACAGAAACTGGCGAAGCCTGTGGAAGGTTTCGCCATAAGGAGTGAGATTATACTACCGCTTTTTCAGATGAGCATGGCGGTGTGACGTCATGAAACTTAACGTTTTGCGTAGCGGATCGCGCCGTCAGGCCGCTTTTCTACCGTCAGTTCCGTGAGCGTCGCTAACTGTAAATCCACCTCATCAAGGCGCGGCGTTGATGACGGGGCATTCACCGCAATGACGTCGCTGCCAGCCGCCAGGCCAGAAAGAATACCGGCCGGTGCATCTTCCACGACCACGCACTCTTCCGGGCCAGCCCCAGAAGCTGCGCGCCGAGCAGATAGGCATCCGGCTCCGGCTTGCCGCGCGCTACGCGTTCCGCTGTGACGAACACCTTTGGCTCCGGCAAGCCTGCAGTCTCCCGACGCGCCGCCGCGACCGGCATGGAGCCCGATGTGACAATAGCCCAGGGAATGTCGAGCGCGTTGAGATGCTCCAGTAACGCTACCGCGCCAGGCAGCGCCGTTACGCCATCGGTATCGGTCGCTTCAATATGTTCGAGACGGCGAAATTCCGCCTGAATTTCGTCCTCACTGCGGTCAGGCATAAAATGACGCAGAGACGTAATCGCCTGCTTACCATGGATAAAATCGAGCACTTCATCATGACTGATACCAAAACGATCGGCCCATCCGCACCAGGCGCGCTCCACCACCGGCAGCGAGTCCACCAACGTTCCGTCCAGATCGAATAAAAATCCTTTAATCACAGCGAACTCCCGTCAGGCATTAATAATCTGGGTGATTTCGTTCGGGCTCAGATGATACTGGCGAGGGCAGGAGTGCCAGACTTTAAGCATCCGCTGGTATTTTCCCACATCGGGGTTTGGGCGTTAAAGCCGTGCGTACCGGCATCAAAATGGGTGTAGCGCCTTCAATATTAACCATAAAGCGCACATAGCCGAGGTAACGCGCTTCCGTAGCAGCGTCGAAGCCCAGAAACGTTACGCGGCGCTCATCAATGCCGGGATTGTCTTTCAGGTTGGTCCAGGAAACGTTCAACGCGTGGTACATCTCCATCACGTCGATAATGGTGCGGCAGGTTTCTTCGGTCAGCTCGCCAAATTCACGGTCCAGCTCGCGCATCTGCAGGCCGTAACCGCGTTCGATGATGGTTTGCAGGCGACGATAGCGCTCAGCGTTATCCGGGTCCATCATTGTCATCATTTTGTACTGATTCGAAAGGATCAGACGTTGAGCATTGGTCATTTCCATTTTTGACTCCTGTTACGCGTCGGCGCGTTAAGCAACTCAGATGCCATCCTTTATATGCGCAACAGGGGTCAAATTACAAATCATCCAGGAAAGTTTTGTCTAACTGGCGGAATGCGCGCTTTAACGTATCAGCCAGCGCCTGATAATCAGGTTTACCCTGAACCGGAGCCAGCGTTTGACCGGCCTCTTCCAGCTTCGAGCGCACTTCATAAAACCAGTGCAGAATAGAGGGCGGCAGCGGGTAACAGAGCGTTTGCCTAACCACCACAGTCCTTGCATCGGCAAACTGATGGCGAACAACGCGGTGGCTACGGCCGGGCCGAGTTGCCCACCGAGGGCAATTTGCCAAGTGAGCGTAAAGACCGCAACCGGCGGCATAAAGCGAATGGCGAAACGGGTAGCGCGAATCGACCGATTTTCAACAAACATCGGCGCGAGGCGTTTTTCCATCGGCCACGTCTTTGCGTAATGTTGTCCCCGGCGAAATAAGCTAAAAAAGCTTACGGGAGAATGATCGGGTGTAGACATGGCTTTACCTCAACTTCACATATAAATAATCAAAATTTCGTGCAAGATAACAACAGTTCATATCACCATTCAAAATCTTTTTCAAAAACTCGCGCTATCAGGTATCCTGTGCCAGCTTTTGATGGCGTAGACCTTTGGGTGCACCCTGTCAACATTGATTCGCCTCGCTTTGGCTTAACGCAGCCAGCCAGGCGATAATGCTACTAATTTTCTTCGTGATGGCGGATTTTAATCTCGTCATGACGTTAATCATAAATGTCAGCGTCATCATGCGCTACGCTGATAGACTCACTGACGTTTTTTTAGCCACGTATCAATATAGGTACTTCCATGTCGAGTAAGTTAGTACTGGTTCTGAACTGCGGTAGTTCCTCACTGAAATTCGCCATCATCGATGCAGCAAACGGTGAAGAATACCTCTCTGGTTTAGCCGAATGTTTCCATCTTCCTGAAGCCCGTATCAAATGGAAAATGGATGTCGGTAAACAAGAAGCGGCTTTAGGTGCAGGCGCCGCTCACAGCGAAGCACTGAACTTTATCGTTAATACTATTCTGGCACAAAAACCGGAGCTTTCCGCACAACTGACTGCGATTGGTCATCGTATCGTACACGGCGGTGAGAAGTACACCAGCTCCGTGGTTATCGATGATTCCGTCATTCAGGGTATCAAAGACTCCGCCTCCTTTGCGCCGCTGCACAACCCGGCTCACCTGATCGGTATCGCTGAAGCGCTGAAATCCTTCCCGCAGCTGAAAGACAAGAACGTTGCTGTGTTCGACACCGCGTTCCATCAGACCATGCCGGAAGAATCTTACCTGTATGCCCTGCCGTACAGCCTGTACAAAGAACATGGCATCCGCCGCTACGGCGCGCACGGCACCAGCCACTTCTATGTTACTCAGGAAGCAGCGAAAGTACTGAACAAGCCGGTTGAAGAAGTCAACATCATCACTTGCCACCTGGGCAACGGCGGTTCTGTTTCTGCAATCCGCAACGGTAAATGCGTGGATACCTCCATGGGCCTGACCCCGCTGGAAGGTCTGGTAATGGGTACTCGTTCCGGTGACATCGACCCGGCGATCATTTTCCACCTGCATGACACCCTGGGCATGAGCGTTGATGAGATCAACAAAATGCTGACCAAAGAGTCTGGCCTGCTGGGTCTGACCGAAGTCACCAGCGACTGCCGTTACGTTGAAGACAACTACGAAGCTAAAGAAGACGCTAAACGTGCAATGGACGTTTACTGCCACCGTCTGGCGAAGTACATCGGTTCTTACACCGCGCTGATGGATGGTCGTCTGGACGCGGTTATATTCACCGGTGGTATCGGTGAGAACGCGGCAATGGTGCGTGAACTGTCCCTGGGCAAACTGGGCGTTCTGGGCTTCGAAGTTGACCATGAGCGTAACCTGGCTGCCCGCTTCGGCAAGTCTGGTTTCATCAACAAAGAAGGCACCCGTCCGGCTATCGTTATCCCAACTAACGAAGAGCTGGTCATCGCGCAAGATGCGAGCCGCCTGACCGCTTAATCCCCCGCCGCCAGCCTCTGCTGGCGGTGTTGTTTTCTGTGCCAGAGAATGTTCTGGCCGCCGTGTATAAGAGGATAAACCGTGTCCCGTACAATTATGCTTATTCCTACCGGAACCAGCGTCGGCCTGACCAGCGTCAGCCTCGGCGTGATCCGTGCTATGGAACGTAAAGGCGTTCGTTTGAGCGTCTTCAAACCGATCGCCCAGCCGCGCGCTGGCGGCGATGCGCCAGATCAGACCACCACTATCGTGCGCACCAACTCCAATCTTCCGGCGGCAGAGCCGTTGAAGATGAGCCACGTTGAGTCTCTGCTCTCCAGCAATCAGAAAGATGTGCTGATGGAAGAGATCATTGCGCGCTACCATGAAAACACCAAAGACGCGGAAGTGGTGCTGGTTGAAGGCCTGGTGCCGACCCGTAAACACCAGTTCGCTCAGTCGCTGAACTTCGAAATCGCTAAAACCCTGAACGCGGAAATCGTGTTCGTTATGTCTCAGGGCACCGACACGCCGGAGCAGTTGAAAGAGCGTATCGAACTGACCCGCAGCAGTTTTGGCGGCGCGAAAAACAGCAATATCACTGGCGTCATCATCAACAAACTGAATGCGCCGGTTGACGAGCAAGGCCGCACCCCGTCCTGATCTGTCGGAAATCTTTGATGATTCCAACAAAGCGAAAGTCATCAACATTGATGCGAAGCAGCTGCAAGCGGTTAGCCCGCTGCCGGTGCTGGGCGCGGTGCCGTGGAGTTTCGATCTGATCGCGACCCGCGCTATCGATATGGCTCGCCACCTGAAAGCGACTGTGGTTAACGAAGGCGATATCAAAACTCGCCGCGTCAAATCCGTAACCTTCTGTGCGCGCAGCATTCCTCACATGCTGGAGCACTTCCGCGCAGGTTCATTGCTGGTGACGTCTGCAGACCGTCCTGACGTGCTGGTTGCAGCAAGCCTTGCCGCCATGAACGGCGTGGAAATCGGCGCCGTACTGCTGACCGGCGGTTACGAAATGGACGCCCGTATCAGCAAGCTGTGCGAGCGCGCATTTGCCACCGGCCTGCCGGTATTTATGGTGAACACCAACACCTGGCAAACCTCTCTGAGCCTGCAGAGCTTCAATCTGGAAGTGCCGGTTGATGACCACGAGCGTATTGAGAAAGTACAGGAATACGTGGCCAGCCATATCGACGCTGAGTGGATTGAATCCCTGACCGCCAGCTCCGAGCGCAGCCGTCGTCTGTCTCCGCCAGCCTTCCGTTATCAGCTCACCGAGCTGGCGCGTAAAGCGGGCAAACGTGTTGTTCTGCCGGAAGGCGACGAACCGCGTACCGTCAAAGCTGCGGCAATTTGTGCTGAACGCGGCATCGCGACCTGCGTGCTGTTAGGCAACCCGGATGAAATCACCCGCGTTGCGGCGGCACAGGGCGTTGAACTGGGCACCGGCATTGAAATCGTCGATCCGGAAGTGGTTCGCGAAAGCTATGTTGCGCGTCTGGTTGAGCTGCGTAAGAGCAAAGGCATGACCGAAGCGGTAGCTCGCGAGCAACTGGAAGACAACGTTGTGCTGGGCACTCTGATGCTGGAGCAGGACGAAGTAGACGGTCTGGTTTCTGGCGCGGTTCATACCACCGCCAACACCATCCGTCCGCCGTTGCAGCTGATTAAAACCGCGCCGGGAAGCTCACTGGTTTCTTCCGTGTTCTTCATGCTGCTGCCGGAACAGGTTTACGTTTACGGCGACTGCGCCATCAACCCGGACCCGACCGCAGAACAACTGGCTGAAATCGCGATTCAGTCTGCTGATTCCGCTGCCGCGTTTGGTATTGACCCGCGCGTTGCCATGCTTTCCTACTCCACCGGCACCTCAGGCGCAGGCAGCGATGTAGAGAAAGTTCGTGAAGCAACCCGTATCGCTCAGGAAAAACGTCCGGACCTGGTCATCGACGGCCCGCTGCAGTACGACGCTGCGGTTATGGCTGACGTTGCGCAGTCTAAAGCGCCGAACTCACCGGTTGCTGGCCGTGCTACCGTGTTCATCTTCCCGGATCTGAACACCGGTAACACCACGTACAAAGCGGTACAGCGCTCTGCTGACCTGATCTCCATCGGGCCGATGCTGCAAGGCATGCGTAAACCGGTTAACGACCTGTCTCGTGGCGCGCTGGTTGACGATATCGTCTACACCATCGCCCTGACCGCGATCCAGTCTGCACAACAGCAGTAATCGTCAAACCATACAAAAAGGCAGCATTTTCATGCTGCCTTTTTTATTGGGCTGAATCCGGGAAAAGCCGCCGTCAGGCGTGCGCTATTCCGTTACCGCATCGGATTGCTTTTCATTCCTGGCATTACGCGTCATCCACAGCGCCAGCGCCTTGAGCGAGTCCGGGGTAAATTCATCGCAACGGGCGGTGATCTCTTCCGGCACCATCCAAAACACCTCGCTAACCTCTTCTTCCTGCAGGGCGAACGGCCCATGGGAAACGCAGCTAAACAGCGCGCCCCACACCCGGCAGTGTTCATCTTCAAAATAGAACAGCCCGTGCTCGGCAAACGGTACGCCGGCTATGCCCAGCTCTTCTTCAGCTTCGCGACGGGCCGAATCCAGCATGGTTTCTTCAGACTGAACAACGCCTCCCGCCGTGGCATCCAGCATTCCCGGCAGGAAATCTTTGTGCTCAGTACGCCGCTGCACCAAAATTTTACCCATGCCGTCGTGGACGACGATATACGTCGCCCGGTGTCTCAGGCGCTCTGCGCGCATCTGTTCGCGACTGCACTGGGCGATTACCTCATTGTCTTCATTGACAATATCGACCCATTCCTGCCCCGCCAAATGATTCTGCTCAACCATTAGAAAACCTTCCAGATAAGCGCTCTTACGGCGCATATGTCGTCAGTGGGTAAATTACGGTGTAATTGATGTCTGTGCAATAACACGACAATCATCAAGAGTCTGAACGTACAGAACACCATCACTTAGCATACCGTAGCTCGGCGCAAACCGCCTTTCGGAATGCTGACCGAACCCGGATTAAACAACGTACAGGCATCCCCGCGACGGGCAACCGGTATATGAGTATGACCATAGACCAGCACATCACGCTCATTTAAAGGTGGCAGATTTTCCGGATGGAAGAGATGTCCGTGCGTTAAAAAAAGCCGCGGCTCTCCCAACAACACCTGTTGCCATGGCGCGGTGATGGGAAATTTCAGCAGCATTTGATCCACTTCGCTGTCGCAGTTTCCGCGCACGGCAATAATTTTCGGCGCTAACGCATTAAGGCGTTCCGCGACTTGTGCGGGCGCATAGCCGTCAGGCAGGGCGTTGCGCGGCCCGTGATTTAACAGATCGCCCAACAGAATAAGCCATTGCGCGCCGCTCTCTTCGAACAGTGTGACAATCCGTTCCGTGGCAGGCAGAGAACCATGAATATCTGATGCGAACATCAGTTTCATCATTCACCTCATAAACAAAATTTTGGTAACCGCATCATAGCCGATCCCGCCACGCTTATCAGCCCGCTTGCTTAGCAGAGAGTGCCACGTAACGCTGAACCGACGCCCGTTGCCACTGGAAGGCGGCATAATCAGCCAGCGCGCCCGGCACCGCATCACCGTGAAGCGCCAGACGGTTTATCATCAGCGCCAGATCGGTATCGGCAATACACCATTCACCAAATAGATTTTGCTGCCCGTCACGCAGCAAATGACCGGCGATGGCAAACAGTTTTTGCGCCGCCTCCTGCCCTGCCTCACTTAACGGTGGGCGTTTCGCGCTGGCAAACACAACGTCGGTGGCACGCTCTTCACGAATCGGCATCAGGTCGCTGCGGATCCAGGCCTGTACCTGGCGGGCCAGGGCGCGCTTTTCCCGGTCATGCGGATAAATGCGTTCCCACACGGGCGGCGCGAATCGTTCTTCCAGATATTCATCTATCGCCGAGGATTCGCTAAGCAGGAAGCCATCGATATCCAGCAGCGGCACACGACGCGTCAGGTTAAACCCCTGCCAGTCGGCTTGCTGGTGTTGCCCGCTCTCTAAATCCACGGTTTTTAGCGTAAACGTCAGGCCTTTCTCCTTGAGTGCGACATAAACCGACATCACGTACGGACTGAAATAATTCGCATCGGACCAAAGTGTTATCGCGGGCTGGCTCATAATTCCTCACATCATCAGGACATTTAACAAAAAACTATCCTGGAAATCGCCGTCTGTCATCTGATGAAAACGTAAGCCGTCACTATACTTTTTCAGTTAAGCCATTCATGACGTCATTTCGGGAGCTGCTATGATCGATCTGTATTACGCCCCAACGCCAAACGGCCATAAAATCACGATCTTCCTTGAGGAGGCCGGGCTGGAGTACCGCCTGCACCGCGTCGATATCAGCAAAGGCGAGCAATTCCAGCCCGCCTTTCTGGCGATTTCACCGAACAATAAAATCCCCGCGATTGTCGATCGCGATCCGGCAGACGGCGGCGAGCCGATTAGTCTGTTTGAATCAGGCGCGATTTTGCTGTACCTCGCCGAGAAAACTGGAAAACTACTGAGCGGCGAACTGCGCGAGCGGCAAACCACGCTGCAATGGTTATTCTGGCAGATGGCGGGCTTTGGCCCGATGCTCGGCCAGAATCATCATTTCAATCATTTCGCGCCGCAGCCGGTGCCGTATGCCATTGAGCGTTACCAGGTTGAAGCCCAGCGCCTGTATGGCGTGCTGAACAAACGGCTGGAAAGCTCGCCCTGGCTTGGCGGAAACCATTACAGCATCGCTGATATTGCGACTTATCCCTGGGTGGCCTCACATGAACGCCAGCGCATTCCTCTGGAAAACTATCCTGCCGTAAGCAACTGGTTTGAGCGCATTCGCAACCGGCCAGCGACGCTGGCGGCATGGAAAAAAGCGGAGGTGGTCTAAGTCTGGCGTCGCGTGAATGGGCGCGGTAAGCGGGCAATGTATGATAGCGGGGCTGATTATTATGGAGAAAGTAACATGTCACAGCCGGACGCCATCATTCGTATAAAAAATCTGCGCCTGCGCGCTTTTGTTGGCATTAAGGATGAAGAAATCGCCCACCGGCAGGATATCCTGATTAACGTGGCGATTCATTATCCCGCCGGGAAAGCGCGGTTCAGCGAAGATATTCAGGACGCGTTAAATTACCGCACCGTCACGAAAGCCATCATTCATCACGTTGAGAATAACCGTTTCTCGTTACTGGAAAAATTAACTCAGGATGTGCTCGATATCGCACGTGAACATCACTGGGTCACATATGCTGAAGTCGAAATCGATAAACTTCACGCGCTACGCTATGCCGACTCCGTCTCCATGACGATGAGCTGGCAGCGCTAAGCGCAACCGGGAGGTTGCATGAATATTCTGGTTACCGGCGGCACGGGCCTGATTGGCCGCCATCTGGTTCCACGCTTGTTTGCGCTTGGGCACAACGTGACGGTGGTGACGCGCGATCCGGACAAAGCGCGCGCGCGGCTCGACGAGCGCATCAACATCTGGAAAGGCTTGTCCGACGCACAGGATCTTGACGCCTTCGACGCCGTGATCAACCTTGCCGGCGAACCCATCGCAGACAAACGCTGGACGGCGGCGCAAAAACAGCGGCTGTGCCAGAGCCGCTGGCAGATAACCCAGCGCCTCGTCACGCTGATTAAAGCCAGTGATAACCCGCCTTCGGTGCTGATTTCCGGCTCGGCGACGGGCTATTACGGCGATCTTGGCGAGGTGGTGGTCACCGAGGATGAGCCGCCGCATAACGAGTTCACCCATAAGCTGTGCGCGAAATGGGAGCAGATCGCAAGCCAGGCGCAGAGCGATAAAACCCGGGTTTGTTTGTTGCGTACCGGCGCGGTCTTTGCCCCGGAAGGCGGCATGTTGGGGAAAATCGTGCCGCTGTTTCGCCTGGGGCTCGGCGGGCCGATGGGTAGCGGGCGTCAATACCTGGCCTGGATCCACGTCGACGATATGGTGAACGGCATTCTCTGGCTGCTGAATAACGACTTGCGCGGCCCGTTCAATATGGTGTCGCCGTATCCGGTGCGCAATGAACAGTTTGCCCATACGCTGGGGCATGTTTTGAGCCGCCCGACCGTTCTTCGCGCGCCCGCAACCGCCATCAGGCTGATGATGGGCGAGTCAGCGGTGCTGGTGCTGGGCGGGCAACGGGCGCTACCGAAACGGCTGGAGGAGTCTGGCTTTGGCTTCCGCTGGTTCGATCTGGAAGAAGCGCTGCATGATGTGGTGCGCTAACGCACCGTAACGAAACGGGCCACTTAAGTGGCCCTTGTTCTGGCGTGAAGGATTACTTCAGCGAACCTTTAAGAAACTGCTGTAAGCGCTGGCTCTTCGGGTTATTAAACAACTCCTCCGGCGCACCCTCTTCTTCGATTTTACCCTGATGCAGAAAAATCACATGGCTGGAAACGTGGCGGGCAAACTCCATTTCGTGGGTCACCACCACCATGGTTTTCCCTTCTTCGGCCAGCTTTTGCATAATGCGCAACACTTCGCCCACCAGCTCCGGATCGAGCGCCGAGGTAGGCTCATCGAACAACAGCACTTCCGGCTCCATCGCTAATGCGCGGGCGATAGACACGCGCTGCTGCTGGCCGCCGGAAAGGTGCACCGGGTATTTTCCCTGGGCGCGGGCGTCAATGCCCACTTTCTCGAGGTATTTCACGGCGCGCTCGCGGGCTTGCTGTTTGCTCAGTCCCAGCACCTGCACCGGCGCTTCCATCACATTTTCCAGCACCGTCATATGGCTCCACAGATTGAAGTGCTGAAACACCATGGTCAAACGGGTGCGCAACAGGCGCAGCTGATTTTTATCCGCGACTTTAAGTTGACCGTCTTTGTCGCGCACCAGGCCAATATTTTCGTTATTGACCACGATAGTGCCTTCACTCGGTTTTTCGGAGGAAGTTAATGCAGCGCAAAAAGGTACTTTTACCCGAGCCTGAGGAACCGATGATGCTGATCACATCCCCGGCGTTGGCCTTAAGCGAGACCCCTTTTAGCACTTCATGCTCGCCGTAGCGTTTGTGCAGGTCGGTAACGTTTAATTTATTGTCAGACATTCGTGGGCCACTCAGTGCGATGAAGCAGGTTTAACATGCCCTAACCAGCGTTTTTCCGCGCGGCGGAACAGGCTGATCAGAACATAGGAAATAATCAAATAGAGTACCGCCGCGATGCCGAAAGCGGTAAACGGCTGGTAGGTCGCCGAGTTGATGTCGCGGGCGATTTTCAGCAAATCCGGCACGGTGGCGGTAAAGGCCAGCGCCGTAGAGTGCAGCATTAAAATCACCTCGTTGCTGTAAGCCGGCAGGGCAATACGTAACGCCGAGGGCAGAATAATGCAGCGATACATTTTGAATCGCGAAAAACCATAAGCGCGCGCCGCTTCAATTTCGCCGTGCGGCACGGAACGGATCGCCCCGGCGAAAATTTCCGTAGTATATGCGCAGGTGTTGAGCGTCAAAGCCAGGACGGTACAGTTCAGGCCGCTGCGGAAAAAGGCATTCAACAACTCGGTGCCTTTTACGACTTCAAGGGTATACATGCCGGAATAGAAAACCAGCAGCTGCACATACAGCGGCGTACCGCGAAAAATATAGGTAAACAACCAGATCGGAAACTGGATAAATTTATTGCTTGAGACGCGGCCAATAGCCAGAAACACAGCCAGAATGCCGCCCATCACCACCGAGGAAATTAGCAGCCACAGCGTGATGGCCACCCCGGTAAACCGGTAGCCGTCCGTCCACAAAAGGGATTTCCAGTATTCCTGAATAATTTCGATCACAGGTCAGCCCTCTTCACGCCCACCGTATAGCGACGCTCCAGCAAGAGCAGCACGCCATTAGAAGCAGTGGTAAACACTAAATAAATCACGCCGCAGACGATGGCGAAATAGAACGGCTCCCAGGTGCTTTTACCCGCCAGTTGCGTGGCTTTAACCACGTCTTCAAGCCCAAGCAAGGAGACCAGCGCCGTCGCTTTGAGGATCACCTGCCAGTTATTGCCAATCCCGGGGAGCGCAAAGCGCATCATCGCGGGAAACAAAATGCGGCGGAAAGTTTGCGCATTGGTGAAGCCGAAGGCGGTAGCCGCTTCAATATGCCCTTTCGGCACGGCCATAAACGCGCCGCGAAAGGTTTCGGTAAAATAAGCGCCGTAGATAAAACCCAGCGTAATTATCCCCGCCACCATCGGATCGATATCAAATTGCGCCAGTCCCAGCGCGTCAGTCACGGTATTCAGGGCAATCTGCAGACCGTAAAAAATAAGTAGCATCAAAACCAGATCGGGCACGCCGCGGATCAGCGTGGTGTAGGCTTCGAACAACAGCGCCAGCAGGCGATTACGCGATAATTTTCCCGCCGCCCCCAGAAGGCCGATGAGAACTGCCAGGATAACGGAGCTCAACGCCAGTTCAAGCGTGACGATAGCCCCTTTTAAGATAACTTGTGAAAACCCATAAAGCATGGTGCTTATCCTGTGAACATTGTCTGTCTTATACCTTCAACATTTTGGGTTGCAGTACGCAGTGCAACAGCGTTCGCGCGGGCGCTTACAGACGGGCCAGCGCACCTGCAACATCAAGTTAGACGGGTATATACGAGTGCCTGACGGGTTAACCCTTATTACGCCCTGCCACCGGCAGGGCGCAGCAACGCTCTGTTAGCGATTACTCGCCGTAAACATTAAAGTCGAAATACTTCTTCGCCAGTTTTTCATAGGTGCCATCGGCGCGCATTTCAGCAAAGGCTTTATTCAGCGCTTCACGCAGCTCGTTATCTTCTTTACGGATGCCCATACCGGTGCCCACGCCGAAGAGTTTCTCGTCTTTAATAGACGGACCGCCGAACTTGTAATCTTTACCGACTGGCTGTTTCAGGAAGCCTTCGCTGGCCGCGACTTCATCCTGGAATGCTGCATCGATACGGCCAGCGGTCAGGTCGGAGTAAATGTTGTCCTGGCCCTGATAGGAGACAATCTCAACCCCTTTCGGTGCCCAGTGCACGTTGCCATAGGTTTCCTGCGTCGTACCCTGCAACACACCGACGCGTTTGCCTTTCAGCTTCTCGAGATTCGGTTCAATATCAGAATCCTTTCTCACCACCAGACGTGAGTCTGCGGCGTAGAGTTTGTCAGTGAAGGCGATTTCCTGCTGGCGTTTTTCTGTGATGGAGAGCGACGACATAATCGCGTCGATTTTTTTTGGCTTTCAGAGACGGGATCAGCGCGTCCAGCGGGTTTTCAACGAAGGTACATTGAGTCTGGATGCGTTTGCACAGCTCTTTCGCTATATCGATATCAAAACCGACCAATTCCCCCTGCGCATTCTTCGATTCGAAGGGTGCATAAGTTGGATCGGTGCCGATACGGAGATTTTGCGGAATCGCGGCGAACGCGGTAGAAACACTGGAAAATGCCAGTACCAGAGAAAGGGATAACACCAACTTTTTCATAGCAATCCTCGGTGAGTTGTCTTTTTGTGTTGTAGTGCTCTAAACATCGAGACGGCACTTATCGTGCCACTGTTAAGCGCGTTAAGGCAAAAGATTATGGCCGCCCATACGGATTTTTTTCGCTTACGATGCTTAATTATTCACTCGACGCGCTAAAACAGTGCACTCCATGCACCATAACGCTACATCGCCGGTAAATTGCACCAAAAAAGTGAGGCGCTATGGAACTGGCCTGTCAGACTCACCGCGCCCAACATGGGCCGGGCGCGGGAGCGTTTCTCAGTCGCCGTAGACGTTAAAGTCGAAATATTTCTTCGCCATTTTGTCGTACGTACCGTCTTTACGAAGTTCATCAAAAGCCTTATCGAACGCCGCTTTCAGCTCGGTATCGCTCTGGCGCAGGCCGATGCCAGTGCCTTCGCCGAAGTATTTCTTATCTTTTACCGCCGGGCCGGCAAACGCGAACTCTTTGCCTGCAGGCTGTTTCAGGAAGCCTTCGCTCGCGGCGACTTCATCCTGGAACGCAGCGTCAAGACGCCCTGCTGCCAGATCGGAGTAGATCAGATCCTGGTTTTGGTAGGCAACGACATCAATGCCTTTGTTACGCCAGTTGTCGTTCGCATAGCCTTCCTGGGTTGAGCCCTGCAGCACGCCAACGTGCTTACCTTTCAGCGACTCGATAGTCGGCTGGATTGGCGAACCTTTTGCGGCAATCAGACGGGAGTTGGCGGCGTAGAGTTTTTCTGAGAAGGCAATTTCCTGCTGGCGCTTTTCAGTAATCGACAGCGAAGAGATGATGGCGTCGATTTTTTTGGCTTTCAGTGACGGAATGAGTGAATCGAAATCACTGCCAACCCAGGTGCATTTCACCGACATACGCTTGCACATTTCATTACCCAAATCGATGTCAAAGCCAACAAAATCACCTTTGGCATCTTTGGAGGAGAACGGTGCATAAGTGGCGTCTGTACCAATACGAACCGTCTGCGGCAGCGCGGCAAAGGCGCTGGAAGCGACAGACAGTCCCAGCAGCAATGACAGAGCAAAAGCCTTCTTCTTCATACAGTACCCTCAAGTGGTTTTTTATATGTTGTGTATACCCGTCCTACTTCAGGCTGCTGCTACGTTGGCTGCGTTTGTTGCCTCAGTGACTTACTGAGGCGGGGTACGCTCTTGTGCCTCTATCAGCAACGCGAAGTACTCAGGGTTTATTTTGTTGTGTTGCTACTTTGCATTGCACTTCCTGTGCCAGTTTTCGCGGAACGGGCGAACACCGGCAGATGTTAAGCAAAAGTTACAATAAAGTAGATGTAGTGAAAGATAGCATTACGAAGGGGAATGTCTGCAACGGAAATGCGTGAAAAGAGATTATATTTCCAGGATTTGATCGCGGTTACAAAAACGCCCCAAAATGAGGCACCCGGAGGTTAACGCACCGAATCGATGCGTCAGGCTCCCTGCCAGCGATGAAACAGGTCTTCAGGCAGTGCGATATCCAGCTGGTCTAAAACCCGGTTAACCGTCTGGTTGATCACATCATTGAGTGTCGCAGGTTTATGATAAAACGCGGGCATCGGGGGCATAATCACGGCCCCTAATTCGGCAGCCCTGCGTCATCAAACGCAGATGGCCAACGTGCAGGGGCGTTTCACGCACGCACAATACCAGCGGACGGCGTTCTTTCAGCACCACATCGGCGGCGCGGGTCAGTAACCCGTCGGTATAGCTGTGGACGATGCCGGAAAGGGTTTTGATTGAACATGGCAAGATCACCATGCCTGATGTGCGAAACGACCCGGAAGAGACGCTGGCGGCGATATCACGGGCGTCATGCACCACATCAGCCAGCGCCTGCACATCGCGCAGCGACAGCGACGTTTCAAGCGCCAGCGTCTGGCGTGCGGCCTGGCTCATGATCAGATGGGTTTCGACGTCTTCCACCGCCTGCAGAATCTGCAACAGCCTAACGCCATAAATCGCCCCGCTGGCGCCGGAAATACCCACAATAAGTCGTTTCATTACTTTTTCGCCTGAACCAGGAAACCTGCGCAAACTTTGCCGCAACACAAGGGGATATGCAAGATGGCGAGAACGGGAGACGTACAGCAGATTAACACGCGGGGAGAAACGCCCTTCCGGCTGACCGGAAGGGCACAGGCATTACCCTTCGTTATGCATCTCAAGGTTTTCCACTTCATTCTGACGCAATACCGCTTTGGCATCGTCATTACGCAGTGATTCAAGATACTCGAGGTATTGCTGATCGACGTCTTTGGTCACGTACACGCCGTTAAACACCGAACACTCAAACTGCTGAATATCCGGGTTCTCCGCGCGAACCGCTTCGATCAGATCGTTGAGATCCTGGAAAATCAGTCCGTCAGCGCCGATGATCTGGCGGATTTCATCAACCTCACGTCCGTGCGCAATCAGCTCGTTCGCGCTTGGCATATCGATGCCGTAAACGTTGGGGAAGCGGATTTCCGGTGCGGCAGAAGCCAGATAGACTTTCTTCGCCCCAGCTTCACGCGCCATCTCGATAATCTGCTCCGAGGTGGTGCCGCGCACGATAGAGTCATCCACCAGCAACACATTTTTATCGCGGAACTCGGCGCGGTTAGCGTTGAGCTTGCGGCGTACCGATTTACGACGCAACTGCTGGCCCGGCATGATAAAGGTGCGGCCAACGTAGCGGTTTTTCACAAAACCCTGACGGTAAGGCTTATTGAGGATGTGCGCGATTTCCAGAGCGATATCGCAGGAGGTTTCCGGAATCGGAATTACCACATCAATATCTAAATCTTCCCACTCACGGGCAATCTTCTCGCCCAGCTTTTTGCCCATGCCGACGCGGGCGCTGTACACGGAAATCTTGTCAATAAACGAGTCAGGGCGCGCAAAATAGACGTACTCGAACAGGCAGGGATTGCTGGTCGGGTTATCGGCGCACTGGCGGGTAAACAGCTGGCCTTTTTCGGTAATGTAAATGGCTTCGCCCGGCGCGACGTCACGTAAAAACTCGAAGCCCAGCGTATCAAGCGCCACGCTCTCGGAGGCCACCATGTATTCGGTGCGGCCATCGCCGATATCGCGCTTGCCCAGCACCAGCGGGCGGATGCCGTTCGGATCGCGGAAAGCCACCATGCCATGGCCGATAATCATCGCCACACAGGCATACGCGCCGCGGATCAGGCGGTTGGTGGCGGCAATCGCGGCGAAAATATTGTCCGCTTCCAGAGGATAGTGACGGAAATTATCCAGCTCGCTGGCAAAGACGTTCAGCAGCACTTCCGAATCGGAGGTGGTGTTAATGTGGCGGCGTTTTTCTTCAAACAGCATCCGGCGCAGCTCGTGCGCGTTGGTGAGGTTGCCGTTATGCGCCAGCGTGATCCCGTATGGGGAGTTGACGTAGAAAGGTTGTGCTTCGGAGGCGCTTGAACTGCCTGCTGTCGGATAACGCACATGGCCGATACCCATATTGCCTTGCAGACGCTGCATATGGCGGGCTTCGAAAATATCACTCACCAGACCATTAGCTTTGCGCAGGCGAAAGCCGTTATTTGCATCAATGGTGATGATGCCTGCGGCATCCTGCCCGCGGTGCTGGAGCACCGTTAACGCGTCATAAATAGACTGGTTTACCGGCATAACACCGGCGATACCGACAATACCGCACATGTTGTCTTTTCCTCATTAAAGAGACTGCCCCCGGCACAATTACCGGGGTAAGAAACTTGACGAGCTTTGCAGATAGTCAAAAAACCATCTGATGATGAAACTGAATTGCGGGATAAGCTGCGATTTTTGCCAGTCGTCGCTTTTGGAAAAGCCGGTAAAGGTATCAAGAAAGAACAGAATGGCAGAGACGATAAGGGCGCCGCGCAGCGCGCCAAAACAGATCCCCAACACCCTGTCTGTACCCGACAGGCCGGTTTTCTCCACCAGCGCGCCAATCACATAATTGACGATCGCGCCGACAATCAACGTCGCAACAAACAACACTGCGATCGCTATCCCATTACGAACCAGTTTCGTCTTCAAAGCCAGTGAACCAAACTGCCAGGTAAGTGTAGTTAGTGGCTGGCAACAAAAAAGGCACAGCCCCAGGTGACAAGCGATAACGCTTCGCGCACAAACCCACGGATCAGGCTAACCAAACAGGAAAAACCGATGACCGCGATGATGGCGTAATCTATCCAGACCATGAATGTGTCCTACGATAAATCGCCCCTGACATCCAGTTCGGGGCGCATTCTAACAGAAAAAGAAAACGTTTGCGTAGGGATTTCCTTCCCACGGCTTAATAAAAAAAGGCGTTGAAAAAATCTTCAACGCCGTGCTTTTCTTCCCGGTTTCCGGTGCGTTTCGGCACAAATTTTGCGCTTTTCTTTTTTTAAATCAAGAGATAAGCGCGCTCGTTCCGAACATTAATTAACGGAATAATTCATCACCACGCCGTTGAGCCCGGAAAGTTTGTTCAGCTCGCCCAGCGACCCTTTTAATTTGTCGCGTGACGCATCCGGCCCTACCAGAATGCGGGTGATTTTACCCTGCACCGGCGTGGACGGCGACGTATAAACCCGGTAACCCGCGCCGCGCAGTTTACCAACAATTTCATTGACTTTGTCGGCATTTTTCAGCGCCCCTAATTGCACCACATAGGCTTTACCCGTGGGCGGCGTATCCGGTTTTGCCGGTTCTGCTTTCTTTGGCGGCTCTTCTTCGCTCAGCATCGCCAACTGTTCATCGGTTTTATCTTTTTGCGGTTTAGGCTGCGGTTTCTTCGGCGTATCCGCCGCTTTCGGTTTAGACGGCGCAACGGGTTCTGGTTCAGGCAGCGGATCGAGCGTATTGGCATTGCCGGCGACACGTTCGGTGTCTATAGCCGACGCCGCTGCGTTAGCCGCCCTCACCTCTTCTGCCGCGCCTTCTGGCGGCTGCGCCGGAAGCGCCTGCGTCGCAGCAGGCAGCATGTCCGGCTCATCGGTATCCCCCGGCTTCGGCACCAGCGGGATAGCCGCAAACTCATCCTGATAATGCTTTTTCTGACCGTCCAGCAGCCCTGGCAGCAAAATCACCCCCAGTGCGACCAGCACAATCGTGCCCACTAATCGGTTTTGAAACTTACTCGCCACCTCGCCTCCTCGCGTCCATCGCTTCCATTACATGCGCTACGGTATGAAACGACCCGCATACCAGTACCGTATCTTCAGGTTTAGCCTGCGCCATGGCGGCATCCCAGGCCTGGACCACGTCCGGATAACGCTCCCCTTGTTTCAGGTGCGCCATGAGTTGCTCAGCCGTGGCGCCGCGCGGGCCCTCCAGTGGGGCACAATACCAGCTATCCACCACCGGCTCCAGACAGGCCAGCGTGCCCGCAATATCTTTATCGTGCAGCATGCCGATTACCGCAAGCACTTTCCCGCCTGCGGGCAAACGCCGCATCTGGCTGGCCAGATACGCCGCCGCATGGGGATTATGCGCCACATCCAGAATCACCCGGGGAGACTCGCTGACGCACTGGAACCGCCCCGGTAACAGTGCGTGCGCAATACCTTCACGGACAGCAGCGTCGCTCACCGTCAGCCTGCTGGCGCGAATGGCGGCCAACGCCGTCGCGGCATTCGGCTGCGGTACAAAAGGCAGCGGCAGATCGCGCACTTCGCCCCAGGCATCGCGCAAGCGCCAGCCTGATTCGTTTACGTCGTAATCCCAGTCCACGCCGCGGCGTGCCAGCAGCGCGCCTTTTTCCTGCGCCACCGCCGCAATAGACGCGGGCATATCAGGTTCGCCAACGATAGCCGGTTTACCAGCGCGGAACACGCCCGCTTTTTCGCGGCCAATGCTTTCCCGGTCCGGTCCCAGCCAGTCGGTATGATCAAGCGCAATACTGGTCACCACCGCCACATCACAATCGACCAGATTGGTGGCGTCCAGACGCCCGCCGAGGCCCACTTCCAGAATCACCACGTCCAGGCCCGCCCGCTTAAACAGCCACAGCGCCGACAGCGTGCCGTATTCAAAATAGGTCAGTGAGGTATCACCACGTGCCGTTTCAATGGCGCTGAATGACGCGGTATGGTCGGATTCAGGCAGTTCTTCGCCCTGAATGCGCACCCGTTCGGTATAGCGCACCAGGTGCGGCGAACTGTACACGCCCACCCGAAACCCGGCCGCCATCAGGATGGCTTCCAGCGTGCGGCAGGTGGTGCCTTTGCCATTGGTACCTGCGACGGTAAAGACAAAAGGAGCCGGTTTTTGCACGTCGAGCGTCGCCGCCACGCGGGATACGCGCTCAAGCCCCATGTCGATGGTTTTACTGTGCAGGTTTTCCAGATAAGAAAGCCACGTAGCCAGGGGCGACGTGGCGTGGGGAATGCTGTCTTTTTCCATGATGCCCGTACGTGTTAGCGATGAATAAAGAAAAAGGGCAGCGCCGTTATGGCCCTGCCCTTCGTGACGATCAGGCCTCTTGTTCCTGGTCTGGCGCTGGCGGAACCACAATGGTTTCCTGCGGCGCATCCGGCCCTGGCGCCGGGAGATTCATCATTTTCGCCAGCAGGCTGGCGAGCTTCAGACGCAGTTCAGGACGACGAATAATCATATCGATCGCCCCTTTCTCGATTAAGAACTCACTGCGCTGGAACCCGGCAGGCAGTTTCTCACGCACGGTCTGCTCGATAACACGCGGGCCGGCAAAGCCAATCAGCGCTTTCGGCTCAGCGATGTTTAAATCGCCCAGCATCGCGAAGCTGGCGGAGACGCCACCCATGGTCGGGTCGGTCAGCACGGAGATGTACGGCAAGCCGCGCTCCTGCATTTTCGCCAGCGCAGCGGACGTCTTCGCCATCTGCATCAGCGACATCAGCGCTTCCTGCATACGCGCACCGCCGGAGGCGGAAAAACAGATAAGCGGGCAGTTGTCTTCCAGCGCCTGCTCAACGGCGCGAACGAAACGCGCGCCAACCACGGAACCCATTGAGCCACCCATAAAGGAGAACTCAAACGCCGCCGCCACTACCGGCATGTCGTGCAGGGTGCCTTTCATCACCACCAGCGCGTCTTTTTCGCCGGTCTCTTTCTGGGCGCTCGCCAGACGATCTTTATACTTTTTGGAGTCTTTGAACTTCAGCACATCTTTCGGCTCAAGCTCACTACCCAGTTCCACCATCGAGCCTTCGTCTAACAGGCTATGCAGACGGTCACGCGCCGCCATACGCATATGATGATCGCACTTCGGGCACACCCCCAGGTTACGTTCCAGCTCGGCGCGGTAGAGAACCTGGCCGCAGCTGTCACATTTGGTCCACACGCCTTCCGGAATGCTCGCCTTACGGGTGGGGGTGATATTGCTCTTATTGAGAATTCGTTCAATCCAGCTCATTGATGACCTTTCTGCCTGAACCTGGTCGATGCCAGTTTTTCTGTCGGCAGCGGACAAATTCTGACCGCCGACAGACCATAAATGGTGCTCATTAAAACATAACAAACCGCGAGTTGGGACAAAAAAGTGGTCTAACCGCGCGATCCTGCTCTTGTTTTAAGAACGTGGTTGTTGTCTTTCGTTACGCGCTGCGGCGCGTTTATGACGAATGATTTCCACAACGCCGGGCAATACCGACAGGATAATAATCGCCACAATCAGTAACTTCAGGTTTTCCTGCACGATCGGCAGATCGCCAAACAGATAACCCGCATAGGTAAACAGCAGTACCCACAACAGCGCGCCAATAACGTTATACGCCGCAAAATGGCGGTAGGACATATGCCCCATACCGGCGACGAACGGCGCGAAGGTGCGCACAATCGGCACGAAGCGCGCGAGAATAATGGTTTTCCCGCCATGACGCGCGTAGAACGCATGGGTTTTATCCAGATAGCTGCGCCGGAAAATTTTTGAATCAGGATTGCTGAACAGTTTTTCGCCGAACAGTCTGCCGATGGTGTAATTCACCGCATCCCCGATAATCGCCGCCACAATCATTAACGCCACCATCAGATGCACGTTTAAATCGTTGGTCGGCAGCGCGGAAATGGCACCGGCAACAAAGAGCAGAGAATCGGCCCGGTAAAAACGGCGTGACCACCAGACCGGTTTCACAAAACAGGATCAAAAACAGAATGGCGTACACCCAGACGCCGTACTCGGCAACCAGTTCCGCCAGATGCACATCAATGTGCAGGATGAAATCGATCAGAAAGCGAATAATGTCCATACTGTATTACGTCCTCAACAGCCTTTAGTCAGCTAAAAAGAGTGGGCCATCGGCGTCTTCGGCAGTTCAAAACGGTCAGGATAATCCACGCTGACCAGATAGAGCCCTTCCGCTTTCGCCGTCGCTGCCGCAAGCGTCCGGTCCTTCGCCGCCAGCAAGTCGTTAATCCAGCTCTCCGGCTGGTTGCCGCACCCTACTTCCATCAGGCTGCCAACAATGTTCCTGACCATATGATGAACAAAAGCATTCGCTTTGATATCGACCACCACGTACGCCCCGAAGCGTGCGACGTTAATGTGCATCAGGTTACGCCACGGGGTGCGCGACTGACACTGCACGGCGCGAAACGATGTAAAATCATTCTCGCCGATTAAGCACTGGGCCGCGCGATGCATACGGTCAGCATCCAGCGGCTGGTGATAGTGCGTAACGCCCCTGCTGTAAAACCGCAGGACGCAGACGATGATTGTAGATGACATAGCGGTAACGGCGAGCCGTTGCGCTAAATCGCGCATGAAAATCGTCCGGCACATCTTTCACCCATCGTACCGCGATGTCACCAGGTAAATTCGCATTTACGCCCAGCGTCCAGGCCGCATCTTTACGGACGGCCTGAGTCTCGAAATGCACCACCTGCCCGGTTGCGTGTACGCCTGCATCGGTACGCCCGGCGCAAAACACATTGACCGGCGCGTTCGCCACCTTGCTTAACGCTTTTTCGAGCTTCTCCTGAACGCTGCGTACTTCATTCTGACGCTGCCAGCCGTAATACTTACTGCCGTCATATTCAATGCCGAGCGCGATTTTGCGCAGCGGCAAATCCTGAAGCTCCGTCATTAGTACCAGTACTCCTGCACTAATTTCTCCGCGACTTTGACTGCCATCAGCGCGCCGCCGAAGCGCACATTATCCGCCACGGACCAGAACTGGATCTGCTCCGGCATGCCGTAGTCGTTACGCACGCAGCCAACAGACAACTGTGCGTTACCGGAGGCGTCGCCCACTTGCGTCGGGAATTCGTTGGCGGGGGAAAGGGTAAGATCTTCGCCGCGCTCAAATGCATCACGCGCTTCTTCAAATGATAGTGGGCGCATGGCTTCGAAATTGACCATCTGCGCATGACCGTAAAACACCGGAGACTGCACGCAGGTAGCAGAAATCATCAGCATGTCGTCCTGGAGAATTTTACGCACTTCATTCACGATACGACGCTCTTCGCGTACGCTGCCCAGACTGTCCGGCAGCATCGGCAGTACGTTGAATGCCAGCTGGCGTCCGAAGAAATCCTCGTCATCAATCGGCATGCCGTTTAGCAATTTGGCGCTCTGGCCTGCCAGGGCATCAACCGCGACTTTGCCTTTCGCCGACGCGGACAGCAGGCTGGTCACCTGAATACGCGCCAGGCCGCCTTCATCGATCAACGGCTTAAGGGCCACCAGCAGCTGGCTGGTCAGGCTATCAGGGATAGCGATGAGATTACGGTTGCGGTAATCCGCCAGCACAAAGGGGTTCACTTCCGGAATGACTAACGGGACGTCCGGCTCCAGGGCGTACAAGCCGCTGGCATCAATGACCAGGCAGCCCGCATTGATGGCCTCGTCCGCATACTGCGCGGTTGCTTCATGACCGGCGACGAAGAATGCAAGCTGCGCCTGCGTCCAGTCAAATTCAGCGGCATCCTGCACCCTGACCGTTTTACCGGCAAAGCGCAGGGATTCGCCCGCGCTTTCGCTACGCGCAAGGGCGTACAGATCGCCCACCGGGAATTGACGTTCCGCGAGTTGCTCAAGCAGGGCCTCTCCCACAGCGCCCGTTGCGCCCCAGTATGGCGATATTCCAGCCTTCAGACATGGTGGTTTACTCCAGAAAATAAAACGACGTCCCTGCCGATAGAGCAGGGATCGAAAAGAAGATGATTAACGCGCCGAATGATGTACGGCGTTAAAACCCAGGGCGCTTAGCAGCGCCGCCGCCGACGCGTCATCGCACTGAACAAACAGGGACGACCACTCGCGGCGCTCAAGGGTAGTGCTTACGCAGCTTATCAAACTCACCCGCTACACCCGCCACTTTACGCAGCGGCGCGTCATCGCGGCGCACATCATACACCAGATGAACCAGTCTTTTCAGCGTTGCCTGATCCAACGGGCCATGCAGCGTGATGCGGCCAAATTCCGGCGCGGGCAACAGCGTGTCGAGGGCGATTTGCTGCGGCTTGCCGATAAAGGCGCTGTACGCTTCAAACACCTGGGTCGTGCCACGCGCTTTGCCTTCCAGGGTATAACCGGCGATGTGCGCGGTGCCGATGTCGACTTTCTCCAGCAGGGCTACGTTCAGATCCGGCTCCGGTTCCCAGACGTCCAGCACGGTGCTGAGTTTCTGGCCGGCCTCAAGGCATTTCAGCAAGGCAGCGTTATCCACCACTGCGCCACGACAGGCATTAATTAAAATGGCACCCGGCTTGAGGCGGGATATCAGCGCTTCATCCGCCAGATGCCAGGTTTTGTAAGGGCCGTCTTTATACAGCGGGGTATGGAAAGTGAGGATATCGGCCTCTTCGACCAGTTTATCCAGCGGCAGGAAATCGCCCGGTTCGCCGTTAGCGGCGCGCGGCGGATCGCACAGCAGGGTACGCACGCCCAGCGCCTCAAGACGCTTCTGCAGGCGCCCGCCCACGTTGCCGACGCCCACGATGCCCACGGTGCGATCGGTGAGCTGGAAACCGTCGCGCTCCGCGAGCATCAGCAGCGCGGAAAACACATACTCCACCACCGCGATGGCATTGCAGCCGGGAGCCGCAGAAAACGCGATTCCGGCCTGCGCTAAGTAGTCCTGATCCACATGATCGGTGCCTGCCGTCGCGGTGCCGACAAAGCGAACGTTTTTCCCGTCCAGCAATTGACTGTTGACCTTAGTCACCGAACGCACCATCAACGCATCGGCATCGTCCAGTTCCTCAACCGGAATAGGTCGCCCCGGCACCGCTGTCACTTCACCCAAACGGGCAAAACAAGTCACGGGCATAAGGCATATTTTCATCAACGAGAATTTTCACGCTACAGTACCTGTTAATGTGCGGAAGAGGGGCGCACGCCAGCCCCGGTAGGTATTATTGTTGCAGCCATTTTGGATTTGAACAGCGCGCAAAGCCCGGAGCGTTCACGTCGTACCTGAGGAGGTTATTCGCTTCGCTCGCCCTTCGGGCGTTCAGAGGTAAACCTTTGTGAGCACTGCCCGGATACAAAATGACAAATAAAATAGCCCTAATGGGGCCGGCGTTAAGTGTGCCATAATCTCGCCCTTAGTCATACACGAGACCAAAGGCGAAGTCAGGATTTACTATGATGCAACCAGTGCAGGGCGCACCCGCCCGCCCTCCGGGAGAACCCCCCTCCCCGCAGACAACTGCCGGTGAACTCCCGCTCACATCACAACAACGTACTCAGCTTGAGCGGCTGATTACCCGCATCATCGCGCTGACGCAGCAGCAGAGCAGCGAAGTGTGGGCCAGCCTGCGTCACGACCTCGGCCTGAAACAAGAGATGCCGTTGCAGTCGCGCCATTTTCCCGCTGCGGAGCAAAATCTTAACCAACGCCTGACCAGCGCGGAGAGCACACATTCCGGCCGACAACTGCTGTCACAGCTCACGGAACTGCTTAACGTCGGCAATAACCGCCAGGCGGCAAGCGATTATATTCGCCAGCAGTTTGGCCAGACCGCGCTAAGCCAGCTGTCGCCCGAGCAGTTAAAAAGCGTGTTGGTGCTGCTGCAAAACGGCCAGATGGCCATTCCCCAGCCGCAGCAACGCCCGGCTACGGAGCGCCCGTTGCTGCCTGCCGAGCATAATACGCTTAACCAACAGGTGATTAAGCTGGCCGCCGCCACGGGCGAATCGCCAAAACTTATCTGGCAATCCATGCTGGAGCTGGCGGGCGTGAAAAGCGGCGAGTTAATCCCGGCAAAGCATTTCGCATCGTTGAATACCTGGCTTCAGGCGCGCCAGACCCTGGTCCAGCAGCCTGCGCCGACACTACTTTCCCTGCAAACCGCCCTGCGCCAGCCAATGGCCTCGCACGAATGGCAGGAAATCGTCGACTACACCCAGCAGCGCTGGCAAGCCACGCCGCAAACGGTGCTGACCACGGCGCAGATTCAGGATGTGCTGAATCAGGTGTTCGCGCTGCGCGTTAATAATTACGGCGCGCCGATAGAAACCCGCGACGTTCAGCCGATTTACAACCCGCTAATCCCGTCTTTGATGGAGCCGCTGCGTCAGCTTTCCGCCCGTCCCGGGCTGGCGCTGTTCGCGCTGGTGGTGGCAATTGTGGTGCTGTTGATGGTGCTGTAAGCGCCATCCAGAAATGCAAAAAGGGGCCATTCGGCCCCTTTTGTTATGTCGCGTGGCTTACGCGTTATATTTGCGCATCACCAGTGTGGCGTTGGTGCCGCCAAAACCGAAGCTGTTGGACATCACGGTAGTGAGTTCACGCTCGGTGGGTTCGGTGATAACGTTCAGGCCTTCCGCCTGCGGGTCCAGATTCTCGATATTGATGCTCGGCGCGATGAAACCATGCTCCAGCATCAGCAGAGAGTAAATGGCTTCCTGCACGCCAGCCGCACCCAGAGAGTGACCGGTCATGGCTTTGGTTGCGGAAAGCGCCGGAGAGTTGTTGCCGAACACTTCGCGGATCGCGCCCAGCTCTTTCACATCACCAACCGGTGTGGAAGTGCCGTGCGTGTTGAGGTAATCGATTGGGGTATCAACGCCGTGCATCGCCATCTGCATGCAGCGCACTGCGCCTTCGCCAGACGGAGCGACCATGTCAGCACCATCGGAAGTAGCGCCGTAACCGACGATTTCCGCATAGATGTGCGCACCACGCGCCAGCGCATGTTCCAGTTCTTCGACGACAACCATGCCGCCGCCGCCCGCGATCACGAAACCGTCACGGTCCGCGTCATAGGTGCGGGATGCTTTTTCCGGCGTCTCGTTATATTTGGTGGACAGCGCGCCCATCGCGTCAAACTCACAGGCCATTTCCCAGCACAGCTCTTCGCCGCCGCCAGCAAATACGATGTCCTGTTTGCCCAACTGGATTTGCTCAACCGCATTGCCGATACAGTGCGCGGATGTCGCACAGGCAGAGCTGATAGAGTAGTTCACGCCGTGAATTTTAAACGGGGGTCGCCAGGCAAGCGGATACGCCGGATGCCATGGACTTCGTCACCACGTACGGGCCCACTGCTTTCAGGCCGCGCGGGCTGCGCATCGCGTCTGCACCGAACACCTGGTAACGCGGAGAACCACCTCCGGAACCGGCGATCAGACCGACACGAGGATTATTTTGATAGGCTTCGTCAGAAAGACCAGCATCGCTGATTGCCTGCTCCATCGAGAGGTATGCATAAATTGACGCATCGCTCATAAAGCGCACCACTTTACGATCAATCAGACCCGTGGTGTCCAGTTTTACGTTGCCCCAAACGTGGCTGCGCATACCAGAATCTTTCAGCTCTTGAGAGAAAGTAATACCTGAACGCCCTTCGCGAAGGGATGCCAGGACTTCCTGCTGGTTATTACCGATGCTGGATACGATACCCAGGCCAGTAATCACTGCACGTTTCATTTAATACCTCTGTCAGTCGCACTAATAATAAGAGTCGAGTGGCACAATAGCGTACAGTTGTACGCCGAACAAGTCCGATCAGACGATTTGCCGGTAAATTTGCGCCGCCGGGCTCACATCGCTAAGATCGTGCCACTGCCTGTCAGACGAGTAACTTACGTGAAACATACCACCATCAAACCCGCTACCCTCGACTTCAATAATGAGGGTACACCTGTTTCCCGAGATTTTGATGACGTTTACTTTTCCAATGACAACGGTCTGGAAGAAACGCGTTACGTCTTTCTGGCCGGAAATCAGCTGCCGACGCGCTTCGCACACCACCCGCAAACGCTGTTCACCGTAGCGGAAACCGGCTTTGGCACCGGGCTGAATTTTCTTACGCTCTGGCAGGCTTTTGACGCGTTTTGCGCCGCCCATCCCGATGCCACGCTTAACCGCCTGCATTTTGTCAGTTTCGAAAAATTCCCGTTGCAGGCGTCGGATTTGGCGCGCGCCCACGCCGCCTGGCCGGAACTCGCCCCGTGGGCGGAAAAACTGCATAGCCAGTGGCCGCCGCTGCTGCCGGGCTGCCAGCGTGTATTGTTCGATAACGGACGGGTAACGCTGGATTTGTGGCTGGGTGACGTCAACACCCTGATCCCGGATTTAGACGATGCGCTGCAAAGCCGCGTTGACGCCTGGTTTCTTGACGGTTTCGCCCCTGCCAAAAACCCGGATATGTGGACGCCGGAACTGTTCAGCGCCATGGCGCGACTGGCGCGGCCCGGTGCAACGCTCGCGACATTTACCTCCGCGGGCTTTTGTGCGGCGCGGTTTGCAGGAAGCGGGATTCACCGTACGCAAAACCAAAGGCTTTGGCCGTAAACGCGAGATGCTGACCGGTTCACTGGATCATACCCTGCCCGGCCGCATGCTTACGCCGTGGTATCAACGTCAGGCCGCACAGGGCGAGGACGTGGCGATTATTGGCGGCGGCGTCGCCAGCGCGTTACTGGCATTGGCATTGTTGCGGCGTGGAAAGCGGGTGACGCTTTACTGCGAAGACGCCTCTCCGGCACAGGGCGCATCGGGCAACCGGCAGGGCGCACTCTATCCGCTGATAAGCCACAGCAACCCGGCGCTGACACGCTTTTTCCCCGCGGCCTTTACCTTTGCCCGCCGGTTGTATGACGCGCTCCCCGTGGCATTCGATCATGACTGGTGCGGCGTGACGCAGTTAGCCTGGGATGAAAAAAGCGCCGCGAAAATCCGCCAGATGCTGGAGCTGGATCTGCCAGACACCGTAGCGCGTGCCCTCGATCAACAGGACGCCCTGGCATTAACCGGCGTGGAAACCGGCTGCGGCGGCATTACCTACCCACTCGGCGGTTGGCTGTGCCCGGCGCAGTTAACTGCCGGGGCGATCGCGCTGGCCGAAACCCAGGGACTCAGGGCACATTTTCACCACGCGGTGACGCAATTGCATCATGAAGGCCGTTGGCAGCTGACGTTTGCTGACGGACACCAGGCTCATCATGACGCAGTGGTGTTAGCCAATGGCAGCAAACTGAGTCAGTTTACCCAAACCGCGATGCAGCCGGTGTATCCGGTGGCGGGTCAGGTAAGCCATATCCCCACCACGCCGCAGCTGTCGGCGTTGCGCCAGGTGCTGTGTTACGACGGCTATCTCACCCCGGTAAATCCGCAAAATCAGCATCACTGTATCGGTGCCAGCTATCATCGTGGAGTGGAAAACGCGCAATACAGCGAGGAAGATCAGAAACATAATCGCCAGCGGCTGATTGATTGTTTCCCGACGCAAACCTGGCCGCTTGAGGTAGACGTCAGCGCAGGCGAGGCACGGGTCGGCGTACGCTGCGCCACCCGGGATCATATGCCGATGGTCGGCAATGTCGCCGACTACCCTGCCCTGCTGACGCAGTATCAGGCCCTGGCGGAACGCAGCGCGACGCCGGAAGAGGTGGTTGCCGCGCCGGTTCACCCCAATCTGTTTATGCTGGGTGCGCTCGGTTCACGCGGATTGTGCAGCGCGCCATTAGCGGTAGAAATTCTCGCGGCGCAGATGTGTGACGAACCGCTTCCAATGGACGGCGCAACACTCGCGGCGCTCAATCCAAACCGGCTATGGGTGAGAAAATTACTGAAAGGAAAAGCGGTAAACCCCGCTCAATAGCGACAGCGGCGGATCCGGTGAGCCGAATCCGCCAGCGTTTATGCAGCAGCCTGAGCGAACGCCGCTCTCAGCTCCTCGACAGGTAAATAACGCCCGATAATCACCAGCCGCGATCGGGGCGTTTCCGCCTCACTCCACGCGGACCCGTAATCAAAACCCACCACTTTATGCACGCCCTGGACAATCAGGCGCTGCGGATTACCGGCAATCGCCAGAACGCCTTTATAGCGCAGCATGTCATTGCCGTAGCGCTCAACGCACTGTTCCATAAACGCTCCGGCCTTATGCAAATCCATCCAGCCCGCTTCAAACACATGCGCCTGAATGGGCGTCGTTCCAGGAGCGTTTAATTTCTTTAAACGGCGTAAAGCGCGGCGGCGCGGGTTGATCCGTGGCGCGAATAGCGTGGAATCCCTGCGTCAGACCGTTGCCGTCGCTGAGCGCGAATGCATTAATATCCAACCACAGATCCGCCGGGCATACGCCGTTTTCGATCTGGTAGATCTCTGCTTTGTTGTTGATCTGATGGATCCTCGCCAGCGCCTCACTGTGTTGCTGCTCATCGCAGGTATCGGCTTTAGTGAGCAGGATCCGATCGGCAAACCCCAGTTGCGAGGCGGCAACCGGGTGCTCATCCAGTTGGCGGGAAATATGGTGGCAGTCTGCCAGCGTGATCACTGCATCCAGTCGCAGGGCCTCACGTAGCGCTTCTTCAACGAAAAACGTCTGGATAATCGGCGCGGGGTCAGCCAAGCCGGTGGTTTCAACGATCAGGCGATCGAAAGTGAGTTCGCCGCGCTCCCGCTGGGCGAGCAGCTCGCTCAGCGCCGCAGTAAATTCGCCGCGCACGCTGCAACAGACGCAACCGTTGGACAGTTCCACTACATTGACGTTATCCCCGCCGCGCAGCAGCGCGCCGTCGATATTCACCGCGCCGAATTCGTTTTCCAGGATCGCGACCGAAGCATCGGCGTGGTGGGAGAGAAAATGGTTAATCAGCGTGGTTTTACCGGCGCCCAGAAAACCGGTTAACAGGGTGACAGCTACAGCATCTTTCATTTCATATCCTTAACAGCAGCGGGCTCCGCCTTTCCCGCCGTAACGAGCATCCTGGCGTTCACGGAAAAATTCTTCATAGGTCATCGGCGTTTGATCGGGATGATTAAGCCGGATGTGCTGAACATAATTGTCGTAATCCGGTACGCCCACCATCAGTTTCGCCGCCTGGCCCAGATATTTACCGGCTTTGGCTAAGGTATCAAACATACCGTCTCCTTTACTTTGTGACTGCGTTTAATGCTAAAAACTCCCCGGCCGCTAAGCCGGGGAGTGGATGACGCATACCCGGTGAATCATTAGTGGGCGCTTTTCGCCTGCGTCACGATCTCCTGGTAGTTTGCCGGCATAGGTTCGTAAGGTACCTCTTTCGCGGTAGGCTTATCGACTTTCAGTGCCGCCAGGGCGGTTTTAATCGAGAACAGCGCAATCACCACTACAACCACCATAAAGAAGATGGTGAGGCCCGCATCCAGACGGTTGTTAAACACCAGCCGCGCTAACTGCGCCTGAGTGTACTGCGCCGGGATGTTGCCGCTGTCGATCATCGCCTGGAATTTATTGGCGATAGCCAGGAAACCGACTTTGTTATCCGGGCTAAACGCTTTCTGCCAGCCCGCCGTCATGGTGCAAATCAGCAGCCAGGCGGTTGGTACCAGCGCAACCCAGGCATAACGCTGACGTTTCATCTTGAACAGCACCACTGCGCAGAGCATCAGCGCCATACCTGCCAACATCTGGTTGGCGATACCAAACAGCGGCCACAGGGTATTGATGCCGCCCAGCGGATCCACCACGCCCTGATGCAGGAAGTAACCCCAGGCCAGTACGCACAACGCCGTCGCCAGAATGTTGGCGGGCAGCGAGTCGGTACGCTTCAGGCCCGGAGAGATAACGCCCAGCAGGTCCTGCAACATAAAGCGTGCGGCACGGGTACCGGCATCCACCGCCGTCAGAATAAACAGCGCTTCAAACAGGATCGCGAAGTGGTACCAGAAGGAGACATCCATCAGGCCGCCCAGCGCGCCGTGCAGGATGTACGCCATCCCTACCGCCAGGGTCGGTGCGCCACCGGCACGGGAGATGATCGACTGTTCGCCCACTTCATTGGCGATTTGCGTCAGGGTTTCAGGGGTGATCTGGAAGCCCCAGCCGCTGACTACCTGCGCCGCAGACGCCACCACGTCGGTCGTACCCGCCGGAGCCAGCACCGCCATCGGGCTGTTCATGGCAAAGTAAACGCCCGGGTCAATAACGCACGCCGCCACCAGCGCCATGATCGCCACAAAGGATTCCATCAGCATGCCGCCGTAGCCGATCAGGCAGGCCTGATTTTCGTTAGCCAGCATTTTCGGCGTCGTGCCGGAGGAAATTAATGCGTGGAAGCCCGACACCGCGCCACAGGCGATGGTGATAAACAGGAACGGGAACATGTCACCCGTCCAGACCGGCCCGGTTCCGTCGATGAATTTCGTTACAGAAGGCATGGTCAGCGTCGGACGCATAATCAGGATGCCGATAGCCAGCCCAACGATGGTGCCGATTTTCAGGAAGGTGGACAGGTAATCACGCGGCGCCAGCAGCAGCCATACCGGCAGCACTGCCGCCACAAATCCATAGCCCACCAGCATCCAGGTCAACTGTATGCCGGTATAGTCAAAGTACGGTGCCCACGTCGGGCTTTCCGCCACCCAACCACCGGAAATGATAGCGAAAATCAGCAACACCAGACCAATTACCGACACCTCACCGATGCGCCCGGGGCGCAGATAGCGGATGTAGATGCCCATGAACAGCGCCAGCGGAATGGTGAACGCCACGGTATAGGTGCCCCACGGGCTGTGGGTCAACGCTTTCACCACGATCATCGCCAGAACCGCAAGAATGATCACCATGATCATAAAGCAGGCGACCAGCGCGATAACACCAGCAGTATTGCCCATCTCCTCTTTCACCAGCTCGCCAAGGGAACGACCATCGCGACGGGTAGAGACAAACAGCACCATAAAGTCCTGCACGGCGCCTGCGATAACCACGCCAGCCAGGATCCACAGCATGCCCGGCAGATAACCCATTTGCGCCGCCAGCACCGGCCCCACCAGCGGGCCCGCCCCGGCGATTGCCGCAAAATGGTGACCGAACAGCACTTTTTTATCGGTTGGAACGTAATCGAGACCATCGTTATGACGCACCGCAGGCGTCATACGCGTGGCGTCGACCACCAGCACACGTTTCGCAATAAAGAGCCCGTAAAAACGGTAAGCGATCAGATACACACAGACTGCGGCTACCACAATCCACAGCGCGTTAATCTGCTCTCCCCGATTCAGAGCGATGTATCCCAAAAGCAAATGCGCCCACGATGGAGAGCACTGCCCAGAGGAGGTATTTCCCTGAGTTATTCATGATGTTTTCCATTTTTTGTCCCTCGTCGTTCGGGTTGCCTTCACGAGGCGAAACGCAAACGCGTCAGGTTCTCTAAGAGGTATGAGGAGTGACCAACACATTACAATTTGTTTCTAGAACAAACCGCCTGATTTAACAACCTCACAACCGGGGAAAACCCTTTCTCAGATAACTCTTTGTTTCACTTTGTTAACAAGATCACCTTAACAAGGAAAACCCAGTGCAACCTTTTACAAAGGCTCTCGGTGAAGTCACGCAAATCGGAGGACGTAACGCTAAGCGGATAATTAAGAAGGGAAAAAGCGGGAAGCATCATGCCATCAGCATCAGGATGGCATGATGGTACGACATTAACTGGCGTTGGCTTTCCGGAACAGGGTATCCCACATACCTGAAACCAGCGCCTGGTCGCGCGGCGTGAGTTCGCCTGCGCCAATGGCCTTTTGCAGGCTTTCTGTCACTTTCTGGTGCACGGCTTCGGGGCTATGATCGTCACCCGCCTCCAGTTCCGCAACGGCAAGCGTCAGGTGCCCGCGCAGGTAGCCGCTGGCGAAGAGCTCGTCATCACTGGCGTGTTCAACCATGTCATCAATCAACGCCAGAATGCGTGCTTCGAATGCTGCGATCATCGTCTTTCCTCAATACCTGTCATTGCAGGTGATTCCATTACAAAAAACATGGCTCAGGACAGGTCTTCTGGCCACGGGAAACGGTCCGCCGTCAGCGGCGGCGTTTGATAATAGTGCTGAAGCGCGGCGATAAACCGGGCTGGCCGCGCCGGAATCCCCTCTTCCAGCCACGTCATCACCTGGGCGTGCACCCGGCGCTGGAACGCAATGCGATCCGGCTCGAAATCCCCTTCCAGGTTGTCGCAACTGACGTTAAACGGAAAGCCCGCCGCTTCGCAAAACAGCCAGTCCAGCGCCTGCGGTTTAATTTCCACATCTTCGAACTGACACTGCGTTTGGGCGTCACGGCCATCCGGGCAGTACCAGTAACCGAAGTCAACCTGTTCGCGGCGCGCTTTACCGGCGATACACCAGTGGGAAATTTCATGCAGCGCGCTGGCATAGAAGCCGTGAGCGAACACAATCTGGTGCCAGGGCGTTTCCGCGTCTGCCGGAAGATAGATCGGTTCGTCGTCGCCTTTAATCAGACGGGTATTAAAATCGTGAAAAAAGCAGCCCTCGAAAATATCGATCAGCTGCTGATAATGGTGTGTGGTGCTCATTAATGTATCCCAAGCCACTGAAGGAGCGCCGCGCCATGGCTGTCGAACAGCAGTTTGGCGCTCATCACAGCGGAAACAATCACAATCATCGGACGGATAAGCTGCTGGCCTTTGCTGAGCACCAGACGTGACCCTAACCGCGCCCCTATAAACTGACCGGCCATCATTAAAAACCCGGTGGCCCAAACCACTTTTCCGCCAAGAATGAACAGCAACAGCCCGCCGACATTAGACGTCGCGTTGAGTACTTTGGCGTGCGCCGTGGATTTCGCCAGATTAAACCCGCAAAGCGTCACAAACGCCAGCGCGTAAAACGAGCCTGCGCCCGGCCCGAAAAAGCCATCATAAAACCCGACGCAGCCGCCCGCCACCAGAGCAAACGGCAGGCCATAAAGACGGCGCTGCCTGTCTTCTTCGCCCAGTTTGGGCATTAATAAAAAGTACAGGCCAATGCCGATTACCAGCACCGGCAGGATCTGGCGCAAAATATCCGATTTAACAAACTGCACCAGCAGCGCGCCGCTGGTAGATCCGATAAAGGTCATCAAAATATTGAGCTTTTGATCGTTGAGATCGACCACTTTACGGCGAATAAAATAGAGCGAGGCAGAAAGCGACCCGCCGCAAGCCTGAAGTTTATTAGTGGCTAATGCCTGTGCTGGCGACATCCCCGTTGCCAGCAACGCCGGGATAGTAAGCAATCCGCCCCCGCCCGCCAGCGCATCGATAAATCCCGCGAGCATGGCGATAAAAAACAGGCCAACCATGACCAGCGGGGAGAGCATAAAAAGATCCACGAATTAGTCCTTAAAGTACGTGTTCATCCAGTAGAGCCTGACAGGAAGGCGGTGGTGGCGGTGGCGTTTTCTTCTCATTTGACTGGCTTCCCGGCTTCGCAGGTTTAAACCAGCTTTGCAGCTCTTCACCACAACCATCACCTGGCGGCGGTGGCGCTTGTTCAACGCATTCGAGGCTGTCGGCCGGGCAGCGCAGGCGCACATGCATATGGGCGCGATGGGCAAACCACGGACGCACTTTATTCAGCCAGTCGCGGTTAGTCCCTGCATCCAGGCAGAGCTGCTGTTTAATCGCCGGGTTGACGAAGATACGCGTTACTTCATCGTCTAACGCCGCAAGCTTGATCATGTTGTACAACTGCGGGCTCCAGCGGCTTGCCACCACCGATTTGCCGTTGGCGGAAACCAGATCCAGCGCCTGTGGACGCAGCAGCTGAGCAGATGTCCAGCGCGTTTTCGGCAGTTGCAGGAAGATATCCACATCCAGCCCTGTCTGATGGCTGGCGTGACCGGTCGCGAAGCGGCCACCTGCGGCCATTCCCATATCGCCCACCAGCACGGTTCCCATATCCAGGTTGTTGACCTGAGCACTGAAGCGCTGGATGAATTTCACCAGTTCCGGATGCCCAAAATAGCGGCGCTGATCGGTGCGCATCACCTGATAATGATCGGAAGCCAGCGGTAACGCCTGAGCGCCCACAATGCAGCCGTTTGAAAACGCGCCGATAGACTGCGGCGCGCCAGGGATCGGATTCGGTACTTTTTGCCAGGGGGTCGCCGCCAGCGTGACAGAACTTGCCAGCAGCGCCGTCAGGGCGATAAGAGAACGTTTCATACAGTTTACCAGCGAGGGATCGTGGTGCTGACGTCGGCGTTTTGCGCGCGCTGCCGCAGCAAATGATCCATTAATACAATGGCCAGCATCGCTTCCGCGATCGGCACGGCGCGGATCCCCACACAAGGATCGTGACGCCCACGGGTGACCATGTCGACTTCTTCACCAAAACGGTTAAGCGTCCGTCCCGGCACCATAATACTGGAGGTCGGTTTCAGCGCCATATGCGCGACGATTTGTTGGCCGCTGCTAATGCCGCCCAATACACCACCTGCATGATTGCTTTGAAAACCCGCCTGAGTGATCTCGTCACGGTTCTGGCTGCCGCGCAGTTGCACCACGCCAAAACCGTCGCCGATTTCCACGCCTTTGACAGCGTTAATACTCATCAGCGCATGGGCAATATCAGCGTCAAGGCGGTCGAATACCGGTTCACCGAGCCCGGCAGGAACCTGATCGGCCACCACGGTGACTTTCGCGCCAATCGAATCGCCCTCTTTTTTCAGGGCGCGCATCAGTTCGTCCAGCGCCTCGATTTTATCCGGATCCGGGCAGAAAAACGGGTTTTGCTCCACCTGTTCCCAGTCTTTGATCTCCAGCGGAATGTCGCCCATCTGGCTCAGACAGCCACGGATCACAACGCCGAACTTTTGCGCCAGATATTTTTTGGCAATGGCGCCCGCCGCTACGCGCATGGCTGTTTCACGGGCCGACGAACGACCACCGCCGCGGTAATCGCGCACGCCGTATTTTTGCTCGTAGGTGTAATCCGCATGTCCGGGTCGGAACACATCTTTGATGGCGCTGTAATCCTGAGAGCGTTGATCGGTATTTTCGATCAGCAGACCAATACTGGTGCCGGTAGTCATGCCGTCAAAGACGCCAGAGAGGATTTTTACCTGATCGGGTTCGCGACGCTGAGTGGTGTAACGTGAGGTGCCTGGACGGCGGCGGTCAAGATCGTGCTGAATATCGGCTTCGGTCAGCGGAATGCCAGGCGGCACGCCGTCAACTATGCAGCCCAGCGCCACGCCGTGCGATTCCCCGAAGGTGGTTACACGGAAGAATTGTCCAATACTGTTTCCTGCCATCACGGCTCCGTTGTCGTTGTTGTGTGTTTGAGCGTTGTGAAACGGGCCGCAGCCCGTTGGATTAATCTTTGTAAATACTGAAGTATTCGCGCGCCGCGATAAGCTGCGCTTTGGTCAACATAAAGACGCCGTCGCCGCCGTTATCAAACTCCAGCCAGGTAAACGGTACGTCCGGATATTGCTCCATCAGATGTACCATGCTGTTACCCACTTCACAAATCAGAATACCGTGGTCGGACAGGTAGTCCGGGGAGCAGGCAAGAATGCGACGTGCCAGCTTCAGGCCATCGCTGCCCGCCGCCAGACCCAGCTCCGGCTCATGGCGATATTCGTTCGGCAGGTCCGACATATCTTCCTCATCCACATACGGCGGGTTGGTCACGATAATGTCGTACTGCACTTTCGGCAGATCGCGGAACAGGTCGGAGCGGATAGGCGTAACGTGATGGATCAGGCCGTGCTCTTCAATATTGTGCTCGGTTACCGCCAGCGCGTCGGTGGAAATGTCCACCGCGTCAACTTCGGCTTCCGGGAAAGCGTAAGCACAGGCAATGGCGATGCAACCGCTACCGGTACACATATCAAGAATATGTTCAGGCTGACCGTCGAAGAGGCCGGCAAAACGGTTGTTGATCAGCTCGCCAATTGGCGAACGCGGTACCAGCACGCGCTCATCAACATAAAACTCATGGCCGCAGAACCAGGCTTTATTGGTCAGATAGGCGACCGGAATACGCTCATTCACCCGACGGATCACCCGCTCCACAATGCGGTGGCGTTCGCTGGACGTTAAGCGCGCGGTGCGCATGTCTTCAGGAATATCCAGCGGCAAATAAAGCGATGGAAGCACCAGTTGTACCGCCTCATCCCACGGGTTATCGGTGCCATGACCATACCAGATGCCCGCCGCGCTAAAACGGCTCACTGACCAGCGCAGCATATCCTGAATGGTATGCAGCTCATTGACTGCTTCATCGACGAAAATTTTATCCACTATTCCTCCGGCGCGCGCGACGCGTTAAACACGGCGGCTAGTTTGCCACGATGGCGGCGATAAATCAGCATTCACCCTTTCGCCGCGACGTGAAAACGCGTTTTATTTAGCGCTGGCGAAGGAGTCAGGTACACTGCCAGGGATAAGAATGACGGAGAAGAGAATGAAAAAGAAAAATTCGCTTAACGAGGAGGACCAGACGCTGTTCCGGGAACTGATGCGCGGCACCCGCAAAATTAAGCAGGACACCATCGTTCATCGCCCGCTGCGTAAAAAAGCGCATGAAGTGCCGGTCAGGCGCCTGATTCAGGAGCAGGTGGACGCCAGTCACTATTTTTCTGATGAGTTCCAGCCGCTGCTGGCAACGGAAGGCCGGTGCGTTATGTCCGCGAAGGCACCAGCCATTTTGAATTAAAGAAATTAAGACGCGGCGACTATTCGCCTGAACTGTTTTTGGATCTGCACGGGCTGACCCAGCTCCAGGCCAAGCAGGAGTTAGGCGCGCTGATTGCCGCCTGTCGGCGCGAGCACGTCTTTTGCGCCTGCGTGATGCACGGTCACGGCAAACATATTCTTAAGCAGCAAACGCCGCTGTGGCTGGCGCAACATCCCCACGTCGTGGCATTTCATCAGGCCTCGAAAGAGTATGGCGGTGATGCCGCGTTACTGGTGCTGATTGAAGTCGAAGAGTTGCGTCCGCCTGAACTGCCCTAGTCTTCACGCCCTCATTACTGAGGCGGCAGTTGCACTGGATCCTGATGACGGGAAGCGCGAAATACGCCAGCGCCGCCCACAAAAAAGCCGCTTTACGCGGCTTTTTGACGTTTAGCCATTGCTGGCTTTGGCCATTTTTAAATTACAGGGGCTCATCTGCCAGTTAAACACGCCCTTATCGGTTTGCGGATCGAGCGTTACGCTGGCAATGGCGGAGGTTGAGAACATTGGCGGCGTTTCTTCCGGGCAAAGTTCAGAAACCAGGTAGCCCACAAGCGGAAGGTGAGAAATCACTAACACCGATTTTACGCCTTCGTCCGCCAGCATCTGAAGGTCGGCACCGACCATTCGAACATCGCCGCAGGGCGTCAGCTCCGGCAAAACATCGACATTTTCCGGCAGAGTAAACACTTCCCGGACCACATCCAGCGTCTGCCCGGCGCGCAGATAGGGGCTGACAAGAACACGCTCGATGTCCACCTTTTGACCTTTTAACCAGGTCGCCATGAGACGGGATTCGTCACACCCACAAAGGGTTAAGGGACGAACCGCATCACTGGCGGCATCAAGAGCTGCGTCACCGTGACGCATAATGAAAACTTGCATAGTGCACCGCTTTTGTTAACCAGAATCGCCACGTTCCCCAACAGGCCTGATGCCTGTGGGGATATCATCGCGGTCGGGCATTGTGCCTTATCCCGACGTTGAATGAAACGCTGTTTTTTACCTTAATGGCGTAAGTATAGTCAATCGCCGTTTACAAAATAACCAATCCGGGTATCCCGATACTGCCCTGTTAACCCGCTGTGGCCGTAACCGGGTCAACACTGGCAGCCGTATCCCAGAATTTTTGCTGGGTTTGCGCCATCGCCAGCAGTCGCTCGCAAGGTGCGAAGCGATCGCCGTAACGGCTCTCCAGACGCTGTAGCCTCGCGACCACTTCTGCCGCGCCAAGACTATCCATATAACGGAACGGCCCGCCGAGGAAAGGCGGGAAGCCAATGCCGAACACCGCACCGATATCGCCGTCCCGTACTGAACGTACGACGCCTTCATCCAGTGCCCGCGCGGCCTCGTTGAGCATCATCATAACGCAGCGTTCAGCCAGCGCGTCGGCCGCCATTTTTTGCTCGGGTTTAACGCCAGTTAGCGTATAAATTGCAGGGTCGACCTGCTTCTTGCTTTTACGCCCTTTTGCCGGATAAAGATAGAAACCACGGCCGTTTTTTCTTCCTTTGCGATCGTCCTTCAAAATTGCTGCAACGGCATCATTGGGGGCGCTGAAACGGGAACCATACGCCCGCTCCAGCACAGGAATAATTTTAGTGCCTACGTCTATCCCGACCTCATCCAAAAGTTGGATTGGTCCCACCGGGAAGCCAAATTTCACCAGCGCATCGTCAATGTGCTCAATGGGTTCTCCTTCGAGCAGACAGCGCATGGCTTCATTTATATAAGGCGCGAGAATACGGTTAACGTAAAAACCGGCGCAATCCGCCACTACAATTGGCGTTTTGCCCTGCTTCTTCGCCAGCGCCACGGTAGTGGAGATAGTTTGCGCGCTGGTGCCCGCATGGGGAATCACTTCAACCAGCGGCATTTTGTCGACCGGGCTGAAATAGTGCAGGCCGACCACCAGCTCCGGGCGCGCTGCGTGTTGCGCGATCTCGCCAATCGGCAGCGAAGAAGTATTCGAGGCAAAAATTGTGTCCGCGGAAGCGTACTGTTCTACCTCGGCCACCATCTTGCGCTTGAGCTCCAGATCCTCAAACACCGCCTCAACCACGATGTCGCGCTGGTGGAAGCCGCGATAATCGGTAGAGCCGCTGATCAACGCCATCTGGCTATCGCGCTCCGTCGCTTTTAAATGGCGACGACGCACTTTCTTATCCAGCAGATCCCAACTGTATTTCAGGGCGTGGTTGATGCCTTTTTCATTGATATCTTTGAGGCGTACCGGCAATTTGCCTTTGGTGGCGGTCACATAGGCGATCCCGCCACCCATCAACCCTCCACCAAGGATCCCCACAGCGTGCAGCGGTTTCGGCGGCACCTCGCTGCCCTGATCTTTTTTCAGCTCGGTGCTGGCGAAGAAAATATTACGCAGCGCGGCAGATTGCGGCGTCATGGCGAGTTCGCCAAACGCTTTTGCTTCCGCCTCGTATCCGCTGGCGCTCCCCTGCTCCAGGCCAGTACGCACCACATCGATAATTCGCGTGGCCGCCGGGTAATTGCCGTGGGTTTTTTGCAGGGTTTGCTTTGTGACCATACGAAACAGAACCGATCGGCCCAGCGGACCGGCCAGTACGCGCTCGCGCACCGGAAGACGACGCGACGCAGGGCGGCCCTGCTTCGCCAGTTCCACGGCGGCTTCCAGCAGAATCGATTTCGGCACCACGTCATCCACCAGCCCGACTTTTAATGCCTGACGCGGACGCAGTTGCTTGCCAGCCAGCATCATTTCCAGCGCCGTGCTGACGCCTATCAACCGCGGCAAGCGCTGAGTTCCGCCCGATCCGGGTAACAGTCCCAGTTGCACTTCCGGCAATCCCAGCACTGTTTTGGCGTCATCGGTGCATACCCGACGATGGCACGCCAGCGCCAGCTCCAGGCCGCCTCCGAGGCAGGGTCCGTGAATGGCCGCTACCACCGGAATGGTTAACGCATGGATATCGGCCATGATCTGCTGGCCCTGTTTCGCCAGCGCCTCTGCCTGCTGCGCCGTCTGGCAGCCTGCGATCATATTGATATCCGCGCCGGCGACAAAGTTGTCCGGTTTGCCGGAAATAAAGACCACACCCTGAAGTTGTTTGTTGTCATGAATTTGCCTGAGAATGGCGCGAACCTGACCGCCAAACTCCGCTTTCAGGGTATTCATTTTCTCATTCGGCACATCGATGGTAACGACGGCGATGTTATCCGGACGAACGTGCATGTTAAATGCGGATTGCAGTTCCATTATTCAGCCTCCAGTACCATTGCTGCGCCTAATCCCCCTGCCGCACAGGCCGTGACCAGACCAAACCCGCCGCCGCGACGGCGTAGTTCGTTCAGCGTCTGGACAATCATCCGCGCGCCGGTGGCGGCGAACGGGTGGCCGTAGGCGATAGAACCGCCCATGACGTTAAAGATGGCATCGTCAACTTCGCCCGTCGCATGCGCCCGGCCCAGGACTTCACGGGCAAAGCGATCGCTGGCAAGCATTTTTAAGTTAGCCAGCGTCTGGGCAGCAAACGCTTCATGCATATCAAACAGGGTTAAATCGGCCAGCGTTAATCCGGCGCGATCCAGCGCCAGCGGCGTGGCCCAGGCGGGCCCCAGCAACATGTCCTGCCAGACGTCGACGGCAGTAAAGGCATAGCTGCGCAGGTAACCGAGCGGCGTCAGGCCAAGCTCTTTAGCGCGGGATTCAGTCATCATGATCAGCGCAGCGGCCCCGTCAGTCAGCGGCGTACTGTTCGCCGCCGTCACGGTGCCGTGCTTGCGGTCAAAGGCGGGGCGCAATTTGGCGTAATCCGCCTGAGAACTGTTTTTACGAATATTGTTATCTTCACTGAAGGGTTCGCGATACGGCGGAACGTAGGCGGTCATCACTTCATCGGCAAATTTACCTTCCTGCCAGGCCTGGGCGGCCCGCATATGGGAGCGATGCGCCAGGGCATCCTGCTGCTCGCGGGTGATGGCGTGAGTTTTCGCCATTTGTTCCGCGGTATCCCCCATACGTAAACCCGTGGAGTATTCGGCCACGGCAGGCGGGACCGGCATCAGATCGCGCAAGCGCAAGCGGGAAAACAGCTTAAGGCGTTGCCCGGTCGTGCGGGCTTTATTGACGTCCACCAGCATACGCGCCAGTTTTTTACTCACGCCAATAGGCAATACAGAAGAGGAGTCCGCCCCCCCGGCGATACCGGCGCGGATAGTACCTGCCATCAGGCTTTCCGCCACGTTCGCCACCGCCTGGAAACTGGTGGCGCACGCACGACTGACGCTGTAGGCATCGGTATGCACATTCATGCCGGTACCAAGGACAATTTCACGGGCAATATTTGGCGCTTCAGGCATCTGCACGACCTGGCCGAAAACCAGTTGTTCAATGACATCGGGGGAAATTTCACTGCGCGCCAGCAGTTCGCTCACCACCATTTTGCCGAGATCCACTGCAGGAATGCCATGGAAAGCCGTTGCCTGGCGAGCAAAAGGGGTACGTAACCCGCTGATAATGGCAATACGATCGCCCGGTCGGGCAAGACGCGGTAACGCCTGACTCATAACACTCCCCTGTAAAAGTGAATACATAATGAAAAAAGTGGTCGGACCTGACGACAGTCTTAACCAAATTTTTACATTTAGCCAACCAGGGAAATGAAAAACTTTGAAGGGTTACACGAATTTATGGAGAGGCGACGCCTTCCGGGGCTGGAAGGCGTCAAAAGGATTAACGCAAGCCCAACTGGAAAATCATGGTTTCCGCCTGGCAGGCGAAGACGAAGTCGATATCCAGACGTACGCCGTCGCTCTCTTCGGTGAAGTTAGCGTTAATCTGGCACGGCTCGGATTCAACTTCACGGGCTTTTGCACTCAGCGCCGCCAGTGTTTCTTCTGCCTGTGCGCGATTCGGGAAAACGCGGCTGTAGGACGCGGTGCAGTCGGTGTTGTCCATAATGGTTCCAACATCAATACAGCAGCAAACCGGGGTTTCATCAGCACTGCATTTACTCATTGTGATTTCCTCTGTACTTCGCACCTGGGGTGCAGTTAGCAATCGCCTTATTTTACGCCGCGAAACGGCCCTGCTCCACCCGAGAATCATGTCAAAACCGCGCATGTCCAGAAAAGCGAGAAAAAAATGATCTGAAACAAAATTAACCGGTTTCAGTTAGCGACACCGGCCCCAATTTTGCCACGCCGATCTCGTTTCGATGATCATTTTTTAAATTTTCATTAAACAAACTTGCAACATTCACTCTGGTCGGACCTATACTCTCGCCACTGGTCTGATTTGTAAGCCGTAACTCAGACCCTACACTTCGCGCTCCTGTTACGGTACGTAACATTATTTAAATAAAAATAAATGGATGAGGTTATGGTCATGAGCCAGAAAACCCTGTTTACCAAGTCTCTTCTCGCAGTTGCAGTGGCAATCGTCTCCTCTCAAGCCTGGTCTGCAGGTTTTCAGTTAAATGAGTTTTCTTCCTCTGGCCTTGGCCGTGCCTATTCAGGGGGAAGGCGCTATCGCCGATAATGCGGGCTCAGCCAGCCGTAACCCGGCAGCGATTATGATGTTTGATCGCCCGTCCTTCTCCGGCGGCGCCATTTTTGTTGACCCGGACGTAAATGTATCTGGTCGTTCCCCATCAGGCCGTACGCTGGACGCCGATAACATCGCGCCGACTGCGTGGGTGCCTAACCTGCATTTCGTCGCGCCGATTAATGAGCAATTTGGTTGGGGTGCCTCTGTGACCTCCAACTACGGCCTGGCGACAGAATTTAACGATTCCTACGCGGCAGGTTCTATGGGCGGCAAAACCGACCTGGAAACCCTTAACCTCAACCTGAGCGGCGCATACCGTCTGAACAATAACTTCAGCTTCGGTTTAGGCTTTAACGCCGTTTATGCAAAAGCGAAACTGGAGCGTTACGCAGGCGACCTGGGGCAGTTGACCGCAGGCCAGCTCAGACGTAACCCGGCCTTTGGCACTGCTACCCCGCAAGGTGCGCAGCTTGCAGCGCTGGCGGGTTATGCAAACTCCCTCGACAGCAATACCCAAATCGCTCGCCTGAAAGGCAACGAATGGGGCTATGGCTGGAACGCCGGGATCATGTATGAACTGGATGAAAACAACCGCTACTCACTGACCTATCGCTCAGAAGTCAAAGTGGATTTCGAAGGCGATTACAGAAGTGAACTGAGCAGCAGCCCGGCTATCAACGCTGCGCTGTCCAGCCAGGGTCTGCCTTACGGTACTGGTGGCAGCACCATCGGCGGCAACCTGACGCTGAATCTTCCGGAAATGTGGGAACTGTCTGGTTATAACAAAGTGGCGCCGCAGTGGGCCATCCACTATAGCCTGGCGTACACCAGCTGGAGCCAGTTCGAAGAGCTGAAAGCGACCAGCAATAATGGTCAGACGCTGTTCTATAAAGATGAAAGCTTCCGCGATTCTTACCGCCTCGCGTTAGGCACCACATACTTTATGGATGATAACTGGACCCTGCGTGCAGGTATCGCCTTCGATGACAGCCCGGTTCCTTCGGATCATCGTTCGATCTCTATCCCGGATCAGGATCGTCTGTGGCTGAGCACCGGCGCGACTTATGCATTCAACAAAGATGCATCTGTGGATGTGGGCGTTTCCTATATGCACGGTCAGCATGTTGAATTCACCGAAGGCCCGTATACCTTTAAATCTGAAGGTAAAGCGTGGCTGTACGGCGCGAACTTTAACTACGCGTTCTAATCCTGCGTTGAAAGAAAAAAAGGTGAGCATTAGCTCACCTTTTTTATTGCCGCCGGAGCGGAAAAGAACCGGCCTACTCGGCGTCGATATCTTTTAAATCACCCTCAATGGCTTTGGCATTCGGGTTTTCATCCGGCTTAAGCTTCCCGCCGTTAGCGATAAAGTCGTTACGCTGGAAGTATGCCTCACGCACCAGGATGTACGGATCGGATGACTGACGCAGCAGGCCATCTGAATCAAGCAACTGGGCGCGGCTTTCGACACCCTCAACCGCCCATTTACCCACCGACAGCGGCCAGGTCAGCCACGAAAGCACCGGATACGTGGTATCGGCGAAATCGCCGCCCTCTTCACGCAACGTAAAGCTGCCGTAGAAAGGCAACTGCAAATACGGACCATAGCCGACACCGTAATGCCCCAGCGTACTGCCGAAGCGATGCGGCTCCTCGCGCTGGAGTTTCGGATTCGACAGGCCCGCGACATCAATAAAGCCGCCCATCCCCAGCAAGGTATTCAGGAAGAAACGGGTAAAATGCACCATCCCCTGATAGGGGTCGCCCTGAAGGAAGTAGTTGACCATGGTGGCCGGTTCTTCAAGGTTACTGGTGAAGTTGCTGAGCCCATTACGCGCCGGTTGCGGCACGTAATCACGCCAGACGACGGCGACCGGACGAACAACATAGGGATCCAGTACGTTGAAGTTGAAATTGTACATGCTGCGGTTAAACCCTTCGAACGGGTCTGAACGCCCTTGTTGTTCTCCCGAGCTGGCGCAACCCACCAGTAAGGTGGTCGCCAGCGCGAGGCCTGTCAGGCGAAAATTCATCTCTGTCTCCCTGTTATTGATGGCTGCTGTCAGGGTTGACGAGATGAAATAGTCACCTCCGTCGGGTGGGCCGGGTCAAATTTCATCAGCGCGCTTTGACCAACCCAATCCCCTGACTGCACAGCAGGTGTGCCATCCTGTGAGATATGCACTTTAATCCAACCCTGACGCAGTGAGGAAAGCGAGCCTCCCGGCATCATGGTATTTGAGTCATCTATATTGAGTGTCATCGGAAACTGGCCAACCGGCAACTTTTTAACCGCCACAGGCACCGGCGACGCTTCGCCCACGACGGTAACAAAGACGGCACCACTGGCAGGCAAACTCTGCTGAGCTTCCGGCGAGAGCGTGATTTTAACAGCCAGCGGCGCATTGTCCATGCCGGTTTGGGATTCGGCCTGGGCGATACTACGCTCAATCACTGCCGTCGCTTATCGTTTTGCGGCAACACCTGCAGCATCATTTGCCAGGCGGCGACCGCGTCACCGAACCGCTGTTGCTCAAATGAACTGAACGCCAGCAGACTGAGCGCGCGGATATTGGTGTGCGACGCGGCGACCACTTCACGCAGGAGTTTATCGCCCAGCTGGTTGTCATTCTGATCGGATGAACGAATCAATACTTCAGCATAGTCGAGTTTTGCGTCGATATTGTCCGGCGCCAGCTTCCATGCATGTTCAAACGCATCGGTAGCCGTGGTGGCGTTATTCAGGGCCATCCCAATGCGACCCAACATCATCCAGCCTTCGATATTATCAGGATCGTCCTGCAGGCGCGTCCGCAGTCCGAGTCCCAGCCGGGCCATCTCTTCTGTGGTTAATGCCGGGGCGTCAGGATCCATGACGCGCTTTAAGAGTTCCGGCGTCTGGCGGGTCACTTCCTGCCATTCGAGGACTTTTTTCAAATCGACGGTTTTCCAGAATACGCCGAGGCTGACAATCACCAGCGCCGCCACGCCAGGCACAAGCACCCAGCGGCTTAATGGCGCTGGCGGGTTATCGACAGGATGCTGCGGTATGTCGTCGAGCAAATTGTGCTGGAGCTCCGCCACCATTTCATCACGTTCAACGGTGTTTTCGCGCTCCAGTTCGCGCAGGCGCGAGTGATAAAAAGCGCGGTTCAGCACATCGCGTGAAACGCTGCGGGTTGCGGACCAGGGAATAAACAGCAAACCGGCGGTGATGATCAGTAACGCCGCCATGATGGTAATAAGCAGAGTTAACGTCATTTATTCTTCTCGCTTAGCAACTGCTTCAGTCGTTGCTGTTCCAGGTCATTTAACGGTTGGGACGTGGTCTGGCGTCCTTTTCTGGCGCGCCGTACGACCACAACAATCCCGCCGAGTACAAACAGCGCAGGCAGCAGCCACAATACCAGGGTGCCAGGGGTCACGGGGGGTTCATAGGTCACGAAGTTACCGTAGCGCGCCACCATATAATCGATGATCTGTTTTTGCGTTTGCCCCTGCTGCTGCAGTTCATACACCTTCTGGCGCATGTCGGAGGCGATCATGGCGTTAGAGTCGGCGATGCTGTTGTTCTGGCATTTAGGGCAGCGCAACTGGGCGGTGAGTTCGCGAAACTGCTGCTCCTGCGCTTCATCTTTAAACTGATAAGTATCGATCGCGGCGAACACCGAAAACGACAGCAGTAGCGCGGCGAACAGGCTCAGGATGCGCGTCATGCTCCCGCCTCCTGCGTGTATTTATCCCACAGCGGCTTGATTTCGCTTTGCCAGACCTGCTCATTCAAATCGCCAGCGTGGCGATAGCGAATGATGCCTTTGCCGTCGATCAGGAAGGTTTCCGGCGCGCCATACACGCCCAAATCGAGCCCCAACATGCCGTTGCCGTCAAACAGGCTCATGGCGTACGGGTTGCCCAGCTCCTTCAGCCAGGTGATGGCCTTCTGGCGATCGTCTTTATAGTTCATCCCCACCACCCGCACGCCCTGCGCAGACAGGCTGTTAAGATACTGGTGTTCCGCCCGGCAGGTCGGGCACCAGGTGGCCCAGACGTTCAGCAGCACCGGCTTGCCGCTGGTGAGCGCCGCCTGATCGTAGGTTTTGCCCGGTTCATCCAGCGATTCAAGACGGAATACCGGAACCGGTTTGCCGATTAACGCCGATTCCAGCGTGGTGGGATCGTCGCCGTTGGCATTGCGCACCAGCTGCCAGAGCAGCGCGGCGGCCAGCAGCAAAAAAAGGATTAATGGAATAAACAACACATTACGTTTCATTATGCCTCCTGCAATGCTTTACGCAGGCGATAGCGAGGGTCGAGCATGCTCAGCAGTCCGCCCAGCGCCATTAATGCCCCGCCATACCAAATCCAGCGCACAAAGGGTTTGTAATACAGACGCACCGCCCAACTGCCATCATCAAGCTCTTCACCCAGCGCCGCATACAAATCGCGGGTCACGCCGCCGTCGATAGCCGCCTCGGTCATCATCATCATATTGCTGTTATAAAAGCGCTTTTCCGCATGCAGCGTAGCTTCCGGTTTGCCGTTGCGCAGAACGTCAATCACGCCCACGCCGCCGCGCCAGTTCGGCCCACTGACTTCGCGGACCTCTTTGAAAATGAACTGATACTGATGAATGTCGACGCGGTCACCCGCTTTCATTCGCACGTCGCGCTCGACGCTGTAACTCTGGCTAAAGGCAATACCTACCACGGTCACGGCGAGGCCGACGTGGCCAAGCACCATGCCCCACTGGCTGCGGGAGATTTTGGTGAGGCCTTTCAGGAATGAATGGCGATGGGTGGCGCGCTCGTGCAGTTCCATCAGTGCGAGGACAAACACCCAAATTGCCATCATCAATCCGACGACCGTCATGGCTTCGATGCGGTCCTGCATCAGCCAGGGCAGCAGCAACGCGCCCGCAAGCGTAATGACCACAGCGACGCCTAAACGCTTCAGCACCTTGCCCGGCTCATCACGACGCCAGCGCACCAACGGTCCGATGCCGAGTAACAGCGCGAACGGCACCATCATGGCGGTAAACATCATATTAAAGAACGGTTCGCCGATGGAGATGCTGCCGAGACCCAGCTGTTTATGCACCAGCGGCAGCAGCGTCCCAAGCAGCACCACCAGCATGGCGGCCATCAGCAGAATATTGTTGCCGAGCAGAAACGTTTCCCGCGACCAGAGATCGTTTTTGACGCGGGCACGTACTTTATTGCCTTTCACCGCATACAGCAGCAGTGAACCGCCAATTGCGATGACCAACAGTGCGAGGATAAACATGCCACGCGCCGGATCGGAGGCAAACGAGTGCACCGAGACCAGTACCCCGGAGCGCACCAGGAATGTGCCCAGCAGGCAGAGCGAGAACGCAGCGATGGCGAGCAGCACTGTCCAGGCTTTGAAGCTGCCGCGTTTTTCAGTGACCGCCAGAGAGTGCATCAGCGCAGTCCCGGCCAGCCACGGCATCAGCGAGGCGTTTTCCACCGGGTCCCAGAACCACCAGCCGCCCCAGCCCAGCTCGTAATAGGCCCATGCGGAACCCAGCACGATGCCGAGCGTCAGGAAAATCCATGCGGCCTGAGTCCACGGACGTGACCAGCGCGCCCAGGCGGTATCCAGACGCCCTGCCATAAGCGAAGCAATTGCAAAGGCGAAAGCAACCGAGAAGCCCACGTAGCCCATATACAGCAACGGCGGATGGAAAATCAGCCCCACATCCTGCAACAAGGGATTAAGATCGCGTCCGTCAATGGGATATTCCGGCAACGTCCGGGTGAACGGATCGGAAGTCAGCAGAATAAACAGCAGAAAACCAAAGTTGACCATGCCCATGACCGAGAGTACGCGGGCGACAGAATCCAGTGGCATACCGCGGCTCAGCGTCGCTACCGCGAATGTCCACGCGCTCATCAACAACACCCACAGCAGCAGCGATCCTTCGTGTGCGCCCCAGGTGGCGGCCACCCGATACCACACTGGCAACTCCGCATTAGAGTTGCTGGCGACATACATAATGGTGAAATCGTTGACGACAAAGGCATACACCAGAATCAGAAACGCGGCCATGACGCTGATAAACAGCATCCATGAGAGCGGGCGCGCCAGCGCCATCAGACGCGCATCCTGACGCACCGCGCCCCACTGCGGATACACGCTTAGTAATAATGAAATCCCCAGTGCCAGGCACAGCAGAAAATTACCGAGTTCCGGCATCATGAGCGATTATCCTTATAGGCTTCTGCCGGACGGTGGTGGTTCTGTTCCATCGCCGCTTTGACTTCCGGCGGCGTGTAGTTTTCATCGTGTTTAGCCAGCACCTCTTTGGCAACAATCACATTACCCGGCTCCAGCACGCCCTGCGCTACCACACCCTGCCCCTCGCGGAACAGATCCGGGAGAATGCCTTCGTAGCTGACATCCACCACGCCGCGGGCGTCGTAAATTTTAAAACTCACTTTCAGGGTTTGATTATCGCGCTTAACGCTGCCCGGCATCACCATTCCGCCTACGCGCAGACGCTGGCCCGGTTCCGGCTTCACCTGCGTCTCGTTTTTACCGTTAATAATTTCACCCGGGGTGTAAAACAGGTCGATATTGGCGCGCAGCGCATACAGCGTGAGCGTTATCGTGATCCCAATGCCCATCAACACCATGACGGCCAGCCAGAGTCGGTTTTTACGACGCGGATTCATCCGATCACCTCCTGAGCCGGATGTTGGGCGTTTTTAATCCGCCGCTCTCTTCCCTGCTGGCGGCGCACGTCAGCCAGTAAGGCTTTACGCTGCCAGACGGTGTGAGCGACCAGTAAACATAGCGGGATGATGGTAAATGCCACGGCGAGCCAGACATAAAAGGCATAACCACCCATGGCGAAAAATTCACTCAGACTTCCAAAGGCGACATTCATGACAGGCTCCTTCCTTTATTAGCAATCTCTTCTACCCAGGGGCGGCGGCGATCCTGCATTAAAATCAGCGTACGCAGGCGCATTAACGTCAGGGTGCCAAACAGGCCGAGGAACCCGAAAATCGCCCAGCGCAGAGGCATACGCATGGAGGGATCGATGGATTTTTGCATGTTGGTCGAGCCCTGATGGAGGGTGTTCCACCACTCCACGGAGAAATGGATAATCGGCAGGTTGACCACGCCGACCAGCACCAGTATGCCTGCGGCGCGTCCGGCGAGACGACGGTCGTCGAAAGCGTTGTACAGGGCAATCACCCCAACATAGAGGAACAGCAGCACCAGCTCGGACGTCAGGCGGGCATCCCAAATCCACCAGGTTCCCCACATCGGTTTGCCCCAGGCGGAACCGGTAACCAGCGCAATAAAGGTATACACCGCACCTACGGGCGCCATGGCCGCCACAGCCAGATCGGCCATTTTGATTTGCCAGACCAGCCCGATAAAGGCGGCAATCGCCATCCAGGCATAAATCCCCATCGACCAGATGGCCGCTGGTACGTGGATATACATGATGCGATAACTTTGCCCCTGCTGATAATCGGCCGGGGCCCAGACAAATCCCCAGATCACGCCGACCAGCAGCATCACGATACTGACCACGGCCAGCAGAGGGACAATACGCCCGCAGAGGCGATAAAGACGCTCTGGTTTAGCAAGCTGATGTAAGAATTTCCACATAGTTATTGGCTCACAAAGCTAAGTTAGCGCCCACTATTGCGGGCAATTATTGAATACTTATCCGCAACGCCGCCGCCGTGGCGAACGGGCATAGCGTGGCGCTGGCCGCTAAAAACGCGCCCAGAATGGCCATGTATCCTTCAACCGGTAACGCCATGGCTGCGGCGTCCATCGCCGCTGTGGCGAAAATCAACAGCGGAATGGTGAGCGGCAGCACCAGCAGGCTGAGCAGCACGCCGCCGCGACGTAATCCTACCGTCAGGCCAACGCCAACTGAGCCGAGAAAACTCAGGGTCGGCGTTCCTAACATTAATGTCAGGGCCATCACCCACCAGGTATGAACATCCAGCCCCAGCAGCATCGCCGCCAACGGAGAAAGCACGATCAGCGGCAGGCCGGTTACTACCCAGTGAGCGGTCACTTTCGCCAACACTACGGCTGGCAGAGGCAGCGGCAGCAACATCAATTGTTCGAGGGAGCCATCCTGCCAGTCATCGCGAAACAGACGTTCCATACCTAATAACGCGGCCAGCAGCGCCGCCACCCACACGACGCCAGGCGCAATGCGCGCCAACAACTGCGGTTCAGGGCCAATGCCCAACGGGAACAAGGTAATAACGATCAGAAAAAACCACAGCGGGTTGACGATCTCCGCCCCTTTACGCAGCGCCAGATGTATTTCCCGGGTGAATATCTGCCACATCATGACACCACCCCCGCGGGCAACATCAGCTTGCGAAACGCGCAGTCCACCGGGCGCAGCGGCTGATGTGTCGTCAATAATACGCTGCCGCCAAGCGCGGCATGTGCTTCGAGGCGACACGTGAGCGTTTCAATCCCGGCAGGGTCCAGCGCCGTAAACGGCTCGTCGAGGATCCAGAGTTTTGCGGTGCTCAGCCATAAACGGGCCAGCGCGACGCGACGTTGCTGTCCTGCGGAAAGCTGCCCGACCGGCACATCTTCATATCCCAGCAGGCCAATCGCCGCGAGGGCGTCCCAGCGAGATTTCATCGCGGCGTCCGCATGGAAGAACCGCAGGTTTTCATCAGACGTCAACACGGCTTTGATGCCGGGCTGATGACCCAGCCACAGCAGTTGAGAATGGAAGCTGTCGCGCGCGCGTTGAATCGCTTCGCCCTGCCATTTCACCTCACCTGTTTCCGGCGTCGCAAGGCCGCTGAGAATACGTAAAAGAGAGGTTTTACCCGCGCCATTGACGCCGGCAATTTGGAATATTTCACCCGGATTCAGGGTAAATGAGAGCCCGCGAAATAACACACGTTCATCACGTACACAGGCGAGATTGAGGACGTCGAGCATCCAGACAGCTCCTTCTGAAATGGCAAGGAATCATAACATAGAGTGATTGCAGGGCTTAAATGCCAGACGGCAGAAATGCTACCCCAAAAGGAGTAATGATACTTGCCAGATCAAAAACTCTCCGAATTGTCGGGAAATGCATCGCGGTTTGACCAAAACCGCTACGCTTAATGGACATTAACTGTAAGGCAAAAACATCATGGACAAACTCAAATCAGACAAAATTGAGGATGAAAAAATTGGCGAGTCCGGGGAAGACCTGGAAGTGGAAAGCGAAGAAAAAGAGCGCGGAAAAGATATTGAAATAGACGAAGAACGCCTGCCTTCGCGGGCCATGGCGATTCATGAGCATATCCGCCAGGACGGCGAAAAAGAGATGGAGCGCGACGCGATGGCGTTGCTGTGGTCCGCGATTGCGGCCGGGCTTTCCATGGGCGCATCGCTGCTGGGAAAAGGCATTTTTCATGTCCATCTTGAAGGCGTACCGGGCGGGTTTCTGCTGGAAAACTTTGGTTATACGCTGGGTTTTATCATCGTTATTATGGCGCGCCAGCAATTGTTTACCGAAAACACCGTCACCGCCGTGTTGCCGGTGATGCAAAACCCCACCCGCAGCAACTTTTTGTTGCTGTTAAGGCTGTGGAGCATCGTACTGTTAGGCAACCTGATCGGCACCGGTCTGGCAGCGCTGGCATTCGAATTTATGCCCATTTTCGACGAACCGACCCGGGATGCGTTCGTGACGATTGGCACCAAGGTCATGGAGAACACCCCGGTTGAAATGTTTGCGAATGCCATTGTTTCAGGCTGGCTGATTGCCACCATGGTCTGGATGTTTCCGGCGGCTGGCCCGGCGAAAATCGTGGTGATCATTATCATGACCTGGATTATCGCGCTGGGCGACACGACGCACATTGTGGTGGGCACCGTGGAGATCCTGTATCTGGTGTTTAACGGTGATATTCACTGGAGCATGTTTATCTGGCCTTTCGCCCTTCCAACCCTTGCCGGCAATATTTGTGGCGGCACGTTTATCTTTGCGCTGATGAGCCATGCTCAAATACGTAACGATATGAGTAATAAGAAGAAAGCGGAAGAGAAAGCCCGGAAGAAAGAGCTGGAAGACGGGAAGAAAAAACAACCGGCTTCGGAGTAAGGATGGCGACGGAATGAGCAGTCAGGCGGCTAAGCCCTTAACGCAGCATTAAAAACGGGTATACTAACGCCGCCTTGTCCCCTTAGTTAAATGGATATAACGAGCCCCTCCTAAGGGCTAGTTGCAGGTTCGATTCCTGCAGGGGACATATCCCGCTTTATTTCCCGCTTTTCCGAACCCCTTTCCTGATTAGCCGTTGCGGCTTAACTTTCTGATTTTATTTAAGGTTACATAGCTTATAAAAGTAGATAAAAAAACCTCAGTTGCCCCTTGTCTCCCGCTTGTTAACCCACCGATTTAGGCGTAGATTAGCGCCCGGATGTGAGTAACATCCAACCAGATACCGGCAAAACGGCAGGCTCACCAGGGAATTGTCCCAAAGTGAAATGCATGCGGTTTTACCTTTCTATAATGAGACCTGACGTTAATTTTGGCGTGTCATGAGATGCGCGGAGAGATGTGACGTGAAATATCTGTTTATGGGCGTTTCGGTGATCGTCGTGTTGTGGGCCGGTACCTTTGCCCTGATGATCTAGCCTGAAATCTGAGCCAGTCAAAATAACAGGAGCCATTTGGCTCCTGTTTTCATTTTTAGTCCTGATTTTCCGGCGTCATTTTGCTGGTTACCGGAAGCAATCCATCGGCGCGGAACATGGCTTTAATGCCTCTCACCGCCTGGCGGATACGGTCGCGGTTTTCGATTAAGGCGAACCGAACGTGGGTATCCCCGTAATCACCAAAGCCGATGCCAGGCGAGACGCACACTTTGGCGTCCTGTAACAGTTTCTTGGCAAACTCCAGCGAGCCCATTGCCGCGTAGGGTTCCGGTATTTTCGCCCACACATACATGGAAGCTTTCGGCATTTCCACCATCCAGCCCGCTTCGTGTAACCCTTTCACCAGCACATCGCGGCGGCGTTTATACTGTTCGGCAATATCCCGCACGCACTGTTGATCGCCTTCCAGCGCAGCGATAGCCGCGACCTGCAAGGGCGTAAAGGTGCCGTAGTCGTGATAGCTTTTGATACGTGCAAGGGCGCTCACCAGCTCCTGATTGCCTACCATAAACCCGATGCGCCAGCCCGCCATGTTGTAGCTTTTTGACAGGGTAAAAAACTCTACCGCCACATCACGTGCGCCGGGAACCTGCATAATTGACGGCGCTTTCCAGCCGTCATACACGATATCCGCGTAAGCCAGATCGTGCACGACCAGCACATCATAACGCTTTGCCAGCGCAACGACTTTCTCAAAAAACTCCAGTTCCACGCATTGCGATGTCGGGTTGGACGGAAAGCCCAGAATCATCATCTTCGGTTTCGGGTAGCTTTCACGAATCGCACGTTCGAGTTCGTTGAAGAAATCAACGCCCTCAACCAGCGGTACAGAACGCACCTGCGCGCCGGCAATTACCGCGCCGTAAATGTGGATGGGGTAGCTCGGATTTGGCACCAGCACCGTATCGCCGTGATCGAGCGTCGCCAGCATCAGGTGCGCCAGCCCCTCTTTCGAGCCGATGGTGACGATAGCTTCGGTTTCGGGATCGATATCGATCTGATAGCGATCCTGATACCAGCGTGAAATCGCCCGGCGTAAACGGGGAATACCCCGGGAGGTGGAATAACCGTGCGTATCCGGGCGCTGAGCCACGGTGCAGAGTTTTTCGACAATATGCGGCGGCGTTGGGCCATCCGGGTTGCCCATACTGAAATCGATAATATCTTCGCCGCGCCGACGCGCAGCCATTTTCAGTTCAGCGGTGATGTTAAAAACGTACGGGGGAAGACGATCGATACGCGAAAAACGACGTTTAGGACTGAAGTCAGCCATAGATTCCTCGAAATGACGTAAGCGCCCGGACCGTCCGAGCGACGCTGCCACAGATGTGGCCTGTAGAGAAAATAGCCTGAAAAATTTTATCCTGTCGAGCGTTATTTCAAAAAATAATTCAGGAACAAAAAACTGGAACCTTCATTTGAAACTTATCCCTGTTTTATTCAGTGTAAGGGTTCTATATTAACTCTGTCGCAACAAAATAATAACTCTCTTACTTTGCAGCCGGAGTCACCGCTATGCCCTTACACATCGACGACCTTCCCACCGCTATCCGTGAAATGAAACGCAAACTGCGCCACGAACTGCCGAATTATCAGCAGGTGTTTAAGGCGCTGGAGGCAGATATTGCCCGTCAGATCGAAACGATCCGCGCTGAACAGGCACGCGGAGAAAACCCTGTGCCGCAAATTCATGCCGACGACATTATGGCGAACCGTATTTCTGACCAGCAAAAAGCGCTTATTCGCCAGCGCGGTTGTTGTGTCATTAAGGGCGTGTTCCCGGAACAGACCGCCCGCGCCTGGAACGAGGAAGTAGGCAATTATCTGGAGCGTAATAACTTTGTCGAAAAGTTAAAGAATGCGGCAGAAGACAACTACTTCGGTACGCTTGCCGACAGTAAGCCGCAAATTTACGGTATTTACTGGTCCAAACCGCAGGTACAGGCCCGACAGGATGCGCGCATGAAAGCCGCGCAGGTGTTCCTGAATAACCTTTGGGAAACCGAAAGCCACGGTAAACAGCATTTTGATCCTAACCGCGTGACGACCTACGCCGATCGCACCCGCCGCCGCCCGCCGCGTTCCGGTTCGCTCGGCTTGTCCCCGCACGTTGACGGGGGTTCGGTGGAGCGCTGGCTGGATGAGAATTTCCGCCATGTTTATCGTCATGTATTCAACGGCGAATGGCAGCGCTATAACCCGTTCGAGGCCGAAGGACGGACCGAAGCCCGGGAAATCCCCTCCCCTGCGGTCTGTTCGATGTTCCGCACCTTTCAGGGCTGGACCGCGCTTTCTGAACAGCGTAAACATGCCGGTACGTTAACGCTGCTGCCGGTGGCTAACGCCATGGCCTGGATCCTGTTACGCGCCTTGCAGGATGATGTGCCGGATGATTCGCTTTGCGACGCCAAACCTGGCCGCGCGCTTTCTATTAACGAAACCTGGCATCCCCCTTTTATTAACGGGGATATCCTCAATTCCTGATATGGAGCCTGGCGACACCGTATTCTGGCACTGCGATGTGATCCATGCGGTGGAAAATGAGCATAACGGTGAATTCGACAGCAACGTGATGTACATCGCCGCCGCGCCGTGGTGCGAGAAGAATGCCGCTTATTTGCAACGTCAGTGGCCCGCTTTTGTGGAAGGACGTTCGCCGCCGGATTTTGCCGCCGACGATTTTGAAGTCGATTTTGATGGCCGCGCCACCGAAGCTGATTTAACGCCAGCCGGTAAAGAGCAGCTTCAGGGTTAACCCCCGATCCTCACTGGCGTCTGGTCATCGGACGCCAGGTTTTCTATCATAGCCCTTCCGCTTGCCATCCGGGTTTCCTTCGTGCACGAAATTTTTACTATGCTGTTAGCGGTTTTTGACCGCGCAGCCCTGATGCTGATTTGCCTATTCTTTCTGATCCGTATCCGCCTGTTTCGCGAACTGTTGCATAAAAGCGCCCATACGCCGCGCGAACTGCTGGCGGTCACCGCGATCTTTTCCCTGTTCGCGCTGTTCAGCACCTGGTCCGGCGTACCGGTGGAAGGCTCGCTGGTCAATGTGCGAATCATCGCCGTTATGTCAGGGGGGATTCTGTTTGGCCCGTGGGTGGGCATCATTACCGGCGTGATTGCCGGGATCCACCGTTATCTGATCGACATCGGCGGCATTACCTCAATCCCTTGCTTACTCACCAGTATCGTTGCCGGCTGTCTTTCCGGTTGGATCCATATGCGGGTACCCAAAGCCCAGCGCTGGCGCGCGGGGATCCTCGGCGGCATGATTTGCGAAACCTTGACCATGATTCTGGTAGTGGCGTGGGCCCCTTCTACCGCTCTGGGGCTGGATATCGTGTCGAAGATCGGCGTTCCCATGATCGTAGGCACCGTATCAATCGGCTTTATCGTGCTGCTGGTACAAAGCGTTGAAGGTGAGAAAGAGGCCAGCGCAGCACGCCAGGCCAAGCTGGCGCTGGATATCGCCAACAAAACGCTGCCGCTATTTCGCCACGTTAACAGCGATGCGTTACGCCAGGTGTGCCAGATTATTCGTCGTGATATTCACGCCGATGCGGTGGCGATCACCAATACGGAAAACGTCCTGGCCTATGTGGGCGTCGGCGAGCATAACTACCAGGAAAACGACGACGGTATCAGCCCTACCACCCGACAGGCGATTAACGACGGGAAAATCATCATTAAAAATAATGATGAAGCGCACCGCACGCCGGAGATCCACTCCATGCTGGTGATCCCGCTGTGGGAGCAAGGCATCGTTACCGGCACCCTGAAAATTTACTACTGCCACGCGCACCAGATTACTTCGTCGTTACAGGAGATGGCGGTGGGGCTGTCGCAGATTATCTCCACGCAACTGGAGGTTTCACGCGCTGAGCAGTTGCGTGAAATGGCCGACAAAGCGGAGCTTCGCGCATTGCAGAGCAAGATCAATCCCCATTTTCTGTTTAATGCGCTGAACGCAATTTCGTCGTCCATTCGCCTGAATCCGGACACCGCCCGCCAGTTAATTTTTAATCTCTCACGCTACCTGCGCTACAACATTGAATTAAAAGACGATGAGCAAATCGATATTAAAAAAGAGCTGTATCAGATTAAGGATTACATCGCGATCGAGCAGGCGCGCTTCGGCGACAAGCTGACGGTGATTTACGACATCGATGAGGACGTAAACTGCGTGGTGCCCAGCCTGCTTATCCAGCCGCTGGTGGAAAACGCCATTGTTCACGGCATTCAGCCCTGCAAAGGCAAAGGCGTGGTGACCATTAGCGTAACGGAATCGGGCCAGCCGGGTGCGTATTGCGGTGCGGGATACTGGCCACGGCATCGATCCTGACGTCGTGGCGCGCGTGGAAGCGGACGAAATGCCGGGTAATAAAATCGGCCTGCTGAATGTTCACCACCGGGTAAAACTGCTGTATGGCGAAGGGTTACAGATTCGCCAGTTGAATCCGGGTACCGAAATCGCCTTTTATGTGCCCAATAAACCGTTGACGCGCCCCGCCGCTGTTGCACAATTTTCCTGAGGAGGACCGGATGAAAGCAATCATCGTTGAGGACGAAATTCTGGCCCAACAGGAACTGAGCTGGCTGATTAATCATCACAGTAATATTGAGATTGTCGGTAGCTTTGATGACGGGCTGGATGTGTTGAAATACCTGCAACATCATACGGTTGACGCAATTTTTCTCGATATTAATATCCCGTCGCTCGACGGGGTGCTGCTGGCGCAAAATATCAGTAAGTTCGCCAACAAGCCGTTTATTGTGTTTATCACCGCCTGGAAAGAGCATGCCGTGGAGGCGTTCGAGCTGGAGGCGTTTGATTACATTCTCAAACCCTGGCAGGAATCGCGGATTATTAGCATGTTGCAAAAGCTCGAAGCCGCAGGCAAAACAGTCCGCCAGCCCGCAGAACGCCACGCCCGCCACCCGGGAAAACGCCACCATTAACCTGGTGAAGGACGAGCGGATAATCGTCACGGATATTAACGACATTTACTACGCGGAAGCGCATGAGAAGATGACGTTTGTGTATACCAAACGCGAAGCGTACGTGATGCCAGTGAATATCACGGAATTTTTCAGCCGATTGCCGGAGGGGCACTTTTTTCCGCTGCCATCGATCTTACTGCGTGAACCTGAATAAAATCCGCGAGATAGAGCCGTGGTTTAATAACACTTATATCCTGCGGTTGCGGGATTTGGATTTTCAGGTGCCGGTAAGCCGCAGTCGGGTGAAAGAGTTTCGGCAGTTAATGCGGTTGTAAAAAAAGCGCCTCGCGGCGCTTTTTATCAGAGAACTTGTCCCAGAATCTGGCGCAGATGCGCGCCCGCGCCGAGTAGCCCAGGCTGATCGTGGACGATCAGGTACACCGGAATATCCTGCACGTAAGCTTTAAAACGTCCCTTGTCTTCAAACCCACCGCGGAAGCCCGACGCGCGGAAGAAATCCAGGAAGCGCGGCACAATACCGCCAGCAATATAGACGCCGCCGAAGGTCGCCAGGTTCAGCGCCAGGTTGCCGCCAAAGCGCCCCATGATCACGCAAAACAGCGACAGCGCACGGCGGCAGTCGATGCAGGTATCATCCAGCGCCCGCTCAGTCACATCCTTCGGCCGGAGATTTTCCGGCAGACGGCCGTCAGATTTCACAATCGCCCGGTAAAGATTCACCAGACCGGGTCCGGAAAGCACGCGCTCCGCCGAAACATGGCCAATTTCCGCACGCAGTTCTTCAAGAATGATGCCTTCTTCTTCGCTGTTCGGCGCGAAATCGACGTGACCGCCTTCGCCCGGCAAGCTGATCCAGCGCTTATCGACATGCACCAGATGCGCCACGCCCAGCCCGGTGCCAGCACCATACACCGCAATCGGCTTCCCTTCGACCGGCTCACCGCCGCCAAACTGGATCAGGTGGTCTTTATTCAGCATCGGGATCGCCATGGAGACAGCGGTAAAATCGTTAATAATTTCCAGATGCGCAAAACCCAGGTTTTTACGCATTTCTTCCGTAGAAAACGCCCAGGTATGGTTGGTCATCGCAACCCAGTCGCCGGTTATCGGGCAGGCGATCGCGATACATCCTTCTGTGACCGAGGCGTCATGTTCGGTCAGATAAACGCGCACTACCGCTTCGAGACTCGGGTAATCCAGCCCCGAATAGGTCTTTGCGCGCTCAATAGCCCCTGTTTCAAGATTACACAGCGCTAAGCGTGCGTTGGTGCCGCCCACGTCTCCCACCAATGCATATTTGGTCATTCTTCTACAGCTCCGCTAGAGTCAAAATAGGTCTTCGGCACACTCTAAATACCTGGCATCATCCCCACAATGTCCTTCTCAAGGGCGACCCAGGTTTATTGAGGCGTGTCACAGATTACGTTTACCGTTTCAGCACCATGGCAATCAGCACAGTAAGGTTATGGTCAGTAAAGCGCCAGCCTTTTCATTCATAAGGATAAACCGATGCTTCATCCTCGCGCCAGAACCATGTTGATACTCGCCCTACCGGCGTTAATCATCGGCGTAGCCAGCAGTTTTATCTTACTGTTTATGATGCGGGTCGCAGGACTTTTACAAACCTTTTTATGGCAGAGTTTACCGGGAAGTCTGGGGATCGCCCTGTTTTCTCCCGGCTGGATTATTGCCATGTTGACGCTAACCGGTATTGCCGTTGGCCTGGTTATCCGTTATTTCCCGGGGCACGGCGGTCCCGATCCTGCCTGTGAACCCCTGATCAGTACGCCCGTCGAAAGCCGCGCGCTACCCGGCCTGGCGCTGGCGATGATCATCGGTCTGGCGGGCGGCGTCAGCCTTGGCCCGGAATACCCCATTATGGCGATCAACATTGCCCTGGCGGTAGCGCTGGGAGGCAAGCTGCTTCCGCGCGTCCATTCGCTTGACTGGACGATCCTCGCGGCTGCCGGCACCATCGGCGCGATGTTCGGCACACCGGTGGCGGCGGCGCTGATCTTTTCGCAAACCCTGAACGGCAATAATGATGTGCCGCTGTGGGACAAACTTTTCGCGCCGCTGATGGCGGCGGCGGCAGGCGGCGTGACCACCAGCCTGTTTGTTCATCCTAATTTCTCCCTGCCCGTCGCCCATTATGCGCAACTCCACCTCACCGATATTTTCAGCGGCGCGGTGGTCGCGGCACTGGCGATCGCACTGGGCATGGTGGCGGTGTGGTGCCTGCCGCGCCTGCATACCCTGATGCGGAAAATGAAAAATCCGGTGCTGATGCTGGGTGCGGGTGGGTTCATACTGGGAGTGCTTGGCGCAATTGGCGGGCCGCAAACGCTGTTCAAAGGGCTGGATGAAATGCAGCAGCTGGCGTTCGGCCAGACCTGGACGGTGTATGACTATTTCCTCTTTGCGGTGATTAAACTGGCAGCGCTGGTGATTGCCGCCGCCTGCGGTTTTTCGCGGCGGACGCATTTTCCCGGCGGTGTTCGTGGGCGTCGCGCTGGGGCTGATGCTCCATGAGCATGTGGAGGCCGTTCCCGCCGCGGTGACCGTCTCCTGCGCGGTACTGGGCATGGTGCTGGTCGTCACACGCGACGGCTGGATGAGCCTGTTTATGGCGGCGGTCATTGTGCCGGATACCCAGCTGTTGCCGCTGCTGTGTATCGTGATGCTCCCGGCCTGGCTGCTGCTGGCCGGGAAGCCATTGATGATCGCCGGGCCCAAAAATTAGGCTTTACCGCCGTTGCGTAATTCCAGCGACTGGGTGACGGCGCTGAGCAATTCCGGAAGATCCTGTTTAGGCAACACCACTTCCAGTAGCGACAGCCGCGTCGGTTGCGTCAACCGCGCCAGTACCTCCTGAAGCTGAACAGTTTGCGTCACCCGCCAGCTTTCGGCTTTCGCGCTGGTATCCAGCGCATGCGGTAAAGCCGTCCAGTTCCAGGAAGCAATATCGTTGTATCGCTGCTCTGCGCCATGTATCGCCCGTTCTACCGTGTAGCCCTCGTTATTGAGAACGATCACCACCGGGCGCAAATTATCCCTGAGCATGGAGCCTAATTCCTGAATCGTGAGTTGCGCCGCGCCGTCACCGGTTATCAGGACCAAACGTCGGGTCGGACAGGCGGTTTGCGCCCCGAAAGCCGCCGCCAGGCCATAGCCAATTGAGCCCCACAGCGGCTGCACGATAAAGGTGACGTCATCGGGCAACGTCAGCGCTGCGGCGCCAAACGCCGCTGTTCCCTGATCGACCACGACAATATCGCCAGGACGCAGCCACGTCTGGATCGCCAGCCAAAACGCGTGTTGGTCGAGCGCTCCGTCGCTTTTCGGCAAGGGCGCGGGTTTAACGTCCGGCAACGTCAGTTGAGGCTTCAGGTCCCGCACGGCGTGATAAAGAATGCTTACCGCCTTAGCCATCGGTACGCCGCTAAACCACTGTTCGCCAATCCTGACCCCGTCGGGCAAAACATCAATAGTTTGCCCGGTCGTCAGTTGCTGGCTGAACCCGGCGGTGGTGGTGTCGGTGAATTTCACGCCCACACAAATCACCACGTCACTCTTTTCAATCGCCTCACGTGGGCCTGGCGCGGTTGCCGCGCCGCTGTATGTGCCGATAAAGCCACGGCGGCTTTCATTGAACAGCCCTTTGCCCATTAACAACGTACTGTGCGCCAGCGGGATGTCATCCACCCATTGCTGGAGGGCAGACTTCAGGCCAGCGCGTTGCGCCAGAAAATCCGCCAGCAACGCCACCTGTTTGACCCCGGAAAACCGTTGTCGCACTGCGTCTTGAAAGGCGTTGAGGATTGCCGGATCGGCTTGTCTCAGCATTTGAGTGAGAGCGTTTTCAGGCCGGATGGCAGGCTTTTTTGCCACATCGGCTGGCAACATCAGGTAACCCGGCCGCGATCCCTCTTTCATCAGGCGGATGACACGGTCGATTTCATGGCAGGCGTTTTCGTCGGTCAGCACCGCATGCGCGATGCTGAGTTCGCTGGCGATGCGGACGAAATGGTGAAAATCGCCGTCGCCGACGGTGTGATGCATTAATTCGCCGCGCTGTTGCGCCCCGGACGCTGGCGCGCCCACGATATGTAACACCGGCACATGTTCGGCATAGCTGCCGGCAACGCCGTTGAGGGCGCTGAGTTCGCCCACGCCAAAGGTGGTCAGCAGCGCGCCTGCACCTTTACACCGCGCATAGCCGTCTGCGGCGTAGGCTGCGTTAAGCTCGTTGGCGCAGCCCACCCAGGCAACATCATTGTGGGCGATAACATTGTCGAGAAACTGCAGGTTATAGTCTCCCGGTACGCCGAAAAGATGGGTGATTCCACTATGCGCCAGGCGATCGAGGAGATAATCCGCCACACAATAACGTAGGGTCATGAGATATTCCTTTTTTGGAAGCGTATTTGAAGTATTGAGTAACAGCTAATGCTGTCCAGGGATCCGGCTGAAAAGTGTGTGGGAACGCGAGATTTACAGCGCCAGGCGGTGTAAGGTGCAGAGACGTTATAAAGATGTAAGCGTATACACGCTGACCACTAACTTCACTGATGAGGCACGACGCATGGTTTATCAGGCCGATCCGACACGGTATCAAACAATGGCGTTTCGTCGTTGCGGGCGAAGCGGATTAAAGCTGCCCGCCGTTTCACTGGGGCTTTGGCACAACTTCGGCGATACCACCCTGGTGGATAACAGCCGCCAGCTGCTACGCCGCGCATTTGATCTCGGTATTACCCATTTCGACCTTGCCAACAACTACGGGCCGCCGCCGGGTTCCGCTGAAATTCATTTTGGCCGGATCTTCCAGGAAGATTTCCGCCCCTATCGCGACGAACTGATTTTTTCCAGTAAAGCCGGATACACCATGTGGGATGGCCCTTATGGTGACTGGGGGTCGCGCAAATACCTGATTGCCAGCCTGGATCAAAGCCTGAAGCGTATGGGGCTCGAATACGTGGATATTTTTTATCACCATCGCCCGGACCCGGAAACACCGCTACAGGAAACCATGCGCGCGCTGGATCATCTGGTTCGTCAGGGGAAAGCGCTGTATGTCGGCCTGTCAAATTATCCTGCCGAACTGGCGCGTGAGGCGCTGGATATCCTGAACGATCTCGGTACGCCGTGCTTAATCCACCAGCCGAAATATTCGATGTTTGAACGCGGGCCGGAAGCTGAACTGCTGGACGTATTGCAGGAAAAAGGCGTCGGTTGCATCGCGTTTTCGCCGCTGGCGGGCGGGCAGCTCACGGACCGTTATCTGAACGGCATTCCGGCCGATTCCCGCGCCGCCAGCAGTAAGCCGTTTCCTTAATCCCGATCAGCTCACGGAAGAGAAACTGGCGAAGGTGCATAAACTCAACGCGCTGGCGGAACAGCGTGGTCAAAAGCTGTCGCAAATGGCGCTGGCCTGGGTTTTACGTGACGATAAAGTCACCTCGGTACTGATTGGCGCCAGCAAAACCAGCCAGATTGAGGATGCGGTCGGGATGCTGGCGAACCGCCAGTTTAGCGCGGCGGAGTGCGCGGAAATCGAGCACATCCTGGCTTAACGACGCATCAACGGGTAACGGTTTTTTTTGACATTTTGTGCTCCCGGAAATGAATTCGGAGTTGTGGCGAAGATGTAGGGGTTTACCACCTCGTAATATTGCTGTAACAGGCCGTCTGCGGCCCCGATCGTGAAGGAGAAAACTATGTTCAGGTCACTGTTGCTTGCAGCCGTTTTACTGGCGGGAGCGCCAATGATGGCTAATGCAGGTGAAATCACCCTGTTACCCTCAATAAAATTACAAATCGGCGATCGTGATAATTACGGTAACTACTGGGACGGCGGACGCTGGCGCGATCGCGATTACTGGCACAATCATTATGAGCGTCGCGGCGGTTACTGGCGTAAACATGATAATGGCCTGCATCGCGGCTGGTATAAAGAGCGCAATGCTTACGAGCGTGGATACCGTGAAGGCTGGCGCGACCGGGATGACCATCGCGGGCGCGGTAAACACCGACATCACCATTAATAAATGCTAAAAGGAGCCTGCGGGCTCCTTTTTTTGATCCTGCTTTTTATTTTCGTCAAGTCGTAACGTGATCGCTGCCTCATTTTCTTATGGGCATATTTTGCGCCCTGGTTCTGACATTATTTGACCTTGAGGGATCCCCCTCCTGGCGTGTTTGATAATAAGAGGTCTTATCGGGGATATTGTCATGAACGCCAATTTTAAAAATGAAATACAGACGTTCGGCCGCTCGTTATTGTTGCCTATCGCCGTCCTTGCGCCGGTAGGGATGGTAATGGGTATCAGCAGCGCGCTGGGCCAAAATTATATGATCGAGAAACTGCCCTTTTTGGGAAATGCCGGTTTTAAAGCGGTGCTTTCCTCGCTGGGGCTCATCAGCAGTGTGGTATTCCAGAATATCCCGCTGCTGTTCGCGATGGGTGTTGCCTATGGGATGTCGAAAAAAGAAAAAGGCATCGCGGTATTTGCCTCCGTCATCGCTTATTTAACGCTGTTAATTTCCATGCATGTGCATTTGAAATTAACCGGGCAACTGGCACAGGGCGATTTGGCGCTGGTCGGCCAGGGCATGGTGCTCGGGGTGCAAACCTTAAAAATCGAAGCTGTCGGCGGGATTATTGCCGGATTGCTTGCCGCCAAAGTCACCGACCGCTATTACCGGTTACAACTCCCCCTGGCATTTGCATTTTTTAGCGGCAAGAAATCGGTGGCGATACTGGCCATCGCCTTTGCCATTCCCATCGGATTAATTATTCCGTTTATCTGGGATCTGTTTACTGCCGGGATGAAAAGTATTTCGACCATTTTAATGGCGCCGAATATTGGTGCCGGGATTTATATGACCCTTAACCGGTTATTAATTCCTTTTGGTCTGCACCATGTTCTGAGTTCAACGGTGCGATTCACCGAAGCAGGCGGTACTTATTTAATTGACGGGCAAACCTATGTCGGCATTTTACCCGCGATTAATAAAATTCTGTTTGAGCTTGGACCAAACCATCCTGCATGGGATCAATATATGCCCACGCTGACCAGCTACCTGGCATCAACCCAAATGCTCACGACCCTGTTCCGCGTCCCGGCAATTGGCCTGGCGATGTACCACATGGCCTACTTTAAGAACAAGAAGTTCGCCAAGGGGATGATCCTGACGGTGGTACTGACTGCGGTGCTGGGGAATATTACCGAACCGCTGGAATTCTCCTTCCTGTTTATCGCGCCAAAACTGTTTATCGTTTACGCCCTGCTCTGCGGCCTGATGGCGATACCGTTGCAGTTGCTGGATATTTCCGTCGGCTATATTCGCGGCACTATTTTCGACTTCGGGATATTCGGCCTGATGTACGAGCACACCCGCTGGTTGAACCTGATCCTGTTAGGTATTGCCAACTTCGTGGTGTTCTATTTCGTCTTCCGCTACGCCATTGGCAAGTTCGATATTAAGACGCCGGGCCGCGAGGCGGACATCGCCGACAGTACGCTGCTTAACAATAAAGAGTACGACAAAGTCGCTGAACTGGTTATTGAAGGCCTGGGCGGTAAAGCCAATATCAAACGCGTGGAAAACTGCGTCTCACGTCTGCGCATTGATTTAAACGATCAGAAGAAACTGGATATGACGATCCTGAAAGACGCCGGTTCGATGGGGACATTTATCCCCTCCAGCAACCATATTCATGTGGTGTTCGGCCCCCACGTCGAGTTTGTCCGTAACGCCGTTGACGACGCCCTGGCTGGCCACAACTAAGAGGAAGCATGATGCGAGCCCTGTACGATTCAAAAAGTAAAACGATTGACGATCGCGGCATGAAGGCGCTGTTTACTCAGGAAGCGCGTATCCAGTCCTGGCTGGACGTGGAAGCCGCGCTGGCGCTGGCTCAGGCCCGGTACGGCATCATTCCGCAGGCGGCGGCGCAAAACATTGCTGAAAATTGCCAGCTGTCGCGCATCGACCTTCAGGAGATGGATCGTCTGCTGCGGGAAATCGGCCACGGCTTCGTGCCGATGATTAAAGTGCTGGTTAAAGCCTGTTCGCCGGAAAGCGGTAAATATGTGCATTACGGCGTGACGACGCAAAATATCCAGCAAACTGCCCAACTGCATTTAGCCTGGCAGTGCCAGAAGATCATTAATGGTTTTGTGGATGATACGCTGCGAAACCTGGCGCGGATGGCGCAACACCATAAAGCGACCCTGATGGCCGGTCGCACCCACGGCAAGCACGCGCTGCCGATTACCTGGGGATACAAGGTCGCGGTATGGATAGATGAACTGCTGCACAGCCGCGAGCGCATGAAACAGGCGGAAAGCCGGGTATTTACCGTGATGATGGGTGGCGCGGTAGGCGCATTCCACGCCACCGGCGAAACCGGACGCCAGGTGCAGGATTGCGTTGCGCAGCATCTGGGTATGCATTCGATGCGGGTGCCGTCACGCGCAGCCCAGGTCTATCGCACCGAGTACATCAGCAATCTGTGCCTGCTGGCGACCACGCTGCAAAAAATGGCCGAAGAGGTGTATCTCACGTCCGGCGAGGAGTACGGCGAAGTGTCCGAGGCCTTTAAAAAGGGCACCGTCGGCAGCAGCACTATGCCTCAGAAAGTGAATCCCAAACTGGCGAAAGGCATTATCGCCAATTCACAGAAACTCTATTCGGTCCTCACGTCGTCGCTGTACGTCAGCCCGCGCCCGTTTGAGGCAGACAGTTCGGCTTATTTCATCTTCGATGCGAATTTGCAGGAAAGCATGGAGCTGATGGCAGAAATCGTGATGCGTGCTGAAGAATTAAGCCGCACGCTGGTGATTTACCCTGAACGCATGAAGCAAAACGTCGGCATTACCCATGGGCTTATCAACAGCGAGAAAATCATGATGGCGCTGGTCGACAGGCTGGGTAAAGACCCGGCCCATGAGCTGGTGTACGACATGGCGATGCGCAGCACCCATGAGGGGATCGAATATGGACGCGTGTTACGTGAGCAGCCAGTGATCCGTGCCAGTTTTAGCGACAGCGAAATCGACACGCTGCTCGACCCGGCGAGTTATACCGGTTTATGCGCGCAAATCGCCGATGAGATGGCGCAGCGGGTATGGAGCGAACTCGATGACAACTAAAGCGTTACGCTCGACGCGCATTGTTACGCCGGAAGGCTTACGCAGTGGCGTACTGACCATTGAGAACGGCAAAATCGCCGCGGTAATGCAGGACTATCACGGTGAGGTCACGGATTATGGCGACAGTTATCTGATGCCGGGCTTTGTGGACATTCATGTTCACGGCTGGGGCGTGGTTCCTTCGCCTGGAAAGGCACCCGTGAGTCCGTCCAGGCAATGAGCCGGGATTTGGTGCAGGCGGGCGTAACGTCCTATCTTGCCACCAGCGCCACCATGCCACAGGCGTTTCTTGAACGTTCGCTGCAGGCAGCGGCGGAATACATCGAAACAGCCCCGCCTGGCGACGGCGCGGAAGCGGTCGGCATCCATATGGAAGGCCCGTATATCAATAAAAAATACCTGGGTATGCAGCGCGAAGACAGCCTGCAACCGCCTTCTGTCGCCGGGTTTCAGCATTTTAACCAGTTGGCTAAAGGGCATATCCGTCTGATGACCCTGGCACCGGAACTGGATGGCGCGCTGGCGCTGATACGTTATCTGCAAAGCCAGGGGATCACCGCGTCCGCCGGCCATACCGACGCCACGTTCGATGAGATGACGGCCGCCATTGATGCCGGGCTGAGCCATGTGACCCACGCTTTTAGCGCGATGCGCGGTTTACACCACCGTGAACCGGGGGTGGTGGGCGCCGTCATGTACTACCGTGATTTATATGCCGAGGTGGCGAAACAGACCGGCATTACTTTGCGTCCTGAAGTGTTCGATATTCTGTATCGCATTAAAGGCGACCGGCGGCTGGTCATGATGAGCGACTGCCTCGGCTACGTGGATTTCCCGGAGGGGTATGAATTCCATCATTATCTGCGCCAGGAGACCTTCCGCATATCTGCCGGGAAGTTGCAGATAAGCGGCAAAGATGGCGCAACGCGGCATATTGCGCCGGAGGACTGGCACGATGTGCATCAGTTAGAAATGAGCTTTCTGGACTCCATTAAGGCAGTGGTTAACCGGCTGGAAAACGGGCTGGTGTCGGCTGCGCAAATCGCCTGCCTGAACCCGGCGCAACTGGCGGGCGTGGCCCACCGCAAAGGCAGCCTGGAGCCCGGTAAAGACGCGGATATTCTGGTGCTGGACAACGACCTAACGCTTAAGGCCGTCTGGTGTCGGGGCGTTGCCCAGACGCTGGAAGTTGATTAGATAAAAATCCCCGGATAGCGCTGTTCCACAAAGGCACGCAGCTGTTGCTCATCCATCCCGGCGGCCAGTTTCGCAAACTGCGCCGCCGGGATTTTTTTCTTCGCACGGGATAAGCCCTGCTTACGCAACAGGGTGATATCGTCCTGGGTAAGGTGAAAATTCACTTTGATATAGTCCAGCTGATAATATTTCAGATAGCTGGATATTTTATTGGTGAAGGTGATCAGTAAATCAAAGGGAATCGTTTTTAACTGATGCAACTCATTAATGTTCACGCAGGCGACAATATCAATATGGAACCAGGCGTGAAGCACTTCTTTGAAATAGCCGATTTTGCTCTCTGACGAGTTGGTGACAATGATAATGCGTTTGCGGGGTTCACTCACCAGCCGGTTTTGCAGCTCGTATTTTTTCAGTATCAACAACAGCGTGGCCATGTGTACGCCAGAAAAGCGAATGCCGTAATGCTGCTCAATGAAAGCCAGCGCGTGCCTGACGCTTTCCCACAGCTGCGGATAACGCGCCCGAACGCCTTGTAACTTTTTATCTTCAAACCACAGGTCAAATTTATTCTGGACGATGGCGGAATAAATAAACGGATAGACCTCGGCAAAGCACGCCTGCCGGTTGTGTAATTGCGTTGTCAGCGCGGGTTCAATGCGTTCAATAAACTGCCCTACCGCATCAATCAATGGGCGATCGTAGAGCGTGAAGGCGCGCCAGGTGGCACTCAGCGAAGAAACCAACACATCGAGAAAGCGGTTTTCATTGGGTGATTCAAACAGAGAAAACGGCACGGTATTAATAAAACTCAGCGCTGAAACGTCGGTAATTTCATGGCCGCGTTTCAGACGATGCAGGGCCAGGCTGAGATAAACAAGAAAATATTTTTTGCCGTTATAACCGAGTTTTAAGACAGGCTCTATACGCGTGGCATAACAGGCCGCCGCTGCGACAATTTCTGCCTGGCACTGGCTGAGAAACCGCTCCGCGACAGAGCGGTTCACCGGATCGTTGGCTTTATGGGCAATTAACTGATTGTCCTCGCCAATTTCAACAGTTTTCAAAATGGTTAAACATACCGCGATACGCAGCGCAATTTCGTCGCCAGACAGCGACGAACCCTTACGATGAATGCTTTGCAGGGTTAACTGCTTATCCAGTAAAAACTGGTTTAATACCGGAGCATCATTTTTTAAGGTGCTGGCGCTGACAAAAAAACGCGAGTAGTACTCGCTCTTGTTGACCACGTCATTCAGACATAGCGCGACAAACAGATCGCGGGTGCGCTCTTCCGGGCTGGTAAAATAACGGTTGAATTTGATGTTCTCCAGCAACGCAACATATTCGCCGTAGCCCATTCGGGTAATGATGGTTTGATTCTCAATATGCAGATGATAATGCGCCGGCAGCAGCGCATTAATTTCTTTCATTGTGCGTTTCAGCGTCGATAGCGTTTTGCCATAGCGCTGAAGCACATCGCTCAGCGCGACCGGGCTGTGCTCCTGCACATATTTAACGAAAACCAAATCAAAACCATTCATGAATTCATGTTGCCACAACGCAGCAGAAGTAAGACCCGCAGTGTAACCCGCCGGGCGGTTAAAAACCGTGACCAGCGGCCTGGCTTACAGCCCTAACAGGGTTCCAATCAACAGCCACAGGTTTAGCGCCACCACCAGCACCACAATGCCCCAGCCAATGGCCCGCACTTTCGGCGTGTTGACCAACGATCCCATTAATGTTGCGTCGCTGGTGAAGCGTAACAGTGGAACCAGCGCCAGCGCGATGCCGAAGCTTAATAACACCTGGCTCATGACCAGAATACGCGTCGGGTCGAGCCCCATCAGGATCACGATAAACGAAGGTGCCATGGTAATGCTGCGGCGTACCCATAGCGGGATATGAAAACGTACGAAGCCCTGCATCACCACCTGCCCTGCCAGCGTGCCCACGACCGTAGACGAGAGGCCGGCCGCTACCAGGCTCAGGCCGAAAATCGTCGCCGCCGCATGGCTTAATAGCGGCTCGAGGGTTAAGTAAGCCTGATCGAGATCGGCAACCCCGGTATGGCCGGAAAAGTGGAAGGCCGCTGCCGCGGTGGCCATCATTGCCAGATTCACAAACCCCGCAATCGTCATGGCAATCGCCACGTCCCATTTGGTGGCGGAGTAACGCTCAGCACGCGATCCATCATGCTGATTCTGCGTCAGCGACGAGTGTAAATAGATGACGTGCGGCATGATCGTCGCCCCCAGCACGCCAGCCGCAAGGAACACGGCCTCGGAGGTCGGCAGGCTCGGGATAAGCATTCCTTTACCCAGTTCTGCAAACGCTGGCCGGGAAAAAATCAGTTCCACGATATAGGCAGCGGCAACAAACAGCAGCAGGCCACCGATGACCCTTTCCAGCGGTTTCTGCCCGCGGCTTTGCAGCATCAGAATTAAAAACGTGGCGATGCCGGTGAGTATCGCGCCTTGTAACAGCGAAACGCCGAGGATCAACTTAAAGCCGATCGCCGCGCCGATAAACTCAGCCAGATCGGTAGCCATGGCGATGATTTCTGCCTGGATCCAGTAAAACCACACCAACGGACGCGGGTAGTGATCGCGGATCTGCTCTGCGAGGTTTTTGCCGGTGGCGATACCCAACTTGGCTGACAACACCTGAATCAGCATGGCCATCAGGTTGGCCCATACCACGACCCAGAGCAGCTGATAACCAAAGCTGGCCCCGGCCTGAATATTGGTGGCGAAGTTACCCGGATCGATATAGCCGATCGCCGCGATAAACGCCGGTCCCATAAGCGCCAGCCTGAGTTTACGCGCCGTACGGCCATTACTATTATCAACGCGACTGCTGGTCATTTTTTGCCTCAAAATATAGCCTTTGCTATGTTTAATGCTAACAAAATGAGAATCATTATCAAGTTCATTCAAAAGGGGATAATGCGATTTCTCTGATAGCTGAAAACAGTTAACGCACGGAAGCGGCGTCACCGTTTTGGTGGTTAACGGGGCGTTAAGATGAGTTAAGAGTATAGTCACAGAATGCAGGTTTTCATTTCTTTACGCTACATACGAGAAATGTCTGATGGATCACTATTTTTGCGGTCCGTCACAAGACCTTACTATAGTGAGCGTTTGATCTCGTTTTATTGTTTTTCGTTGCATAGAATGTGCAGGAAAATTAAACCTGCCTCATATTCGGAGCACATATGTCCCGCGTTCTGCACTTTGTTCTGGCGCTCGCCGTTGTTGCGCTGCTCGCTTTGCTGGTTAGCCGTAACCGCAAAGAAATTCGTCTTCGCTTTGTTGTTCAATTATTAGTTATAGAAGTCCTGCTTGCCTGGTTCTTCCTGAACTCTCAGGTTGGCGTGAGCGTTGTTAACGGCTTCGCTGGCATGTTTGACAAGTTGCTCGGCTTCGCCCGCGAAGGGACAAACTTCGTCTTTGGCGGTATGAATGACAAAGGGCTGGCTTTCTTCTTCCTGCAGGTACTTTGCCCTATCGTCTTTATCTCTGCGTTAATCGGTATTTTGCAGCACATCCGCGTTCTGCCGATTGTGATCCGCGCTATCGGTACCGTGCTCTCTAAAGTGAACGGTATGGGTAAACTGGAATCTTTTAACGCCGTGAGCTCCCTGATTCTGGGCCAGTCCGAAAACTTTATCGCGTATAAAGATATCCTCGGCAAAATGTCCCGCAACCGCATGTACACCATGTCTGCCACCGCAATGTCGACCGTATCGATGTCAATTGTGGGTGCGTACATGACCATGCTGCAGCCGAAATATGTGGTTGCGGCACTGGTGTTGAACATGTTCAGTACCTTTATTGTGCTGTCGCTGATCAACCCGTACCGCGTTGATAAAGAAGATGAAAACTTACAGATGTCCAGCCTGCATGAAGGCCAAAGCTTCTTCGAAATGCTGGGTGAATACATTCTGGCAGGCTTCAAAGTCGCAGTCATTGTTGCCGCTATGCTGATTGGCTTCATCGCGCTGATCGCCGGTCTTAACGCGCTGTTCGCCGCCGTGCTGGGTATCTCCTTCCAGGAAATCCTGGGCTATGTGTTCTACCCGATCGCATGGGTTATGGGGCGTACCGGCAAGCGAAGCGTTACAGGTGGGCAGTATCATGGCGACCAAACTGGTTTCCAACGAATTCGTGGCAATGCTGGATCTGCAGAAAATCGCTCAGTCCGCTACCCCCGCTGTCTACTCGTGCGGAAGGCATTCTGTCTATCTTCCTGGTCTCGTTCGCTAACTTCTCATCTATCGGCATCATCGCCGGTGCGATTAAAGGCCTGAACGAAGAGCAAGGTAACGTCGTGTCCCGCTTTGGCCTGAAACTGGTTTACGGTTCGACTCTGGTCAGCGTGCTGTCTGCTTCTATTGCAGCGCTGATGCTGCCATAAGGCTTATCCGTCATAAAAAACCCGCTACGGCGGGTTTTTTTATTATGGACGACAGCGTGCTGAGCGGCACAGGCCTGCCGGTGAGGTAGCCTTGCAAATAATTTACGCCCAGCGCCAGCAACAATTGGCGTTGCGTTCCGTTTCAACGTACTCTGCGACCACCGAAAATGACTTCGCCTTCGCCAGCTGGCAGATTGATTTGACGATCATGATGTCGAGAGAGTCCGTCACAATATCCTTAATAAAACAGCCGTCGATTTTAATGATGTCGGCCTGAATACGTTTTAAACGCTCAAAATTGGCATAACCGGTGCCGAAATCATCAATAGCGATACGAAACCCGTGCTCGCGCAGTAAGGCAATATTCTGGGTACTGGTTTCCGAATCAGAGAAAGCCTGCTCCTCGGTGACTTCGATAATAACCCAACTTACCGGCACGTTATGCGCCTGGAACAATTGAATGATTTGCCAGGCGACGCCTTTTTGCATCAGGGTCATCGGCATGAGATTCACCGAAAACCGGGGGCGCACATCCTCAACCGGGTGCTGTTGTAAATGCGTCAACACCCCATCCAATACCTGCAAATCGAAGCGCACGCTCAGGTTGAAATGTGCCACCACCGGCATAAATTTGTCCGGCGTAAGGAACATCCCGTCGCAGCGCATACGGGCCAGCACTTCGTGATAACCCCGGCCGCTGGCGTCGACGATCGGTTGCGCATACAGCTCAATACGCTCCTCATCCAGCACCTGTTTAACCTGGCGGGAGTAACGTGATCCTTTCCGTGGTTTCGCCGGATATTGACACTTTGCTGGTGTGATTGAGCGGCAACACCCGCTCGTCAGCATTCACCTGCTCCGCCAGATAACTTAACTGGCTGATTAACCGATACAGCTCTTCTTCATGGTCATTAATCGTCGACCATGTCGCGCCATAACTGATATCCAGCTGTACGCTGTTCCAGGGTATACGCTTACTGTTCAGCAGGCCGACCATATGATGTAAGCGCGCACCCGGTTCCGGCCCTTTGAGGAAGATTAATAAATCGTTGCCGGGCAGCTGGAATACCATCTCGCCGCATTGCAGCCACGGTTTAAGCACACTGGCGATTATCTTCTTAACGTGAATGCGCATCATCAGGCCATAATGCTGGCTCAGTAGCTCCATGTTGTTCAACCGCAGGCAACATAATGTGCCGCTGTGCTCTTTTTTGATGAGCTTTTCCAGCGCACGTAAATTAGGCATGCGGGTAAGCGGGTCGGTGAGCGAGAGCGAATAATACTGCCGTTTCATTCTCTCATTACGTTGATATATCACCGCCATAAACAGCAGGGAGACCGTGAACGCAATAAATACCGATAAAACAAAGGCCAGCGAAGAGGGGGAATTACCGTAGAGAAAACTATCGTTCCAGCTTAATAACATCCAGGCCGTGAGCGACCACAGCAGGCAAATAAGACGTGCGCCGAGTTTGAAAACGCCAATGGTGAATAAGACAAAGATCACGGGCGCCAGGTAGCCAGATATCCATGCTGTTTCGTAAGGGCCGCAACAAATTATCACCATCATCATCACCAACGCCGCCCAGCACAGCGTAAAAATTCGCTGCCCCGGCACCAGGAGAGGAATAAGGCACCGCCGCAAGAAGGCCCGTGCAAAAGCGGGGCTCAGACACAAACGAAGCGGGTAATAGAATAATCCGGTGAATATTACCGATGCCGCCACGGTATTTTGCGCGTCGATAATAGTAAACATGGTCGACGCATGCCCAAAGAAAGGCTGCACGGCCGGGGGAAAAGAATAACAGTGTCCAAGGCCGTATCTCATTAGCATACTGAGTAGCGGCGCCGCGAAACCCATCCATAAAAGCCGCGGTCCGATCCCCTTTCCGGTGAAGGAATAACGCCAGCGCCGCCCCTGAAAGGAGCGGCAAATCACGGCGCACAGGATAAACGGCGCGATAAGGGCAACAGAAACGCACCGAATTGGAACGCATCCAGGGAATAACGCAGTGAACACGAGATGGCAAAGACAATGACTAACGGCGCGATAGCATGGCGGCCAAATAACATCAGCATCGCCACCATTAAGCTTATCGGCAGATAAGCCAGATAAAGCGCCTGCTGATCAACAATCGCTCTGGGCGAAATAAAACGCGCAACCGGCAGCAATAAAAATAACAACACCAGCGCTACAAAAAATTTTTTTAAACCAGTTTTGTTTAACATGGGTTCATAATTTTAATTGTTAATTCGAGGTGAAAAATAAGCGCCGTTTATAATATGGTTAACGTTTATTCAGTGCAAGAGACAGGCATAGTATTGCGCATTCGATAAACCGGGGCTTAACGAATAAATACAAAATGAAATCATTAAAAATTAAAGGAAAGTTGTTGATCAGCGGGAATTAAAAAAAATAACGACGGAAAATAAAAACCCCGCCGAGGCGAGGGTTCAAAAAGTGGTGGAGCTAAGCGGGATCGAACCGCTGACCTCTTGCATGCCATGCAAGCGCTCTCCCAGCTGAGCTATAGCCCCACAATGTTCTGTTTGCACCAAACTTGCGGGAAGAAGTTTGGTGGAGCTAAGCGGGATCGAACCGCTGACCTCTTGCATGCCATGCAAGCGCTCTCCCAGCTGAGCTATAGCCCCTACGCAAAACAGATGTCGTGTTGACGGCCCGAATAATATGAATTCCACCTAACCCTGTCAACGCGAAATTCACTGTTTAATCGCGACCGCTGAAAAAGCCAGCAACATTGTACCTCTCTCGCACTTTCCTGAACCCGCTAGTTATTCACGTCACAGTTTCCAGTAAAATAGTGCTATAACATGAACAGCTAATAACCTTATAAATTACTGGAGTAATCATGCTCAAGGAACGAATGACGCCAGAAGAATTGGCTATGATCACCGGTTACAGTCGACAAACGATCAATAAATGGGTGCGTAAAGAAGGCTGGGAAACCTCGCCGAAACCCGGAGTACAGGGTGGCAAAGCAAGACTGATACACGTAAACGAACAAGTTCGGCAATTTATCCGCAGCGCGCAACGAGCCACCGAACCTCATGCTTCTTATATTGCCCCGCAGACGGAAACGCCACTTGAAAGCTTATTGATTAATTCCCTGAAAGAAATGACGCCATCCGAACAAAAACAAATGACCTCATTACTCCTCAGAGAGGGCATTTCAGGCATGTTGCAACGACTCAGTATTCGTCATGATGGCTAGCATATGTTGAATTTCAAACCAAGGATGACACCGGCAGAACTTGCCGAATTAACCGGCTATAAAGCGCAGACCATTAACCGCTGGGTCGTTGATCAAAAATGGCAGACGGTGCCTCTTAAAGGCGTCAAAGGTGGGAAAGCGCATTTGATCATTGTTGACGAACGCGTGCGTGAATATGTATCGGGAACGGTAAAAATGCAGGGCCGGACGCAGGATTATCACGTTGCAGAACCGACCCAGCCTTACGGCGACGATGCCGCAGTGCTGGAAAATCAACTGCGTCAGGTCGCCCAGGCGATGACCGTACAGGAATGCCAGAAGCTCTCGGCATTAATTTTGCGCGAGGGGATTAGCGGCTTACTTAATCGACTTGGCATTAAAGATGAATAGCGTCCAAAAATAAAGCCGGTAAAACCGGCTTTATTTTTTTATGGCTTACGTGTTTCTTACTGCTGGCTTTCACGCTCGGCAATAAATGCCAGCGCTTTATTTATACGCTCTATTGAACGGTTTTTACCAATAGCATGAACGGTAACGTCCAGGCCGGGCGACTGGCCTGCGCCGGTGACCGCAACGCGCAGCGGCATACCCACTTTCCCCATGCCCACTTCCAGTTCATCGGCAGTTGCCTGAATGGCGTTATGGACGTTTTCAGCGGTCCAGTCGGTGATTGCAGCTAATTTATCACGCACCACTTCCAGCGGCTGACGCGCAACCGGACGCAGGTGTTTCTTCGCCGCATCGGCGTCAAATTCTGCGAAATCCTCATAGAAATAGCGGCAGGTTGCGGCCATTTCTTTTAGCGTCTTGCAACGTTCGCCCAGCAGTTTCACCAGCGCCGCCAGTTCAGGCCCGTTGCGGGTATCGATGTTTTCCTGCTCGATATGCCATTGCAGATGCGTTGCCACGTATTCCGGCGCCAGGGAGTTGATGTAATGATGGTTCAACCATTGCAGTTTTTCGGTGTTGAACGCACTTGCTGATTTACTCACCGCATGCAAATCGAAGAGCTTAATCATCTCTTCACGGCTGAAAATTTCCTGATCGCCATGAGACCAACCCAGGCGCACCAGATAGTTGAGCAGCGCTTCCGGCAGATAACCGTCATCACGGTATTGCATAACGCTCACCGCGCCATGGCGCTTGGACAGTTTTTTCCCGTCATCACCGTTGATCATGGAAACGTGCGCATACAGCGGCACCGGCGCGTTAAGCGCTTTCAGGATGTTAATCTGGCGCGGCGTGTTGTTGATATGGTCTTCCCCACGGATGACATGCGTAATTTCCATATCCCAGTCGTCAACCACGACGCAGAAGTTGTAGGTCGGAGAACCGTCAGTACGGCGGATGATCAGATCGTCCAGCTCCTGATTGCTGAATTCAATCGGGCCGCGGATCTGATCGTCAAAAATCACAGAGCCTTCCTGTGGGTTAGCGAAACGCACCACGCAAGGCTCGTCGGCAGCATGATGCTCATGGCCATGGCGGCAGCGGCCGTCATAACGCGGTTTTTCACCTTTTGCCATTTGCTCTTCACGCAGCGCCTCAAGACGCTCTTTGGAGCAGTAGCATTTATACGCCGTACCCGCTTCAAGCATTTCATCGATAACCGCGTTATAACGATCGAAACGTTTGGTCTGGAAATACGGGCCCTCATCCCACTGCAGGCTCAGCCAGTTAATGCCATCCATAATTGCTTCGATGGCTTCCGGCGTTGAACGTTCCAGATCGGTATCTTCAATGCGCAGGACAAATTCGCCGCCAAGATTGCGGGCAAAAAGCCAGGAATAGAGAGCAGTACGAGCGCCACCGACGTGCAGATAGCCTGTTGGGCTCGGTGCGAAGCGGGTTTTGATTTTCATTAAATGGCCTTACGTTTGTAAAGGTGCCGGAAAACGGCAAATGCCTGGAATGCTAAGTGGGCAATATTCTACCACCGTCAACCGATTCCTCAATGTTGATGCCACGGGTTACGTGTTATTCCGATAATTTGATGACAAATCAAGCGCAAACGGGGAAGAAACGATCGCATTGGCTAAATTTAAGACGAGCGATTAAAAACTTAAGAAAATGCGTTGACTCATTTTCAACTCTCCCTATAATGCGACTCCACACAGCGGGGTGATTAGCTCAGTTGGTAGAGCATCTCCTTTACACGGAGGGGGTCGGCGGTTCGAGCCCGTCATCACCCACCATCCATTATGAATGGCTACCCGCGGTGTTATAAGAAGTAAATAAGCGATTTAAGGTATGGGTGATTAGCTCAGTTGGTAGAGCATCTCCTTTACACGGAGGGGGTCGGCGGTTCGAGCCCGTCATCACCCACCATATCGACGCTTATTAAGCATTACCCGGCAGTACCGGAATGGGTGATTAGCTCAGTTGGTAGAGCATCTCCTTTACACGGAGGGGGTCGGCGGTTCGAGCCCGTCATCACCCACCATTTCGGGTCGTTAGCTCAGTTGGTAGAGCAGTTGACTTTTAATCAATTGGTCGCAGGTTCGAATCCTGCACGACCCACCAATGTAAAAAAGCGCCCTAAAGGCGCTTTTTTGCTTTCTGTCGTTCTGCGATTTATTGGGTGAGCGCCTGTACTAATTTCATCACCGTCGATGTAGCGCAGGCTGGCTGATACACCACGTATAAATCCGCCGGTATACGCTCCCTGAGGGGACGAAATACGACCCCAGGCCACTGCATTTGCGCGTAGCTGTCCGCCATTAACGTAATCCCTAATCCCATGCTGATCATAGCCAGCACCGTTTGCGGTTCCACCGCCTCGCGAATAATCATGGGCGCGAATCCGGCTCTCTGGCAAACCCGCTGTAAGAACGCCCAGTCTGAATGAACCGACGGCAGTGTGACGAAATACTCATCGCGCAGTGCTTCAAGGGGAATGGTTGTGGTCCTGCTCAGCGGGTGATCCTCCGGCAGCGCCACCAGAAACGCGGCCTCATGAAGGCGTATGCCAACCATCCCCTGGGGTAAATCCTGCGCCATCCGCCATATTCCTGCATCCAGCTCATGCCGTTCCAGCAGCGCTAACTGCAGGCCCGGCGATTTTTCGCGAAAATGAATGTCTACGTTCGGATTGGCGTCGATAAACGCGTGCATCGCCGGGCGCATACGCCCCCACATGGCGGTGCCAATCACCCCCAGTTCAATTCTTCCCCCCTCCCCCCGGCCGATTTGCTCGACGCGCGCCAGCGACGCCGTGGCCATCGCCAGTAAACGACGTGACTCTTCCATCAATATTTTGCCCGCCCATGTCAGCGCCACACTGCGTGAATGGCGAACGAAAAGCGGCGTGCCAAGCTGATTTTCCAGCTCTTTAATATGCAGGCTTAGCGGGGGCTGCGACATATTCAGCCTTGCCGCAGCGCGTCCAAAATGCAGTTCTTCCGCTACTGCCAGAAAATAGCGAAGCAGTTTGAGATCGGTTCGATAGACCTGTTCCATTGTCTGCGCATTCCTGTATCACCTTTTTATTCCCGGTTCTTTATCATTCAACGCTTAATGTGACAGTGATGAAGACAGGTTTTTAGGGGTTTGCGGATAATGGAAACAATATGCAAACAGCACAGCCAGTATCAACGCGTAGCCAGCAAATACCAGCCAAATGGTTGGCCACTCTTTTACGCCGTCTAAGGAAAAATAATCCACGGCCATACCGCTCAGTATTGAGCCCACCCATGCGCCAATGCCATTAACCATGGTCATAAATAACCCCTGGGCGCTGGCACGTATCGACGGATCGACTTCCTGTTCGACAAATACTGAGCCGGAAATATTAAAGAAGTCGAATGCGCACCCATAAACAATCATTGAGAGCACCAGAAAGATAACGCCGCTGGCGGACGGATCGCCGATGGCGAATAATCCAAATCGCAGCATCCAGGCCACCATACTCATCAGCATCACAATTTTGATGCCATAGCGTTTCAGGAAGAAGGGAATGGTTAAAATAAATCCCACTTCAGAGAGTTGTGACAGAGAAAGCAGCAACGACGGATAGCGCACGATAAAACTTTCGGCGAACTGCGGAGCCCGGGAAAAGTCATGAAGAAAGGGGCTGCCAAACGTATTGGTTATTTGCAGCACTGCCCCCAGCAGCATGGCGAATAAAAAGAACACCTTCATCATCGGTTGTTTAAATAACACCAGCGCATCCAGACCTAATTTCCCCGCCAGACGTTGGGTGCTTTTTTGCTTCGCACACGGCACCGCAGGCAACGTTAGCGCATACAGCGCCAGAAACAGCGAGGCTCCGGAGGCAATATAAAGCTGCATATTGCTGAGTTCATAGCCTGACAGGCTAATGGCCCACATGGCGGCAATAAATCCCACCGTACCGAATACGCGTATAGGCGGGAAACAGGTCACCGTATCCATACCGGCTTTTTCGAGACAGAAATATGAGATGCTGTTTGACAGCGCGATGGTCGGCATAAACGCCATCGCATTCACCAGCATGGCCCAGAACATGGCTTCTGGTTGATTAACGTGGGCGGCATAGCCTAATGCGCCTGCGCAGATTAAATGACAGAGACAATAAGCGCGCTCCGCCTGTAACCATTTATCGGCAATAATCCCCACCAGCGCGGGCATAATAATTGCCGCTAAACCTTTCGAGCTATAAATCATGCCGACAGTCGCGCCGGTAAACCCCAATGTATTGATCATGTAGGAGCCCAGGGTGACCAGCCAGCTCCCCCAGATAAAATACTGCATAAACGACATGATCTTTAAACGGCCTGTAATGCCCATAATCATTGTCCTGTGTGCATAACCGCTCCCGCCCGGGGAGCGGTAAGGTTTTCACTGACCGGATAACTTGCCCAAAAAGCCGCAAATCAACGCGATAAAGTTTTGCCGGGAAAGCGCCGCGGCGGCCAGGGTTTGCGCATGGGATAATTTCACTGCACTTAATCCCTCGGCCATATTGGTAATCGCCGATACCGCCACCACTTTCATTCCGCAGTGGCGAGCGGAAATCACTTCCGGTACCACCGACATTCCCACCACATCACCGCCGATAAGTTGCATCATGCGAATTTCCGCAGCCGTCTCGAAGTTCGGTCCGGGATAAGAGACAAATACCCCTTCGCTTAATGTAAAGCCCTGTTCTGCGGCCACCGTCTGAAGCACGCGGCGATAATCGGCGTCGTAGGCGTTTTGCAGTGAGAAGAAACGTTCGCCAAAACGTTCATCATTCGGGCCTACCATCGGCGTGCCAGGCATCATATTGATATGGTCCGTGAGCGCTACCAGCTCACCTGGCCCCACCGCCGGACGCAACGATCCCGCCGCGTTGGTGCAAAACAGCAGTTCGCATCCCAGCAGCCGAAACGTGCGGATTGCCTCCGTCATCACGGACATGCCGCGCCCCTCGTAGAAATGGCCCCGCCCTTTCATACAGGCGATGTTCACCCCAGCCAGTTGGCCCAAAACCAGCTCTCCGGCATGACCATGTACGGCGCTGACCGGGAAGCCGGGCAGCGTCTCGTAGGGAAGTGTGACCGCATCGGTCATTTGGTCGGCTAACTCCCCAAGGCCTGAGCCCAGGATCAGGGTGACGCGGGGAGTAAAACCGGGCTTGCGTGCGCGAATGATTTCCGCGCAGCGATCGGGATGAGAAAGCGAAAGCGTCGTCATAGCATGTCCTCCGGATAAGCAGTACCAGAGTTATAACGACAACGACCGGTTGCTAACCAATACACTTTTCCCGACTTATCAATAGCGTTTGTATATCGATCCCGCCGCCCTCGCCTCAAGTTATTGGGAAACAGGCCGATAATGTCGTACGGGCAAAAAAAGGAGAACAGAATGACCACTATTTCGACATCAACCCCGATGATGCAAACCGGTAGCGGCAGCGCGGCGCAAGGAAACAGCCTGTCCGCGCAAATTACCCGTCTTACTCAGCAAATCACGAAATTAATCCAGCAGTTAAAAGACATCAGCAGCAGCGAAGGCGATCCGGACGTTAAGCGTAAGCAGCAGGAGATGATTCAGCAGCAGATCAAAATGCTGCAGGCGCAGCTGGCGCAATTGCAGCACCAGCAGGCGGAAGAAGCCCTGAAGAAACAGGATCAATCCAGCGTTAAGGGCATTGATGCGTTGTCTAACGATCACCAGATTGATGTTTACGTCTGATCGGCGTCAGGCACGTTAAACAGCGGATCGTGGATACGCGCCTGGGTCAGGCAGTGTGCCTGTGCGCGTACCACTTCCCAAATCGCCTGCGCCGCCCCGGACAGCGATCGTTTCTTACGCTGCACCAGCATCAAACGGCGGTCGATAACCGGCGTCAGCGGTTTTACCGCTAAATGGCATCCCTGCGGCAGCGGCAAGGCCAGCGCGGGCAAAACGCTAATACCAATCCCCGCTTCCACCATAGGAAACAGCGTGGCGGGATGACCAATTTCCTGCACGATTTGGGCGGCAATATGTTGACGGGCCAGCGCCGCGTCGATGAGCGGTCGGCTGCCGGAGGCATAATCCTGCAAGACCAGACGCTCCCCATCCAGCGCCTGCCACGGCACCTGCGGCATTTGGCTAAACGGATGATCTTCCCTGCACAGCAGTAAAAACGGTTCCGACAACACCACTTCGCACTGTAAATCGCTCACCGGGCCGGGATCGATAACAATGCCAAAATCCACTTCGCCCTGGCGGATACTCTCCAGTACCCACTGTTGCGGCCGGTCGTGCAGTACAAAATCGATTTCCGGATAGCGAAGATTACTTTGTGCGATGCACTGGGGGATCAGATGCGCAGAGATCGTCTGGCTGGCCGCGACGCGTACCGTTCCTGATAACTGCTGCCCCACCCTGCCAGCATCACGTAAAGTGCTGTTGAGTTCATCCAGCAAACGCTCCAGCCTGGCCGCCAGTTGCTGACCGGCCTCGGTCATGACCACTTCACGGGTCGTTCTGTCCAGTAATCTGACCCCACACTGACGTTCCAGCTCTTTTACGCTATGACTTATAGCGGACTGGCTTAACCCAATCACGTCCCCGGCACGGCTAAAACTATGAACCTGGGCAACAGTGACAAAAATGCGCAACTGACGAAGTGAGACATTCATATATTTTCTTCATGAATGGATGCAATAAATCAATTTTATTTCTCAAAACGAAAAACGCAAAATAAGGACCTCGACTTCAGGAGTGAACATGAAATTTTTCCGTATCCTCGATCCGTTTACGATCACGCTGATTGCCGTGGTATTACTGGCCTCTTTTTTCCCGGCGCGCGGGGGATTTGTCCCGTTCTTTGAAGGTCTTACCACCGCTGCCATCGCGCTGCTGTTTTTTATGCATGGCGCCAAATTATCCCGCGAAGCCATTATCGCGGGCGGAAGCCACTGGCGGCTTCACTTGTGGGTAATGTGCAGTACCTTTGTGCTCTTTCCGGTGCTCGGCGTGCTGTTCGCCTGGTGGGCGCCGGTAAACGTCAGCCAGGAGCTCTACACCGGGTTTCTCTACCTGTGTATTTTGCCGGCCACCGTTCAGTCCGCCATCGCCTTCACTTCGATTGCCGGTGGTAACGTGGCGGCTGCGGTTTGCTCTGCGTCGGCCTCCAGTTTGCTGGGAATTTTCCTGTCGCCGCTGTTAGTCGGTCTGGTCATGAATATGCACGGCGCGGAAGGCAGTCTTGAGCAGGTTGGTAAAATAATGCTGCAACTGCTGCTGCCGTTCGTGCTCGGGCATCTTTCGCGTCCGTGGATTGGCGACTGGGTAGCGCGTAATAAAAAGTGGATTTCGAAAACTGACCAAACTTCTATTCTGCTGGTCGTCTATTCGGCATTCAGTGAAGCCGTGGTGCACGGCATCTGGCATAAAGTGGGCATGGGTTCACTGTTGTTTATCGTGATTGTCAGCCTGGTGCTGCTGGCGATTGTGATTGGCATAAACATCCTGGTCGCGCGTAAATGCGGCTTCAGTAAAGCGGATGAAATCACCATCGTGTTCTGCGGCTCCAAGAAAAGCCTGGCGAACGGCATTCCGATGGCCAATATTCTGTTCCCAACGTCGGTAATAGGGATGATGGTGCTGCCGCTCATGATTTTCCATCAGATCCAATTGATGGTCTGTGCAGTCATGGCGCGGCGTTACAAAAACCAGACGGAGAAACTGCGGGCGCAGGAAAAGGCCCACGCCGCAAAAGCCTGAGGCTACTTTTTCAGGGGCTGAACCAGATGGGTCAGCCCTTCAGTTTTAATCAACAACGCGATCGCCATCAGCTCTCCTAACCGTCCTGGAGGAAATTCATCCTTGCGGGCGAACCACAGCAAATACTCTTCCGGCAAATCAATCAGCCTGCGGCCTTTATATTTGCCAAAGGGCATTTCAGTATTCGCAATGGCGACCAGCTGCTCTTTTTCCATGTTACTCACCCAGCAAACGGATCATTTCCGCTTCATCGATAACCTCAATCCCAAGCTCCTGGGCTTTTGCCAGTTTTGAACCCGCCGCTTCCCCGGCGATAACCAGGTCGGTTTTCTTCGATACGCTGCCCGCTACCTTCGCACCCAATGCGGTCAGGCGCGCTTTGGCATCGTCGCGGGATAGCTGGCTCAGCGAACCGGTCAGCACCACCGTTTTACCGGCGAAGTGGCTGTCGATTTCCTCTGCCTTGATCACCAGCGGCTCCGGCCAGTGAATGCCAATATCCTCGACTAACTGGCGAATGACTTCCCGGTTACTCTCTTCTTCAAAGAAGTTGTAAACGTGGGTCGCCACCACAATGCCAACATCCGGGACTTTCTGAAGCTCTTCAATACTGGCCCGGGTTAACGCATCCAGATTGCCGAAATAGGACGCCAGCCCGGCCGCCGTCGCTTCGCCCACTTCACGGATGCCCAGCGCGTACAGGAAGCGTGCAAAGGTAGTGGCTTTCGCTTTTTCCAGCGCATCCACCACATTTTGTGCAGATTTCGGCCCCATGCGGTCCAGCCCGGTCAGCTTACCGGCGGTTAGCCGGAACAGGTCCGCAGGCGTATGAACGTACTCTTTCTCCACCAGCTGATCGATGATCTTGTCGCCCATACCGTCAACGTCCATGGCGCGGCGGGAAACAAAATGCTTCAAGGACTCTTTACGCTGCGCGCCGCAAATCAACCCGCCGGTGCAACGCGCCACGGCTTCGCCCTCCACGCGTTCCACATCGGAACCGCAAACCGGGCAGTGGGTCGGGAATACGACGTCGCGGGTATCTTCCGGACGTTCCGAAAGCACCACGTTTACCACCTGCGGGATCACATCCCCGGCGCGGCGGATCACGACCTTGTCGCCAATACGCAGACCAAGACGTTCGATTTCGTCAGCGTTATGCAGCGTGGCGTTGCTGACCAGCACACCGGCAACCTGAACCGGTTCGAGACGCGCAACGGGCGTGATAGCCCCGGTCCGGCCCACCTGAAACTCCACGTCGCGTACGAATGTCATCTGCTCCTGCGCCGGGAATTTAAAGGCCACTGCCCAGCGTGGCGCGCGCGCCACAAAGCCCAGCTGTTCCTGTAACGCCAGCGAATCCACTTTAATCACCACGCCATCGATATCAAAACCCAGTTGCGGGCGATCGGCTTCTACCTGGCGATAAAAGTCCAGCACCTCTTCCGGGGTCTTGCAGATGCGGGTGCGATGGCTAATCGGCAAACCCCAGCGGGCAAACTGCTGTAAACGTTCATAGTGGCTGGCCGGCAGTTCGCCGCCTTCAAGAAGGCCAACACCGTAGCAGTTGAACGTTAACGGGCGTTTCGCCGTTATGCGCGGATCGAGTTGGCGCAGGGATCCCGCCGCCGCGTTACGCGGATTGGCAAACACTTTGCCGCCAGTGCGACGCGCTTCCTCGTTAATCTTTTCAAATCCGGCCTGCGGCAGAAAGACTTCCCCACGAACTTCAAGACGCGTCGGGATATCCTCACCGCGCAGTTTCAGCGGAATGGCTCTTATAGTCCGAATCGTCGAAGTGATGTCTTCACCGGTGGTGCCGTCGCCACGAGTGGCTGCACGCACCAGTAAGCCGTTTTCGTACAGCAAACTGACCGCCAGGCCATCAAGCTTTAGCTCGCAGCACCAGGTCACCGCATCGGTGCTTTTTAGCCGATCCTGCACGCGTTTGTTGAATGCCAGGAAACTGCTTTCATCAAATACGTTATCCAGAGAAAGCATTGGCACTTCATGGCGAATTTGCGTGAAGGCCGTCAGCGGCGCAGCGCCGACACGCTGCGTCGGTGAATCAGGGGTCACCAGCTCCGGATGCTGCGCTTCAAGCTCGCGCAGTTCGCGCATTAAGCGGTCATACTCAGCATCCGGAATTTCCGGCGCGTCCATCACATGATAGAGATATTCATGATGGCGAAGCGTGGTTCTCAGGTCAGTCAGTTTTTGTTCAATTGATTCCATATCACACCACCAATGAAAAAAACCCCCGACGATGCGGGGGCTTAAAGAGTTATGTTCACCGCACGCCCATCAGGCGTTGGCGTCTTTCACTTCACGAATACGATCCTGATACTCACGCAGTTTCTGCGGCGTCATCATACGACGCTGATCGTCAAGCACCACGCCTCCCACTTCATCGGCGATATGCTGTGCGGACTGAAGCATCAGTTTAAAGTTTTGGATCTCATCGCCATAGGAAGGCACCTGCATGAAAATCGTGACGCCCGGCGTCGCGAAAGTATGCATGTTTTCCGGATCGAAAGAGCCCGGCTTCACCATATTCGCCAGGCTGAACAAGACCGGGCCGCTGCCGTCCGGGCTCAGATGACGATGGAAAATATTCATTTCACCAAACGTAAAGCCCGCTTGTTGAATGCTGTTAAGCAGCACGTCGCCATTTAACTGGCTGCCCGCGTGAGCCGACACGTTCATGACAATAACGGTCTCTTTCAGACGCGGTTTTTCCGGTGCAGGCGCAGGAGCGGGCTCAGCCGCTGGCGTCGCCACGGGTTCGGGTGTTGGCGCGTGGGTAGCAGCAGGCTGCGGCTGCGGTGCAACAGGCTGCTGTGGCTCTGCTGGCCTGACGGCAGCAGGCTGAGCGGGCGCGGGCCGCGGTGCGGCAGGCGCGGGTTGGGCCGGCTGCTGCACAGGTGCATGTTGCGCAGGATGCGACGCGGGCTCCTGAGGACGAGCCACAGGCTGGCGCGGCTGCGAGGACGCGTAAGGCGGTTGGTAGTTATGCTGCGGCGACTCCGGCTGACGCGGCGGTTCCTGATCCCTTAAGACCGTTTCCTGCTCGGGAGCGACACGGCGCACGCGCACTTCGCCAACCCCTTCGTCTTCCATGTCATCGCCATCATCATCAGAATCGTCATCACGCCTCGATTTCATCCGCTTAATCGGACGATCGCGGAATACCGAAGAGCGTTCCTTACGGCTGGTCCACAGGCCGTGTACCAGTAAGGCTATTATGGCGATTGCGCCAACAATGATTAATATCAGACGCAAATCCTGCATCATTATATTCTCTGTTGTTCTAACACCTTGCCACTGCGGCAAACATTTACTCACTAAGAGTATTTGCCCATCTGCCCAAGTGCAAGTCCACTCACGTTTTTCTCCGCATAAAGATGAAATAAAACGTGTTTTTTGCTGTTTTTTCGACCATTTCCGAACTGGCGATATTGCCGCGCTCGGTTAAGATAGCCCGGGTAGACCCTGGCTGATATTAAAGGAGTAAGCCTCAATATGGTTTCACAATCCGGCGCCACCCCGCGTAGCGGTCTGTATTACTTTTCCCAGGGCTGGAAACTGGTCAGCCTGCCGGGGATTCGCCGTTTCGTTATCCTGCCATTATTGATCAATATTATTTTAATGGGAGGCGCGTTCTGGTGGTTGTTTTCCCAATTTGATGTGTGGATCCCGCAACTCATGTCGCATGTGCCGGAATGGCTCCAGTGGCTGAGCTATGTGATTTGGCCATTGGTGGTCATTTCCGTGCTGCTTATTTTCGGGTATTTCTTCTCAACGCTGGCGAACTGGATAGCCGCCCCCTTCAATGGACTGCTGGCGGAGCAACTGGAAGCGCGTTTAACCGGCGCGACACCGCCGGATACCGGCGTGTTTGGCATCATCAAAGATGTACCGCGCATTATGAAACGTGAGTGGCAAAAGTTGGCCTGGTATCTCCCGCGCGCGATCGTCTTGCTGCTGCTCTACTTTATTCCCGGCGTTGGTCAAACCGTCGCGCCTGTGCTGTGGTTTTTATTCAGCGCATGGATGCTGGCTATCCAGTATTGCGACTATCCTTTCGATAACCACAAAGTGCCGTTTAAATCGATGCGGATCGCGTTACGTGAACAAAAATTTACCAATATGCAGTTTGGTTCGCTGGTCAGCTTGTTCACGCTTATTCCGTTTTTAAATTTATTCATCATGCCGGTGGCGGTGTGCGGCGCGACGGCAATGTGGGTGGATTGCTATCGCCAGCGTCACGCGCAGTGGCGCTAAGCTTTGGGGATAAAAACGAGACGGCTTATGCCGTCTCTTATTCCATAGTGGTCGCTATTATTTCTCATCAGCATATAGATATGCGAATTACTTACTTCCCCAGGCGGGTTAAGTGCGTATGCTAACTCTGTTTCCCAAATTTCATACAGTTAAGGACAGGCCATGAGTAAGATTTATGAAGATAACTCGTTGACGATCGGTCATACGCCGCTGGTTCGACTGAACCGTATCGGTAACGGACGCATTCTGGCGAAGGTGGAATCACGTAACCCGAGCTTTAGCGTTAAGTGCCGTATTGGTGCCAATATGATTTGGGATGCCGAAAAACGTGGCGTACTGAAGCCGGGCGTTGAACTGGTCGAGCCGACCAGCGGCAACACCGGTATCGCGCTGGCCTACGTCGCAGCCGCACGCGGTTATAAACTGACTCTTACCATGCCGGAAACCATGAGCATTGAGCGTCGTAAGCTGTTGAAAGCGCTGGGTGCGAATCTTGTGCTGACCGAAGGCGCAAAAGGTATGAAGGGTGCCATTCAGAAAGCAGAAGAAATCGTCGCCAGCGATCCGGCGAAATATCTGCTGCTTCAGCAATTCAGTAATCCGGCTAACCCGGAAATCCATGAAAAAACCACCGGTCCGGAAATCTGGGAAGACACCGATGGCCAGATCGACGTGTTTATCTCGGGCGTGGGCACAGGCGGTACGCTGACGGGTGTAAGCCGTTATATTAAAAACACCAAAGGCAAATCAGATCTGATTACCGTCGCGGTAGAACCCACCGATTCTCCGGTCATCGCTCAGGCGCTGGCAGGTGAAGAACTTAAACCGGGCCCGCATAAAATTCAGGGTATCGGCGCAGGTTTTATTCCGGGTAACCTCGATCTGAAGCTGATCGATAAAGTAGTTGCCATCACCAACGACGAAGCCATTTCCACCGCACGCCGTTTGATGGAAGAAGAAGGCATCCTGGCGGGGATTTCCTCCGGTGCCGCCGTGGCCGCCGCGCTGAAACTTCAGGAAGACGAAGCCTTTACCAACAAGAATATTGTGGTTATCCTTCCTTCCTCGGGTGAGCGTTATCTGAGCACCGCATTGTTCGCCGATCTCTTTACTGAAAAAGAATTGCAACAATGATGCCAGATTGTTAATTTTGAACAAAAAAGCACCTTTTGAGGTGCTTTTTTGTGTTCTGCTTCAAACTTTCACCGCTCCTGGCATTGCCTGAAGCCGCTGCCTCTGGTATTTAAGCATCAATTTATTTCGATGCGTGAAATTAATCATTATTGGATTAGTACCGGCTGAATCGATTTAATGATTTGGTTAAGCTTTGTTGTTAGCTGCATAATGATTAATGACGAGCGAAACGCTATTCACTAAGCTGTTTCGCAGTTCTGGCATTCTGTGCCGCGTTGCCTTGAACGCCGGCGCAACTTTCAGGCTAAAGTGTGGCCGCCAGGCTAGACTTTAGTTCCACAACACTAAACCTATAAGTTGGGGAAATATAATGTTCCAGCAAGAAGTTACCATTACCGCTCCGAACGGCCTGCATACCCGCCCTGCTGCCCAGTTTGTTAAAGAAGCGAAAGGCTTCACGTCTGATATCACTGTGACTTCCAACGGCAAAAGCGCCAGCGCTAAGAGCCTGTTTAAACTGCAAACTCTGGGTCTGACTCAGGGCACCGTAGTAAGCATCTCTGCCGAAGGCGAAGATGAGCAAAAAGCAGTAGAGCATCTGGTAAAACTGATGGCTGAACTCGAGTAAGTTCCGGGTTCTTATTAATATCAGTCACAAGTAAGGTAGGGTTATGATTTCAGGCATTTTAGCATCCCCGGGTATCGCTTTCGGCAAAGCATTGCTGCTGAAAGAAGATGAGATTGTCATCGACCGGAAAAAGATTTCTGCCGATAAGGTTGATCAGGAAGTTGAGCGTTTCCTGAGTGGGCGTGCCAAAGCCTCTACGCAGTTAGAAGCGATCAAAATCAAAGCCGGCGAAACTTTCGGTGAAGAAAAGGAAGCCATCTTCGAAGGCCACATTATGTTGCTGGAAGATGAGGAGCTAGAGCAGGAAATCATAGCCCTGATTAAGGACAAGCTCATTACTGCCGACGCGGCAGCACACGAAGTTATCGAAGGCCAGGCTACTGCGCTGGAAGAACTTGACGACGAATACCTCAAAGAGCGTGCGGCTGACGTGCGCGACATCGGTAAACGTCTGCTGCGTAACATTCTGGGCCTCGCCATCATCGATTTAAGCGCAATCCAGGAAGAAGTTATTCTGGTTGCCGTCGATTTAACGCCGTCTGAAACCGCACAGCTGAACCTGAAAAAGGTGCTGGGTTTCATCACCGATATCGGTGGCCGTACGTCCCACACGTCTATTATGGCGCGTTCTCTGGAACTTCCCGCTATCGTGGGCACCGGCAACATCACCTCTCAGGTGAAAAACGGCGACTATCTGATCCTCGACGCGGTAAACAACAAAGTTTACGTGAACCCGAGCGATGAAGAGATTGAAACGCTGCGCAACATTCAGGCGCAGGTTGCCGAAGAGAAAGCGGAACTGGCGAAACTGAAAGATCTTCCAGCCATCACGCTGGATGGCCATCAGGTCGAAGTTTGCGCGAACATCGGCACCGTACGTGACGTTGCGGGCGCTGAACGTAACGGCGCGGAAGGCGTTGGTCTCTACCGTACCGAATTCCTGTTTATGGATCGCGACGCACTGCCAACTGAAGAAGAGCAGTTCGCTGCGTACAAAGCCGTGGCGGAAGCCTGCGGTTCTCAGGCGGTTATCGTGCGTACCATGGACATCGGCGGCGATAAAGAGCTGCCGTACATGAACTTCCCGAAAGAAGAGAACCCGTTCCTGGGCTGGCGTGCGGTACGTATTGCACTTGACCGCAGAGAAATTCTGCGCGATCAACTGCGTGCGATTCTGCGTGCATCTGCTTTCGGCAAACTGCGCATTATGTTCCCGATGATCATCTCTGTTTGAAGAAGTCCGTACGCTGAAAAGCGCTATCGAAGACTACAAACAGGAACTGCGCGATGAAGGCAAAGCTTTTGATGAATCTATCGAAGTTGGCGTGATGGTGGAAACCCCTGCGGCTGCGACGATTGCTCGTCATCTGGCCAAAGAAGTCGATTTCTTTAGTATCGGAACAAACGATTTAACACAGTACACCCTGGCAGTTGATCGCGGTAATGATATGATTTCACATCTTTACCAGCCGATGTCGCCGTCTGTACTGACTCTTATTAAGCAAGTGATTGATGCATCTCATGCAGAAGGTAAATGGACCGGAATGTGTGGTGAGCTTGCAGGCGACGAACGTGCTACACTTCTGTTGTTGGGGATGGGTCTGGATGAATTCAGTATGAGTGCCATTTCTATCCCGCGTATCAAGAAGATAATTCGTAATACGAATTACGAAGATGCGAAGGTGTTAGCAGAGCAGGCTCTTGCTCAACCGACAACGGACGAGTTAATGACGCTGGTTAACAAGTTCATTGAAGAAAAAACAATCTGCTAATCCACGAGATGCGGCCAAATTACTGCTTAGGAGAGAAGGCTAATGGGGTTATTTAGTAAACTGTTCGGTGACAAAGGCAATAGCGACACCGGAACCATTGAGATCGTTGCTCCACTGTCTGGCGAAATCGTTAATATTGAAGACGTGCCGGATGTAGTGTTCGCGGAAAAAATCGTTGGCGATGGCATTGCTATCAAACCAACCGGTAACAAAATGGTTGCACCGGTTGATGGCACCATCGGTAAAATCTTTGAAACCAACCATGCTTTCTCTATCGAATCCGATAGCGGCATTGAGCTTTTCGTTCACTTCGGTATTGATACCGTTGAACTGAAAGGCGAAGGCTTCAAACGTATCGCGGAAGAAGGCCAGCGTGTGAAAGTCGGCGATCCGGTCATCGAATTCGACCTGCCACTGCTGGAAGAGAAAGCCAAGTCTACGTTGACGCCGGTGGTTATCTCCAACATGGACGAAATCAAAGAGCTGATTAAGCTGACCGGTAGCGTGACCGTGGGTGAAACCCCGGTTATCCGCATCAAGAAGTAATATTTTTTTACTAAAAATGGCGCCGAAAGGCGCCATTTTTTTTACCTGTTCACTGACTTTCCAGACGTTGAGATTGTCACAGGCGTGATTAATCTGTTTACCATCCCGATAAGGAATTCATTCATGAAAAAGAAAGGACTCATCGTATTGCTGTGCGCGCTGCTTGCCGCTCCCGCCTTCGCTAAACTCTCGCCTCATGAAGAAGCGCGAATTGATGCGCTGATAACAGCATTACGCCAGGAAAAGGGGCTGACATTTATTCGTAACGGCAGCGCTCATACCAGTGAAGAAGCGGCATCTCATCTGGCGCTTAAGCTCAGCAAGACGCGTAACCGGCTGGATAATGCAGAGCAATTTATCGACAAGGTCGCCTCAACGTCTTCGGTTTCAGGGCAACCGTATACGGTAAAAATAGACGGGAAAGAAGAGCAGGCGCAGGCTTACCTGCATCAGTTAATTGCCCGCACGGACAAGAGTGTGAAATAAAATCTATTTAGCCGGGCCAGAGCCCGGCTAATCTCGCACGACGACACGCTGGAAAAATTAAGGATGTTCCGGCAACGCCAGTTCATCAAATCCTCTGGCAAGCGTGTGACGCATCACGTCGACAACCCGATCGCTTGCGCCTTTTACCGCTTCAGCCAGGCTTGCCCCTTGTAGCAGCTTGCCTGCCAGCGCCGAACAGAACAGATCGCCTGTTCCTTTCAGCTCCGCATTAACGCGCGGATGCACAACCACCTCAACACTATCAGCCGTCACCAGAGCGACCTGCATGCGATCAGGCGGCACATCGTCGCCTGGCGCGCTGGTAACCGCCACCCATTGCGTATGGCCGTTAAGCAACGTTCTGGCAGCGTCTACCGCCTGTGCGAGTGTCAGGCTGGCGCGCCCTGTCAGACGCTCCAGTTCGAAGGCGTTAGGCGTAATACCGGTAGCCAGCGGCAGTAACCGCTCGCTATAAGCCTGCGGCAGTTCCTGCTTCACATAAATCCCGCTGTCGGTATCGCCCATCACCGGATCGATAATCACCCACAGATGCGGATAGCGCTCACGTACCAGCGCCAGCCAGTCCGCGAGGATATTTGCCTGCCCTACGCTGCCGAGGTAACCGGTAATAATCCCCTTCACATGCCGGACCGCGTCGCGCTCCAGCAGCCCGGTCAAATAACCGTTGAACCAGTCGTCGGGAATCGCCCCGCCATACAGGCTGGGGTAATGAGGGGTATTGCTCAGTAGTACCGTCGGTACCGCCATGGCCCGAAAGCCAGCCTGTTGCAGGGTCGGTATGGCGATGCTGTTGCCCACGCTGCCGTACACTACCTGCGACTGAATGGAAATGATGTCGGTGTGCAGCGCACGCTGCCCGTCGCCGAATAATATTGCGGTCATCCTTACTCCCTTCCCTGGTTACAGGGCATGCCATCCACGAACGGGGAAACGGCTTAAATGCCCGCGCCCTGCGCGTAACTCTCTTCACCAAACACGCCGGTAGAGAGATAACGATCGCCGCGATCGCAGATAATCGCTACAACAATTGCGCCTGGATTTTCACGCGCCACCCGCAAAGCGCCAGCCACGGCACCGCCGGAACTCACACCGCAGAAGATGCCTTCCCGGCTGGCTAATTCGCGCATGGTATTTTCTGCTTCTCGTTGATGAATATCCAGTACCGCATCCACAAGGTCAGCATGATAAATGCCCGGCATATATTCCTGCGGCCAACGACGGATCCCCGGAATGCTGCTGCCCTCTTCCGGTTGCAGGCCTACGATGGTCACCGGTTTTGCCTGTTCACGCAGGAAACGGCTTACGCCGGTAATGGTACCGGTGGTGCCCATGCTGGAGACGAAATGCGTGATACGCCCTTCGGTTTGCCGCCAGATTTCCGGGCCCGTGGTGCGGTAATGAGCAAGAGGATTATCGGGGTTGTTGAACTGGTCGAGGATAAAACCTTCGCCGCGACGCGCCATTTCCTGGCCCAGATCGCGTGCGCCTTCCATGCCTGCTCTTTTGTGACCAACACCAGATCGGCACCGTAAGCGCGCATTGCCGCACGGCGTTCCATACTCATGTTGTCTGGCATCAGCAGTTTCATGCGATACCCTTTCAGCGCGGCGATCATCGCCAGCGCGATGCCGGTATTACCGCTGGTAGCCTCAATTAAGGTGTCGCCTGGCTTGATGTCACCGCGTTTTTCCGCTTCGACGATCATCGACAATGCCGCACGATCTTTTACCGATCCCGCCGGGTTATTGCCTTCCAGTTTGACCCAAATCTCACTGCCGTTATCCGGCACCATCCGCTGGAGTTGTACCAACGGCGTATTGCCAATCGTTTGTTCTAATGTGTTCACGTCGGTCTGTCCAAAGCATAAAAAAAGCGGCTACGAAGCCGCTTCCATATAGTCGATCGCAACAAACTATCAGGCTGTTTCGGCGAGAGCAATACTCTCAATTTTCTCATCGCCGTTATACAACCGGGCATGTTGCAGGCCCACAAATAGCCGTTCCCCGCGATGCGGAACATAATTTTCCCGCAAAACAACGGTTAAGGTTTCGTCATACCAACCCAGCGGCTGTACCACCAGTTGCATATAGTGGCCACGCGGACTCACTTCCAGCACCTGCACCGGCAATGGCGAATCAAGGCTGGTGCGGCGGCTAACGTCCACTTCCCACGGGCGCAGGAACAGATCCACCGGTCCCTGGTGCGCGGGCGCATAGCCCAGCGGCCAGCGGTGCGCGCCAACGTGGAACTGGCTGCCGCGAATAGTGCCGTGCAGGCGGTTAACTTCGCCAAGAAACTCCAGCACGAAACGGGTCTCCGGTTCGCGCCAGACGCGCTCCGGCGCATCGGCCTGTTCAATATGACCCTGACTCATCACCACCACGCGGTCCGCCACTTCCATCGCTTCTTCCTGATCGTGGGTCACGAACACGCTGGTGAATTTCAGCTCTTCGTGAAGCTGACGCAGCCAGCGACGCAGCTCTTTACGCACCTGGGCGTCCAGTGCGCCGAACGGTTCGTCGAGCAACAGGATTTGCGGCTCAACAGCCAGTGCGCGCGCCAGGGCGACACGCTGTTTCTGCCCGCCGGAAAGCTGGGCCGGGAAACGGTCTGCCAGGTGAGCAAGCTGCACCATCTCAAGCAACTGGGTCACTTTTTGTTTGATAACGCTGGCGTTTGGACGTTCACGCTTTGGCAATACGCTCAGACCAAAAGCGATGTTGTCGAACACCGTCATATGGCGGAACAGGGCGTAATGCTGGAAGACGAACCCCACTTTACGGTCGCGGGCATGCAAACGGCTGACGTCAGTACCGTGGAAACGAATATGTCCGCTGCTCTGATGTTCCAGGCCCGCAATGATACGCAGCAGTGTGGTTTTACCCGAACCGCTCGGTCCCAGCAGCGCCACCATCTGGCCGGAAGGGATATCCAGAGAAATATCATTAAGCACCTGGGTGCGGCCAAACGATTTTTTAATTCTGGAAATCTCAATGCTCATGATTGCTCTCCTGTTGCAGGCGTTTTTCCTGATTATGCAAACGCCATTGCAACGCACTCTTTAAAAACAGGGTCAAAATTGCCATTAACGTCAGCAGCGCGGCGGCGGTATACGCGCCGACCGTATTGTAATCCTGCTCAAGTAATTCGATTTGCAGCGGCAGCGACAGCGTTTCACCGCGGATAGATCCGGAAACCACCGACACCGCGCCGAATTCGCCGATGGCGCGGGCATTGGTCAGCACCACGCCGTAGAGCAGCGCCCAGCGAATATTCGGCAACGTCACGCGACGGAACATCTGCCAGCCGGAGGCGCCCAGCAAAATGGCGGCTTCATCTTCATTGCTGCCCTGGCTTAGCATCACCGGCACCAGTTCGCGCACCACAAACGGGCAGGTCACGAAAATGGTCACCAGGACCATACCGGGCCAGGCAAACATCACCTGCAGATCGTTATCGCCTAACCAGCCGCCGAGCGGGCCGTTAGAGCCGTAGAACAGCAGGTACACCAGACCCGCCACCACCGGCGAGACCGCAAACGGGATATCCAGCAGCGTCAGTAACAACTGGCGGCCTGGGAAGTTAAAGCGCGTCACCAGCCACGCCAGCAGCGTGCCAAACACCAGGTTAACCGGCACGGTGATTAACGCGATCAGTACCGTCAGCCAGATGGCGTGAAGCATGTCCGGGTCGGCCAGGTTTTGCAGCACCGCATCAGGCCTTTGCTGAACGCATGAACAAAGATATAAACCATCGGCACCACCAGAATCAGCGCGCTCAGCAGCGCGCCGGTGCCGATGAGAAACCATTTTCCCCAGTTGATGCCGGGTTTCGCGTACGTTTTCAATTCAGTAACCTGCGCCATTAGTGACCTACCACCCGCCGACCAAAGCGGCTTTGCAAGGTGTTGATTGCAAACAGCAGCATCAACGAGGCGGCCAGGATCACCGATGCAATGGCGCTGGCGGCCGGGTAATCAAACTCCTGCAAACGCACAAAAAATCATCAGTGAAGTCACTTCTGTTTTCCAGGCGATGTTGCCGGCGATAAAAATCACCGCGCCGAATTCGCCGAGACTGCGGGTAAACGACAACGCCACCCCGGCCATCAGCGCCGGAGAGAGTTCCGGCAAGACCACGCGGGTAAAACTCTGCCAGCGGCTGGCGCCCAGCGTCTCCGCCGCTTCTTCATATTCTGGCCCCAGTTCTTCAAGCACCGGTTGTACCGTACGTACCACGAACGGAATACTGGTGAATGCCATCGCCACCGCGATGCCAAGCCAGGTGTAGGTGACTTTAATACCCAGCATGGCCAGCCATTCGCCGTAAAAACCGTTAACCGAAAACAGCGACGCCAGCGTCAGGCCTGCGACCGCAGTCGGGAGCGCAAACGGCAGATCCATCAGCGCATCCAGAATAGTGCGACCAGGGAAACGGTAGCGCGTTAAAATCCACGCCATTAACAGGCCGAACACGCCGTTGAAAACAGAAGCCGCCGCCGCAGATAACAGTGTCACTTTATAGGCAGCCACGACCTGCGGGTTAGTAATGACCTCCCAGTACTGCGCCCAGCTCATCTGGGACAATTGCATCACCAGCGCGCTTAACGGCAACAGCAAAATCAGGCACACAAACAGCAGGCTGGTGCCCAGGCTCAGGGTAAAGCCTGGAAGCACCCGGCGGGTAGAGACTGCGAACATTACTTACGCCCCGCCGCCAGCAGCTTGTCCAGTTCGCCGCCGCTGTTAAAGTGGGTTTTCATCACATCCGGCCAACTGCCAAACTGATCTTCCACGCGGAACAACTCCGTCTGCGGGAATTTATCGTTCAGCTTCGCCATCACCTCAGGGTTATTCACGCGATAGTAGAAATCGGTGATGATGGTTTGGGCTGTCGGGCTGTAGAGATAATTCAGGTACGCTTTCGCCGCTTTCTCTGTGCCGTTGGCCTTGACGTTTTTGTCCACCCAGGCGACCGGGAACTCCGCCATGACGTTCACCTTCGGCACCACGACCTCAAAACCTTCTTTGGCATACTGATTGCGAATATTATTCACTTCCGATTCAAAGCTGATCAGCACATCGCCAAGACCGCGCTCTACAAAAGTAGTGGTCGCGCCACGGCCGCCGGTATCGAACACTTCGACATTTTTCAGAAACTGGGTCATAAACTGCGCGGTTTTGGCTTTATCGCCGCCATCCGCTTTATCCGCAGCGCCCCAGGCGGCCAGATAGGTGTAACGCGCGTTACCGGAGGTTTTCGGGTTCGGGAAAATCAGCTTCACGTCGGAACGCACCAGGTCATTCCAGTCGTGGATATTTTTGGGGTTGCCCTTACGCACCAGGAACGCCATGGTGGAATAGAACGGCGAGCTGTTATTCGGCAAACGGCTCTGCCAGTTCGCCGGGATCAGGTTGCCTCTGTCATGCAGGATCTGCACGTCAGTCACCTGGTTATAAGTTACAACGTCGGCTTTTAAGCCCTGCAAAATCGCCAGCGCCTGTTTTGATGAACCGGCATGCGATTGCTTGATAGTCAGCTTATCTCCGCCGTTTTCCTGTGCCCACTGCGCTTCGAAGGGCGTGTTCAGCGCCGCAAACAGCTCGCGCGAGACATCATAAGAACTGTTAAGTAATTCCGTTGCTTGCGCAGGGCCAGCTAACACCAGGACTGCAAGCGCACTGAAAATTTTTTCGCTGATTTAACGGCCATTCTGCACCCTTATAAATGTGATGACGATCCTGGGTTCAGTTTATTTATAACGGGTGTTAAAGCAGTAACGCTTTTATATACCGTTTGGTGATTTGGAAGTCGAAAAGAGAATAAGCAGGGGTTGAAGACAGCGCGGCAGACGCCGCGCTGTGGGGAGTTACAGGCTGTTCAGCCGTTCCAGAGAAGGCGCGAAGTAATAGCCGCCGGTCACGGGTTTGGTAAAGCGCAACATGGCGTCGCGTTTGCCGTCCAGGTCACCGAACATGCTCAGCAACTGCTGCTCGATATTATGCAGCGTGGCGCAATAGGCACAGAAGTAGAGACCGTGAGTTCCGCTGGCGGTGCCGTACGGCAGGCTCTGGCGCACAATCTTCAATCCTTTGCCGTTTTCT